>CAYGTV010000002.1:0-233931 GCA_964353135.1 uncultured Candidatus Saccharibacteria bacterium
ACTACAAATTTGTTTTTCATAAAATATTTTCCTTTTCTAACGCTTCTTTAACTCGTTCAAAAATAAGTTGATGTCCCCGAGAGTTTGGATGAATTCCGTCTGGAGATAAGTCTGGTACTCCAAATGAATCAGAAACATTAATAATGCTGACCCCGGCATCAGTTGCCACCTCACTTATTACAGATTCATATTTCTTCAACTCCTCATTCCTAAATGCGATTTTATTATTGGGCGCTATTGGATTTGTTTTACTTTCATCAACTCTAGTCAGGCCAATGCAAAAAACTTTATCTGAATATTTTTTTGCAAGCGATATGATTTGCTCATAATTTTCTCTATATTCAGAAATATCTGTGAGGTTCTTTGCTGCCTTAACATCAACCTTGCTATCGTTTGTACCAGTCAGAACTAGTGTAATAATCTCACCAGAACCAAGCTCTATACGCGATTTAATTTCTGACTCGATTCTACCTAGCAGTCCAGCACTACTTTCTCCAGCAATACCTAAATTGTATGTGTTGCAATATTCATCTATATCCAAAGTCTTTTGACTAAAAACCGCTGACAAGCGATTTGCCCATCCGCCACACTCTGTATCGAATGAACCGCGAGCAATGCTATCTCCAAAAATTAAGATTCTCATAAAATATTTTCCTTTTCTAACGCTTCTTTAACTCGCTTATAGATCAATTCATGACCGGCTGGACTTGGATGATCCCCGTCGTGGCTATATTTAGCAAAATCAGCCTCAAATAAGCCTGTTAGATCGACATACTTTGCATCGTGCACCCGAGACAAACGTTCGATTTCTTGCTCGTACCTGTTATGATTATTGTCTGTAAAGTCATAGTCTTTGTACCAGGGCAGTTCTTTTGCTTGTTCTGGATTAAAGTCTTTAAAGCTGAGACAAAATACCTGACCGTATTTTTTCGCAATTGTGATCAGTTCTGAATAATTTTCTGAAAATGTTTCAAAGGGTACCACGTTTTCTCCCGTCTCTTTATTTACAAACGTATCGTTGCCACCAGTATCAAGAATTATTACCATTTCATCTGCTTTACGAGCGATAATCTCGCTCTCTATTCTCGCCAGTAATCCTGTGGTTGTCTCTGAATCAATCCCAAGATTAAATACGCCGATAAAGTCTTGATAAGAAGCTAGCGAAGCGGACACGTCGATAAACAACCGATTTACCCAACCACCTTTTTCATGGTCGTAGAAGCCTTGCGTGATACTGTCTCCAAACACTAATATATGCATATTATTCCAAGATTATCTCAACCAACTCTTGTAATGTCTCCTTTCCGAGGTGGTCTGGGATAAAGTGACCAAACCCGCTAAACATCCGCACGTCTGTATTTGGAAGTGCGTCAGTAATCAATTTACGGGACATTTCTGCTTTGTCAGAATCATTGTCGCTGGTCATCACGACCAGCTGTGTGCGGTCAGTGATAGTCGGGTCAATATCAAACTCACAAAAACCAGTTTCGTTACTACGTAGTGGATCAAGTGACGGAGCAACCAAAATCACTCGCGCTGGCGTTGCGTTTTGGTTCTCACTCAACCACCGCACCAAAAATCCCCCACCCATACTATGTCCAACTAACATCGTCTCGGGAGTGACATCAAACCGTTCAAATTCTCGCTTCCAGCTTTCATACTCTGGTGCATACGCATGGGGCATTTCTGGCACATTGGGCATGATGTCTCGGGTCAGCAACTGGTTCTGTAGCCACGGAATCCAACCAAAATTACTAGATGTATACCCATCCCGATCATAGTAGTTTTCTTTTGATGGCTTCCCGTGAATAATGATGACGTTTTTCATATTAATCTTCAATTAGCTTAACCAACAATGGAAACTCTTCACAGACATCTTCGTATTCATCAGTACCAAAGTGCATACCTCCAGAAACGATCACCTGGGTTCCACCGAGAATATCCATCATCAATCTCCCCTGCTTGTCGTCACAGTTATATGGGTCATTATCAGAATTTACAAAAATAAATTCCTGACAATTATTTTTAATAGTGTCCCAGTCATATGAATCTTGAAGCATTGGATCAACTCCAAAACCAATATCTTCTATAAAACCAGCAACCAGCACGGCTTTTTTAATTTGAACTGGTGACTCTTCGATCAAACTAATGATGAGTGGACACCCAGACGAGTGACCAACTAAAATAGTGTCAGGAGTAAGTTCAACCTGCTCATTTACGTAATCCAACCACCGCTCCAGGTCAAGATCCTCTGGATCAGGAATATCTGGAGAAATCACGTCCCAACCTTTTTTTCTAAACTTCTCTGCCACATAGGGTAGCCAATTGTCCAGACTAGAAGCATGGTCACCGTGTATGAGAACTAACTGACTCATATTAACTCTCCAAACGATTAAACAAGTTCTCTGGTTTCTGGTTGGCTTTGACTGCTTCGCGGATGATGACACTGGTTTCTGGCATAGCTGGTAGCAGCAGTCGTCCAATATGAATGAGACGCTCACGTAGGTTCACCAAGATGTTTTTAGCAGCTAGCTCGTCTGTCTTGATCAACTTAAACGGTTCAGTAGCAGCGATTATTTCGTCGAGTTCTTGGATCTGGGTCCAGACATGATCCATCGCGTGCTGGAAATCAAGCAAGTATGGAGCGTCAATGGTGCTAGCATCCATTGGTTCAAAGGTAGCAGGCTCGAGGTGCTGCTCACACATTTTCATAATCCGCGCCGTCAGGTTCCCTAGCCCATTTACCAAGTTCGCCGTGTAGTACTCGTCCATTTTCTCCCAGGTCAGGTCAGAATCATCTACCGGGTGCACGTGACGCAGGAGGATGTATCGCGCCGCATCTGTTCCGTACCGATCAACCATTTCTTGTGGAGCAATTACATTCCCTAGACTCTTACTCATTTTTTGCCCGCCACTGTTGATGAAGCCGTGATAAAACACCTGATCAGTTGCTTTAACCCCCGCACTTTTTAGCATCGCTTGCCACATGATGGACTGGAAGCGTACCTGGTCTTTACCTGCCAGCTGTAGCGTGTGTCCACCTTCCCAGTATGTAGCAAAATTACCTTGAGTGTCGGCAGGCCAACCCAGGGTACTTATGTAGTTAGTTAATGCGTCAAACCACACGTACATCACGTGGTCGTCGTCCCCAGGCACAGGAATCCCCCAGTCCATACGATCTTTTTGACGTGAGATTGAGAAGTCTTCGAGGCCTCCTTTCACAAAATTCAAGGCTTCCTGGCGGCGCCATTCTGGCACGATCACCCCCTCTTTTGACAGGTACTCTTCCAGGTATTGTTGGTAGTTAGATAGTTTAAAGAAATAGTTTTCTTCTTCTACCTCTTGCAGTTCCATGTTGGGATGGTTTGGGCATTTTCCATCAACCAGCTCTGATTCTTTCATAAACATCTCGTCCCCCACGCAATACAGGCCTTTGTAGGTTTTTTTGTAGATGTCACCAGCAGCTTCGCAGCGTTTCCAGATTTCTTGGGCAGCTGCTTTGTGTTGTTCGTCCGTAGTTCGGACAAAGTTGTCGTACGATAAGTTGAGAGACTTTTTTAGAGTTTCAAAACTAGCTGCGTAGCGATCAACGTATGCTTGACGATCAACTCCTTCACTATCAGCCTTTTCAGCGATTTTTTGACCATGTTCGTCTGTTCCAGTGTTATAAAACACATCCTCACCGATCAGGCGCCAATACCGAGCCAAGGTATCTGATTGCACCATTTCAAGCGCAAATCCAATGTGCGGATCGGCGTTAACATACGGCAAGGTGGTAGTGATGTATTTAGGGGTTTTCTCTGACATAGTCAAATAAATGTACCACTACCGTGTAAATAAAAAAAGCGACCGACCCCAGGGAAGGATCGGTCTACTAAATTAGCCCAACTCAAAGTCGTCTGGGTTGAAGTCTGCGGCTTTAAGTGCGGATCGTGATTGCTCCTCTGTCCAGCCAGCTACATTCTTGAGTTGCGTAAGAACACCTTTGATATAGGTATGGGCACAATCGCCATCACCCATAGCACAACCTGAATCCTTCAGATCAGCAAGGCTTTTTCGAAGAGCATGCCCATCCAAAGTCCCTTCTCTTGCCAAATGGACATGAAATCCTTTGCCTTCTAACCATTTGTCTACCGCCTGGAAAAATACAGAACCTGCCATTTGGATACCTCCTCAAGGTTTATTTTGGCCCAAACCGAGAATACCCTTATTTCAAAAATTCGACAAGTTCGGCAATCGCCACACGTTGTTGTTCCCCGGTATCACGGTCACGGACTGTCACGGTGTCAGCTAGGTCGGGAGCTTCTTGACCGAGTGTTTCAAAGTCGATTACAACACAATTCGGCGTACCGATTTCATCCTGACGACGGTATCGTTTCCCTACGTTACCGTTATCATCCCAGGCGACATTTCCAAATTCCTTTTTCAGCAGCGAAAATACTTCGCGGGCTTTGGCGACTAGCTGGGGTTTATTTTTAAGCAGCGGAGAGACCGCCACGCGGTATGGGGCAAGATGTGCGGGCAGCTTTAGGAATACCCGGGTATCGTCTCCCATTTGGTCTTCGGTATACGCTTCGCAGAGAACGGCAGTCATTGCGCGGCCAATTCCAAATGATGGTTCTAGTACGTGTGGGATAAACGGTGCTCCTTCGACCGGTGTGTAGCGTAGCTTAACCCCACTTGCTTCCTCGTGACTTTTCAGGTCATGATCAGTTCGGTACGCAAACCCAGCTAGCTCGTCAAAGCCTTTCCCTGGATAGTTGTATTCAAAATCGATTGTTCGTTTGCTGTAGTGTGCGAGGTCGTTTTCTGGAACTTCGAATTCTCGAATGTTTTCATCCGATAGACCAATGTGTGCATGCCACGCTCGGATGTCTACGAGCATTTTTTCATATTCTGTTTTCCAATCTTCTTCTTTAACAAAATATTCAATCTCCATTTGTTCAAACTCACGCACGCGGAACAACCACTCTCGTGGAGCAATTTCGTTTCGAAATGCCTTTCCAATCTGAGCGATACCAAACGGCAGTTTTGGTGACATTGTATCAACCACGTTTTTAAAGTTCACAAAGATTCCTTGGGCCGTCTCCGGCCTCAGGTAGGACTTGTACTTTCCTTCGGCTCCAACCATAGTTTCAAACATCAGGTTGAAATCTTTGATATCGGACAGCTCATTGCCAGCTGGGCTTTTTATAGCATTTTCTTTGATCAACACGTCCATCTCTTGTGCAGTTAGACCCTCTGCTTCAATACCGTGGTCTTTGAGAAGATGGTCTGCGCGAAACCGTTCTCCGGTTTTTATGTCTTCAATCAAAGGGTCAGAAAAGCCCGCTCCTGTGTGACCACTAGCTTCCCACACTCGTTCATTCATTAAAATCGCTGCATCGAGTCCGTACATATCTTCGCGTCCATCAACAAACATTTTCCACCATTCTGATTTAAGGCGGTTGTTGAGAGCTACACCTAGTGGACCTAAGTCCCAAGTTCCTTTTAGCCCTCCATAAATATCACTCCCTGGAAATACGAAACCGCGCCGCTTAGCGAGCGCTACTACTTTTTCCATCGTGTCAGAATTCTGTGTCATAAATGTGTTGGATTAAGGAATGACTCGGCCGTTACCTTCTTCAAACCCTGCCTCAGTCGAAAGTTCAGTGTACACCGGGTCTGCTACCGCTTGCAAGCGGGTGCCGGTAAATCGATCTGTTGCCCGCATAGTTTGTCGCTGGATTAAGACCGGAGTACTTCCAACCTGCGATGAACTAGGAGTAACACTCACCTGGAACGATACCTCTTTGCGTGTCCCAGATGGGATATTCCCAGCATTCCACTGTAGTTGCTGTGAGACGGTGTTGTATGTCAGCTCTCCTTCGCCCTGAATGCTATCACGCCAATTAACGTAAATTGGTAATTTTGTTTCTATAGCTGCGTCCGTCAGATCATTTACACCAGCTTCGGCCACCAGTGTAACAACGTAGCTGGTAGTTTGACCCACTTGCGGTGGGATTGTGCCCAACTGTGTAAACAAGGTGCCTCTGCTAGCCTGGCTACCCAGGAAAATAGTTGAGTCATATTTTGCCTCTATGAGCGTAGTACCAACCAGCTGTTCAGCCGCGCCTGGCTCTGCTACTCGACGAGCATATACGTTGATTGCCACATCATACGAGGCTGTCGGCTGAATACCTGATGGTGACACAGTAAAGTTTAATCGGCGGCTTTCACCTGGACCAACGGAGGCAAATGAATTGTTGTTTGCTACCTGCCACCTGATTGTCCCTGAGTTTGAATCAAAGAACCCATTTGTCCCCTGGATTGACTGCTCGTTTAGTACATTGCCTCCTGGCACGACTTCTACCATCAAATCATAGATCGTATTATTTAACGTATTTGTGATTTCAAGCTCAACCCGAGAATTTTTTCCTTCTTCTAGAATCGCACTGGTTGTCTCTTCCCCATCGATTTTTGTGGTAATTCCAATAAACGGGCTTTCGATCTTGAAATCAGCATCCGCTTCGGCCAAGAGAGAGCCAACAATAAACGGATCGTTTGTTTGGGCTGGCCCAAGATCAAAGTTAATTCGCAATGATTCATCTGAAAAGCCAGTCACTACACCTCGCAATCGAATTTTCACTTGCTCTTCTGGCAAGAGCTCATCGATACTCCACACAGTATTTCCAAACACCGGAGCAGGCTCGGCCGATTCAAAACGGAAACTATTTGGATACGAGGCACTAATCAGTAGGTCGCGCTGCGGAGCGGATGCATTTGAAACAACTGTCAGTTCAATGTCCACTATTTGCCCAGAGGAAACTTTATCCACGCTATTGACCCGCAATACAATCGGTGAAGAACTGATACTGAATCCGTACGGAGTGGCTTCTTTGTAAAATACACTATTTGACCCAGCTACCCGGTACTCGATCGTGGCGGTAATCTGTTGCTCGGCTTGTTCCTCCCCAAAAACAACCACTTGCAGCGGTATATTTTCAACCGAACCAGGGGTGATCTCTGCAACTGGAATGCGCTCCTCAAAAATCGTCCGGGGAATTTCACCAACCGAGCGAGTTCCTTGGGGATACTTTAGAATAAGAGTCGCTGACTCCATCGGGACGGTATTTTGGTTACTTATCTCAACAGCAAAATTCAACACTTCACCACCACCCACGTTTAATGGCCCGTCGATAGACAGGGCTATGTTGTCACTCGAAATTTCATTGCCACCCAGGTACAAATACAGCGTCGACAGTCCGGCACCAAATACAAAAATCAGTAGACTAATTGCGAGAATATATAGACGATATCGCCGTTTTGGTTTCTCGATTTTTTCCTGTGGAATTTCTGGTTCAGGGGTATAGATTTCCCAGTTACGAGCAACATCAACCGGTGTATCGGTCAATCCATGGCGCTCAACTGACTGCTGGGCACTCGAACGGTCGTACAGTTTTTGCCGCATCTCATCTAACTTTTCTTGGTCGTACAGATCCTCCTTCATAATCACTAGTATAACACCAGTTTTTTAACAAGGTTACAATTGACTAGCATTTTGTGCTCGCTCGATACTAAGAGCAACTGTTTTATCGGCACTACACACCTGCGCTGGGTCAATATCAGCCAGCAAAATACCCTTGAACTGCGGTGGCACATCACTTGTCCTGATATATCCAAGCTGAGCTAGGATTCGCTGAATACACACATGTTCATAACACGTACGCTCAAGACAATCGGCCGAAAAGAATTCCAGGGCTGCTACATATTCATCAAATAACGCCTCGTGGGTTTCCTCTCCGGCAAGAAACCTTCGTAGCAGCCGTACTAACTTGACCACACTCCCACGCGCGGCCTGATCGGTAGCTGCGCTGTAGTAGTTTTTTATCTCAGTGACACTACCGATCTTCCATCCACCTTTTCCTCGCACCAGCGATACTTTGATATGAGCAAAGTCCGACAGCGCCTGGCGTTGCTTGGAATTTTCTTTTCGCACACTGCGGGCATCAGCGTACAACATCCCCAACTCACGCGTAAACAACCGATAGCTTCTATCGGTTGTATTGCGATCGTAGGTCCCACATACAATCGCTTCGGTTGTATAGGTTACATATGACATATACTCATCAGCGCTGCTTCACTTTTGTGATCAGTTTTGTCACTTTACCCAATAGAAAATTTAAATGACATACTGTCTGCAGCTACCTCTTCTCCATCAGTGTCGGCAAACTGTAGACTTGTTGCGCCGACAGTTTTTTGTAGTAACTCTTGGTTAGCTTCGATAGCTGCTTTCCCTGCTTCGCTAGTCTGCACGGTTAAGATAATTTCGTCCTGTGGTTCTAGTCCGTCAGTTTTTCGCTTAGCTTGGACCGCTCGCATCAGCTCTCGCACTGCCCCTTCGGCGATTAGTTCCGGTGTTAGTTCCGTATCAATCCCAACGGTATCAGCCACCCCATAGTCCTTGGCGTTGAGTTCATCGAGCACTACTTGTAGAAGACCTTCTGGCAGTTCAGGGCCAAACACTGCAGCAATTGGCTGCCGGACTTTGATACCTGATTTGGTGCGTGCTTCCAGCGCCATCGTGACGATGTTTCGCGTCTCGACCATTTTCTCCAGCAAGTCTTCGTTTACCATTCCTTCGGTTGGCCAGGCGGCTAGGTGAACGCTTTCGGCGTCATCTTCTTCTCTGATTGCTCGCCAGAGATAATCAGCGTAAAACGGCATCGATGGGGCGATAGTTAGTGATAGTGTTCGAAGTACGTGTCGCAAGGTAGCCAGGGCGAGTGTTCGGTCGACGGCGTCTTCCCCTTTGAATCGATCTCGCGAACGACGCAGGTACCAGACTGACAGATCGTCAATAAAGTCATTGATTGGTCGGGTAGCTTTATCCAGTTCGTACGATTTGTAGCCAGCAGTTGATTCATTCACCAACTGTTGCAACCGCGCCACGATCCATTGATCGAGCACATTTGATGAGTCACCGCGTGCTTCGGTTCCGTCAGCAAACATTTCATACATCGCCAGCACGTTGTGTAGTCGGCCGATGTTTTTTCGCTGCAGTTCCAGCACTTCTTTCTCTGAGAAGTTAAGGTCTTCCCCCCGCATGATTGGTGACGAGAGTAGGTAGAGTCGCATTGCGTCGACTCCAGTGCGATCTGCCAGATCCATCGGGTCTGGGTAATTCTGCAATTTTTTAGACATTTTCTTGCCGTCCTCGGCCAGCACGAGACCGTTTACAATTACGTTTTCATACGGTGATTTTCCAAACAAAGCAGTACCTAGTACGATCAATGAATAGAACCAACCTCGAGTTTGGTCGAGACCTTCAGCAATAAATTGAGCCGGCAAACCAACCCCATTTTCTGGTTCAAAGTCTGACTGAGCTTCACCCATAAAGTGTCGCTGACCGTATGGCATTGACCCACTTTCAAACCAACAGTCAAAGACGTCTAGCACCCGTTCCAACCTCACGCCACCTTCTTCCAGTACAACATCATCGATATACGGCCGATGAAAATCGAGCTCGTAGTTGTCGTTGTGTGGCAGCGGCGTGAAATCGAGTTTCTCCCATTGCGCATTTTCGAAGTACCGTCCACTATCGTAGTCAGCCTTTTGCTGCTCTGCATTCCAACCAGCGGCAGCAGCACGCAGCGTTGCGATTGGGCCACCGTGACAGATGATCAGGATGTTCTTTCCTTGGTAATTAGGGTTTGATTCTAGACCATACAAGAATTCCCCCATACGCTTCATCACGTCGCGCCGGTTTTCTGAGCCAGGTAGATCTTTGGTAAACCGTTCTTCCCAGGTGGCAAAATTAGCCGCGTAGTCATCATGCCAACGCTTGCCTTCAAATTCATCTGCCAAATCGTATTCACGAATGATTTCGTCGAACAGTAGAGACGTTTCTGATAGGCCAAGTTCTGTCCGAACCAGCTCTGCTGTTTGCCTAGTACGCATAAACGGTGAGGCGATGATCAGGTCGATGTTTTCACTTTTTAGTTCGACGGCGGCTCGTTTTACCTGCTCTTTTCCGGCTTCAGTTATAGAATCATCGTTATCAATATTGGCACTGATTACTCCAGCCACATTACTCTCACTTTCACCATGGCGCATAACAAAATACTGATTCCCAGATTTGGGTACGTATTGCTTCAGCTCTTCGAGCGAGCCAAGTACCTTATATTCACCGGTAGTTGGATTTTTCCAGATTGGCAATGGTGCGCCCCAGTATCGCTGTCGTGACACTGCCCAGTCACGTGCCCCATCAAGCCACTTTCCAAAGCGGTTGGTTCCGACGTGCTCTGGCACCCACTTGACCTCGCTGTTATTTTTTACCAACTGGTCTTTGATGCTTGGTACGTCTACAAACCACGATGTTGTCGCGTAGTTCAGCAGTGGTGTGTCGCATCGCCAACAGTGCGGATAGCTGTGGGTAATGTTTTCTTTTTTGAAGATTACACCAGCCGCCTGGAGGGTTTTCAGTACTTCAATATCAGCATCCATGTGCCCTACCCCTGACTCGTCGTCGTCCTTTGGTTTAACCAGCTGCCCAGCAAAGTCAGACACCCAGTCTTTAAAGTGTCCGGTATTGTCGACGTGGTGCACGATTGGCACGCCGTGAGCCTGAGCTAGTTTCATGTCGTCGTCACCGTAGGCTGGTGCGATGTGAACTGCACCTGTCCCATCCTCACCAATCTCGACGTAGTCCGCGTGACGGATCACCCAGGCATTTTCACGCCCTTCCATATCTTGCTCCCCCATCCATGGGAATGGCGGTTGGTATCGACGCCCGACCAGGTCTGCACCCTTCATTTCTTCCACCACCTCGAATTGAGTCCCGTCTAACTGTGCCAAACGACCCTTTGCCACAATCACAAATTCAGTTTTTTCTTCTGTTGTAACTTTGGCTTTTACATACGTAAATTCTTCGTTCACGGCTGCCGCTAGGTTTCCAGGCAGCGTCCACGGCGTAGTAGTCCAAACCAGCAGACTAGTGTCAGTAACAGCACCAGCGTCATCGAGCAACGGCAATTTAACCGTCACCGCGATATCTTTGATATCTTTGTAGCCCTGGTTCACCTCAAAGTTAGACAGCGTGGTTCCACAACGCGGGCACAAGTGCATGGTTTTAAAACCTTCAAACACAAGTCCTTTCTCGTGTAGCTGTTTGAACACCCACCAGACACTTTCGGTGTAGGTGCTATCCATCGTTTTATAGTCATCGTCCATGTCCGCCCAGCGCCCCATGCGCGGAATGATCTGCTTCCAATCATCCGCATACTCCATCACCGCATCACGCGCGGCTTCGTTAAAATTCTTGACCCCGTACTCTTCGATGTCGCGCTTAGTCGCAAGGCCGAGTTTCTTTTCAATCAAGTTCTCGAGCGGCAGACCATGGCAGTCCCAACCCCACTTGCGGCGTACCCGGTATCCGTTCATGGTCCAGAACCGCGGAATTGCGTCCTTGATTGTTCCTGCCAAAATGTGTCCATAGTGCGGCAGACCGGTTGCAAACGGCGGACCGTCGTAAAATACAAAATCTCCTTTAGGAGAGTCACCGGCTGGTGACACTACTGATTTATTAAAAATATCCTGTTCTTCCCAGAAAGCTTGGATCTGTTCTTCGCGCAGGGCGACTTCACTTTTTTCAACTGCCTCAACAGTTTTTACTGAGTCGTTTTCACGACCATGTACCTTTTTATTCATATGAAATTAGATTATGTATATCAGACATTTATGAAGCGGCTTGTTAAACCACCTCTCACGTGATGTATCAGATCACAATTTCAGTGTAGCAAACCCACAAAAAATGGCAAAAGGAAAAGGCGCACCGCTGGTGCGCCTTTTTGGTTCTTGCAAAGAGTTTGCTCAGCTTTTCTTTTTTGCCTGCTCAGCTTTCAAGCGTTTAAAATGAACAGCTGACGCAGTAGAGTCAGCATAGAGTTTTCGCTGCAGTTCTGTCTGACGTTCAGATAGAACCTTGGACGTCTGATCTGGCCTAGCTGGCTTAGTTTTAGTCGAAGGTTTTTGGCCCATATCGCCCCCTATGATTGATGAACTTATGTTGAAACGAAAATACTAGTCATACACATATGTGTCAAGAAAAGGTGTGCCATGACAGCACACCTTCGTCAATTCTCCAAAATGGTGTTTGGAGTTTGTTCTAGTCTTTACGTAAAGCCTCAAAGAAAGAACGAAACATCGGTTCTATACACTGAAGCAATAAGGCTGTCCCGCATAAACCAAGGAACAATCCGACAACAGCGCCAGGCCAAAACATCACCCAAAAGCCAATGCCTCCACAAACACTCGCTCCAAATGCATATTTTATTGCACTTGGTACGTCAAACTCGTTACTCTCCAAAGAACTGTATGCATATGCAACTGCAAAAGTTACAAATACGATTCCGACGTACGGCATTAATACACCCATTTATTTTCTCCCTGCTCGTGTTTTCGGCGTTGATATTAAATAGCAATACCTATTAACAGTCAAACTATAGACGCTCTGGAGCCTCGATCCCAAGAGCCCACAATCCTTGTTTGAGTGTCTGCCCTACTACTTGCGCAACCGCTGCTTTGTACGGCGCAAATTCGTCAGAAGCATCAGCAATTTTTTCCTGCGCGTAAAATGAGTTGAACTCAGACGCTAGTTCGGTCAAATACGTTACCAAAGCTTGTGGAGCTCGGTCAATTAAAGCTGTCTGCACCACTGCTGGAAATTCCTCAATCATTTTTTCGGCGTTATAAGCCTCGGTTGGAGACACACTTGTATCTGCATCCACTCCCGCTTCCTGGGCTTTTTGTAACACTGACTGGATACGAGCATACGTGTATTGTAAGTATGGACCAGAGGCACCTTCAAACGAAAGGGCTTTTTCTTTATCAAAGACAATATTTGATCCAATTCCATGACGAAGGATTTCGTATTTCAATGCGGCAACCGCTACCTGCGTCGCTAAAACATCACCACCCTCAGAACGCTCCGACATTTTTTCCTTGGCCGCGTCCTCCATATCAGCAATGATCGATTCACCAGTTAGCACATTCCCTTTTCGTGAGGACATTTTTCCGGTGCTAAGTGTAAGAAAACCAGTTGGAATATGCTCTAAATGTTTGTTTGCCGCTTCAGGAAAGATTTCTTTGATTGCAGCGTAGACCACTTTAAAATATTCAGCTTGTTCCCCACCAGTAACGATAATCGACTGAGTCCAATCAGGATGTTGGTCGTGTTTCAGTTTATAGTGCCCAACATCTTTTGCTTCATACGTCGGTAGACCTTTTGAATTAAGGAACACTCGTGTGTGTAAACCTGATCGATCACCGTCGTACACAATCGCCCCTTCACTCTCAGCAAATAGCTTGCCAATGTTTTCTTTCACAATTTCTGATCCAACTGGTGCTGCCTGACTTTCAAAAATCTCCGTATCAAAATGGGTACCCAGTTTTTGACAGATTGCATGAATCTGGGCGTTTGAGGTAGCAATACCGGCTTGTCTTAACCGAGATAATTCTTCATCCGAATTTGCATACAACGCCTGATTGATCGCGATGATGTCATCTTTTTCAGGACCTTCAGCTTCATATGCTTCATTGCCAACCCGGTATGCAGCACCCAGTTCCTCGATCTTGCTTGGATCATTCCCAGTTTGTTGAAGTCCCCACACTGCTTTTGCTACTGGCAAGCCAATATCAGACGGGTAGTTTGCTCGGACAACAGTCGCGCCAGCTAGTTCAAACAACCGAGTAAACGACTCTCCAATAATATTCCCCACCAAGTTTCCTACATGTAATGGTTTAAACAAGTTTGGGCTGGTGTACTCGACGATTACTTGCTCACCACTTGCAGATTCGTTTCGACCCCATTCATCCCCAGCAGCTATAGCTCCTTTTAGTGTGGTTGTAAAATACGCTCGCTTGAGGCTGAAGTTTAGAAACCCAGGACCAGCCACTTCTACTGAATCAACCAATTCAATTTGACCGTCGATAGTTTGTTTAACCTGTTCCGCTACCTCCCTCGGATTTTGCTCCACTTGTTTTGATAGCACCAATGCCACATTAGAAAAGACATCTGCTCCGGCATTTTTATCAGTTGGATAATCCACGACAAAGGAAACCTCTGGCCAACCGAGAGTCTTGATTGCTTTCTCTATCTCAATGCGGATCGTGTCTTGCATGGTTTGTACTGTACCCAACTATTCGATTCTTGTCACCATCGCCCGGGCTGGACTGGTCGTATTTATTTCTATAGTTGTCCGACCCAGCACCTGCCCCCGTTCGTTTTCTACTCCGCAACGCCAGATTCCATCACTAAATTCGTTCAGGATCGTGTAGCCGCGGTACCCACCACTGTTTTCACCAGTGATCGGATAGCCAAAGCGAAAGGCTTCTTGCCAGTTGCCAGCCTCGTCTTTGTACTCCCAACGGTGATAGATTCTGGTGTGCAGTCGAGTCGGTGCATACACCCGAGCAAAACATGCGATCGAGCTACGAGTCGGATGTAATTCATCTCGGACCAAAGGCAGTTGTCGGTACCACGGCTGTTGTTCGTCGGTAATGCGATAGTTTCCATCATTGTCCCGGTAGACTGATTGCACAATGTCGAGCTCGGTCAGCGACAATGGAATCGGCGGAATCAGATTAAAAAAGTACAAGCCAGTCATCGTAAAGTACAACGTACCAATCATCAGAATCACGCGTTTGGTGTTGAACCGCATAAAGTTCGGCACAATCCAGTACAGCATTTTGATAACCCCACTCACAAACAAGAGCGCAATCAGACCGCTCAGGATAAAAATCCCGTCACCCATTTGCCCCAGCACAACCGGTAGAACTAGCACCACATAAGAAAAGATACCAATAAAATATAATGTGATGTGGTACACCAACATATCAGACCGCTTCTCAAGCAACTCGTTTCCAAAAATGACCAGGAGGATGAGGATCAAAAATGGTGCACTAGCAATCCAGTCACCACTGCGGCCATAGAAAATAAGCATCCCTGAAAGCAATCCACCAAACGAGTACTGCAAAAGTACCGGTGCGTAGCGATTGATCAGGCGCGATATTGTCATCGGGAATTTCTGTGCAGCACCAGCGTAGAACAAAAGTAGCGATACAGTCGCCAGTACTACATATGTCAAAAGAATCAGGTTGTCTACAATGTCATCAATCCGGTTCAACAAAATCAGGTCGGTAATAAAACCCCCGATGAAGGCGATGGTCAGCCAATGATGCGATATTAGTTTCACCAGACTGTTCATACTCATAGCAGTATCATAACAAAACGCCGCAAGCTGTGCTTGCGGCGTTTTGTTATAGCAGCACTCTACACAAACTTTTCAGGCACCGGAAATACTTCACACATGGCTTGTACTTCTTTTTGTAGCTCAGCTTTCTTGGCCGCATCATCTTTGTTTTGCATCGCTTCAATCATGATTTCTGCCAATCTAGTTGCCTGCTCTTCCTTCATACCTCTAGTGGTCATCGCCGGGGTTCCAAACCGAATTCCTGACGGGTCCATCGCAGTGCGGGGTTCGTCTGCAATCATGTTTTTATTGAGAGTAATCCCGACTTCGTCTAGCACCACTTCCGCTTCTTGTCCGGTAATACCCAGCGAGCCGTTCACGTCTGCCAGTAGAAGATGGTTGTCAGTTCCGCCACACATGAGTCGTACTCCTTTATCTTTAAATACGACTTCCATCGCTTTTGCATTTTTTACAATTTGCTCTGCGTAGGCTTTGAATCCTGGATCAAGTGCTTCTTTAAACGCGACTGCTTTGGCGGCAATTTGATGCATGTGTGGACCACCCTGCATCCCTGGGAAGACAGCTTTGTTGATTTTTTTAGCCAACTCAGCATCCTCTCGCACGACAATCATCCCGCCTCGTGGACCCCGTAGTGATTTGTGCGTGGTCATCGTCATCACATCAAACCCGTAGTCAAATGGGTTTTTCAAAACTCCTGCTGCGATTAGTCCGGTAATGTGCGCGATGTCAGCTACGGTATAGGCACCGACCTCATCAGCAATCTCCTTGAACTTTGCATAATCAAGCTCACGTGAGTAGGCCGAAAAACCAGCTAGGATGATCTTTGGTTTATGCTCGAGCGCCATGGAGCGCAAGTGGTCATAGTCAATCTCCCCGGTCTCAACGTCCTTCATTTTGTACCGAACAAAATTGAACACTTTGTTGATAGCGGTTGTAGGATGACCGTGAGTGAGGTGTCCACCATGAGACAAATCCATCCCCAGCACAGTGTCACCTGGCTCCATTAGGGCAAAATACATCGCCACGTTGGCAGCTGCTCCACCCAGCGGTTGTACGTTGGCATACTCGGCCTTAAATAACTTCTTGGCTCGATCAATCGCGATGGTTTCCATGGCGTCGGTAAATTCCTGACCACCGTAGTATCGTCGCCCCGGGTATCCTTCTGAGTATTTGTTGGTAAATACTGACCCCATTGCCTCTCGCACTGCCATCGATACGTAGTTCTCACTCGGAATTAGTTCAATTCCCTTTTTCTCTCGCTCCTCTTCTCCGACTAGGGTCGCGTAGATTTCTTCGTCTTGGTCTTTGATGTGTTGGTATTCGTTCATATTTATCTATTTATTACTGAAAAAACTGCTTGTCATATTTGCGCTACAGAAAATGAACGAAACGTTAGATCATAGGTCGAAAATAATTTAATATTTTCAGTATACAATAAAATGAAAAGAGGGGCAGCTTCCAGCTGCCCCTCTTGATGACTAACGGTCCCTTTGGACGAAAGCAGGTATCTCTGATTCCTGCCTAACCAAATCAGCGATCCATGTGCGTAAACTTGGATTCCACACAGAGCTAAAACCTGGAAACTCGCGAACCAATGCATCCAGCCTAGGAGCGTAGTTACCAAAGCAATGCTCCAGCATACCCTCCTCCTGATTTCGGATACCTCGACTAGCCCCGTCAACAGCACTCATCAAGTAATCAATCCATTCAATAAGATCGAAAACTGCCGGCTCAACAATATAGTTAACCCTAAGCTCGGCGACTGCAGTAACCAACGGATACGGCCAAGGTTTATCTGGGTGTTCTGTTTTGCGAACATACTGCAGCAAGAACGCCTTTCTCACATAGAGCCTCATTGGTTCTGGAAGGTGCTGTGTATCTTCCATAAACACTTCCCACTCACGTATTTCTTTCCCAGGGGTTTTGTTGCCGGCATGCTCGTCACCACCCGAACCTGGCTCTCCATGATCATGAAAAGTAAAAGCTGTTAGCAGCAGTGTTTCGTCAATCGAAAATTCTCCCCTGATTGCAGTCAGAACCCATACGGCTGTAACTGGGACCGAGTTGTTGTGTTTGAGCAATGTTTGCCCGTATGCCGGAAAATTACCCCAACGAACCACCTTTTCCATAGGTTCCTGCGCATTTTTCCAAGGCACCATCACGGCGCTAAACGAATTTGGTTTGATGTTTGACATTTCGTTCTCCTTCTCGAGATATGTCGCTTCATTTCAAGTCTGACAACACTAAATCACAGACAGGTGCTCAAAGCAACACTAGCGATTGTCACCACTCCCACCAATCACACCTCGATCTAGTCGACTACGAAGTTTATCTATATTTCCTTGCGCAACATCATCTAAATCTACTCCAAATTCAGTCGCTAGTTGAGTTACGTACCACAGAACATCACCGAGTTCTTTTGTAATATCAGTCTTGGTTTCGGCTGTGACCTTGTCGGGGGCAAATATCCCTTGGTCTCGCTGTAGCTTTTTAATCTTTTCTGCAATCTCGCCTGCCTCCCCAACTAAACCAAGAGTTGGGTATACAAAGTTATTACCAAGATCAGGGTACGACGCTGTTGCTCGTGATTGTTTTTGATAGTCTGAAAATTGCATATATTTAAATTACAGCTGAGACAGCTTGGTATGTGTCCTCATGGATAGCCTCACGGGTTCGCATTTCACCATCAATGCAACATGACACCTTTGTCCAGTTATTTTTACTGGCAACAATTAAACGTGCTCGTTCTTCAGTGGCTTCTTGGTGACCGTGATCTCGTTCTGCTGCATCGATCTTTACATCGACTCCGTGCTTACCCTCATCTACCGCCTGCTGTTTTAGTGCGATTCGAACTTTGTTTGGCACTTCTAAATACACAATCTGATCTGGCCTAGGAATACCAAAGACCCCATGTTCCATATGATCTAACCAACCAAGAAACGCTTCGAGTTTTTCCGGATCATTAATCTTTGCTCCTTGATGCATCATGTTTGAACTTACATACCGATCAAGAACGACAATTTTTCCTTCATCCAACCACTGTTCAAGTCGAGGCTTGGTCTCAAATCTATCTGCTGCGTACAGTGTGGAAGCAATCCGGGCATCCGTAGCCATGAAATCACCGCGCTTTCCATCAAGACACTCTCGAATCAACCGACCAAAATGGTTTTGTGTGTATTGCGGAAAATCTAATGATTCGACTTTGTATCCGTCTGCTTGCAGTCGTTTCACCAGCAATGCAACTTGTGTAGCCTTTCCTGCCCCATCTCCGCCGTCGATAACTATGAGTTTGCCTTTCATATCGGTCAATACTAGTGATAATTATCTACATGATATCATTGTCAGCATATGTCTACCATCGAACAGCTCAATCACCACGAAACCAAACTTGATCCAGGAGGAAAAATTGTTGTTATTGATTCAGGTGCAGTCCTCACTGCCGAGATGACAGCGATGCTTCAAGCACTACACAGTCGTTCAACCGAAGGGATCGAAGGTCACCTACAAGTCCTCGCGGAGCGCGGGGCAGATAAATTTATGTCAACGTACTACGTGCAGTACGGACACAAGTCAATTGGAGACTGCGGGGTTGGAGTGGTATTTATCGAAGGGATCAGTATGTTAGCCGCCAAAGCCATCCAAGATAGCAAGCTATACAACGGCCAAGAAGCATCGACGCGCTACATTGATTTTGCTAACCAGCCATTTTTAAACCCAGAAGGAACCGAGGCTGGTACCGCCATCCAGGAAAACTGGCGACGATTTTACCTTAAGGCAGTCAAAGAAATGGCTGAAGAACTCCCGAATCGCTACCCATTAGGCGCGGGTGAAAAAGAGGGCTTCTACCAAAAAGCCATTGCGGCGCGCGCGTTTGACATCACCCGTGGATTTCTCCCAGCTGGTGCGAGCACGAACATCGCTTGGACTACTACCCTACGTCAATTTGACGATCGTATTATGCAGCTACGCCATCATCCATTAGAAGAAGTACGTGAAATCGCTGAAAAATTAAACGAGGCGATGCTCGCTATGTACCCGAGCTCATTTAAAGCCCACGACGACGAACGATATGAAAAATACCGTGCGACCCACGAATACAACAAGAAAGCGAACGAACAGTACTACTACCACGACGCTGCGTGTCCGGAGTTGAAGTTAGTACGAGACGGCATCAATCATGATGACCTCAAATCATTCCAAACACTACTGAGCGACCGCCCAGATCGAACCGAACTACCAAAGTGGCTCGGTGCCTATGGCGAAGCTGCGTTTCAGTTCACCCTTGATTTTGGTTCATTCCGTGATATCCAGCGTCACCGGGCGGTGACACAGCGAATGCCCCTGTTGACTGGAGAGATTGGCTTTCACGACTGGTACCTAGACGAACTCACTGATGACCTCCGGACTGAGGCAGAAACGCTGATCACAGACTTAACCAAATCAGCCAACGAACTCACTAATGATGTAGCCCTGCGCCAGTACTATCTACCAATGGGATTCAAAATCAGTAACTACCTATCAGGTGACCTACCCGCTTTGGTGTACCTTGTTGAGCTGCGTGCCAGCAGCCTCGTTCACCCTACCCTGGCGGTACAAGCAGCAAAGATGGCGGACATATTACGAGAGACGTACGCTGACGTTGACCTCGCCATCCATATCAACTCTGAACCAGGACGGTTTGACGTCAAGCGTGGCGAGGCGGACATAGTTCGCACAGATAAATAGGTTCCACTGTAAAAACAAAAGCTTGTCCAATCAGACAAGCTTTTGTTTTACATCTCTTTGAGCCATTGACCTAACTTTTCATAGGTTGTTCGCTTAAATTCTGGAACTACGTCTTGGAGTTCTGCGAACGACATCCATTTCCAGGCAATAAATTCATGTTGGTCTAGCTTAATATTTTGCTCATCTCCTAAAAATTCAAATAAAAACCATTTCTGCGCTTGACCGATACATTCACCATATCGTTCACTACTAGGATAATCATAGGTTAACCAGTCAGGATGTTCGGCTCGTAGTTCTAGATCAGCTTGGGTGAGGCCAGTTTCCTCTGCTACTTCGCGCCACACTGCTGGCAACACCTCTTCTGCGACGTCTAATCCGCCCTGCGGGCACTGCCATTTATCGGTATAGTCCCGCCGTTGAAACGCCAGTACTTTGTCACCTTTTATAATGAGAGCTGCAACGTTTGCCCGAAAATAATAGGAATCCATAGCAACTATTTAAACTGCTTCCCTAACTTTGGACCACTCTGTGACTGGTAGTTATGGTTTGCTCCAGAATCGTAATGTTCACTTGGTTCAGTCGTCAGACGTTCAAACCGGATTTTTGCGATTGGTTGTCCTGGTCGTACCACCAGATCCTCAAACGGTCGTACCTCAAGGGTAAATGGTCGCCCCTTACCCTTTCCGTCACTACCCCAGCCCCAGCCCGGGTCAAGGAAACCGGCGTAGTGTGATCGGAAGTCACCAGATCTCTCGTCCATTGGCACCATCTCGCTTGCTAGGTTTGGTGGTATTTTAACTCGTTCAGCTCCAGAGAGTATATAAAATTTATCGCGTTCTAGCCTGAGCGCACCGTCAATAATTTTGAGTGGTCGAAAAAATTCAGTTGGATCATAGTGGGCAATGTTTGCCACATCAACTACTTGTGCTGGGTCAGCGATGCATTCATACCCACACACCCCCTCTTCAACTAGGGCTGTAAGGACAACCGTTCCATCCTGATCATTCGTCACCAGGTCACTGTATAACATTTTCTTATCTTCGGTCGGATGCCAAACTAATCCATCTTGCATAGAGAGTTCAAGGTCTAGCTCAGAAAAGCGGGTGTCCCCAGTAAATAGACGCAACTGTGTCAGTGGTGTTCCATGATGTATTTTCACAGCAAACGACTTGGGTGCAATCGCAACCCACAGATCACCCTTAAATCCTTTGGGTGTGATTGAATCAAAGCGAGGCACACCATCAGCCAATACTCGGACATGCATGTCGAGGCGCCCAGTTGAGGATTTTGGGTTGCAGTACCCATACACCTGCTCGGGCAAATCAAGCGACTCATTGAGCTTTACCAAATACAACCCGTTGCACTCAAGCGGGTCTGTCATAGAAGTGGGTTTAGCTTCCATAAACGGCATTAGATCACGAATCGTTTCCCCTACTTTTGGTAACACCAAGCCCCGGATCTTATATATCTCTGCGCTAACGGTTAGGTCAAGTGAGGCTGGAGAAATATGCTTTTCTTGTCCATTGATAATATTTCCACTGGCAACCAAACGTTTCAGAGTCTGGTCAGGTAGTGCCCCAAGTCGGTTTGTCATAATGGAAACAGTGTACCAAATTACTCGTCAGTAGGTGAAATGAACCGCTCATATAACACTCGAAACGTGTCATCGTCAAATGAAGAAAAAATAGCGTCTTTGGTATTACCATCGGTAAACGTTAGGCTTGGCACATCACGCACCAGCACGATTGGGGTACACTCTGCTACCTCACCCATCAGCAAACCAGCCGCAGCTGCGATACCGTCGACTATATTTGACCGCTCGTATTTCATCTCTCTGCCAAACAAATCCTTTTCACCGATATGGTCCTGCAGTGGTTCAATCCCCCACCAACCGATTGCTACAGCAGTAGCACCATAGCGTAGTGGCAGCGAACGGCTGTCAGTGATGACAATTCCCAGCTTGCTTAGACCAGTTTTTTGCAAGAGGTGCGCATGCAGACGCTGCGCGCTAGTAAATGCGTCCTTGGGGAGCAATGTTAGATATTCCCCACTGTTACTCTCATCTACCCCAGCGGCACCAATAAACGCCCCCCGAGTGATCGTGAGAGGGGTTGGCCAGTATAGACGGTCTATGATTAGATCCGCTTCATCTATGACGATTTGTTCTTTATCAGAACTATTTTTATTAACACACCTCCCCTCATGGATAGCAATCACTTTAGAACTAATAACAACCACATCAGTCTCGCAGAGCGGGGGTAGAACTCGATCTAATTCGGTATAAAAATCATCCTGTGGTGGCTGCATGATTTTAGTTTGTATCGGGAATAGTTGCATGCGGATATCGTATCAAAAAAGCCCGGCGCGTGATACGCCAGGCTTTTCAAGATCTGAGGGGTTGCAGTTATTCGGCAGCTATGCGACTAAGTTGATGAGTAAGCATAGTGAGAATAACAGGTCCAGCCACATGATGTGTCCGGAGTGGCTGTAAGAGCAGAGTGGTGCGTGCATGGTCAGTAGGGGCTAGCTGAAGGATTACTGGGCGAAAAGCTGATATTCCTAGAGGCATTCTGCACCTGATGGTAATTTCATTTATTTGTTCCCAAACAGAAATATTGGGACGATTTCGATCACTTACCAACACAAGCTCTCTCCAAACCTTATGGCCCAATATCCGAGCTGAATCATCATCCAGTTTGGCATCTTGCCTTGGACCAAAAAGCGGTGCTGGAAAATAATCTGGCATGACAACGCAGATTTCATCATGCCGATTCACGTCTTTGTCTGCTCCAAATGGAACAAGTACGAACACAAACTGAGTTCGACCCTTCTTTGCTTTTCTCGCCTTATTCGCAGATGGACGTTTGATATTTCTCAAAAATTTAAGTGACACCCGTTTTCCTTTTCTAATTGTGGCTGCTCCAAAAAGCTCTGCGTTTTGCTCTACGATGAACTTTCTACCCCATGTGACGAACGAACCTCCCATTTCTTTCACAGAAAGAAAAACAACCTGGAATCTACCGATTCCAGGTTGTTTTTCAGTTCCATTGAGTGACTACTCTGTCACCTTTATCCCCATACTGAAGCAAGATCCTTCTACGATCTTCATTGCAGCTTCGATAGAAGAGGCATTGAGGTCAGGCATCTTTTCTTCGGCTACTTCTCGCACTTGCGCTTTGGTAATTGACCCTGCACTAGAAACCAAGTTCTTGCTTGATCCTTTATCTTTTCCGATCTTTTTTAGGATCAGTCGTGACATTGGTGACACTTTGACGATAAAATCAAATGTTCGGTCATCGTACACACTAATTACAGTTGGTACTACTTCCCCCATTCGCTCTCGGGTTTGGTCGTTGAATTGGTTTACGAACTCACCGATGTTGATTCCGGCTTGTCCCAGTACCGGTCCAAGTGGTGGAGCTGGAGTAGCTTTTCCACCAATTGCCTGTACTTTGATTTTTTTTACGAGTTTTTTAGCCATAAGCTTAATTTAAAATTGTGCGGACAGTGACCGTCCATAAGTCACTCCCCTGAAGCCCCGGTACAATACCGAAATTATTGCGTTTTGGCAAGAGAAAAGCTGCTCCATGAGCAGCTTTTCTCTTGTGTTGTAGTGTTAGTTTGCTTTTTTAACCTGTAGGAAGTCTAACTCGACAGGAGTCTCCCGCCCAAACATACTCACAAGGACTTTTACCTTTCCAGATGCCTCGTCAACCTCTCCAACCTTTCCTTCCAGGTCTTTAAATGGACCATCGGCGATAGTCACCATGTCGCCTGCTTCTAGGTCAACTTTATGAGTTGGAGTATCACTCTCCATCTTCCTCATGAAGGATTCGTATTCAGCCTCTGTCAACGGAACTGGCTGGGTTCCTGATCCCACGAACCCCGTCACTCGTGGAGTGTTTCTAACCACAAACCATGACTCGTCGTTTACGATCATATTTACCAGCACGTACCCTGGAAATACTTTTTCTTCTTCTACCACTCGTTTTCCGCCTTTGACGCGGATCTTTTTTTCAGTTGGAACCACTACGTCAAAAATAGAGTCGTTCATGTTGAGTGAATCAATTCTTTGTTTGAGGTTACGCGTTACAGCGTTTTCGTACCCACTGTAGGTGTGGATCGCGTACCAGTGTCGCTCTCCGTCACTTTGTTGCTTGGCCATAAGACTAGAAGTTGATTACGATGTAGTTGATAAATTGACCAAAGAGATAGTCAAAAGCCCCAGCATATAGTGCCGTTAGGACAGAGATAATAATCACTAGCAGTGAATAAAATGCAGCAGTTTGACGGGTTGGCCATTTAACTTGCTTCATTTCAGCAGCGGTAGCTTTGAGGTAATTTGCGAATTGATCCATAAAATTTGTAATTAATTTGTTTCAAAAAAACCGCCCTCAGGCGATTGATTTATTTACTCACAGTATACAGCGGGCATTTAAAAAGTAAAGAGCGGCGCCTATGGCGCCGCTCTTTACTTATATACGGGACCCTAGCGAACCTCGTACGTGATTGTCACTCTTGAAATCGTCTGCTCCTCTCCCATTGGAAGTTCTGCCCCACCAAACCCTGATTCTGACATGTCATCATATGCCATAGTTCGATTCATGTATGGTGATGGTGCGTACCGCGCATCTTCTTCGTAATAACCAGCAATCTTTACTAGGTCAAGCCCTAGGTCTTTTGCTAGCTTGGCTGCTTTTTCTTTTGCGTCCTTGATAGCCTCGGATCTTGCCTCCGCCAGCAACGCATCTGTGTCGTCAACTACAAAATCAAGTCCACTGATGTTGGTCGCTTCACGTTCCCCCACACCGGTAATAATCGCACTTGCTTCATCGGTGTTTCGCACTTTTACTTGAACCGACTGATTAACCTCAAAGCCAGTCTGTACCTGTTCACCGCGCTGACAAAGTTGTCCTGGTAGACAGATCTGTTCTATCCAATCGTATTTTGGGTACAGATTGTAGTCAAGAGTCTTGATGTCTTTTTCTTCTACTCCTGATTCCCGCAAGAACGCGATGATGTCATTAACCGCTGTTCCTGACTGCTCTTGAGCAGTTGCGGCATCATCTGCTTCCGCTCTAACAGAGAACGTGAACTGTCCAATGTCTGGTACTGCTAGAACCTCCCCTTCTCCCGTGACTGAGATAGTGGTCGGCATTGGATCGGCATATTTCATTTGCTCAAAATTGAGCGACGCGTATGAACCAAGTGCAATGAGAGCCATAAACACGGTTAGACCACCAAGCAATCGCATTGGTGTGTTTGAAAATAATGAATTCATAATTATAGTTTAGCTAAAGCCTCTCGAATAAACCTTCTGACGGTGGCGGCAAAACCTTGGTCAGAACATTCTGTTTGGTAGGCAGCAATGTCGACAGCAGTTGGAACTGGAATCTGATCAAGTTCGTCGTCAAGTAAATAGTACATCAGCGCAGACGGATCCTCAACGTGCTCAATGCCTAGTGCATGACCAAATTCATGCGCCAAAACTGTTATTAACTCAAATTGGTCAGAGAATTTATAGATATTGATTTCGCCGCCACGGTAATCCCCTTGGGTAAACTCATGGGCTTCTCCGTACAGCCTGTTGTAGGTTCTGACTTCGTTGTTGTACGTTTCAATCAAACGGTTCCCTTCGTTACTTAATTCATTGAGCTGCCTAGCAAGTGAATTAAGAGCATTGGATTCAGACCGTAGTTCACTTGACTCGTTTTCCAGCGCGACTCGTTCTTGTTCAAGTACCGCAAAGGCTGCCGGAGTAGCTCCACCTCGATCGTTGGCTTGACGTACAGCATCGTTGTATGACTCCAGACGCTCATCGTAGTTTGCTTTGCTTGTCTGAAACTGAGCGTTGCGGTTTTCATAGGTGGTCTGCAGCTCTGCAATCTGTGCCCTAAACTGGTCATTTTGGACTGCGATACCATCTAGACGCTCCCGGTCTGCCGTCTGCGCGTTGGCAGTCTCCTGTCGCTCATCAAATACAAAGTTGATAGTGAAATCTGCGGCGTCGTTATACACAAATAAATCTTGTTCAGCAACATTTTCCCAGACCATTGCAGCTTCCTCTATATATTGTTTTGCCTCTGCTTCTGTAATAGAAAAAGATTCGTCAATCACCCCCAAGCGGTAGTTGATCGGTATTGGACAGATATAGCGGGTACTTTGGTACCACTGAGCACCAGCCAGAGACAGTGTGACTGTAAGTGCAAGCAGAAATGAAAAACGCATAGATACAGAAGCAAACCATATTCCACCAGAAATGACAACGGCGCCTAGCGGGGACTGCGTAGTCGCGATACGTAGTCCCTGATAGGCGCCGCCATCTTGGATGTTTACACATCCAATATAGAAACATGTTCGCAAGAGCAAAAGCTCTTACTGCACTTATAATACCCCACTAGAATAGAAAGTTTGAAAGCTTTCAACAGGTTAAGGAGATTTAACGAATAGCGTAGCTACGACTATAAATTCCTTAGGCAGGCGCTTAGCCAGATTCGACCTACCAAGGGAAAATATGGGTGCAGCGGTCCGGCAAAGAAACTTTCAATTTTGACAAAACCCAATCCACAGTTACAAATTGTTATCAACATAGCAGCCGGGCTGCTATGACCTATAATTAGATACAGAAACAGCCGCATAATTCATATCACCGTCGAGCAATTATTATCCGTTGCTCACGGCCATAGTTCCCTAAAGGAACGTTCACAGTCTCGCCCGTCTACCTGCAAAAGTTTGGGGGTCACCGAGTGAACGATGATATGAATTATGCGGCTGTTTTCTTTGTTCTACTCCTTCTTCCCTTCTGCCTCTAGCAACCGCTTGCGGACCATTTGTTGGGCGGCGTTCATACTGTGTTGGTAGTAGAGTGCCTTACATCCCTCTTTCCAGGCTTTGATGTATAGCTGGTTGATTTCTTTTACCGGAGTCCCTGGAGCCACCATTACGTTGAGTGACTGACCTTGATCGATAAATTTCTGTCGATCAGCTGCGCGGGCTACCACTGCTGTCTGGTCGATCTCGGCAAAGGTTCGATACACGGCTTTTTCTTCTTCGGTCAAGCAATCTAGGTGTTGTACAGACCCATCAGCGTCGCGGATACTATCCCAAACTTCTTTGGTGTCTTTACCCTTTTCTGCGAGGAGGACTTTGAGGGTTGGGTTTTTAATTACTACCTTCATTTTAGCTACGTCTTTGATGTAACAGTTACTCCAGATTGGCTCAATCCCCTGTGACACCTGCCCAAGAATAAAGGCAGACGATGTGTTTGGCGCAATCGCCATCGTGGTTGCGTTACGACGGCCATAACCCTTCATCACTTCTGGCTCACCAAGTTCAGCCGCAAGTCGCTCACTTTCTTCGTATGATTTCTTGTGAATATTCTCAAAGATTTCTTTGTTCAATTCAGCCGCTTCTTCACTATCAAAGGCTAGCCCTTTGTATTGCAAAAGTGAGTGATACCCAAGTGCTCCTAGGCCAAGTGCTCGGTTTGCTTTGGCAAAATTATATGCGTGTTCTAGGAACCTAAATGCAAGTGCTTTGTCTGCGTGTTCTGAGTCTCGCATTGCCTCTAGTTTTTCGATGAATTCGGTCATGACTGCATCCAGCAGCTGGACCATTGTTTCTACTAGATCAGTGTCTTTCCAATCATCATAGTGACGCAGGTTGATAGAAGACAGACAACATACAAATGACCAGTCGTCTTTGCTTGGAAGCATGATTTCACTACACACGTTACTGGCGTAGATTTTGAGATCTTGTTCTTTGTGCGCTTCTACCCGCTGGTCGTTGGCGTTGTCCACGAACATGATGTACGGGTACCCGATTTCACCCCGTCTTTGGATAATTTTGGCCCAGATTTTTCGCTTGTCTTCATCACCAGCGATCATTTCTTCCATCCACTTGTTCCCCACTGTTACCGCGTGATTGATTTTCTGGATTGGGTTTCCTTCGGTACCGATGTCGAGGTGCTCTAGAATGTCTGGATGTTCTACCGGCAAGTACGCAGCAAAAGTACCGCGACGAGTAGCTCCCTGACTTACAACATTTAAAATCGTTTCAAACAGCTGCATGAAGTGAACCGGACCAGAAGAGTACCCGTTGTTTGTGATATCTGCCCCACGTGCCCGTAGTGCACCAAAGTACGCAGACGTTCCTCCACCATACTTACTCATCATCCCCACCTCACCCTGAGTATGCAGGATGTTTGCCATGTCATCTGGTACATACGATCCAAAACAACTAATCGGCAGACCTCGCTCTAGTCCAAAGTTGGTCCACACTGGTGTCGCCAAAGAAATCCAGCCTTTTGACATGTAGTCAACAAACTTTTCCTCAAATTCTGGCTTACCCAGGATTTTGGCTGCAGTTTCTCCGATTTCCTTTGCTCGACCTTCGGGGGTTTGCCCCTCGATCAAATAACCTCGCGACAAAAACGTGCGACTATTTTCGTTCAACCAGTACCAAGGTTCCATATTGCTCATGTGTGTATCTTTCAGTTATTTTCTAATCGCGACAGACTCTGCTTATTGTATGTACCTATTTTAGAACAAATCATCACTTGTGACACTTGCGGTTCGCTTACTATAGTTGACTGATCTTTTGTCAAAGAAGTCTACGTGTTTGGTGGCGATCACTTCGTTGTCAAACCAATCTGTCTCCTCGAGTAGTGCATCACTTACTTCAAAGATCCGCGGCATGCCAATGGCTGCAAGCGAGTTGTTGAACCGATGCTTTACAAATTCTTTGACATTAGCTGCAGGCAGGAAGTCCAGTTCACCGGCTTCAAAAATCCAATCGATGACCTTGCTTTCAGCTTCGTATGCCTCCAAACAAGCCTGGGTGATCTGCGCTTCGGTTTCTGCGTTAAACCACTCTGGGTGTTCGTCCCGGATGATGTTGATCACATCGATCCCAAACATACCGTGCAGGTTTTCTTCTTTGCTGGTTGCCTCTACTGCGTTACTGATCCCTTTAAACACGTTTTTGTGTTTGTTGAAACTCATCATGATCAAGAACTGAGAAAACAGCGATACGTGTTCAACGAACAATGAAAACAACATCACCGCCTGAGCGTATTCTTTGTCGTCTTTAGTTTGTGCTAGCTCACCAACCTTTCCAAGGTACTCCATTCGTTCCTTGATCACCGGAATGTTTTTGATGTTAGCAAACTCGTTGTTAAGACCAAGAATCTCGAGCAAGTGAGCGTAGGCGTCGGTGTGTCGCACTTCTGATTCAGCAAATGTTGCACCGACAGCACTAATTTCCGCCTTGGGCATTTTCTTGCCAATATCACCCCAAAAGTTTTTCACCGCCACTTCAATCTGTCCGATTGCCAACATGGTGTTTTTGATTGCATTTCGCTCAACGTCGTTAACATCCACATGGAAATTTTGTACGTCTCCAGTGAAGTTGAATTCAGTGTGTACCCAGTATGAGTGTCGAACCGCATCTACGTACTCGTATAGTTCCGGATATTCGTATGGCTTGAGGTTCATTCGTGAAGCAAAGATGTCTCGCTCTCGCAGTTTCTTGCGAGCATTTCGGAAAATGATATATGCCTTGGCAGTGACAAAGTAATCCTTCTCCATCAACGCTTGCTCGACCAGGTCTTGGATTTCTTCCACGGCAGGACTTCCATCAATGCACTTATTAGCAATTGCACTTCCTTCTTCTGCTGTTCCGGCCTGAACACACATCGCGACAACTTTTTGATGAGCTAGCTCAGCCACCTCAGTTGCATCTTTTCGGTCTCCTTCGCCTGTTTCTGCTAACGCCCGAGCGATGGCATCAACAATCTTTTCAATGTCAAAAGGCTGGGTTTGACCGTCTCGCTTACGAATTTGTTGGATTTTCATACGTGGTTATAAAGTGTGGTGATTGATTGCGACTGAATAATTAACATCATGTATAGAAGTTAGCTGTGGAAGAAATGAACCTGTACAAGACAGGAACGTAGATAACGTCTATCAATGATGGACTACGAAGCACACACGAACCTAATTCGCGACCTAAATGATTAGGAAATTAGTGTGCCACCTCCGACACACAAGAGAAGCCACCTTCTCTTGCTGTTACTCTATCCTAACATTTTCTTGATTCTCGTAATCCACACATGTTTCAAAAAAACCTTTATTTTTCGTTAGTTATCCACACTGGACAAAACAGGACACTGGAAAGCATTAGCTGCCTAGACTAGCGTGACAATAAAACTGTTGTACAAACAAAAAACGCCCTGATTCTTTGAAATCATGGCGTTTTTGTCACTACCTAAATTATCTTTTCAGATTGTCTCGGATCTCTTTCAAGATATCAAGTTCAGTTGGACCAGCTGGGGCTGGTTCTGCTTCTTCTGCTGGACCTTGGGCTTTGTTGATGGCTTTTATAACCAAGAAAATAACAAACGCTATGATCGTAAAGTCGATGATAGCTTGGATAAATGCACCGTAGCCAAACACCGCCTCCCCTACTGCGTATGACATATCGGAGAAATCAATGCCACCAAGGAACATTCCTACTAATGGTGTAATCAAATTATCAACCAGTGAAGAAACAATCTTCCCAAACGCTGCTCCGATAACCACGGCTACTGCGAGATCGATGACATTTCCTTTCATCGCAAACGCTTTAAATTCCTGCAACATATATATATGTATATTATTTAGTAAATAAAGTTGTGACTATAGTATAGCCTGTGTTACAAAAGCGTCTAGAACAATAACCGAGCAGCATAAAACCCGATCCCTGCCCCAAGCACAAACACTAGAGCCAACACAATAACCAATGATTCTTTTCCCATATGATAAGTATACCGTGTAAAAGACTCGACTTTTAGTATAAAAATAGGTATAACTATGGCCACCACGGAAGACATCACAACTGTCTTCCCACGGCACATGGCGACTATAGTATAACGGTTAGTGCACCGGTTTGTGGTACCGGCAGTTCGGGTTCGATTCCCGGTAGTCGCCCTAAAGTCAAAAGACCAATTGAACTCTTTGTTTGAATGGTCTTTTGGTTCCATTAGACGAAGTTTATTTTAGATTCAGAGAGTTTGACCAGATATTATCAAACATGGAACGCATCATTTTTGAATGTGCCTGTGACTGTATAAGGACTGCATATTTTTCCTTTTTAGGTGACACATACAAAGTTTTATCATCATAGATAAAGATAGTGGTGTCAAAACTGTTATGCATGTCGATCGGCAATTGTTTTATGTCTGCGTCCAAATAAAACTCATCGATCACACTTTTACTAGGAATATCTTCCCAGAGTGCAGTTGTCTGGATTTTTCTCTTTGTCTTTTCTTTCACGTATTCCTCAACAAAATCTGCACCCATTTCATGAAAGAAGTTTTTTGCAGGCACTATAGTTCTAATAGTTTTATCTTTACTATATAAACTATAAAAAATAGTTGCCTTAATTGTTTCAAAACTATCAAAATAAGAAACTAGTGTTTTTTCAGTATCTTTGTTTTCTGGATAGTAATCCTTCAACTTTTTTGTTTTCTCTAACAACTCATTCTGCTTCCTAATATTCTTCTGCACCAACTCAAGCAATTTATCTAAGGGTTCAACCTGAAACTTATTGCCATAATCCTTACCCGTCTTACTCACCAAACCTCTTTTTTCAAGAGAGTTGAGAGAATAGTAAACAGTAGGTCTTTTTTCATCAGTTACTCTTATAACATCTTGAACAGACTGTGCTCCATCAAGTAAAGATACATAGACCGCTATCTCGGCTGGTGACAACCCAATATCCTCAAGGATAATTGTAATATCTCTTTTATTCATAGTTGTATAGTCGCTATTATACATAATTGAACATATGTATCAAACTCCCTATTATGCATTAAGTAGTTCTTTAACAAACGAAGGAGAAAATAATGGATAATCTCGCAATTAACATAATCTTTGGTCATTTTGTTGGAGACTTCTTTCTTCAACACAAACTGATGGCAAATAATAAGTACCTGCCTGGATGGACTGCCGCTGGATGGTGTTCACTCCATGTTCTTGTTTACACCTTAACAGTTGCTACTTTTGCGAGTAACTTCTCGCCAATATTTCTGCTGGGTGTAGCAATTCCACACTGGATTGCTGACAGGTTTTCTATTGCACACAAATGGATGCAGCTAATCGGACGAGGTGACCTTATTCCAAATGATGATCCTACAAAAGCTGCTTTTGGGGCGATTATCTATGTGACTCTGGATCAGACCTTCCATCTTGGAAGCCTCTATATCCTCATCCTGCTAACTCAAGCCTAAGGAGAATACAATGGGTATGTCTATGTTTGGTTCACGGTGTTCTGACGATTCTCACAGGGATTCTTATACACCCCCAGTTTACATTCGTGAGGAAGTGCCATTACCAGGGAATCCGAATCCTAGTAACTTCGAAATTCAAAAACTGGAGAGAGTGAACCACTTCACCATAATGTTGGTTGAGTATCCTGATTGCCTGAACTTTGAAGGGAAAAAGATTTTAGTCTTCAAAACTCTTGCATTGGGTAACATCAAAAAAATCTCTTCTCTTGACCCTCACTTTTGTGATTCCACTAGGCACACATCACCAGTCGCACGATTTATGCCTACTGATCAAGGCTGGCAGTATGCAATTGCGTTTTGTAATAACGCATAATATATAGGCACCCATGTACTGGGTGCCTTCTTTTATATAAACACCTCCCTCGCCTCCTCGAGCCAACCCACAGTCATCTCCTCAAACTGGTTCCACCCCATGGACAGTACGTGCCCAGAATGCAGAAACTCCTTTGGGAGTTTTTTGCATTCTGGGTGACTAAGTGAGTGAATAGTTTCACTCACGTCCGGGAATCGAACGCCGGAGCGATGTGAGGAATTGAAATAGTCTGGGAGACTTTTTCAAAACGAACGAGTGAGGTGTGTCCCGCGGCACCTGCTAGATTGTGACTGAAAGGAAGCAAACTAGCTTGGTGACCGTCAGGACGATTCCCGGTAGTCGCCCATCATTTTAAGACAAGTTATATAAGGGTTTTCTGAGTACCCTACCGAGACGTTCGAACTGAATGTTGCTTTTTAAATATATTTATTGCATAGTTGCCTGCAGAGAACATTTACGCGACAGTCTCGCGCAGTACTCTTCTATAAAGTTCATGTGAACCAATGAAAGGATTCAGGATGACCTATACAGAAATTGAGAATACCATGGAGGCGCGCAAAGCACCTCCTGGGAAGTACCGCTTGCTGCTAGCAGGTGGTGGCGCCGAGCGTCCTCTGTGCCATGTTCAGGACTATGATCGTGCTGAACTCGCTTTGGAAGCGGCTGACAAACTTCTTCGTTCGAAGGAGATCAAGGGCTGGGGCATCGTTCACGACGGCAACGGACGGATTCTCACCCTCAACGATGGTCCTTCGCAGATGTATACCTACGATGACCTTCTTAAAACTTACGGTGGAGGCAAACGTCAACTTAGCAATCGGGCGTTTACCGCTGCACATGCTGACGCAATCGAAGCTCTCCAACCGGAGAGACTGCCTGGTTGGCAGAAAGGCGACCGTATGCTGGTCTTTTGGCAAGACATTGAAAAGGCGACTGGTGCCGTTGCCCTTTGCGGTGACATTCATGGTGTAATCAGCGGTTGACCACTACCCCACGCCCACAAGACGGAGAAATGCTCCGCCGACGTGATCTGGCGGCGGGGTTTTTCTTTTCATCATCTATATTCCCCTATCGAAGCTAGCTTTTCTTTCACACCACTCATATATTCCTGGTCTGAGAGAATGGTCAGAACAAGATTAGGACTCTGGCCCTAGTGAGAATTGAACGAATTAAACGTTACAATTCAACGACTTTTCAGTTCGAGCCAAACACTCCCCTTACACAAAATAGTGTATTCAGGGTGGAGTGAAATTGTAGGACACTTTACAGATACATTTTTTATAGTATTTTTGCACTGAAGACAACAAGGAGTCCTTTGATGAAACCAATAATTTGTGAACAAATCGCTCCCCCTGAAGTATTTGACATGCTTCATGAGCTATCAATAGGTAATGAAGCAACTGAGTTCATTGGCCGGACTCTCCACGAAGCAGAGTCAGGCGAAGGTCTATGTACCTTTGATGCCAATGAGCAACCAAACAGTAGAACAATGACGTTGATGTTTATGCTGCAAGCCCGAATGACTGGTGAAGTCGACAGAGCGGAAATGCTTAGGGAAAGTGGTTTGGCGGCAGAAATATCTGACGACAACAGCGACGACCTTGAAAACTGGGATGGTATTGCATTGGCAATGCTGTTCGCAAGCGACGAATTGTTGGACAGAATGATTGCAAGCCTTCCACCTGAAGTGCGAAGCGTCATCATCTCCCAAATGCCAACCGAGCAACATGCACTTGCTCGTTCAATGTTCACAACATAGAAAAAGAGACAAACATGTCAGATGATTTTGAATCATTCAAAGCCAGGGTGGAAGATGTTATTGTTGAGAAATTCAACGAATTTCGGCTTACCCAGGCAAACACGCTGCGGGAATCCGCAGCTTCAGCAACAGGTCAACGTAAAGACTTGCTGCTCAAAATGGCTGACGACTGGGAAAATGCCGCCACTCCTACGATAGAGGCTGCAGACTAAACTTCCCCCCTTACAATTGAGCTATCCATTCGCTTCGGCAGTGGGTGGCTTTTTCTTTTGCCTACCAACCTAGTGGAACCACTTTCTCCCCTCTCACCTGAAACAAACCATTGCGTCACTTAACCATTCAAGACACAGCTGTTCCAATTGGTTCCACCCGAGGGTCGGTAGTCGCCCAACGTTTTGAAGTAGATTTTATAAGGGTTTTCTAAGTACCCTAATGAGACGTTCGAACTATAAGTAAAAAGCCGCCCCGAGGGGCGACCGATTAAGCATAATTTTTCTCAAGATACGCTTGGAGCTTTTCAATAGCTCTTCTTCGCATCGAAGTTTTGACTGTCTGTTCTAGTGTCATCTCAGCCCAAGTAAGAGCCTCACCTTCTGGAACAAAGATGGGATTCCAACCGAAGCCCTCGCCTCTAGGTGATTCAGGTACACTGCCGCGGCACTCACCCAAGAAAAGATGGACACCTGTTTCATCACAAAGTGCGAAGCACGTCTCGGCCACTGCCCTCCGCTCCTTGTGACCCTTAAGCATATCCGTCATACCTTGATTTCCAACAGATTCCAGAAACCATTTGACGAATGTACCAGGCAGTCCTTTGAGAGCCAGGAAGGTCAGAGCAGTATCTTCAACCAGAACTGGGATACCAAGTTCAGCATAAGCGGCTTTTGCTTTTTCAGTCGCAACCTCTTCGAGAATCAAAGATTGAATCTCTGGAATATCCAGTTTTGCGTGTTGCACCTCAAAACTGAGATATTTACCGAGCTGAGCGGCTTTGTTGGGGTTTCCCGTAATAAACGTAAGTGATTTCATAACTTTGTCCTTTCTACAGAATCTACGTTCAGCGTACACTCATTCTGGTTACTTTCAAGTTTTCAGTATCAAAATAAAATATTGGAATAAACACCGTTTCATCCCCCAATCTCTCAAACACAGTTCGAACCTTACAGGTTCAGTACACCTTTTGGCTAGATTATTTCGTACACTCATAATCTACCTCAAAAGCTCTTTACAACTCACCCCGTGAGCTGTAAACATCCTCTACGACGTCGCTCAATATATTGACATATACATTTTTTGTGTTATTTTGATTTTGGACAGATGTGTCCTTAACTGCACCCAAGGGTGCTCCAGATGTGGAGAAATAACATGAGTGCTATTACTGTCGAAGCTCTTTTGACGGGCGCAAAGGCGATTGAATTAGCGAGAGACGAAGTTCGTCATTTCCTCGGCATCATGAAGCCAATATGTTCAAACTGCAGTCTCATCACTGAAAAATTTACTCTTCCTGATACAGAACGACGTTTCTGGTGGCAACTGAAACAGACCATTCACAAAAAATCGTTTTTCCAGCTTTGGGAAGTGGTCTCTTACGGTCACATTGAACGGCTATGGGAAGGGTTCGCTGACGATGTGCCATCTTCGGATAAAGTGATTTGCGTACGGAAAGCGCTGCCGTTTCTTCTTTCAGACTGCGAGAAGAAGATTCCAGATTTTGCAGAGAAAATTCAGCCCTATCTGATTTCCTGATTCGAAACAGGTTTCAATACCGTAACTGCCCCGCCTACAATTGGCGGGGCTTTTTTTCTTTTCCCCCCTACCACCCCAGTGGAACCACTTTCGCCCCTCTTACCTGAAACAAATCCTTGCGTCGCTTAACCAATCGAGACACATCTCTTCCAATTGGTTCCACCCTATGGACAGTAGTCGCCCTACTGCCCTAGATTCTCTAGGGACTATATAAATAAAGGTATTCTGGTTCGACTATACGAGGTTTTTTCGTTGTCCACTGGACTTAGTGGAACCAAAGAAAAAGCCGCCCCATCGTGAGACAGGACGGCATGTAAGTACACTTCAAGAACAGCCAGCTACTTCACCGCCAGTTCCGTGGCCACATTTCAGCAATGGCAGCCGAATGCGTCAGACTACCCATGAATGCTTCCTCAAAGAGCACTCCTTGCTCGACAGCTTCATGCGGATTCCAGAACTTGAAGCGAAATTCCTGAACGATGGACATGTTCGGGTATCGCTTCTTTGCTCGGTCCAACGCCGCTGACAGACGAACACCTTCAGGCGACTCTGCAGTGAACGGAAAAGCCAGAAAAGAAGACATCCATCCACCTTTGAGAAGGACTTCGTCAACTGCATGTTGCAGCAAAACATCACCGTCAGATACTTTGTCGAGTGCGTAGCGCAAACGCTGCACTGCGGGATGGCTCCATCCACGAACTTGTGATTCGCAGACTTTTGTTTCAGGTACAGTGGTCATGTGAGATTTCCTTTCAAGTCAAGTTTTGTCTCAAGATTTCTACTCAGATTCAGACAAGGCTCTGTCGGCCCAAAAGCCTTGTACTGCTTCATGCAGCAATAGTTCGAATGCCTTACCTTCGATTTTATATTGCTTCCAGGTGGTACCGTCCTGTTCAATGCGCTGGCCGTAGTAGTGCGCACCAAGACCTTCGTAGAGCCTGACGGCGTCGTAGTTCCAGTCCAAGACCTCAAAAGAGATTGTGTGGGTGTATTCACACACTTCCTTTGCTATCTTGCTGAAGAACTGCTTGGCCACACCTTGCCGCCGGACACTTTGCTCGACATACAAGTCATGCAGGCAAAACTCCCAGGAAGAGGCAAACGAACTGAATCCACCATAGAACCCCATGGCAAATCCAACTGAAGAGCCATGCTCTGTCTCGGCAACCCAGGCATGTAGTTGTCGAGGGTCAGGCACTGGAAAGATACCTTCACGACTGATGTCCGTGTTTTGCAAAAAAAGCGCGAGGCTCGTTATACTGGGCTTGAAACTGTCTTCCATTTTTTCATACTTAGCAAGACGCTTCATGAGTTGCACGATATTGCGTGTATCATCACGGGTGGCTCTGCGGATAGTGATTGTCATATCAAAGACCTTTCTTCTGTTTGTTTACTAGTTCAAGAGCCACAGTACCAAAAAGTATTGAATAAAGGAAGTATATGTGGCATTGTTCGAACGAAACAGCACCTCTGTTACGAGAGTATCGTAAAGTTCAAATTTGGGAGAAGACCCGATGATTGATATTCACGGCGGGTCGAAAGACCCACGAGCAGCTCGACTCAGCAACTTCACCAACCGACCCTTCATGTTTGATGGCATTGCGTGTGCAGGTATCGAAGGTATCCTGCAAGCTCTTAAGGAGCCTGAAGCAGCAAAACAGCCAGGTATCTGCGCTCTTCGAGGCAAGGCGGCCAAGAAAGCCGAAAACGACTTAAATGGCTGGAAAGAGTCCCAAACACTGTGGTGGAAAGGTGTCCCCTACGAACGGTGTGGCCAGTCCTACCAAGTGCTCATCACCTGTATCTACAATGCGGTGTATGAACAGGACCCAACCTTCAAAGAAGACTTGCTTACCGTTGAACTGGATGATATTTGCCACAGCATCGGCAATCCCGACCAACGGGACACTGTGCTGACAGAGGTGGAGATGATTCACCAACTCAACAGGTTACGACTGCGAGCACTTCGGTCTGAAGGCAAACTACCTTCCAAAAAACCAACTATGGACAATATTCCACACTACCGTGGAGTAAAGAAAGACGGCGACCCATTAGTTTTTCTGAAGCGACACTACGCCGACTGGATAGCTCTTGGTTTTCTAACACAGGTGAACCTCCGTCAACATGACGAAAAGCTGGTAAACTCCCTGAAGTACAAACTTCGTACCGAAGGCAGAAAGCTAGCCGACATGGTTCCGCCTGGCATCAGGCGCTAACCACCCTGCACCAAGGAGACATCCTCTCCAATTAGTGCAGGGTGTTTTCTTTTGCCTACCAACCTAGTGGAACCACATTCTCCCCTCTTACCTGAAACAAACCCTTGCATCGCTTAACCAATCGAGACAGAGCTCTTCCAATTGGTTCCACCCAAGGGTCGGTAGTCGCCCAGCGAAAAATATCTTCAGTAAACGAAGATATACAACAACATCTGAGTTCTGATATTTACTACACGTAATGGGAATTAGGAACTTTGGTATACTTTTTGTATGAAAAACATTCAATACATTGAAGTGACAGGCTCTGCGTACGAACGTGGATTAAAGCAAGGAGTGGAGCTACAGGAAAGAATCAAACAAAATATTGAATTCTATAAGACTGTTGTTGATATACCAGAAGATGAACTCTTCCCCCAAGTGAGCCATTTTGCTCAAGTGATAAAGGATTTTAATGAAGAGTACGCCACTGAAATAGAAGCTATTGCCGAAGGAGCTGGGGTTGATTCAATCTGGATTTATTTCCTCAACTGTCGTACCGAACTAATCAACAACAAGAAAGTAACCGAGTGCACCACGTTCTTTTTCAAAGAAACGGCTATTTTGGGTGAAAATTGGGACTGGTCACAAAGGAGTGAGAAACTCATGATTGTAATCAAAGCAACGTCAGAGGATGGTCACTCGTATACACAAGTGACTGAACCTGGGATTTTAGGAAAGATAGGTATGAACGACAGAGGTGTTGGAGTATGCCTCAACATCTTGTTTGCCGAACGAGACAGAGTGTTTGGAGTACCAATTCATATTCTATGTAGAGCAGTGTTGGATTCTGAAGATGTTGTCACTGCTAAGCGTTTGGTTGAGGAGTACGGTAAAAACACAGCTAGTAACTTACTCATCGGTGATGCCAGTGGAGCAAGCACTGACCTTGAGCTGGACGGTTTAAAAGTACTGGAACACACCACAGATGGAGCCGTTCTATTTCACACCAATCACTACTTACGTGAAGAAAACAAAGACGAATGGATTCCTAAAAACTCACTAGCTAGACATACTTGTATAACAGGGAAAGTAATCGAACTGAACAGCTATTCAGTTGACGATGCTAAAGCCCTTCTCTCCGACAAGTCTGAGGGTGAAAAAGCGTTGTGTCGTGCATACTCACCAAAACCGCTAACAGGAATGCACGGAACAGTTGCGTCTATTGTGATGGACTTGAATAAGCGACAACTATACGTTACTGATGGAAATCCGATCGAGAATGAGTACGTAGTGTTTGATGTGTAGAATAAATTAAAATACTTGCATTTGTAATAAAGTGTGTTACTATCTTACCTATCCAGTGCTCGGCGCTGGAAACAAGGACTAGGTCGTAACAAGTGTTACGTAGCGGAAGCTGCGGAACAAACGCATGGGGTGTAGTCCCAGGCGGTCGGTGAGAGCAAATCCATCGACCGCCACCACAGTTCAAATTTGCCAGCCGCTATGTGTCTGGTCTTTTTTTATATTGAAACAATTCCAGTGTTAATGAACGATGGAATATACAAAGTCACATCTCCCCTCTCCTCAAACACAGTTCGAACTTCCTCTACGACGTCGCCCAGCATTTTGAAGCAAGTATTGTAAGGTTTTTCTGGATACCCTACCTGGACGATTGAACCAAAACAAAACCCCTCATAACGGGGGTATTGTTTTGAGTAATGTATGGAGTTAATCTTTAATCTCTAGATCAAGTGCCCCAGAGATCACTGATTGTGAAAGTCCTGAACGAGTAGCTAATGCCGTAATAAGCGTGGTCTTTCCTGTGTATGGCATTTCAAACTCATCTCGTGTACCACTGTATTCGAGTCGAACCTCAGCGATACCCTCTTCTACTCGTACTTCAATCTTCACTCGACCATCAGAATCATCAGGGGAATCTCCGCTATCGTCACCACTAGAATCCGAGTCGTCGTCAGAACCATTATTAGAATTAGAAGATGAATTATCACTATAGTCATCAGAATCTTTGGCTCGGCTCGCTCGATCTTCAATCTCAAAATCTAGAACACGCTCGACGGTCGCGCGGTCGACATTAAAGCGAGCAACGATTTCAGCGATTACTTCCTCTCCAGTGTCGGCAGTAGTTTCAAAGGTAGTTTTTCGGTCATTGATTTCCACCTTTATAATCGTGGTGTCGGTGAAGACATCAGCTTCGGCTTCAAAGAAACTACTACTTGAAGAACGACTGTCATCGCTTGAATCATCGTCTTCACGTACTCGCACCTCTACTTCACCGTCCTTCTCTTCAATTCGAATTCGAGTTTCACCATCTCTAATTTCAATCCGAGAATCGCCATCATCATCATTTCGCACTTCTACTTGTGCCGAGCTGCTATCAAACGAGCGCAGTAATTCTTCAACAAATCTAGATTGATCATCATCGCTCAGTGAGCCAGTCAATTCTTCAAACAGCGTTACCGATGTACGCACGCGGTCGTCATCACTAGACACGCTAGTAGACAAATCCTTTACCCGGCTCGCTCGATCTTCAATCTCAAAATCAAGGACTCGGTCGACTGTTGCGCGGTCAACATTGAAGCGAGCAACGATTTCAGCGATTACCTCCTCTCGAGTGTCGGCAGTAGTTTCAAAGGTGGTCTTTCGGTCATTGATTTCCACCTTTATAATCGTGGTGTCAGAGAAGACATCAGCTTCGGCTTCAAATTGGGTAATAATTACTTCATTTGAATTATCATCATTACTTGAATTGTCCTCCTCAAGTAGCGAACGGAGTTCGGCTAATCGTTCTTCTGCAAAAACAATCTTCAGACGTGCTTCCGCTTCGTCGCTTGTCGCGAGTGCAAGACGAACATCTTCAATCGCTTGGTCAATTGGGAAAAGTAAGTCTCCTGGGCGAGCTGACTCTGATGCGGCAGCTGTTCCGCCAACTCCTAGCATAAGTACGATAGCTGCAATAATTGGTGCCATAGGTTTTTTAAAATTAAAGTTTAATAGATATGGTGACGGAATCGGACTTGCTGTCACAGTTTCAGTTTTAATTCGCTCCCATAACTCGTTTTTTTGTGCCGTAGTGAGTGAAGCGGCTTTTTGGTCGAGGTGAGTCTCTAAGTTATTTTTTTTCATAGACATATTACTACTTATGAAGGAAGTTCAATTAAAGCTGATAATGTTTTGAGCGCACGATGGTGTCGCACACGGACAGCTGATTCGGTCATTTGAATAAGTGAAGCAATTTCTTTGAAGGAGTACCGTGACCAGTGATGTAAGATAACAATTTCGCGAGTCTCGGATTCCAATTGTGCCAGAGCTCGCCTAATCTCATCCTGCGTCTCACTATTTTCAGAGACAGCGGAAATGGTGTTTTCATCGAGCAACACTGTTTGCTCATCAAGACTTGTTTCCAAACGAGCGTACCACTTAGCTAATTTTCGTTTGGTGATCACAAAAACAAACGAATAAAACTGTGGGGCCGACTCATAGGTGAAACTTGGTAGCGCTTTGTACAAATCGACAAACACCTCTTGAGTGAGGTCAAGAGCGTCATCTTCTCGTGAAGTTCTGTACTTTACATAGTTGTACACCTTATCAACTAAGTGTTCATACAAAGCACGAAAAGCATCTGCCTCATTGGCGACGGCCCGTAGTACAAGGTCTTTTATTTCCTGTTCTTGCTCCATATTTACTTCACTCAATCATACTATGGATAGATTTGCCCGAAACGTTACATTTTTCAATTCTTTATAAAAGTTGGAATGTAGACAATTTCATCCTGTAATTGCTCAAACACAGTTCGAACATCCTCTACGACGTCGCCCTACTGTCCTCGATTCTCTAGGGACTATATAAATAAAGATATTTTGGTTCGACTGTACGAGGTTCTTCGTGTTCCTACTGTCTGTAGTGGAATCAAGCTTTTGTAGCCTCTGGAACAGGCTTTTTATTTAACTGACTAAATGCCAATTTTGGAGCGAGACGCTGCGACAGCTTAAGTAGTTTTGAAACACCAGGAGTAATTTCCACCTTGCCACGTATAAAGTCATTCCAGAATATATCAGCCAGTTTTTCAGTAGGCATTGGTTTGAGTATATCGTCGCTCAAATCAGCTTCTTTAGCTAATTTGGTATCAACGACAGGGGGCAATAGTTCAACCACCTTAATACCATGTAAAGCTAACTGGGGTCGGATAGCCATACTCCAGAAATGCATAGCTGCTTTAGTGCCAGAATACACCGGCGCTTGTGCATATGGCACATAGGCAAGCCCGGAAGAAGTATTTACCAGGACCGGATTTTGACTGACCTTGAGTTGCGGCAAGAAGTAATGCAGCATTCGCACAGGGGAGCTAAAGTTGATATCAATTTCAGTTAGTTGTGCAGTGAGGTCACTGCCTTCAGCTCCAGCGTCCATCAGCTTCATAATTCCAGCGTTGTTCATCAGAATATCTACCCCGCCAAATTGAGTTTGGATGTGTTCGGCCAGTGCCTTGATGTCTGCTTCAGACGTCACATCACTACGCATAATATTAATTTCAGGTAGTTCACTTTTAACTTGCTGAAGTTTTTCTTGACTGAGTCCGGTCACGATAACTGTGTTGTTGTGCTCAAGGAATTTCTTGGCGATAGCTAGCCCGATACCCGAGCTTCCACCAGTAATCAAAACGACGTTGTTAGATGTTTTCATAGGTTATGTAATTTATTAGTATTATCTATTTTTTATAAAGTGTGCAATCACGTCTTTTCTAAACAGCAACAGTAGTGCTAGCAGCTGGAACACATAGTGCTCGAGAGACAGTAGGTGCCCAGTGTTTTAGGTCCTATTTAGTAACGAATACTGAGGGTATGCTTGGTGTCTGCAAAACTCTAGTGATGAGATATACGTGGATAAATATTGCTAGAGGCACTTGGAAAATAGAAATTATCGTCAGTGGTGGCATCGCCATCGCAGTAGGTTCAGGCACAAGCTGTATCAGACCAAGGAACGATAGTCCGACTATGGTAAATGCTACAGCAAAGTCTAATAGACCGAAACCACACCAGCCGACAACAAACAATTTTTCTTTTATCGACTTGTGATACAGCAGCCACGCTATTACTACTGCGCTACTTGCAACCAGTAAGTCATATACTCCACTGACAAAACCAACTTCAAACGGTAAGGCTCCTTGGAAATAATAAAAGAGAAAAGCGAGGCCTACTATGCGATATGCTTGGGTACTGACAAGTACCCAAGTCGGCACAGCATCCAAAAAGTTTTTAAATGCTGAACTTTTTTGCCAAGCTATAAATAGACCAGCTAGAGGAATCATTAGCAAGATGCTGAAGAACATAAATCCTATCAGATCACCAGACTGCCATTCTCCTTTGACTTGTAGGTATGGGATTTGCGCCAAACCAACTGCGAGGACTAACCACGCTAGTACCAAATAACTTACAGCTCGTAACTTATTCCAACTATAGGCCGCAATCAGCCCTGTTACCACCAACCCTATAGCTATAATCGCTAATGCTCCTACATTCATATGTTACATATTATTTTTAAGTCTGCGACTCAGCAACAAGTAGAAAATATAGAAGTGACTAATAAAGGCCGCCACTCCATACGTCACAAACATAAGCCAAATAAAGCCTAAGTTCTGGTTGTATAGTTCTAATGCAAAGAATTGCGGGAACGCATTAATCAAATCAGTGAACCCAACGATATTAAATACCCAAACCAAAACGATGGCTGACTGCCACTTCCCCTTCAAAGCGATAGCTGCAATAATCGCTAAAATACTTGTAGCCAGATCCCACAAACCAACAGTAGTTAAAAACTCAATCGGGAAACCTCCGTAAAACTGTTCTGTTGCCATAAAAGACAACCCAACATACCGAAAGGCATTAAAGAAGACAAACGGCAGTAACGCATCGTAAAGAGATAGTTTTATTACTCGAGGATGAATCCACCATTTTAGCGCTAAGAAAATAGAAATCGCTCCAACTATTGCTTGAATATTAATGATTAAAAAATTACTCATAACTATTCATAATTAACGTTATTTTTGTGTTGTCCGACCCGACTAGCATCGTAAGCTTTGAGAGCAAACACCGCTGAGCAAAGAGTAATCACAACCCGTACCCAGTGCATAAAGAGCCACATACTGAGATTACTCGCTACGTCTGCCACTGCAATACTTTGATCCATAAACTTTAGATTTAATGGCAAATGATAGCCAGCTGTTTGAACATTTACAATCAATAACGCAATTACTACATATGACCAGTATCTTCTTGTTTGTGTACCTTTTGGACTGGTGAAAAAAAGATAGATAGATCCTAGAAATGCTGGTAGCAGTGTGACCATAGTTGGTGCTAGTAAAAGTGGAAAATCAATTGCGAAGCTTTCCATAAACGCAACTGGCTCTAGGCTCTGCCAGTGCAGACCGTAGCTGAGCCCAATATTAATCATGTTTCCAGCAAAAGCGCCGATAGCGATGATAACTACGTAAGGAATATATTTTTTCATTATGTAATATTACTTGCAAATCAATAGTAATACAAGACATTACCTGTATAAAAGAATACTTGCACGTTATACTGATGCTACGTAAATATGAAGAAATTCCGTTCCAACTGCCCTATCGCTTCAACGCTTGATCTTATTGGAGATAAGTGGACACTATTGCTTGTGCGAGATATGCTCATGGGTCATAAAAAAACCTTTAAAGAATTTTCTAATTCTGCAGAGCGTATAGCCCCAAATATTTTGACCGTTCGGCTCAAGCAACTAGAGCAATTTGGTATTGTCACCAAGCAAAAACTACCGACCAACAAGAAGGAGAACATATATCTACTAACCAAAGCCGGCATAGCCCTCGCACCCGCTATAATCGATCTTGCTTTTTGGGGTAGTGAGTACGCAAAAAAATATAATGATACGATTCCTACTCCAAAGCAACTTGGTTTTACCAGTAACAAAACACAACTAGTGAAAAAGATACGATCTGATTACTTGTTGATGGTTAATTCTTTATAATCATACGTACTTAGAAACGTTCATCAGATGGTTTGAGATAAACATGAGCCGACAGTCAATTTGGCAAACATCCCCCTTGCTTCACACAACTACCTACTGAACTAGTGGGACTACTTTCTTTCCCCTGACCTGAAACAGCTTTAGGTGTTATATACTAAACTGGTGACCCTTCGTAAGAAATTACTCTTAGCACTGCTATTTATAACGTCTCTAGTTATTGTATTTTTAGTATTGATTTCAACTGACCTGTTTGACCCCAAACCAATCATGCCTATATCGCCAACCGCGGACTATCTAGATCCAACACTGCCGATTGAAACTCGGGTGGCTGATCTGTTGTCCTATATGACCCTCGAAGAAAAACTGGGGCAAATGGCGTTGGTAGAAAAAAATAGTCTGGATGAATTGAGCGATATACAGGACTATTACCTCGGTGCGCTTTTGAGTGGCTCTGGTGCTAAACCGGAAGAAAATACTATGTCAGGCTGGAAACAAATGACTGATACTTATCAAGCCGAGGCAGCGAAATCGAGACTTGGTATTCCCCTACTGTATGGTTCGGATGCCATTCATGGACATGCCCATGTTCCTGGGACGACCGTGTTTCCTCATGCAATCGGGCTCGGAGCAGCTAATAATCCACAATTGGTACAAGAAATAGCGGCTGAAACTGCAGAGCAAATGTCAGCCACCGGCGTGAACTGGAATTTTGCGCCCAACCTAGACGCACCACAAGACATTCGCTGGGGTCGAGTGTACGAGACTTATTCTGATGACCCTGCCTTGGTTTCAAAGCTGGGTGCTGCCTTTGTAACTGGGCTACAATCCTCTGAGCAACACCGGGTCCTCGCCACTCCAAAACACTTTGTCGGACTCGGTGGAATGGGTTGGAACACCTCACTAAATGAAAACTTTACAATCGACCAAGGAGTTACAGTTGCTGATGAAACCCTGCTGAACGAAGTGTATCTACCCCCTTTTGCTGCCGCAGTTGACGCTGGTGCTTTGAGTATTATGGTCGGACTCAACACCTGGGATGATACCAAAACTGTGCGAGACAAGCAGCTGTTGACTAACGTTTTAAAAAACCAACTAGGATTCACAGGCTTTATTGTCTCTGACTGGTACGGTGTACATGAAGGAGTGTGGAATGATTTTATTGCCACCGTCACAGCGGTAAACGCTGGTGTTGATATGGTTATGCTGCCGTTTGATTACCAGGAATTTGTTCGGCATATGAAATGGGCTAACCGTCTTGGTTTGGTGTCTGATAAACGAATTGAGGATGCGGTGAGTAGAATCTTGTACGCTAAATTTGCACTTGGATTATTTGATACACCGGAAACTAATGACACCGCTACAGAACTTGAAAATGAATCTCATCAAACGTTGGCCCGCACAGCGGTAGCTGAATCACTCGTTTTATTAAAAAATGAATCTGCGTTGCTACCAATCAGTCCAACAACCAATAAGATTCGGGTAGCGGGAAGCGCAGCTGATAATGTTGGTAAACAAATGGGTGCCTGGAGTATTGAGTGGCAGGGTGTTGACGGTAACTGGCCACCGAACTCAACCTCTATTCTGGAGGGTATCAAAGAAGTAGCTCCGCTACGTACGGAAATTGAATATGCTGAAACCGGAGTCTTTGACCCAAATACGCCAAAAGCAGACATCGGTATTGCTGTAGTTGGTGAACCACCATACGCTGAAGGCTGGGGCGACAATCCCTACCCCACCCTGAGTGAAAACGATCTAAACACCATTACAAACCTTCGATCTACTAGTAAAGCGGTGGTGGTAATCCTTGTCACTGGCCGACCTCTAATCATTACTAACGAGATCGAGGACTGGGATGCGCTGGTGGCTGCGTGGTTACCTGGCAGTGACGGAGCTGGCGTAGCTGATGTTCTATTTGGGAGAAAACCTTTTACTGGAACACTGCCGCTACCGTGGCCTTCCTATATTGATCAACTCCCTATCACCACAGATGGTAAGACGAATGACGGTAGTGATGTGCTCTTCCCGCGGTATTTTGGTCTCTAGACCAAACCCAGCATAAAATAAGACACTTCCTTGTTGGGAAGTGTCTTATTTTATATAAGCGATCTACTCTGCGTACCAATCGAGGACCTGTACCTCGATGTTTTTGTTTCCAGCTTCAACCAATTCTTTGAACCGGTCAACGTCACTAAACCCGTCACGTCCACGGAAGTGATACGGGTACACTGCCCGAGGAGTAAACGCTAGTACTGCCTCGGCCGCATCATCTACATCCATGGTAAATGGTAGGTTCATTGAAATAAATGCCACATCAATGTTTTCAAGTGCTCGCATTTCTGGTGTGCCTTCGGTGTCACCAGAGAAGTACACCCGTGATGAACCATCATCGATCACTACCCCAATGTCACCACGTGATTGTGGATGGAAATCCTGTGCCTCGGGTCGGACGTTGTAGGCAGCAACCCCCTCTAGTGTGAACACACCAATGTTTGTAGTTTCACCTGGTGCCAATGCCTGCACAGTTGCGACAATCCCTGCTGGCAATTGGTCAATGACGTCTTGCGGAGCAACTAAAATAGTTGATTCGCTCAACATAGCTGGGAGGTTTTCCGGATCAAAGTGATCACCATGACGATGGGTAACAAACACAATGTCTGGCATACCGTACGTTGTATATAAGTCAGCTTCACCTACCGGGTCAGCAAAAATGAGCGTGTCTCCCCACTCCACCACCGCTGATGCATGAGAGATCGGTGTAATAGCAACACCAGGAGCGATAGCAACAGTTCCTGAGTTGTCACCTACAGCACTCTGCTCATCTGTATTTTTATCCTGCATGTATGATCCTTTTGAATCCTTACCATCGTATGACCCTTGGGTAGCTACCATGAATCCTGCGCCAACCAATAATCCTCCCACCGCTGCTCCAATTACGTATTGCTTCATATACTTTGTTTCGGTTATCTCTTATAATGTTCTTAGTAATTCCCCCATCAGACTAATCTCGGCAGTCTGGGTTTCCATAATCGCGTCAGCCATATCAGTTACCTCTTGATGTTCAATATATGGTCGTACACTTTGCGCCATCATGATTGCTCCCATATGGTGTGGAATCATGTCCTGTAGAAATCGCTCGTCCAGGTCAGCGCCTGAGAGTTGCGACAAGTCGCGCATCATTGGTTCGTATGAGTCATCTGCTACGTACTCTTCCCCGTACCAATCGAGGTGCCATTGTTTCAGCATCGCGATTTCGCGTTCCTGAGCTTCAACAATCCCAGAAGCTAACGTACGAATGGCTTCGGTCGAGCCACCACGAGCCAGTACTTCCTTGGCCGTATCTACCGCTTCTTGGTGATGAGGGATCATCCCAGTTACAAATTCACGCTCACTTGAAACCATCATCATAGAGTGGTCCATGCCACCCATATTCCCCATTGGCATATCGTCATGATCATCATGATCCATCATCTCGTGATCCATATGATCCATACCATACTCAGAGTCGATTAGTGAGTAGCCGATAATTCCCCCAATCAATAGGGCAATAACTGCAATCAATACTGTGTTTTGTTTCATATATACGTAATACTACTATAAGTTTATTTTATTTCGCTTGTTCACAAGCTTTCCAGTACGCAAAAAAGCTTTTGTAGTAGCCGCTGACAGCTGGAAATAGTTTTGGTGCGGCTTCTAATGTGGCAAATGAAGACCACGTCTGATTGGTTTGATGAGAACGAGCATAGACAGAGGTTGCTTCTGTGATACCTGGAATATCTAACGCACTACCGACAAAGACTTCGAGGCTTTCAATCACCGCCTTACCTTGTTCCAAAATAAATTGCATTACCAGCTCGCTTACTGATAGTCGGTCAAACCACGCTGAATCAATCACGAGAATCCGGCGCGCTTGCTCCTTTGATCGATAAGTCGGATCCAGCGTCCACGGGGTGTACAGTACAACCGCTTCCCCACGTACACTGGTATTTACAGTAGATTCAGGATAGGTAGTGCTGAGTTCAAATGGCTGATGAGTCTCAAGGATGTCAGGTAACTGTTGATTCATCATCGTCTCCCGGTCAAAGGTTAGGATGCTACGGATTTGGTTGTGATCACTGCAGCCATTAATCAATTTTTGATTCACCGTATAGGGATCAGTTTTGCTCGTCCCAGCTACCCATTGCCACGAACAAAAATTAGACGCCGGGTCGCCATCAGCCAGGTGATAGTACAACCACCGACCCATGGAGTGCCAGTGCGCTTTTGCTAGATTACACGCTACACTCGCCACCCACATCCGCGCATGATTATGCATGTAGCTAGTTTCATATAGTTCTCTAATTGCTTGGTCGAGCACTTCTACCCCAGTGTTAGCCTCAATCAGCGATGTTACCAATTCCTCGTGTCGCCAGTCATTTCGTGTAAACCGTAAATCAGCAAACATCTCATCACCCTTCTCCCACCACACTTCCTGGAAGTACTCCCGCCAGGCTAGTTCCTGGATAAGCTTTTCACAGTCTTTGGCAGAATGATTTTGTAGCAGTCGATCTCGCAAGTCAGGTAAGGTGATCACTCCCCGGGTGATATAAGGCGACAATTTAGTAACCGCGCCACTGAGGTGGTTGCGGGTTTTGGCATACGCTACTGGATCAATTTGATCAATGTAATCAAACAGCTCTGATTTAGTTTTTGGTTCTATCATAATTTTGGTTTTTGTTTGCGACAACGATCAGAGCAATAAATCACCTGCTCCCATTGTCCGCGAGCTTTCCAGCTCTTTCGATTAGAAAACAGGCGCTTACACACAGGACAGATTTTAGTTTCAGTCACTTTGGCTGTCATAGTGTCTCTAGTATACTCACCAATATGAAAGAAGCGACTGTTATCTATCCGCATCAATTGTTTACACAACATCCTGGGCTCAAGGCCGGTCGAGTAGTGTACCTCGTAGAAGAACCACTACTGATAACGGAATTCCCCACCCACCGACAAAAACTACTTCTGCATCGACTGTCGATGCAGGCGTATAAAACTAACCTGGAAAAAGCTGGGTATGAGGTGAAGTATCTTGATATACACAATCTAACTGACACCAACTCAGTATTTAAAATAATTAGTGATGACGATGTCACCAATCTACATTTAGCAGACACAACGGACGATTATCTGGAGCGACGCATTCACACAGCTACTGATAATTACGGATTTGAGCTGAGTCGATACGAATCACCTTTATTTCTTCTTGGAAAAGAAGAAGCGGTCGAACGATATGAGAAATCCAAAAAACATATGGCGGCGTTTTATAAACAAATCCGTCGCGATAAAAATATCCTGATTGATACTGACGGCGAACCAACTGGCGGCAAGTGGAGTTTTGACGAAGACAACCGTAAAAAACTTCCAAAGAAAATCGAACTCCCAGCAGACATTACTTTTTTTGAAAATAATGACGTTCAGAGTGCAAAAACGTGGCTGGAGAAAATTGAGGCTGAACTATACGGAGAAACCAACGTATGGCTTCCTTACACTCACGGAGCTGCCCTGGAGCTATTACAAACATTCTTGCGGGAGCGATTTTCTAACTTCGGTACCTACGAAGATGCCCTCACAACCACTCATACTCGAGTGTTCCACTCTACTATCTCCCCTCTCTTAAACATCGGACTGCTGACTCCCCAGCAAGTCGTGGACGAGACTTTGGCGTATGCAGATGAAAACAACATTGCCTTAAACAATCTCGAAGGCTTTATCCGGCAAATTGTTGGTTGGCGTGAATTTATTCGCGCTTCTTATGAATGTGACGGATCAAACATGCGTACCCAGAACTTTTGGAAACATAAACGCACACTTCCACATTCTTTTTGGAATGCAACTACTAACGTCGAACCAATTGATCACTGCATACAAACCGCTCTGACCTATGGATACAACCACCACATCGAGCGACTGATGGTACTGGGTAACTTTATGTTACTCACCGAAATCCATCCCGACGATGTATACCGCTGGTTTATGGCGATGTACGTCGATTCGTATGACTGGGTCATGGTGCCAAACGTGTATGGTATGAGTCAGTTTGCCGACGGCGGATCATTTGCTACCAAACCATATATCTCTGGAAGCAACTACCTCAAAAAAATGTCCGATTACAAATCAGGCGACTGGGAAGAAACCTGGACCGCTTTATATTGGCGGTTTATCGGCACTCATCGAGAGTTTTTTATGTCGAACCATCGCCTCTCGATGATGCCGCGCTTGCTTGAAAAAATGTCCGACGAGAAAAAAGAAAACTTTCAGACTGTCAGTGCCGAGTATTTCGCCAATCAAAAATCATAAACAGTGCCAACAGATCATTAACAAACGGCTGGTATACTAATGGGTAATTGCACCTAATTTATGACCAAGCCCTTACAACAATTTTTCAAACAGCTGCTCGACCTACGCGAAGGTGCGGAGGACAAGCACACGATTATTGAAAACATCAAAGATGACTCTGACTTTAGTAGTGCTCGGTTTTGGGTATTAGTGTTTGCGATCGGTGCTTGTTCAGTCGGTCTCAACATCAACTCAATCCCGGTGATTATTGGTGCCATGCTTATCTCCCCACTGATGGGACCGATTGTGTCTATGGGGATGTCACTAGCAATCTATGACTGGGGCCTGATGCGCCGTTCATTTAAAAACCTGCTACTCCTGACAGCGATCAGTATCATTATTTCAGCGATCTATTTTGCTTTGTCGCCAATTAGTAATGCACAATCAGAACTACTCGCTCGGACTTCTCCTACTATCTTTGACGTACTGATTGCAATCTTTGGAGGGCTGGCTGGATTTATCGGTTTGAGTCGTGCCAAATCAGGCAATATTGTCCCTGGGGTTGCAATCGCAACCGCGATCATGCCCCCTTTATGTACCGTTGGGTATGGTCTGGCAACTTTTCAGTGGCAATTTGTCTACGGAGCATTTTATCTATTCCTGATTAACTGCATCTTTATCTGTCTGTCTGCCTTGGTAGTTGCCCGGTACCTCAAACTACCAAAGCGCGAATACCCAGACGCAGCACACAAACGCAAAGTTAATCGGTTTATCACAGCAATAATCATTATTATCACCAGTCCAGCCATTTACCTGGCATTTACTTTTGTCGAGCAAAACAACTTTAACCAAAATGCTGAGCAATACATTACTCGGGTATTCGAGGATGAGGGATATGTGATCATTCACCGTGATATCGCATACAGTCGAACCGACAGCGCGATCGAAGTAGCCTTCCTCGCCCAGCGATTCACCCCGGAGCAAATCAATGCCTTTGCTGCCAGACTGCCTGACTTTGGTCTATTCAACACAACGCTATATGTCCGACAAAATGCGTTTGCACTCAGTGAAGAAGAGTGGACGGCTGCTTTGTCAGAAATCAGGAATGACGATGAGAAAGTAAGCGCTCTTGAGGCCAGACTTGAATCAGAACAGGCTTCTTTTGTGAGTCCGGTTCGTATACTTAGCGAGGCCCAAGCAATCAACCCACTGGTACAAAACATCGCAATTGGAGACATTACGTACGGAGCTGACCTAACAGATGCAACCAGTCAGACCATCGTACTGCTCTATACCGATGCTACACAGTCAGCATTAACGTTTTCTGAGGCTGACGGTTTTAAGCTATGGCTGCAGTCACGCTTGGAGACAAACGAGCTATTGCTAATAGTGAGCCCACAGCCGGAAATCCCAAGTGAAATTAGCCAAGACTCAGAATAACCTTTCACCATAGACAGCGCCTGCAAAAATCGCTAGACTGCTGGTATGAAAATCACTAAATCTGAAATCGTTTCTTTTGTAGCTGGACTGGTAGTGAGTATTATTATTGGCTCACTGATGAATTACGTCGAGCATCAAAGCCACAATGACCACCACGACAATCACCCGATTGCTAATCCTTATGATAGCGAGTACCACGTACACGCAGACTTTCACATTGTGATCCGTGACACACTAGTTAATCTCGATGCCGACCGATTCCAAACTACTAGTGGACAGTCATTGCACCCAGACGCTCATCTACACGATAACAACGGTGACGTTAAACACATTCACGCCGAAGGTGTAACATTTGCTGCGTTCCTCGATTCACTTGAAATTACTCTGACTGACAGCTGTATCACCCTCGATAACGAGTACTGCTCGGGTGAAGAGGAAGAAGTGCTCTTGTTTGTAAATAACGAACTGTACACTTCCCCACTAACCCAATATGTACCAGTTGATGATGATCGTATCCTCCTCTACTATGGGAGGTACGATATGGAAGTCATCCAGCCATACCTCGATGCTGTCCCAAATGACGCCTGCTACTACAGTGGCACCTGCCCCGAGCGCGGTGTTGCTCCAGATGAAGAATGTGGTTTGACGTGTGAGTTGTAGTTGACCATAGATAGTATGAGTAGACGTGAAAAAGCCCCGCTGTGAAAGCGGGGCTTTTGGTAGATCAGCAGTCAATTTAGAATCGACGGCCAAAGTAGTTATTGTCGATGATGGTTATGTCACCAACAATGAAGAACCAAGGACGGTTTGGATTTGATGGATAATACATATCAACCAACCAAACTCGTTGATCATTCTCGCTCAAAGTACGATCAACAACGACTGGTACAGTTCCACGCGGTGGACGTGTTGCTGTACAACCGCTCGGCAACTCATTTGCATCTGCGGTTGTAACTGCATCCAAAATTTGTGCACGAGTCAATGATGCCCGCGCTTGCGCACGATCCTTTTCAGAAGTACAGTTCACCATAAATGGTGCCGCACGCATCGCGTTCCGGCGCAGCTCTTGCACAGTCGCCGGTTGAACCGATCCAATAGTTTCCAGGGTCGGCGTACCTGCTGCTACAGCAGCTTGGCGGCCGTCAGAACCAGAGTAGAGTGTTACATCACACCCAGAGAGCGCGAATATCACACACACAGAAATAATTCTTACAAAGGACATCTTGCCCTCCTTTAGACAAGTGATTAACGGCCACATGGCCGATTGCATATACAATAGCACAAAAAGTACTATTTGTCTATAGGCACACCTACCTAATATATTTGTGCTCTTTTAGGTAATCAGTCGTTAGAACAGGCACATCATGTAGATTTTTTTGCTTTATGACTTTGAAAGTCCCCAGTATATGGTCTCCTTTTACATCATGAAGGTCTGTCAACTCTAATTCAACAAACCCAGCGACATCAGTAAAATAGTACAAATCATTATGCTGCTCCAAATCAAATCGTTTTTGTAAGCGCGTAATTTTATCGATCTTATTTCCTGAATTATGTCCGCAGACTCGCACTACTGGAGCAAGTGATTCTGACAACAGCTGAAGCAGGACGCGTTTACTGTGCTCTACATTTTCCAGTGTCTTGGTGTTTTTGTACAACGCAATCGACATTAACTTAGGTTCAAGCGAAACAGCTTGTACATAGGTCGCAATATTCATATTTCCCTGCCCTGTCCTATCTATCGTACTTACACTCCACACTGGCCAGGCTGGTCGGTTCCAAATCTTTCGCATATACAATTACAGTTGTGACTGGATATGATCTTTGTATGACCGAATGACTCTAAACTGGTCCATGAAATCAACCTTGTCAGCAGCGACAGTCCCCTGCCGCACTGGTTCATCTAATACATACCAAGCAAAACTCTCTGCAAAATCTTCGGATGGATCTGTTGCCGCGTAATCGCTCACAAACTCAGATTCATACCGCTCATAAAATTCAAGTAACTCCCGCTCAGGGTTCCGACTATTTCTTGCATCTGTTAGATCAGCCAATAATTGGTTATCCCAAAAGTCAGTCACAAACTCATCTAGGTACGACCCAGGGGCGAAACAAGTCATGTCGGCATACAACGCGGGACAATTAGTAGTCGGCGTTCTACTACTCACCAGCTGATCAAGGGAAAATATATGTGCGAATTCATGCACCATCAATTCTACTGATGATTCAGAATTAGGTGCAAAATTAATTTCTTCAGCGCTGACACCATACATCCAGGTTGTATTGCGACCATCTGATGACACTGCTACATAAGCAGCGATATCGTCCGGATGGTTGGTAAACACGACAAACTGATCTATGTAATCTCGATACTGAGGCGGTAGTACCAGGCGCAGCTTATCTGCATACTGCTGATGTCGAGTAGAGGCAGTTGGTGGCAGTTGCAGTTCTGATCGCACCTCGTAGTTAGCAACTATAGTTCCAGGAAAATCCTTAAGAAGATCATCGTCAGACATCATACTAGCCTGCTGCGCTTGTAACTGAGCCTGCAGCAGCACGATTTGCTGCTGTAGTAATGAAACCAATTCGATCAAAGCAGCTCGATCAACCGTTTGCGCCTGGGTAAACTGCGGTCCAAACACAAATGGCATCAGGCAAGCAATGGTTATTAACTTACAATAAGGAATACGTGTTTGCATAGTTGCACCTATCATACAGGGATATAGAATGGAGGGGAAATGAAACGTGAATTAACAGACATTGATATCGAACAAATCATTTTGATGGCTTGGGGCGATACCATCCCGTTTGAAACCATCAAACTTGAGTACGGTCTGACAGAAAATGAAGTTCATAAACTAATGCGAGCTCATCAGACTGAAAAGACATACATCAGATGGTGCAAACGAATCAAGCAGCGTAGTGGCACTAGCAGTAAACATGCCAAACTATCGGCAAAGACTTCTACTAGGCAGAAGTATTAAATAAGTAACTATTTGTGGCCACGAATCGCTAACTATAATTTATGCTTCGCAAAAAATCTACTACGCGTTCCCGACCCAGACTCAACTGTTTCTCATTCTAGGAAATGAATTAGAAACGTGTCTCCGTCTGACACAAAGGCACGAACGCAAAACTATTTGCGTTCTAACAATAAACACTAACCGTAGGGTTAGTGTTTATTGTTACCTTTGTGTCCACGACTGGAGTTGAACCAGCACGGGAATACTCCCACTACCCCCTCAAGGTAGCGCGTCTACCAATTCCGCCACGTGGACATATGCGTTTCCGTCAAATTGGAGTGCGACTAGTATGCCTGATTGGCGAGGGTAATTCAAGTTAGCCGTCAGACCACTTTTTCGGGTCACCGATGAAATCACGAATCTCACAATGAATGTCTGGATGTGACGCAAAAATAGTTTTTCCGTGTTCAGCACACAACTCTCTTAATGACTGTTCCCATACCTGCCATTTTCCATCTTTAAAAACACTAATCATTCCACCTGCAGCTTTGACCAGATATAGCCCAGCGGCGTAATCATATGAGTTGAGTCCGTAGGTTAAAAAACCATCTATCCGTCCGGCAGACAAATATGCCAACTCAAGCGCAGTACAGTTATACGACATACACCGACCAAATTTGAGGCCAACGTTCTTTTGAATGTTAAACGCTGCTGATTGCATCCATAATTCTTTTCGCCCTCGACCTAACGTGATTACAATTTTTCCTCCTAGTGGCTCGGCAGTTAGGTTCGTTACTCGCTCATTTTCATAGGCACCGTCTTCCATTAGTGAAGCAAACAACTGTTGGGTAAGTGGATTATATACAATCCCAAACGAATCCTCTGCATCAGGACCAAGACGAGCTACCGAAATCGCGCAAAACGGAATCTTTCTCAGGAAATTATCCGTTCCATCAATTGGATCAATATGCCAGACAAATCCACTCGCTCCCTCCTTCCCCTCTTCCTCCTCTCCTACAATTGCATCATCTGGAAATTCTCGATCAATCCATTCACGTAGCCGACGCTCAATCGCTTTATCTACCTCTGTCACAACTGAACCATCAGCCTTTTGATCATTTTTAATACTCTCAGACACAAAATAATCATGGGCAACAGCCCCAGCTGATTTAATTTCTTCTATTAAAGCGTGGAATTGTGGTTCGATATTCATACTGAATCAGAATAACACAAAAGACCGGCGCCACTGGCGCCGGTCTTTTGTGACTTATTATTCGTACTTAGTCTTTTTTCTCTTCTTCAACCTCCTCTGTTTTTTCTTCTTCCGCTGGAGTTTCCTCGACAGCTTCTACTGGAGCTTCTTCAGTTTCTGCTGTTTCTGGAGCCGCTTCTTCTGCTGGAGTTTCTTCAGCTTGTGCTGCTTCAACTGCCTTTGCCTCTTCTTCAGCTTTCAAAGCTGCTTCGGCTTCAGCTGCTTTGGCAGCTTCTTCTTCTGCAACTTTTGCTTCAGCTGCTACTCGGGCTTCAGCTTCGATTCCTGACTCTGTAGCGATAGTTGCAAGTGTCATTCGCCGCATCTGTCGTTTGATTTCACGCGCTACCTTTTCACGGATAAAGTATAGTTTGGCTCGTCGTACCTTTGATCGTTTAACGATTTCTAGCTTGTCGATCATTGGTGAGTATAGTGGGTAAATCTTTTCTACTCCGACTCCACTGGCTACTTTACGAACCGTAAATGTTGCTCCTGGTTCAGTACCATGTTTTCGGGCTAGTACGAGTCCTTCGAAAATCTGGATTCGAGTCTTACCTTTATCTTGAATTTTTTGGTGAACACGGATAGTATCTCCAGCTTTGATGCCGAGTTCTTTGCGTTCTTCCATGTTTACCGGCGAAATATTTACGCCTGCGATTGCTGCTTTCATACCAAATTTTTTGTATGTCTATTAATAATTACCAAGGTTTACCCCTTTGAATGTGCCGTAATCTACCACAAAGCCTACCCTTCCGCAATACGTTCAGCCGCTTCTTCGAGCACCAGTGGCATTGGAGCAATAAACCGTTCGGTTTCGCCTCCTGGTAGTGTCAACTCTAGAATATGCGCATGCAAGGCCATCCGGTCTAGTTCTAGGTGATTTGACCGCTCTTTGAGGTGTTCTGCATACAATCCATCAGCCACAATCGGTCGATCGATGGCTCGCAAATGGGCTCGCAGTTGGTGTGTCCGACCAGTTTTAGGGAACAATTTCACATACGAAAAAGACTCATCTTTGTATTCACCCATCCCGATTCGCTCAAATTCTGTAATGGCCTCACGCAACTGCCCTTTTGCACCACGTTCTGCTGATCGCCGTCGGTGGTCTTTTGCACTGCGACCGATCGGTCGGTTGATGGTTCCCCAGCGGTCGTTAATCCGTCCGTATACCAATGCCCGATACTCCTTATGTACTAACCGTTCCTGGAATTGATATTTCAGATGTGCGTACGCACTTTGGGTTTTAGCCAAAATCATCACCCCGGATGTATCGCGGTCGAGTCGATGCACCACTCCTGATCGCTCAAGCTCGTTCCCATCGCGGTCAGTGGCTGGTTCCCCCACCCCTTTGGCATCTGGGTACTGCTCTAAAAACCAGTCAACCACAGTTAGCTCGTCTGACTTCCCATCTGCGTGCACCAAAAGGCCGTATGGCTTATTAATCACCACGACTTGTTCGTTTTCAAAAAGAATGGATGGGGTTGCAGGGTTCATGTTGTTACGCTCCTTTGCGTCTATGTCTTCTTTTATATTCCTGGAGTATGTCCTCAAAATCAGCTGTAGTCAATGCTGGCCAGTGTTTGTCGATAAAATAAAATTCACTGTACACTGATTTCCAAGTCATAAAATTTGATAAACGCTGCTCCCCACTGGTACGGATGATCATATCCGGATCAGGCATATCAGCGGTCCAAAGCAGCTGTTCAAACGAGGCTTCATCAACTGGTTCACCTTTTGCAACAGCTTGATTAACCGCCTCGATGATTTCCGCTCGCCCACCATACGACAGTGCAATCCAGATGGTAGTTTTGGCCTGATCGTATTCAAGACTCTTGGCTTCAAGTTCATTGATCTGCTCTACAATGTCATTAGCAAAATCATCTCTCCGTCCTATCACGCGAACCTTGACGCGTTCATGGTCGTTAATATCATCTGCATGAAGTCGCTCATCAATCTGTCGCAATGACTCCCGAAATAAATCCATCAAGTACGATACCTCGTCCTTGGAACGATTCCAGTTTTCGGTTGAAAACGCGTAAAACACAGCGTGGGGAATCTCTGCATCTCGAATCCATTCAATACAATTATGCAGAGTCTCACTACCCTGCTTGTGACCGTCATACGTTTCTAAACCCTGATCTTGGGCCCAGCGGCGATTGCCATCCATGATGAAGCCGAGGCATTGTGGTTGCGTATCTTCCATAATTATTGCTGCCTACTGTAACACGGAAAACTCATCAAAAGTTCCAGTAGCTGTCCCCCAGTCAATCGCCACACTAGCTACTTTCGCCTGTAGTGACCCTTCGTGCAGATACTCGACAAATTCCTTGAGGATGTCAGGTGGACCTTCGGCGATCACCTTAACTGTGCCATCAGGTAGGTTTCGTACACTACCAACCAGTTCTAGTTCAGTAGCAGAATCTTGCACAAACACCCGGTACCGCACACCCTGCACTTGCCCACTAACAATCGCTTCCATTTGGATCATACGCAGCAGTATACCTTGCATTTTTTTGGAAATCGAATTATAAAGAGATAAGTTCCAACCGCAGTGCAACACGAAAGGATTCTGCACATGATCTTCTCACTGACCAGTCAAACACCCCGCGCACGCGATCAACTGCCCACCACCGTCAAACGGCCACCGACTGGTCAAAAGTCACCTCGCTCAACAAGATAACGAGCAGTCGGCCGGACCTCACATAACTGAGGCCGGCCGCTTGTCTTTTTCCAAAAATTAGGTACGATAGTGCCTACAAATATTCGTCACGGCGAATTGTTTGCAACCAACAAAATCCGCGCGCTTAGCTCAGTTGGTAGAGCGCTTCATTTACACTGAAGATGTCGGGAGTTCGAGTCTCTCAGCGCGCACAATTCATTTCAGCTTTATTACGAAAGCTACTATCCGTTCAAGTCTCTAGGTAAAAAGAAAGCAGCCCTCATAAATTAATACAAGGGCTGCCGCGCCATCTGCTAAATGACTGAACCTTTCAAGAACTTGTCGATACAACCCTGAATTTGCTTTGCTGGCAAATAGCAGAGAAAATAATTAGGTCGGTATGCTGTCAGTTTGCTGTTTCCGCCGGCAACCATCCCAATCACACGCCCCTTCTCGTCCCAAAGAGGACTCCCAGAAACACCAGGCCAACTTTGCATCGATAACCCCAAGTGTGTGACTTTCGGCATAACGCCGGTAAGTTGGCACACATCTTCAACCTCTTCGAACTGACCGTTGAACCAGCAGAACCTTTGTCCTGTTGTTACTGAGTCATGTTCACTAATAATATGAGTGTCATCATCAGTAAAGCCGACGCTGTGACAAACATTCCTGCTGTGACGCAATCTTGTGGGTCGAATTGGTTTTTTAACTGAGAATCTGACAGGGTCAATTTTCCGATCTGTATGCACCGCCATGAAAGCAAGGTCGAAACCCAGCTGCTTTGGAACAATGTAGTTTGTAGAAGGATCCCCTGGTGGCAACTCAGTTCCATCCGAATAAAGAAACTGAAAAGCGTATGTTGATCCATTGCCCTCTAATGCATGCGCACAGGTAGCAAAAACAGTTTTCCCATCTTTCGCAGTGGCAACTGGAAACGCAACGTGTCTTCCAGCGAATTGCGTTATTTCGCCGTTTACAACAGCAAAATTATTTAGAAGAACAAAGTTTGGTGTATTCATCTGTCTTACTCCTATTTTCTAGCTGACATTTTTATATCACTATTTTATTGAATGTCAAACTATACTTTGCTTCAAAACCGTTCTAACGTCGTCCCACATGGTGCACTAGACAAAATATAATATTAGTTGTATCATCCTACTAGGTGCGAGGATAAACCTTGCTGAACAACTGAGGAGTACTCAATGGAACAAACTCGACCGGCTGTTGTTTTGGTGAACAGATGTTTCATCATCAAACACGACAAAATGCTCGCGGTACAGCGAGCAGCCGTCGACAGCCACAACCCTTCCCTATGGGAAGCACCAGGTGGCAAACTCGATGAAGGCCAAGACCTTCATGGTGCGCTTGAGCGTGAGGTGATGGAAGAAACTGGGCTGCTCGTTCGCCCCATCGACACTATCGCTCATTTTGAGAGTAAAGTGATTGGTGGAGGTGGGCGCTATAACGGCATGCCCTATGTATCACTTTTTGGTCTGGCAACTATTATCGGTGGCCAGCTCAAGTTGAGCGATGAGCATGATGATTACAAGTGGTGCAGTTATGTTAAATTCATGCAGCTCAAGTTGTCTCCAGAAACTCAGAAGGCCGCGATCGTTCTTGAAGCTCGCTTGAAACAGAACGGTGTCAAGTAATCGCCCCAATACCATGCAAAGAGGAATATATCCCTCACGCAGGTGTTGGGGTATTTTCATGTATAAAAGTTCTAACGTCGTCCCACATGGTGCACCAGCATTAGACAAGCCAGCACCTGCCGGTTTTTCTTGTGCTTGATGAGTGTGCTGAGAGACGAGAAAAGAGCGAGTATATCGCCCGGAGCGCAGCGAGGACGATTCGAGCGTCGGGGTCGAGTAGCACAACAGTTTGGAGTCGTCAGACGAACAAGTGTTGATGCGTAGGTGACCGAGTCTCTCAGCGTGCACAGACAAATAGAACTATCGTCAGGTAGTTCTATTTTGATATAGTATTTCTATGAACCCAACCACCTACCGAAAGATCGAGACAGTAGATGAAATAGACATATTACTCGGAAAAGAGTCACAATATGATGATTTTTGTTATCGCTATGAAATGGATACTATTAATCTGCTAAAAAATAACTTCCAACTTGAAGACAGCTTATATCTCTTCGCACTACAGGACGACGAATTTGCAGGTTTCGTCTCTTGCGATACTGACTGGTGGGAGCCGAATTCTTTTTTCCTGCGAGAAATATTTGTCGATCCAGAGTATCAAGGCAAACATATCGGTTCGACTTTAATACAAAAATGCATAGACCATGCAAAAGCTAAGAGTGGTAAAACTCTAGTAACACAAACAGCATACGAAAATATTCCCATGCAAAAAATATGCGAATCCTTTGGATTTATGCAATGGGAAAACCCACAATGGGCTGAAGGTATCACCTATAAACTTCATTTATAAAAGTTCTAACGTCGTCCCACATGATGCACCGGCGTTACCGATGGCAAACTACTTCTATATTGTGTCCATTAGGATCAGTAATAAACGCAGCGTAGTAATTAGGATGATACATTTCACGCACCCCTGGTTTTCCATTATCAGTTCCACCCGCTGCAATCGCAGCTTCGTAAAAAGCATCCACTTGTTCCCGTGAATTAGCCTGCCAGGCAATGTGAATAATTTGTTCGCAGCCGTGGCCGTGTAGCCAGGTGTCCATTTTCTGTCCAATCCCTAACCCTGCAGCTTTCATGTCTGGAAAATCCATAACTAACTCATAGTTAAGCGGGGCCAAAGCTGCTAGATAAAATTTCTTACTCTCTTCGATGTCATGTACATGAACTGTGGTGTGATCAATCATATTATTTTCTTAGTTTATAACTCCTAGTTACCGGGTAAAAATTCGAGCTACCGAAATCAATATCACTGCCCCGATAGCGGCGGTAAAGATGTCACCTAAAATTCCACCAAACAGCGAAACTCCAAAATATCCAAACAGCCAGTTTCCAAACAGTCCACCAATAATCCCCAGAATCACACTAGAAATAAGCCCGTTTTTTGAACTAGTAACGAGACTTGCCAATATACCAGCAACCCCACCAATCACGATCATCCATACGTATTCCATATCTAAAATATTATCTAACAACACTACTATTTATTAACTGATTATAACGTATCCGATGCAAACTGTTCACAACTCATTTGACCAGTTGTCAAAGCGGGCGTATTTTACAAATATGCTACTACAACGTAGCGGATAGTATGGAGTAGACGTCATGTCTGAACGTCAAAAAAGAGACATGGTGAATCGTGCAATTGGTGCTGTTGCGACCATTCTAGGTGAAAAAGTTTGTCACTGGAGAAGCCCTCGCCCCGCCCCATCAGATTTTCTCCCGTCAGGTCAGCTAGACAGCTGTGATATCTGAGCACATTCCCACAAAGAAAGCGCCCCAACATTCACATCATTATTTTCGATTGATTGGGACGCTTTTTCTTTTACCTATTTTTTCTATAGCAAATTTCTGGTACAGTTACCCCTGCCCCTGTAGTTTAATGGATAAAACGAGAGGCTTCTATCCTTTTGATCCGGGTTCGATTCCTGGTGGGGGCACCAACGACGAACTGTCAGCTACATATTGCTGATATACGCTGTAAATAGGCGACAATTTAGCGGTTCCAAATCCATCATTTTTTGTATACTCTAAACTGCCTTCAAATATAGAGTTTTGGAACCGCAAGCGTTTATCAGGCTGCTTTGCCAGTTGCTGCCATGTCTTTGCAGTAGCAGTTACGGACGCCATACAGTGATTGAGACACTCTTCAAAGTTAGACGAGCTTACATCAGAACTAACCAACTGTGATTGCAGCATATTTAACTCTTCTTCTATTTCCCTCTTTCGATCGGTGAAGTCTGATTTGCTATAAGTCCCCTCTTCAAAGTTATCAAAGACCCGTTTCTTTTTAAGTTCTAACTTTTCTAGTTTTCGTCTGACCGTCTGATTTTTTTGTTCAGCATTAGAAGTGTTTTCTTTATAGATTTCAATACAGATCTCTTTAAAAGCGTTAGCAAATTCAATAGTCGGGTTTATTTCTTCTAGGAAAGATACAAATGAGTCTTCTAGCTCTTTTTTCTTGATAGATACTGCATACGGACAGTCTTGTTTGTGATGATGGTAGTACTGGTGTTTCTTTCCACCACGGCCAGTAGAAGCACTTCCAGTGAGCGGCTTTGTACACCAACTACATACAACCAGTCGACGTAGTGGGTATTCAGGATTTATTTCTACACGTTTAGAACCTTTATGCTTACGACCACTTTCCTGGCACGCGAAAAATAGTTCTCTAGTGATTAAGGGTTCATGTTGACCAACCACTTCTATTCCCCACTGATCGTTCTTAATGGTTCCATAGTAAAGATGGTTATTGAGCATGTGTTGAACAGTTTGGAATCCAACCTTTTTACCAGAAGCAGACCTAAAACCGTTTTCATATAAAAGAACCGACAGACTTTTATATGTATGGATTCCTTTAGCCCATTCTTCAAAGGCAATCTTTACAAATACTGCATCAGAACTAGGAACCATGACTCCACCCTTTTCTTCTCGTTTGTATCCTATAGGCGCACCCCACACCCATACGCCTTTTTTAAGTTTCTCCTTCATTCCATTAACACTTCGTTCAGTACGAATACTATTATCAAATTCAGCAAATGAGGAGAGTATATTTTCCATCAAACGACCAGAGGAAGTGCTATCAATAGGTTCGGTTACAGAACGTAGTTCAACGCCGTATTGTTTTAGTTTAGTACGAACGGCAACGTGATCATCTTGGTTGCGAGCAAAGCGATCTAGTTTATATACAAGGAAATAGTTTATTTTGTTTTTCTTTTGAGCACAGAATGAAATAGCTTTCAAAAATTGGGGACGATCAGCAGTTTTAGCCGACTCACCACGATCAACATACACTTCAGACACTTCAATTCCCTGACGCTCTGCGTATTCACGACACATTCGTTCTTGAGATTCTAGACTAGTACCTTCTACTTGTTCTAGTGAAGAAACGCGACAGTATATTACTCCTTTACTCATTGTTTGTATCATACATTTCTAAGAATCAGCGTCTATAGGTTCGGACCCCAATGCGAATTTGGAATCATTTCTATCTTGGTATGAGTCGTATGCTAATTGGGCAGCTTCATATAATTTTTCACGGATAACAGCCACCTCTTGATCAGAAGCATGTTTGAGTTTTGGTTCTAATTCACGAAGTCTATTAAGACTTATCATGTGAAAATTTGAATAATCTGAACCTCCCTTCACCAAGCCAATGAGTTCTATAGCTTCTATCAACAATCGGATCACCAATGACTCCGTACTCTTCTAAAACAACCGGAATATTAAATGGCCCCATCTGCACTAATGGTCGTTTTATATTTCTAGAAGCTACATAGCACTTAAAGTTACGTAGTCGGGTATCTAGAAAGGCCTTGGTGAAATACTTAGCTAGATAGAATGATAGTTTTTCATCACCGTCAGTCTTCTTTAGAAATACAAAACCGTGCCCCCAGATTTGGGCCAAGGTTCGATCTTGCCTTTCCGAATGAAATACAATTTCGGGTAGCCCCCAGTAGAGAGCGTGGAAATGTACTGCTCCACGTTTTTGAAATTCGGGGACAAGGATGTATGCGAAAGCTTTTCCGTATCGATAGCGGAGAGACTGGTTAAAAGCTGTGAGATGTTTATACGCTCTAGCAAGGTCGGTGAAATTGTCTCTGTAGGTAAGTGTAACCAGAATAGGGTTTGCACCTCCGCAAAGGTTAGATGCGACGATGCGTCTAAAAGCCACCTGAGCGCGTCTCGCGTTGTCGGCCCTGCGCCCCATCTTTGCCTTGTCTTCTTTGTCGGATAATGAATCTTCTCCGCTAATTCCCACGTCCACATCAGCAGTGTCAGCCTCAGCGTCTCTTCGGGCTCGTCCCACCAGTCGGTAGATGTCTTTTTCATATTCATACACTTCTATCGTGTTTCCATAGGTGACTATCTTGTTGTATCCCATGTTTTGTTTTAATTCTTATTAAGTGAGGGAGAAAGCAAGTCTCCCTCACCGCGCTTCGCGCGCTCCGTCTATACAGACTGATCGCACGCGAAAACTGCGGGTGAATACATAAAAACAAAACCCATCACGAGGATGGGTGACCGATTTTGTGACTATGGTTTATTTAAAGGCTTTTACATCAAACTCTAGACGAGTAGAGTGCACGTTGAAAATATCTCCAAGCCGTTTATCTTTAGATACAAATTTACGTAATGCATCTTTTATAGACCTGGAGGATCTACCTTCTACTTCGTCGTACCAAATAACACCTTCATTTAAATGATCAACTATTAATTTCAGAATGTAGTGTTCAACATTTGGTTTTTCTTGATAAGAAGTAAGGACAACCTCTTCACCTAAATGAAACTCGTATGTATCAGAGTCGTACCAAACGCCTTCATCTTTTACGTCTTCAGGATCAACACCTTCACCAATGAGTTTATGTAGACGATCAATACTGCGAAATGGGAGTAAAAGAAATACAGATACTTCATCTGATCTAAGTTCTTTATATTTATTCAAACCTTCTTTTACAACATTAGAAAACTTTATATCTTCTGATTCTACAGCTTGTATATCGAATTCAGAACCTGGTGGCAAAATAAGGCCATATTCTTCTACCATTGCTTTCTTTAGAGCATGAATCTTTTCAGGAGTATCTAAATTATTGAAGATAGCATTGAGATCATCTTCAGAAAAACTCTCTAACTCCTGATTAGCTTTTTGTCTCATGTTTTCATCAAAGATTGTAAAACCTTTTATATAGCCTTTTTCGTCTAACCACTTAGTTGAGGTTACTAACTCAGGAATAGTTAAGTCAGCATCAGTGAGTATTTGCCTACTTATGCGTATGGTAGCTTTTTCTTCTTCAGAAAGTTGATCACTAGAAACTCGAACCTGATCTCTAACCATTATCAAGAGCCCTAACGTTTTATATAGATTGTTAGCAGCTGGAGTCATGTAGAGAAATTACCATTTAAAGTTCTATAACAGTTACAGACATATTTCTTATTTTATGATGTAATGATAAGTAATATGTTTAAATCACAAGCAATTAAAGATTTAGAAGAAAAGATTTACGAAAAAATTGCAAAAGAGATTGAAAATGACGATATTCAGAAAGGTCTTTGGATAAAAGCAAAGGCTGAAACTAGTGGTGACGAGAATCAAATTGAATCTAGGTATATAAAACTAAGGTTTGACCAATTAAAAGAAAAATCTATTGCTCATCAACAAGAAAAGGTGAAAGAAGAACAGGAAAGAAATCAAAAAGAAGAGGCTGAAAGCGCAATACGCGAAGCTGAGATTAAGGAGGAAGAAAAGAAAAAGAAGAAACTAGGAGCTGGTTTTTCTGCTTTTGTATGGATTTTTAGTTTTGTAATAATTTGGAGCAACATTGATTGGGCAAAATCAGTTGGTTTCGATTCAAGTGAAGAAGCTACTCAGGGCTTAACCGAACTTTTGACGTACTCAGTAATACACATTATTTCTATTTTCTTTGTGTTGGCTAGAGGTAAAAAAATTGACAGACAAACAGAATACTTAGAAGGAGTTAAACCTAAAAGATTGAAAAGTAGCTTCAACATACGTCTTTTAATTGTCTTGTTACTTATCGGAATTATTGTATGGACGATATCACCCATCTTCAACAATTCACGAGAGGAAGATGTATCAGTGTTCATAAACGATGTAGTAGAAGGAACATCAAACAGCGAAAATCAGGAGCTGGTTAGTGTTATACGAAACTTCAGGGACTCGATGAGTAAAATAGAGCAAACAACCCTACCAAACACAATGAAATTGTTGGATTCTGATTATTTAGAATACTCGTCTTACTCAACAATTATGAACGTTAGACGTATCAAAGATCTATCCGATAAGGCCTCTCAAGAACAATTACGTCTGCCGTTAGCAAGGAATGAAGTTGTGTCAGAATTTATAGCGGAAGTTAAAAACTCAACGCTTAGTTTAGAGGAGAAGAATGCATTAATAGAACGTATAGCAAAACCTCTAAGCGAAGAAACCATGGCAAGAATCGTAGCTTCAGAAGCATATTATGATTCTATTTATGATTTATATAATTTTCTAGAGATTGAATACTATAACTATAAACTTGAAAGAGATACGCTTGGAGGATTTGAAATTATTTTTTCATCAGAAGAAAACACGAGAAACTACAATGAATTAATTGAACAACTCAATATCAAGGCGGCAGCACTTGATGTAGCAACATCTAATGAAAACTCTTATATTCAATCAGGTTTAGATTCAAGCGGTATTGATATGACTACTGAAGAATTTATAGAAACTATGTACGGAAACTAGCCGCCCTTCCCCGCCCTTCATTTTGTGGGGCCCCGGCATCCCCACAAAACAAAGCTTCGTAGGCGGTGGAGATAAGGTCGGGCGGCTTCGGCAGTAACTTATAAAATTAATCAGGCACTCCTTCTCTATTAGGGTTATTGATCCAAACTTCAATTTCATCAATAAATAGCCAAATGTCATCATCTTCAGGCTTCACATAGTCTTGTTCTTCTGGATCTGATCCAAGAGTTAAAAAAATATCATTCAGCCATTTTGGTTTGTTGTTAGACCTTTCAACATTCAAACCTGGCAACCAACATTCCAACTCTCCGCACGGAACAATGAATACACCAAACAATTTAAGCTCATTCAAAAACCAAATAACTTCATCTTGATCAGTAGCTTGAAAAGCTTTAATGCCTAACTTTTTGATTTGTTGCCTATCAATTTGATCTGCTTTTATTTTTATTCGATTTCTTGTTTCCTTCAGCCCATTAAGTCTTACCTCCTCACAATGTAGAAGTGGCCAAACACACCTGAATTCATCCCCACATATAACATCAAAATCCATTACTGCTACTGCTGGTATTCCAAGCTTTCGAAGTGGAGCTATTATTCTTGGTATTTGTTGCCAGCTGTGAGCATTCATAAATAGTACGTCTTCTGCTCCTCGACCAATATCTAAAAGCCTAACGTTTACCTCTTCATATACAGCTCTATCGGAGTCTGCCTCAGTAACAACAACACCTCTGTGAAAAAGCGCCCTGAGAACATTAGTTGAGCGAAGTAACGGGTCTTGCATCATTTGGGTAATCACTAGCGGTTCTACGGACCTCGCAGTAGAGACACCATCAATGTACGTTAGACGAACCAGCCTTACATTACTGTATGATTGTATACACCCCATTAGAAAATCTGAACTATGTGTAGCAACAATCATTGAAGCATCTCTCTCTCGGACAGTCGACGTTAAAAATTTACCAACACGTCTTGCTAAGGTGGGATGTAAAAATGCCTCAGGTTCATCTACCAAAAGAATCTTGTGAGGCAAACTCATTGCAGCTGAAACTAACCCAATTGAAGTTCGTAGTCCATCACCTAAATCTGATACTAATGGTGACTTACTATGAAACCTTCTAGATTCAGCACCCAATCCTTGTTCTATATCAGAATCTGGCTCATCATCACTAATCCTGACTCTAAAAGAACGCATTCCAGTTGGATCAATAGTGAAATATTTTCCAAATGCCTCTTCAGTAAATTGACGTACTTTACCTCGAGCATCATCATCTGCAAACAAGGCCCACAGATGGTTTTTGGGATAACCTTCAAGAGGACCAGTTTCTTTTGGATCAACTAAATCAAAACGAGTTCTACCATCTAGTCTCAAAGTAAAAAGTTTTACGAAGTTAGATAAAATTGGATTTCTAAACCGAACCTTATCTCCGAACCAAGAAACTAAAGACGGTTCATGCACCTGCTGATGTAAAGCATTCTCACCAGTCCTAATTACGGGACGAGCTATCCAAAAATGTTCAGGCTGGGCTATTTGATTCTCAGGGGGTTCAGTTTGATGAATCTTCATCATTGCTTCAAACTCCTCAAAAGTATCAGGATATATGATCTCAATTTCGTCGAAGACCTTTAATACTGGATTTGCACCAGAACAATATTCTTCGATCTCTCGTAAAGCTAGACTTTTACCAGAATTATTTGGACCAACAATTACTGTTACGTTTGTTATACCAATATCCAAAGGATCAGAGCCTGGTTTACTACCAACTTTAAATTTTAGACTTGAAAGGTTTAGTTTGGACACCTGGACATCTTATCATCTACAAGAAAATTATGTATCTCATACAATATTTGGTTCCAACACTCGCTAACTAGGGGCACCACATAAGGCGATTACGCTACAGAACCAAAAACAGCTTTCTGCTGAAAGCTGTTTTTGGTTTGATCTGTATAGATACTACTGGCTTAGTTCGGGGACCAGTACCTCATCTCCAGCTGACTCTTCTAGAGGGGTCACCTCGGCTGCCGGCTCCTCGATAACAATCTCCTCTCCTGGTTCTACAGACTCTTCTTCTGTTACAACTGGGGTACTAGTGGCGGTCGAGGTACTAACCTCAGCAATTGTTGGTTCTGGAGGTGCTGCTGGTGTTGGCGCAACACTTCCGGCAATGGTTCCAAAATTGGTCGCTCGGATCTCAAACACCGTAAGTGCTTGGTCTACCAGTTCAGCCTGGTAGCGTGGATTTGCGATGACTATTTCTGTATCAGTTGCCCCGCCATCACGGTTAGAGAGATAGGTATACCCGTTCCAGACTGCTATACCGATGACGATACAGCAAGCAACCCCAATACCAATAAACCAGTCTCGTTTTGGATGAAGGATTTTTACTTGTATGTGACCTGAACCCGATTTTGATTTAAATAGGTTTCGCGCCATTTGCTTGATTTGTTGCGTTGGATTACTCATAGGTCAGCACTACTACATCAATCATAACATCAGCCCGCCAAAGCACTCCTGACTGCCTCCGTAATTTAACTGACACCAACTCAGATACATATGGAATATTTTCGAGCAACCGAATAAAAGCTTCGACCTGGGTTAAGCTACCATTAATTGCGTACCCAACTGAAAGATAGGTTTGTTTGTCGTCTCGCTCTATCTCTGTTGGATTGAGAGTTTCAAGTTCTATACCCCGGTCTGCTGCTAGCTGTTCTATGTAGTTAAGAAAGTCGATACTATCTGACTGCGATGTTAGGTAGTATGACTGCAATTTATCACGTTCGGCCTGTGTTTCTTGGTCTAACTTTTGCAGGCGTGCAAAAGCTGTTTGCTGTGATTGATCAATAGCAATCGCTGCGACCTCCTCAGACAAGTCTTCTGACTCAGCTATGATAGTCCGTACACCAAACACAACTAACACCAGCATGGTTGTGAACAAAAGTGCTGCAATAATCGCTACTCGTTTTGTTTTTCCATTGATCATAAGCTATCAGGGTTAACTGTTACTGTAATCGTAAAATCAATATCCTGATTTTGAGCCAGGTTTTCAATAGGCAAATCTACTTGTGTCACATATGGCAGTGACTCAATTCGATCGCGGAATGATGCCAAGGCCTGACGATTTGCGGCTTCCCCTGTCAATCCGATAGGGGCAAGCCCTTGCAGATCTCGTGAGAGTTGTACACTTGCTATCTCTATCCCCTGCCCGTTAACTGACCAGATATCTACTAGTACCGATGACAATTTCACCTGCTCAGTTGTACGGACAATCGTTTTCGCCTCTTGGTTTGATGTATCTAACTCGGCTACCATTTTGTCGTATGCTTCGGTCCTCTCAATTACGTTAGCTGCGGTTTCAGCGTACGCAGCGCTGGTTCCACTGATCAACAGATAGGTGGGGTACATAAGTAACAGTCCAATAAACAGTGCGGCTGACCACAAAATTAACCATGCACTAGCTAACCTGATCCAGTACAAACGGACCAATTGCTTTTTTGACTCTGGTGGAATAAGGTTTGTCATACGTTAATTTCTGAACCTAGCGCCAGCCCTATAGCAGTGGCGTACCCATAGGAATGACGTTGATCAATCGGTGGAATAAAATCATCCAGCGAAAATGTATTGGTCCACACATTTCCGCGCGAGGCCTCAACACCCAGTGATTCGGTTAAGTATGCTGGCAAACCTTTTAGGTTGGCACTCCCTCCACAAAGAATTATCTTTTGCAGACGACGTTCTGTGTCTGACCCTGTCCGCAGGTGCCAGTATTGCATTTGGGTTACCAGCTCGTCCTTGATCACGGACATGGTTGTCATCAGGGCGTCGTGAACCAATGACGATTCCGCACCATGAATGAGCCCTTCAGTATTTTTAAGTTGCGTAAGCTCACTTTCCGGTTTGTCACCAAGCTGCTTACGTAGTGCAGCCGAAAGTTGATTTCCTCCCATGTCGATAGTCGATGTATAGAGGAGTGTGTTTTTATATACAACCCCAATCCCAGTTCGGGTTTTTCCAAAATCAACCAACATCACGGCCCCGCTCATGTCAGACGGTATCACTGATCGTGCCATTGCTTGAGCCTCAACCTCAAATGAAAGTGGTTGTAATCCGGCGGCTAGGCACGCCTCGTAGTATGTCTGCACAGTTTCTTTGGCGTAGGCAGTAACTGCAACGTGCATTGAGCGATCTTTTTCTCCTGAAAAAGGTAAAACGGTGTAATCAAAAAAAACGTCACGGGCAGCTATAGGTACGTTTTCAGCTAGCCTAAATTCCAGCAAACTTCGCATTTCACTCAAAGGTGTACTGCGTTTTAGTTCTGTTTCAAATAAATATGCCCGTTCTTCAGGTAGTGAGACCCTGATAAACTCAGCCCCTGTTTTTGCTTTGCATTCAGCCAAAATCGCTGTGAGCTGCTGGGGATCGGTCACTTCTCCGCGACTGAGGACTCCGTTTGGAATCGAAATATCTCCCCAGTTGGACAAATCATACGGATTCTTTTTCCCTGGTTCAAGTTTGACGTATTTTAATGACGTATCGGAAATATCCAACCCAATGCTTGGGAGTTTTATATAAGAAGGAACCGAAGGACTAAACAACTTAATAGGCATACGTACATCTAGTAGTATACGTGCTCGTCCGCATCAGCGCAGCTGTTTCAACTCACAGTTTAAGCCACACGTAGAGTACTACCAAAACGGCAAATACCACACTGGTGACTCCAAGAGACCGCCGGGCATAGGTCAGCGCTCGCGGTCCAAACCAATAGGTGCACAGCCCTACAACCGAGTATCTAAATCCACGACCTACCAATGAACCTATTAAAAACCAAACAATACTTCCCTGGGTTATACCAACAACCCACGCGGTCATAGTGTACGGGATTGGTGTGACTGCCCCTACCAGTGTGACTAAAAGCGTATTTGAAGTGTCCATGGTAGCTGTTAGTATCACAAACTGTTCTTGGATACCCGCTGTCATCATCGATTCCAAGAATCCAAAAAAGTATCGAGCGAGAAACAGGGCTACCACACCACCGAGTATCGAAGTTAGCAGTGTGACGACAACAATTAATCCTGCCCGGCTACGGTTTGCCAAAATAGCAGCCACCATAAATGGATCGGTAATAATTGGGATCGGCAGAGCTGACTCTACAAAAGAAATAAGTCCTACCACTAGCAACCCCGAACGGGACTCCATCAATGTTTGTGCTCGCGTTACTGTCCTCGTGTTGAGGACTTTCTCTACGTGAGTATCAAGTGTTGTCGGCTCAATCATACTAATACAATCGAGTCCCAGCAGGCAGTTGGTTGGATGGATTCAAAAGTGCAAACACCCCACCCTCTTCCCCCGCTAAAATCATCCCTTGGCTTTCGAGTCCTTTTATCTTCCTTGGTGCGAGGTTTGCGATAAATGGACACTGCGTTCCAACCAGTGTTTGTTCATCTTCGAAAAACTCCCGAATCCCAGAAACAATTTGACGAGGTTGCTCCTCACCAAGGTCCACAGTTAGTTTGAGTAACTTATCTGCGTTTTCAACCACCTCTACCGCCATGATGGTGCCCAATTTAATTTCAACCGCTGCAAATTGCTCAAACGAAATTTCATTTGATTCAGCCTGTTCTTCGCCTGGTATAGTTTGTGGTTCCAGCATATTTTTTTGTTTAGTTAAGTAAGATTCTAGAATTAGTGCGGCAGCGGCAGCGTCAGTTTGACCATTGCGCCCAGTGATGGTTGCTGCTTGCTGGGTCGTCATCTGTTCGGGCTCTAGATGAATTGGCATCGGGAGCTGCAATGTTAGATCGGTGATAAATGACTCAATATTAGTTTGGACAGCATTTGGCGCACCATCTAGATTAAGGGATTGTCCAATCACAACTTCTGTCACAGATTTCTCTTCAATCAAAGCAATAATTGTTTTCAATAATGACTGATCGTTTGGAATCACACCATGAGGAAAAGCCATCACGCCTGACTCATCAGTTAGTGCCAATCCTACTTTTTTAGTTCCATAGTCTATTCCCATGAGTCGCATAGTTTTCACAGTTTAGCATGTAGACAAAAACCCGGCGAATTCATATATGAATTCGCCGGGTTTTTGTTTGTGCTCTCACCAGGAGTCGAACCTGGAGCTCCGGTACCGCAAACCAACGTTTTATCCATTAAACTATGAGAGCCTGATAGTAAAAACCATCAACGTCCAACAATATAACCTAAAACCCAAATAATTCCAGCACCTTAACTAAAAACGGTTCCATTAGTTCTTCCTCTACCAGCCTCTCTTTAAGGATATCTTCAATCTCATCAATATGATCTGGTGGTAGCGGCATGACAATCAGTGGCATCAGACGTTGTTCAGACTTGACCAGCAACTGTGGACCACGAGGATCTTCTTCATCTATAAAATACGAGTCAAGGGTTGAGAATGGGTAGTGTCGATCTTCAATTTTTATTCCTCTGACTGTGATTGCATAGGGAATAATAGCTGGACGCTTGGCTGCTGACACTGCCAGTGCTCCACCTGACAGTCCGATCAACAGTGCAAACAGCACACTGTCAAACATAACTGCTGCCACTACAAGCGCGAGAATAATAATCCCCAAAGCAAAAAACCAGTCATTCCCTTTTTCGACATGATGATGCTGTGGCGCCTCCCAAGTTATCGATCGTAGTGCTGGTTCCATTTGTCTTAAAGTTTATCATATTACATGTGTACTTTTTTTGCTCAATCTGGTACTATCTTGGCCACTGATCTGATGCGCTAAACATCTACATATCAACTGGAGGGATGGCTGAGTGGTTGAAGGCGGCGGTCTTGAAAACCGTTAAGGGTGAAAGCTCTTCGAGGGTTCGAATCCCTCTCCCTCCGCATAGTGGGACATCTGTCCCAAAACACCAAAAACAGCGTTCGCATGAACGCTGTTTTTGGTTCGAACTTACTGTTTTAGACGAAGTGGTACGAAATCGCAAAATTCCAATTTTAGCTTTGTGTTCTTACGTATTCTCCAGTTCGAACTTTTTGAGGGTTTGTGGGATTCGAACAATGGAAAGGACCGGTACAGAAATACCGGTCCTAGGTTAATTTGGGTGATATGCAGATCTTATGAAACAAAATGTCAGTGGCCAGTAGGTAATAACCACCATCGCTGCCAGATAACCAACCAACTCGCCCCTGTAGTATTCGTCAAATTGATTCTGCCAGAAAAATTTAATCTCACCGGTCACAAAAAGTTTCCAGTAGAATATCATTTTCCCAAATACGTAGATGAGCGCGATTGCGAGAATCAGCCACCCTATCAAATCATTTTGCATGTGATCCTCCGTTGGTTTCTACCTGCGCCTTGAGTGGGCAGAAGGCAACGGACGATCCTAGTCGTAGTAAATCAGAAAATATAATTAAATCAAATATTTAGTCGAGGGGTGATTTGTATAAGCCCGCATAAAGAAAAGTGTCCGCAAGGGTGCTTTTCTTATTTTTTTGGTGGAGGGAGAGTAAAGCGTGGAGCGCTTTACGCAGGGATTCAAAGCCGCATTGAGATAGTTTGGATTCGACAGGCGAACAAAGTATCCAGGGTGGATACTGATCCTGTAAGGATCGAATCACTCTACTAACCCTAAAATCTGTGTTAGCCTTTTCAGTCCATGAATTGCTATACTTATAAAATGAAACACTTACAAGAATTACCGGTAAATACCAGGATTATTATCAGCTCGCTATGGACCGCGATGCTGTTTGTTTACGCATACATTGATATATTTGCATTTTTTAGAGCCGACGTACTAGAAAACGCACTAGCTGGGAAAGTATTTATTTTTGAAGCCAATCAGCTCTTTTTTATTTTCACTACGATATACGTTTTGATTCCAATCAGTATGATAGTTCTGACGTTGGTAGTAAGAGCAAACATTACAAAAATTTGTAACTTAATTATTGCACCATTATATATTCTCACTATTGTTGGATCGATGGTTGGTGAAACCTGGATGTATTTCTTGATGGGAAGCACTGCAGAAATCATTATCTTGTGCACCATTATATATCAAGCTACAACCTGGCCATCCACAAAACCAGAACCGATCACTGATTAGCAAAACAAAAAACCGCTCTTGCGGTTTTTTGTTTACCTTCTCTTTTTCGCTACTTCTTTGCTTTGACGATCCGGGCAGTCAGTCGTGACTTTTTTCGAGCAGCTGTGTTTTCTTTGATCACGCCTCGTTTTGCTGCTTTGTCGATTGCTTTGTAAGCAGACGGTAGTAGTTCTTCTGCTTTTTTGATGTCGCCTGCTAGAACAGCTTTATCAACTGACTTGGTAACATCTTTCATTGCTGACTTACGTCGAATATTGAACACTTTTTTGCGTTCTGATCCTCGTAGTGCTTTTTCGGCTCCTTTAGTAATTGGCATAAATATATTTCTCTATAGTGGCGGTACTGTACCGTATTGATATGGAAAAGGCAAGCCCTCCCAAGCTTTTTTAGTCGTGAATGTTTTGGTACTTATATAACTAGGTCGTGTCCAAATTACCACTTAAAAAGCCTAGGTGGGCAAGGGTTTTGGGCGCGTGTTTCAAACTATAATCTAGTACAATAGGAAGTACCATGATTCGCCAGTTACGAGGAGAAATAACTCATATTGAAGAGAATGCACTCATTGTGGATGTAAATGGAGTTGGATACCTGGTCTACACTCCAACCAACACAACTGCCCATACACTGTATGCAGAAACATTGATGCATACGTATCTAGCGGTACGTGAGACGGCGCTTGATCTATACGGATTCTCATCGGTCGTCGAGCGCCGTTTGTTTGAGCTACTACTGAGTGTTCCAAAGATTGGACCAAAATCGGCCCTTGATGTGATGTGTAAAGCCAGCCCTACCCTCTTGATTGAACAGATCGCCACTGGTGAACCAGTTCAGCTGCAAAAGCTGTCAGGTATTGGCAAGAAAACGTGCGAAAACATCGTCAATCATCTACACGAAAAACTGGGTGATCTGGCTGAACACATCACCCCAACCGGACCACTAGACAGCAAGCAGGCAGACGCAATTGATGCGCTGGTTGCACTGGGCTACGATGTGGCATCAGCTCGCGAAACTGTAGCGTCACTCAACACCGACGACAATTCCGTCAACGACATTATCACCAAAGCCTTACAAAAATTACCGTAATACTATGAGCGACTTCAGACAAACTGTTAAAAAAATTATCCCGAAAAAAGTATTTACTTTTTTCCAACCAGCTTACCACTATGCTCTGGCTTATATTGGTGCTGTGAAATACCGACACCCATCACGCGATATTGTTGTAATCGGAGTTACCGGTACAAAAGGAAAATCAACTACCACCGAAATACTCGCGCAAATATTGCGCGGCGCTGGATACAAAACCGCTTCACTTTCAACTATTCAGTTTACTTACGGTGAAGAAGTTGAACGGAATCTATTTAAGATGACCATGCCAGGACGGTATTTTACCCAGCAGTTTTTGCGCCGGGCGGTTGATGCCGGCTGTACGCACGCCGTAATGGAAATGACATCAGAAGGTGCCAAACAATACCGACATAAATTTATCGATGTTGATGCTCTACTGTTTACCAACCTTACCCCAGAGCACATCGAATCACACGGCTCGTTTGCAAACTACAAAGCAGCCAAATTGCGACTAGCTCAAAATGTAGCCGATAGTCCAAAACGACCACGTACCTTAGTGGCAAACGTCGATGATGAGCACGGTCAAGATTTTCTTAATTTTGAAGTTGAGCACATCCTCCCCTACCGACTCAACAATCTGACCTTACACTCACTGCAAAAAGATTCAGTGACAATGGTGATCGGAGGAGTGACTATCCGCGTGCCAATCGTTGGAGTATTTAACGTGTACAACACCCTAGCGGCAATTACCTATGCAAGATCGATTGGGATTTCACTTGAATCAATCCGTGAAAGCCTGGCAAAATTACCACCAGTGGCTGGACGAGTCGAACAATTTCATTCACCCTCAGGTGCCACAAAGAAAATCACCGCAGTTGTCGACTACGCCCACACACCCGATTCACTGACCCAGCTATACCAAGCGTTTGCAAATAAATACAAAATTGGAATCCTGGGGAACACCGGTGGTGGGCGTGACACTTGGAAACGACCTGAGATGGGGGCGATTGCCGAGCAGTATTGCGACCATGTCATTCTCACCAACGAGGACCCATATGATGAAAACCCTCAATCTATAGTCGACCAGATGCGCGACGGAATGAGTGAGGGAGCACCGGTTGAGATCATAATGGATCGCCGGTCAGCTATTAAACACGCCATCAACATCTGCCCAGAAGGTGGCTATGTGTTGATCAGTGGAAAAGGTACCGATCCATACATCATGGGCCCAAACGGCACCAAACAAGAGTGGAGTGACGCGCAAGTGGTGCGAGAGCTACTTGGTGAACTTGCTCTAGCTACCGACTAAACAAATTGTAGAACCGATCCTGCAAATTGATCATCCAGGCGTCATTTAAAAATGACGTTGATATATGGATGTATGTCATAACCACAAATAGCTGCAGATTGAGTAGAAGATACGCCAAGTCCGGGGTATCTGGCTGAAAAAAATAGTACGCGGCCAGTACAAACGGAGCAGTCGCTAACACGTTGTGAAAAATAAAAGTCCAATACACCTTTACTCCCCGTTTCTTCATTTCAACCAGATAAAATAGCAACCAGGTCATAAAGTGGTACCCAACCACAAACACGTACATATAAATATAAGCCGGTGGTCCATACACAGACACCAAAGTAGTAGTACCGACAATCACCAACAGTAAAAAGATTGTTAATTTTGTGAACCTATACTTTAGCCACGCTATGAATAGTGTCAGTAGACTCAATCCAAACCCAACCCAAAAAATCTGACTAAAGGCTGCAAGTCCGAGGTAATACTCTTCAAATATAAATGTCACTGCCATAGTACTGACGTTAGCAAACTGAAGATTCTGATCAAAGAAAAAGGTTTTATCGGGCACTGAGTAGGTTAGTAGCGCAATCACAAAAATAGCCAGTGCACACAAATGTAACAAAGGGACTATGTAACCCGTTTGTCGTTCAATCAACGTTTGTTCGTTAAGTAAGCCGTGGAGTAAAAAATATAAAAACCCGATAAACAACGCCGCCACAAACCCGACAAAATAAAACAGGGTGAAAGAGAGTCCAATCGAAAATAGTGTTAAAAATATAAATGATCCGACATACTGCCAGGGGTTTGGTTTTCTAAAAAAACCTTTGATCTGGTAGTAAAAACCAACTAAAAAATGCCCGTAGCCAAACACAATAATTGCCACCAGAATCGCTTGCCATTGCTGGACACTGTTTCCAAAAATCGCATATGTCTGGGCAATACAGATAATTACCCCCAGAAAACTATATAGCTTATTTGCAATGTAGGTGGTCATATTATCTGGGTATTTCGGTTATCCGTAGTTGCCAGCCATCACCATCAGTCACAATGTCTGGGACAGACACCTCGCCTGTTGGTGTAAACACTTGCGATGATACCCCATTTCCAGCACTTACGATGTACTGCTGATTCCAGATCGCTTGCACCCGTAACATGCTGGTCAGCTGACTCCAAAGTGAGTACGGCTCATTAAACCAAGCATGAGAAACTGGGTGAGCAATAAATGGCACACTCCCCCGCTCACTCAAAACAGTTCGCACCCCCCACGGCGATACACTTTCAAAACAAAACAGCATTCCTGGTGAACTATCGGCATGACCACTTTGATCAATGTTTGAGCCAACTGCAAACGCCACCGTTTTTGCAAACTGGTCGACCACTTCATCACGACCAAATAACTTCAGTACCTTCATATATAAGGTTGGCATAAATTCACCCTGCGGAACCAAATAGCGTTTGTGTGACTGGTCAATAATACTCTCTTGTCCATTGTAGACAAACGATTGTATAACCGCTTTCTCATCATCATCCGCTCGACCACTATCGACAATGACTGTTTCTGCTCCACCAGAACGAAACGCAAACTGGGCAGCAACTAGGCTCGGTTTACTTTGCTGATCAAAATAGCGCGAGTCCTCGGGTAAAACAATATAATTAGGTTCCATACCAAGCGCGGTTTGCACCGCAAACTCTAACTGCGCTTGCGCCTGTTCTCTTCCAGTACTCGTTCGCAATTGATCCAACTTAAAATCAGTATCGACCACTGCCACTGTGTAGGGATCTTTTGTAGGGCTACTATCAGGTAGTGAAATAAAGCTAGTAATAAATACCAGAACTAGCAGCGCGACTATGTATCCCTTATTTAGTTTCAACGATAGTACGTACAGGACCATCACGCTAATTGCCACCATGAGCACACCAAGTGAATATACCCCTGCAATCTGGGCCGCCTGAATTAACAACGGGTGGGCAGCTAGTAGGTACCCCACATAACCAAAACTAAAAGCAGTAGTAACCGATCCACCGGGACCAATTGTGATGATTGAAAAAATAAGCGAGCCGAACATTTCACTGGCAATCCACAGAAACGGAATTGAAAGATATGTAACTACAAGCGACGTGTGTTTTTGTAGTAACCTACAACCAATAGCGAACACTATCCCCGCACTTCCCAGCCACAAAGCAGCCGTGCTCCACCAGAAAAAAATTAAAATCAGTTGTATATATCCTAAATCAATTCCTATCCATTCAATTGGATACACACTCCAAAACCAAACAAGTGACAGGGCTGACTTGGTTGTCCAAGCGAGCAAACTACCAAGGACTACGTGTTTAAGTTCAGACTGTCGTAATGCTAGATAAATCGTAGACCCGATACCAGCGATCCCTAAAAACCAAACCACCGGAATGACAAAACCAATTCCAAGCAACAGCCCGGTGACTGTCCACTGCAGCAACCAACTATTTTTGAAGTAGGTCATGATATATAACAATACCAGCTGTGGTGGCGACGTTCAGCGACTCTTTTACACCCAACATCGGCAGACTCACCACAACATCACATATCTCCATAGTATCTGCTTCTACCCCTACCACTTCGTTACCTACAAGATACGCAACTTTCTCTGGTATAGAAAATTCTTTAAGTGGTATCGAACTCTCAGATAGCTCCACTGCAGCAACAATAAATCCTTCTCCTTGCAGTTGTGCAACTACTTCCACGCTACTTCCAAATTGCTCCCAGGGAATTACATCTACGGCACCGAGTGATGTTTTTACAATCTCTGCCTGTGGTCGACCAAAGCGATCAATCGGTGTTGGTGTATATCCAACTAGGAAAATTTTATCAACCCCCGCTCCGTCAGCGGTGCGAAACATAGCTCCTACATTGTGTGCACTTCGTATGTTTTCGAGGATAAGATATTTCATTTCTAGTAGATTACCAGAAGCATAGTCAAAAACGTTTGATTTTAAAATCAAAAATGTTATAGTTTCGCCACAAAAAACATGCGCCCTTAGCTCAGTTGGTAGAGCGGCTCCCTTTTAAGGAGATGGTCCAAGGTTCGAGCCCTTGAGGGCGCACAGCAAAAGAATCCCTGTGGGGATTTTTTGTTTGTGCGCCCTCAGCAAAGTTCATAACTTTGCGTAAGGGCTCGAAAAGAGCGAGTATATCGCCCGGAACGAAGTGAGGACGATTCGAGTGTCGGGGTCGCGTCGCACAGTAGTTTCAAGTTCAAAGAACGTAGAAAGTACTGATGCAAAGGTGACCGAGCCTCACGTAAATATACTTAGTGATTCGTGACCACAGTACGCCCAAATCCAAAGCATTTACCCCCTCCCCATCAACACCACCCGAAACACATTCCCCACCACCCCAATCAACAACCCAAGCAGCAGCAACCCGACAAACCTAGTCAGCACAAAAAAGAATTCACCCAGGGCTGTAACTGGTTCCACCACTGGTATGCCCGCCATGAACACCTTGAGCGACCACCACATCCCCGCTGGAATACTTACAAATGCGGCAGTAGTTGGTTCAACCAAATACATCGCCGTACCTGTCACCAGTAATGCAAACGTGAGCGTTACAAAATAAATCAATACGTTCAACGATAGAACACTCATACTATTTTCATCTGTGACATTGCTTCTAGTAACTTTTGCCAGACGTAACATGCGAAGCAACCTAATGATCCGTAGCGCCCGGGCTGATTTGAGGAAGGTAAAGTTACCAAGCCCTAGGAAGGTGGGCAGAATTGCCACCAAGTCGATGTACCCAAAAAAACTCGTCGGGTATTTCCAGGCTGGTTTACTCGCGACTGTTCGACCAATGTATTCAACCGTAAACAAAAGTACCGCCACCCATTCAATAATTAAAAAAGTCTGACTGTGTTGCTCTAGCGACGGAACTGTTTCCAGCACCACCGCCACAATCGAAATAATCGTCAGCAAAGCAAAAAAGTCGTTCACATAGTGGGATGTCTTTCCTTTCTCATCAAAGGCTTGTTGTGCGAGTTGCTTCATATAAAAAGTGTACCACTTACTTTCCTCCTAACACCCACTGCTCTAGTGCCAAATCAATATCACGAATCCCTGCGTGTCCGGCGTGATACAGCTCGATGAGCGACTGGGAAAGATGTGTGACTTCTCCCGGAGCGAATTTAGAAAGTGAGCGTTTTGCTTTGTTATAGGGAAAATCTTTCATCCCGGCTTCAGCCGCATTCCTAGTTACTTCCGCCAGGCGCAAGGCTTTTAATTGCCACCATAAAATCCCAATCAGTTCTTCAGGCGCCGAGCCAGCTGCTTTGGCTTCTTGGAGTAGCACCCAGAGTTGCCGACGATCCTTGCTCGCTAGAGCATCAGCCATCGCAAAGGTATTAAAATGTTCACTTTTTTTAGCTGTGAATTCTTCTACCGTTGTCGCGTATTTTCCGTACGACTTTTTAGCTGGGGCCAACAGTGCTCTTTCAAGAATCAAAAACGTATTACCAGACTCGCTCATTTCCTTGAGGTTATTTTTTACCTCTTCAGCGAAATCAGCATTGTCAGCTGGCGTATCGATCACAAACCACTCTTCCCCGCCAAACAGTGATGAAGCACCTAGTGCATCTGCAATCTGTCCAACAGCATAGCTATTAGCATCGAGTGTGGTGAGCGTTCCTTCTTGTGACAGATTTGTGTCGGCAAAAGCAGTCGCGGCATCACGCACTTTCTGTCGATCGGTTCCATAGTAAATATGCAGCATATGTGTGTATTGTACTCGAGAAGGTGTAGATTGACAAAAGTATATTTTTAGGTATAATATAGTTTAATCTAACCTATTAGGAGCACTTGAAATGCGCGCACTTGTACTTTCCATCCTTCTTCTTGCCCCTTCATTTTCGCATGCAGACGAATATGACTGGTTTGAAGAAGACTCTTCTGTCAGTATAGTTATATACGGCCTAAATGAATCAGAATGCTTGCAGGAGTACTTTTCTGCAAAAAACCATCTTCTCCAAGAATATGGAGTGGATATGGGTTGGTTTGGGGTTGACGATCATTTTGAAATATTGATCAGAGACTCCATGCCGGAGAAGGCATTCCAAGGATTTGGATCTCAAGAAATTTGGGACTGGGTCGGTTTAACCAAAGATGCTACCGAGGGTGAGATCAATGATGCGTGGTGCATTAAAATGCGCCGCCATTATTCCTCCATCTTCACTTCAGAATCAGATTCGACGTGGACTAAACTCGTTGATCTCGTAATGAACTAATACAGCCCTGGAACAATCCGTTCTCGGGCTGTTCTACTTTTTACCTAAAATTACTTCAAACTTTCAAAACTAATCTGTTTCTTTATTTTGAGTTTTATCAACCTGATACTTCTCATTCAAAATTTGAGCAGTAAGTCCTGATTTTTCATAGATTGCAGCCTCGTGACCGGCATCTTTGTCAACGTACATCACGTAAGAATCAATAACTGTCTCCAGGGCATGATCCATAGCTTCTCGAGAATTTGTATCAAACCCGATTTCAGTTTCAATTTTTTCTGGAGAAAACGTCCTATCTTTATTAGCTGTTACCAGTATTGTCTTGGTTTGATGATCTTCGTCTAGAGCCTCTTGGTTAGACTTGAGTGACTCTAATATCGGAATAATATCTGAATTCACAATCCCTGGAATTTCCTTGGTTGCACGATAGATAGGTTTTTTAGTAATCTCTGTTCCGGTTAGGACTGATTTCATTACTGAACCCATGCGAGTCAGTTCACCAGGTTTAGTAAACGCTCGTTTGGTATTGGTCACTTGCTGCTCTGCGAGTCCTGCCACCGTACGCCCAACCAACGCACCGCGAGTGTCTTCACCGTGCATACCACCAGGGTTATTTAAAACCAAATCTTCCGCCAGACCTGGTCGCAAAGCAGCTATGACTGAAGCAAGAATTGCTCCCTGTGAGTGACCAATAAAATCAGCTCGATCAATACCGGCTGCTTCTAACACCTGGATTATTTCTGCAGCTTTACTTTTTATAGTGTCAGAAATATCGAATGCCTCCAAAGCATCAATGTCACCCTGCTCCATCTCTATACCTTTTAGAGGATTCATAAATAGTACCTTTCGTCCAGAATCAAACAGATCTTCAACTTCAGCCCGGTATTCTTCTGCACCGGCACCAAATCCACCCAAAAATACCACCCATTGCTCTGAAATAATCTCCTCAGGTTTTACTGAAACGAATTCAAGCAACCGCCCGTCAACCTCAACTTTTTGAGAAACAAACTGCTCATCAAATCCCGCTGATACCTGTTCCTGATCTGTGTGTGACTCAATGCCCATAATTACTTTTTATTGTATTAATACTTTCACCATACTACCTACTTCATCTCATTCCAATTCTCCCCCACTTTCACATCAGCCACTAAAGGTACTCCGAATGTTTCTTTTCCTTCTAGCGCTGCCTCCATAATTTTAACCAACTCTGGCACCACACTTTTTACTTCGCTGTCTTTAACCTCAAACACAAGTTCATCGTGCACCTGTAGGAGCATTCTGACTTCGTCTGATTTTTTTAGCCCTTCGATATAGTCGTGGATTTGTCGCATTGCTACCCGCATACAGTCTGCTCCGGTTCCTTGGATTGGGGCGTTGATGGCCATTCGTTCAGCCTGGGCACGAATAAATGGAATGCTAGAAGAAATTCCTGGGAAATGCCTCCGTCGGCCAAACATCGTTTCTGTGTAGCCTTTCTCACGGGCGAATGATTTGGTTTCCTCCAGGTACTCGGCCAACCTCGTGAAGGTATTAAAATACGCATTGAGGAATTCCTGAGCTTCGGCTCGGCTGGTTTCCTCACCTAGATTGGTCCGTAGGGCGTTTACCCCCATGCCGTAGAGGATCCCAAAGTTTATTACCTTGGCTTTGCGACGCATGTCCGCGGTTACCTCTACCTCACTCACTCCAAACACGCGAGACGCCACCCCACTGTGCACGTCCTGGCCACTTTTAAAAATCTCAATCATTGATTTGTCTTGTGACATGATTGCCGCAATCCGGAGCTCAATCTGAGAGTAGTCAATCGCCACCAACTGATACCCTTTTTCTGCCACAAACGCCCCCCGGACCATCCTCCCTTCCTCCGTACGAATCGGAATGTTTTGCAAGTTAGGATCTTTGCTGGCCATTCGTCCAGTTGAAGTTCCTGTCTGGAGTAACGTTGAATGAATCCGTCCATCGGACCCAACCATATCTGGCAAATTATCAATATACGTCGAGACGAGTTTTTTCAGTTCCCGATACCGCAGGATGTCGGCAATGATCGGGTGCTCATCAATTAGTTTTTCAAGTTCGGACTCTTTGGTACTACGTTGTCCGCCTCCAGTTTTCTTGGCGTTCTTTGGTTTGAGTTCCAACGTATCAAATAGTATCTCTCCCATTTGTTTTGGTGAGTTGATGTTAAATTCCACTCCAGCGTGTTTGTAGATTGATGTCTCCAAACTAGCTAACTCGGTGTGCAATTTTTTAGAAAGTTTTTTGAGGTAACTCGTATCGAGAATGATACCCGTCTTTTTCATTTTTTCTAGCACCGGAATAAGCGGTAGTTCGATATGTTCATACAACTCCCACAAACCTTCTCCCTGGACCCTTTTTTCCATTGCAGAGATCGTCTCGTTCCACGTAGTCGTCTGCAAAAACGACCGACCATAGTCGATGATGTCGTCGTAGGTGGCGTTGGTTCGCTCGCTTTCAAGAAGCCACAACAAGATCGAGGCTTTTTGAATATCAACCTCCCCCACTTTCTGTGCTTCGGCAGCATTGTCTACTAAAACCACATTAAACAAGCGTTCGATCCTTCCTGTCATATTTCTGAAGCCAAATTCACTAAACAAGTTTTGAATTTGTTCTACTTCTGCATGCTCGCGCCACTCGGTCGTAGCCAAGTCAAAACTTTCAAGCGCGTCTGTGCGGATGGTCGCCAGCATTTTTGAAAACTCGGCGTCTTCTTTCCCGTCACGAAGTAACCCAATGATCCGTTTCGTGACTCCCGCTGCAAGGAATTTTTCTTCTCCATCTTTTTTCTCTAACTTTTCATAAATTTGCTCGAGGGTACCAAAGGTGGTCAGTAGCGTGGTGGCAGTTTTTTCACCAATCCCACGAATTCCCGGGATGTTGTCAGACGCGTCGCCACGCAGTCCTTTGTAATCAACCACCATCTTTGGCCCAAACCCAAACCGAGCTTTCACAGCCGCCTCATCATAAATAACTGTGTCGTTAATTCCTCGCTTGAGGGTGAACACTTCCACTCGTTTTTTATCGACGCACTGCAGGGTATCCATATCACCAGAGGCGATCACCACTCGCAGTTCTGGGGTGGCCTTTGTCAGGTGTGCAATTGTCCCAATCAAGTCATCTGCTTCAAAGCCAGGTTTCTCAAAGATCGGAATCCCAAAGTATGTAAAGATATCCCGAGCGCGGTTAATCTGAGAAATAAGGGCATCATCAGTTTTTTGTCGGCCGCCTTTGTATTCTTTGTAGGCTTCGTGACGGTAGGTTGCTTCTGGCAAGTCGTAACAAGCAGCAATGTACTGCGGCTTAAAATCCTCGATGATCTTAAGCAGCATAGTGGTAACTCCGTACAGAGCACCGGTCGGTTCACCAGTTGGTGACGCAAAGTCTGGCAACGCATGGTACGCCCGATGTAAAATAGCGTGTGAATCAAGTAGCACAAGCGTTGGGATTTCTTTGCTGGGTTTTTTAGTTGCCATAGTAAAAATAGTATAACTTTTTTGATACACTACTCCTACATGAAAATTTTTTATAAAATAACTGGCATAATTCGCAACTGGGGGTTACTAGTTCGCTCACTTATTGCCCGAACACCTGACCGCGTGCGACACAATGTGCCGTACATTTCTCAATTTGCTAACCCAGGCTGGGCTGAAATGGTTCTAAAAGATGGACAACCGTTAGCCAAAGATATGCTGTGGCCAGACTCAGGAGCTCAAACAATAGAAGAATATGAACACTGGGCGTTATCGCTCTGCGGAATGGCTTGCGCTAGTATGGTGCTAGCATTTTTTACCACCAAGACATATAGAACGATTAAACTAGCCAAAGACGCAACAAAAGCTGGAGTATATACCGAAACAGACGGGGAGATTTCCAGTATGCAGTATCGACCATTTGTAAAATGGATTAAAAAGTTTGACATCAAAGCCGTTATCTATACAAAACTGACCCTACGTTCTATCCAAACACTATTAGCAGACGGGGCGCTTATTATTGCGTCGGTAAATCCAAATATCCGTGGGTTTAACACCGCTCCAAATGCCCAAGTTGGTGGACACCTGGTACTGATTACTGGCTACAATAAAATTGAAAAAACTATAACTATCCAAAACCCCGCAGGATTTGAAAATAACCAGAGCCAGGAAAATCACTCTATTCCATTCAAAGAGTGGACGATCTACTTTGCTGGACTAGGGATCTCGGTACAGAGCACTAGGAGATAAACACCTCTCTTTCCTCCCCCTCTTTAATACTGATTGTTACTACTACTTTCTCTGCTGGTAGAATGTCAGCAATTTTCTCTGGCCACTCAAGGCATATGAGTGTACGAGGCGTTTTAAATAATTCCTCGAACCGAAGGGGTCCAACTTCACTGATGTCTTCGATTCGATAGGCATCAATATGAATCAATTGATCAAAATACTGATCCCCCTCCAACAGATAGGCTTTCATAATCCCAAACGTTGGACTAACTACTGTCTCGGTCACTCCGAGGTGTTTCGCGAGCTGTTGAGTAAACGTAGTTTTGCCAGCACCAAGGTCACCAGTGAGCGTGACGAGTGACGAGTGATCAGTCACATTGGTAGCCTGCTCTAGGACAGCATAAATCACTGATCCAAAATCAGCTGGAGTTTGCACCTGAAACGTTGTTTCTTTCATTTCCATACAGATTAGAGTTTTTATAAACTAGATGCAAGTGTGCCAGTTGGAGAATTTGTGTGACTAAGACGTATAGAAGATACGGCGCACGAACATAAATTTGAAACTGGTGCAGGTGCGCTAGTTTTAGAAAGTCTATTATAGCAGGCATGTTACCATTATGGTGATATGGTTCAATTCGATGATTCAGATCTCAACGCTAGACTTGCCGGTCTACGTGAAAAAGAAGCAGAACGTGCATCTGCCAACCTCGCTCCTCAGTATGGGTACGAGCATATTGACCTGCATGGCTACACTATTAACCCTGAAGCTATCTCTGCAGTTGATGAAAAGCTGGCACGAGCTGCCGAGTTAACTGGGTTTGAATTACTAAACAAAACTCTATCAGTCGCCATCAAAGATCCAAACAATATTAAAACCAAAGCTGCCCTGCAGACACTCGCAACTAAAGGCTACACTCTCGACGTCTTTATGACATCGTCCGCCAGCCTTGAGCACGCTTGGGAACGTTACTCAGATATCACCAATGCGACAGCATCAAAAAAAGGTACGTTCGAAATAAGTGCAAAGGACATTCTGGAGCTTACCAAACGTATCCATAAAGAGTCAGATATCGCGGTAATCCTCAGTGAGATTAATAGTGCTAACAACAGCTACCGAATATCGGCTACCCTGGAACTGATTTTTGCTGGCGCACTTGCTTTGCGCGCTTCTGACATCCACATCGAACCAGAAGATAGCGCTATCAGGCTACGGTACCGCTTTGATGGGGTGCTACACGACATTATTGACCTAGACACATATATGTATGGGCGAATGATGTCTCGCTTGAAATTGCTATCGGGCATGGTGCTCAATACAAAAGCAGAGGCTCAGGACGGTCGATTTACCTTTGAAACTGGAGAAAAAGAAGTAGAAGTGCGTTCATCAGTGATCCCTGGGGCTTACGGAGAATCAATCGTGATGCGTTTGCTTGACCCAACTGTGGCCAGTTTTGCAATGGATAAACTTAACCTCAACCAACACATTGCTGGCGTGGTTAAAAATGAACTTAAAAAACCAAACGGTCTCATTATTACCACTGGACCAACTGGATCTGGTAAAACGACCGCCTTGTACGCTTTTCTACAAGAAGTGCACGGCGAAGGAGTCAAAATCATCACGATTGAAAATCCGGTTGAATACAAAGTGGAGGGAATTGTACAAACTCAGGTTGAGGGTGACTACACATTTTCGTCCGGTCTGCGTGCCCTGCTGCGGCAGGACCCTGACGTGATCCTCATTGGAGAGATTCGTGATGCTGAGGTAGCATCCACTGCCATGCACGCCGCTCAAACTGGCCACCTCGTGCTCACCACGATGCACACCAACAGTGCGGTTGCAGCATTTGTCAGACTGATAGACCTGGGGGTAGATGCTCGGATGTTTGGGAGTGCGGTTAACCTAGTGCTTGGGCAGCGACTAGTGCGATTGCTGTGTTCTGAGTGTAAGGTCCCTCACACCCCTACTGAGGAAGAATCACGCATCATTTCAGCTGTGCTAAGTGACCATCCACATCCTGACACTGTCCCTATGGCCAGTGAAATATATACTGCTCCTGGCTGTGAAATCTGTAGCAACACTGGGTTCAAAGGAAGAAGTGGTATTTATGAGGCTATCCTCATGGACGAGGCAGTAGAAGCAGTTGTGTTAAATGACCCACGAGAACACATGATCCTAGACGCAGCCAAACCACAAGGCATCCCAACCATGCTGCATGATGGTATGGAAAAAGTACTACTAGGACTCACCTCAATGGAGGAGTTAGAACGAGTGATCGAGCTTCCTAGAATACTTCAAAGTGCAATCTCTCCTAAAGAGACACCAAAAACTGACGACGATTTCCTTTCACACGTAGTGTAGGTTGCTGGAACATTAGATTCAAAAAGGCAAACACCTCGCGGTCAAGACCGCGAGGTGTTTTTCTATGATACATTCGATAAGTAAAAAGATTCGTTCGTTTCAGCTCAAGAAGATAACTCTCTAAACAAGACTTCCGCATTGAAAGTGAATGCCGCGCTAAGGAAGTTTGTCAGCGCTCCCGGTCTAGGCCGGGTGCCAAAAACCCCTCGCAACGCATCCAAGTTGTTTAGAGAGTTATATTCTGGAGTGAGAGGAATCAGTGATGAACCAGACGGTCCAGCACGTAGGAGCTATCGAATCCCATATACATTAGCACAGATAAAATATTTGTCAACACCTAGAGCAGCGTTTTTGTTTTGCTGGTACAATATTGAAGAACGCTTATGACTGACAAACCGAAAACCATCACGCGCGATGATGCACAAAACCTCGATCGCACTCTACGACCACAAACTTGGGAGGAGTATATTGGTCAAGCTAAAATCAAAGAGAACCTGCGAATCTTGCTGACTGCTGCCAAAGAACGTGGCCATGCAGCTGAACATATTTTGCTCTATGGGCCGCCAGGGCTTGGAAAAACCACATTGTCTAACTTGGTAGCCAAGACTCTTGGTACAAATATGAAAACCACCTCCGGCCCGGCGATTGAAAAGGTTGGTGACCTGGCAGCAATCCTAACCAACCTTACTCCTGGTGATGTGTTGTTTATCGACGAGATCCATAGACTGAGTAAAAGCATCGAGGAGGTCCTCTACCCCGCCATGGAGTCAGGGGTGCTTGATATCATCATCGGCAAAGGGCCCTCGGCTCGCACCGTACAGCTCGAACTACCTCCATTTACCATGGTGGCTGCCACCACTCGCATCTCACTCTTATCAAGTCCTCTGCGGTCACGGTTTTCTGGTGGAACGTTTCGGCTCGAGTTCTATAGTGACGATGAAATTGGACAGATCCTCGGTCGGTCAGCCGAACTACTTGGAATGGACCCCACCCCTGAAGTCATCAGTCAGATCGCTCGTCGATGTCGAGCTACTCCCCGTACAGCTAACTATTTGCTCAAACGTTGCCGCGACCTCGCTCAACTAGAAGGAACTGATTTAACTGCTGAAATTATCGACGAGACATTTAGGTTGCTCGAAATTGACACCTTGGGATTAGGCGCCCCTGACCGAGCCGTGCTTGATGTGATTATTAATAAGTTCAACGGTGGTCCAGTTGGACTAAACACCATTGCAGCCGCCACCGGCGAAGAACCGTCAACCATCGAAGATGTCATAGAACCCTACTTGATACGTCACGGCTTGATTGAACGAACTCCCCGGGGTCGAACTGCCAGTCCTGAAGCCTATAGTCATTTAGAGAACTTACGTTAGGTTTTATGGAAAAATTTACTCCCCAAGAAAGCATAATACATAATCAGAAAAAGATTGAAGACCAAGAACATATGAGCAGTGGTCAAAAACTTATTAGGTATGTACTAGCTAACATCAAACCCACTGAACATATACAAAGGTATGGAAATAAAAGCAACGAGCAAAGTAAACGAGAAACACTCAATCAATCTGTCGCTGAACACGTAGCTTCTATGACAGAAATCCTTGAATTTCTTGTATCTCAAGAAAGCGAGGGAACCTTTGCCGAGCTCGATACTGAAAAAATGCGAAAAATGATTAGGTTCCACGATAGACATGAAATTCTTATTGATGATTTGGTATACAAAAGTGACCAATACCGGGCAGAGGAAGCTATTGCTGAGCATACCAACGCTGATTTTTTGAAAAAGGTTGGTTTTTCTGATGCGCCAGCTATAATGGAAGAATATCAACTGGGAGAATCTGATGAGGTTAAAATAGTGAAAGCAATAGATCGATTAGAAGCGTATACAACAAAGATGCATGGGGACCCGAGATCAATTATAGAAAACCGAGTAAGCGATGCTATTGAAATAGCGGAAAATATCAAACACATTTCCCCAACCCTATACCACGCCAGTATTTTAGCGATTCGCTGGCTACAAAAACAGAACGAGTAACTAATTAAAATATGTCAGGACACAATAAATGGTCAAAAATTAAACATAAAAAAGGTGCAACCGACGCTCAGCGCAGCAAGCTATTCTCGAGGCATTCATCTCTCATTACGATGGAGGTTAAAAAAGCTGGTGGTAGCGCTGACTCGGCCAATGTTATAGCTGCGGTTGATCGAGCGAAAAAGGATTCCATGCCCAAAGACGCAATCGAGCGAGCGCTAGCAAAAGGTTCGGGTACTGGAGCAGCCAATATGGAGGAGGTTCTCTACGAAGGGTACGGCCCAGGGGGTGTTCCCCTTCTCATTGAGGCAGTGACCGACAACAACAACCGTACGGCTCCAGAAATTAAACACATCTTTAGCAAGGCTGGAATAGAACTTGGTGTACCAGGCTCGGCTGCGTGGGCATTTACCAAAGGTGCAGAGGGGTACACTCCTAACAACCCAATGGAACTAGACGATGCAACAGGAGAAAAATTGGCTGACTTTGTAGAGAAACTAGAAGAGCAAGACGACGTCACTAACGTCTACACGGGCGCTGACACCCCTGAATAATTATGTCCCTTTGGAACATTCGTTGGTTTAAATTACGAGGTCTCACTTTTGCAAATCTGCAAAAAATATGCGGGTTTATTTTACAGATCCCAGTACCCCCAAAATTTTCGGTTGGGTGTTTTATCGAACAAGATGGAAAGTATCTTGTGATAGACCTAACATATCGTACTGGGGTCGCTTTTCCTGGAGGAATGATTGTCCCTGGAGAAAATGTAGAATCGGCACTAAAACGTGAGGTATTCGAAGAAACTGGATTAACCGTTACTGACTATACCTACATAGAATCATGCGAGGATATACAATACGGCCTATCGGTTATCGCCCTGGCGTTTTCTGTTACAGCGACGGGGACATTGAGTGACTCAACCGAGGGCACTCCTATTTGGATGAGTCCTGAAGAGATTCAAGAAAAGATAACGTATAACAACTGGAAAAAAATGTTCACTAACTATCTACAGCGGTAACATGAGAGTCCTTGGGGTTGATCCTGGATATGACCGTGTTGGTCTGGCTGTCATGGAATACGAAAACGGTATCGAGAAGTTACTCTTTTCAATGTGCTTAGAAACTAACAAAGCAGACCATATACACCTACGCCTCCAACAAGTTGGAGATACGATTACTAAACTAGTTACAGAACACCAGGTTGATACCCTTGGTATCGAAACACTCTTTTTCAACAAAAACGTTAAGACCGCCATGAGTGTAGCCGAAGCTCGCGGAATCATTATTTATACTGCCCTCCAAGCTGGATGTCAGATTTATGAGTTCAGCCCGCAGACAATTAAAATCGCCACTACGGGCTATGGCAACAGTGACAAGGTCGCAATGATGACAATGGTAAAACAATTAGTACCCGACGTTCCACCAAACGCCCTTGACGACGAGTACGATGCAATTGCTGTTGGTATTACCTGCCTTGCACATCACGGAAGAAGCGTATAGAATCGTCCCAATTGTGCACCTAATCAGTTGCTTACCGCACATGAATTTGATACAACATATACGTAAAAACTTTGTATGGTAGATGAAACAAACACAGACGAAGAACTAGAAGAAATGGACGATGAGGATGCGTCATTGGGTGACGATATACTCGATGAGGTTGCAGGAGATGAAGTTGATGAAGAAGACGAGCCAGAAGGGTTTGGACACATCGACGATAAGGATGTGAAGGAGGTGTCAGAAAATGAAGATGAAGACGAGGAAGAAGATGACGCTGCTCTAGAGGACGACGCCGAAGACGTCGACTACGACAGCTTCGACGATATAGACGAGATGTAGCAATAAAAAAACCGATCATCCGATCGGGTTTTTTATTGTTGCTCCCTGCACTGCACTCGAAAATGAAAACGGCTAACGCCTTTTCATTTCGCTCGTTACGTTTGGTAGTAACTCTTGCTAATCACCTTTGATTGCAAACAAAACTATTTTTTAATTAGTACGCACAACTGTTTCTTCCCTCTTCTAAGCAACGCCAGTCCAGCTGAAAAATGTTCTTCACCTAACTGTAAATCTGTATCTGTGACTTTCTCTTCCTGGAGGGTGATAGCATTACTTTCAATAAATGTTCGAGCTTCACGTTTACTGGTTGCCAGTTCAGCACAAACCAGCACATCAACCAAACTGTCACCCACTGTAACCTCTGCAGTTGGTGCTGAAGCGACTAGGACAGCTTTTGCTTGTGTAGAAATACCAACAACCGAACCACCTCCAAACAACAGTTCTGAGACCTCGAGAGCGGCTTGTGCTGCAGCCACACCGTGAACTAGCACCGTTACTTCAAACGCTAATTTCTTTTGCGCTGCACGCGCTCCTGGATTCATCTCGAAATCCTTTTCAATAGCTGTAATTTCTTCTAGTGGAAGGAAAGTAAACAGTTTCAAATAATCAATTGAACTCTCGTCGCTGGCGTTGAGCCAGAACTGATAGAATTCATAGGGTGTAGTTTTCTCTGGATCAAGCCACACTGCATTTCCTTCACTTTTTCCGAACTTCTTTCCGGTGGCTTTATCAACCACTAGCGGTAGGGTCAATGCATACACAGTGTGCTGATCCTTTCGTCGAACTAAATCAACCCCAGCGATAATGTTGCCCCACTGATCAGAACCACCAATCTGTACATCACATCCAAATTGTCGGTGCAACTCTAAATAGTCATATCCTTGAATCAAAGGATACGCAAACTCTGTATAAGATAAACCAATCTCACTCGTAAGCCGTTTTGCAATCGCTTCTTTTTTCATTAATTCATTCACCGTGAAATGTTTTCCTATATCTCGCAAGAAATCGAGTAGCTTGATATTTTTAAACCAATCGTAGTTATTTACAATCTGAAGGTCATCGACTCCGATTAAATGTTTTGCTTGCACCTGCAATTTTTCAACCCGTCGGGTTATTTCTTCTTCAGGCAAGAGAGGACGCTCTACATCTGGCTTTGGATCACCAATTCGTCCAGTTGCTCCACCAGCCAACATGATCACCTTGTGTCCAGCGATCGCTAAATGCCGCATCAACATATACCCCACAAAGTTCCCAGCATGAATTGATTCAGCAGTTGGATCTACGCCAAAATAAATCGTTCGTTTTGGTCCGTCGAGAATTTCCTCTATATCCGCCGAGGTTTGATGGATAAATCCTCGCTCCGTGAGTTCTTGGTGCAATTTCATAACGAAATAATGCTAGCACACATTCGTATAAAGGTGTCTAGACAACACATGCTACTATTGCTATATATAGTCTCATTATATGAAAAAAACACAGGAGTGGTTTAAAAAAAACTGGAAAGAGGTCATCATTGACGGCCTTATTTTGTTTTTTGCTGGTTTTATTATTGTGTCAGCCGGAATCCTGATCTGGATCTCGAGTCTGCAAATTCCTGACCTCTCTGCATTTGATGAACGTCGAGTCCTACAGTCAACTAAAATCTACGACCGAACCGGTGAAGTACTACTCTATGACCTACATGAGGACGTAAAGCGAACCATAGTCCCTCTCGAAGATATGTCGCGCCACATAAAAAATGCGACAGTCGCAATTGAAGATGATCAGTTCTACAACCACTTTGGGATCGACGTGAGAGCAATCATCCGCGCTGCTGTAAGTAACTTTCAAGATGGTGACTTATTAGGTGGCCAAGGTGGATCAACAATCACCCAGCAGGTGATCAAAAACTCTGTTTTAGAGCGTGATAAAAAACTGAGTCGAAAAGTAAAAGAAGCGATTCTTTCAATTAAACTTGAACGAGAACTTACTAAAGAAGAAATCCTAGAGGTGTATCTAAATGAATCACCATACGGTGGAACTATTTATGGAGTAGAGGAAGCCTCCCAGAGCTTTTTTGGAAAGAAGGCTGCAGACCTAACCCTCCCTGAGGCAGCCTACCTTGCTGCCCTACCTCAGGCTCCTAGTTACCTCTCACCATTTGGTAACAACAAAGACGCTCTAGATCGACGACAACAACTTGTGCTTGATCGGATGCGTATCAACGGATTTATTACAGTCGAAGAATATGAAGCAGCAAAAGACGTTGAAGTAACATTTAGCACTGGTGCTATTACTGGTATCAAAGCTCCTCACTTTGTCATGACAATTATCGAAGAACTGACCGAGCAGTTTGGAGAAGAAGCAATGGCTGAACAAGGGCTTCGAATCATCACCACTCTTGATTACGAACTACAGGCAGCTGCAGAAGAAATCGTACAGCGTAAAGCACTGGAAAACGCTGATAAATTTAAAGCCTCAAACGCAGGATTGGTCGCAACTGATCCCCAAACTGGAGACGTTCTAGTTATGGTTGGGTCTCGTAACTATTTTGACGAGGAAATTGATGGTCAGTTCAATATTGCTCTGGCGAGTCGCCAGCCAGGTTCGTCAATTAAACCGTTTGTGTACGCTAACGCGTGGCGAAAAGGTTATCTACCAGCCACCATCTTGTTTGATGTACCAACCCAATTCTCACCGGCTTGTGAAGCGTGGGATACAACGTCTGATTCACCATGTTATGCACCAAGAAACTACAACAACAAATTTGTGGGGCCAATCAGTATGCGAAATGCACTCGCACAATCACTAAACATCCCGGCCGTTAAAACCCTGTATCTCGCCGGCCTAACTGACACTCTTAAATTTGTAAACGATATGGGACTCACAACTCTCAATGACCCAGACCGATATGGGCTGACATTGGTTCTTGGTGGCGGTGAAGTACGACTCAAAGACATGACTCACGCGTATGGAATCTTTGCCAACGGTGGTATTCGAGCTGTACCAAGAAGTATCCTTCGAATCGAAGACACAAACGGCAATATTATCGAAGAACGAGATGTCGTTGAGCAGCGGGTACTAGAAGAGAACATTGCCAACATGGTAAGTGACGTACTGTCAGACAATGTAGCCCGTGCACCACTATGGGGTTCATTTTCACTAGTAAACTTTGGTGACCGTGATGTAGCTATCAAATCTGGTAGTACTAACAACCTCCGTGATGCTTGGATTATGGGCTATGCCCCCAATATGGCAGTTGGGGCCTGGGTTGGTAACAACGACAACGCTCCTATGGGCGGGGGTCTTTCAGGACTGATTACTACTCCAATGTGGCGAGAATTTATGGATATAGCACTTGAAAAAGTTGAGGTGCAGACGTTTACCCAGCCACAAATCAATACCGCAGGTGTAAAACCAGTCATCCGTGGTCAATACATCAACACCGAACTACTCTTGCAAGCCTTACAGGAAACGGAAGGAGGAGCATCAATTGATGTGGGGCAAGTGTACGGAAACATTCACTCAATTCTGCATTTCGTAAACAAAAATGACCCAACTGGACCAGCTCCACTCAACCCAGCTAGTGACCCAGCGTATGTTAACTGGGAATACGGGGTGCAGAACTGGAACAAAGAAACCTTTGGTTCACTCTTCCCTAGTGAAGAACCAACAGTAGAAGAGCAACCAGCAGAAGACGTACCGACAGAAGAAGAACCGAGCAACAACCGTCGCTCATCCCGTAATCGCTAAAGGATTACTTTCGGAGCATTCTTTATACCCATCTCACCCTCTAAACGGCTAAGTATGGCCGTTTTATGGTGTTGCAGTTCTGACTTTAAAACACTGGGTACCTTGAGGGCAATCGTTTTATTTCCGACGCTATAAGAAACTTGTTCTTTGGTTATTTCAAAAGGAGTAATCTCGCACACGATTTCAGCCACTCTTTTTTCAACCGAAGCCTGTGGTGGAACCAGGATTTTTTGGTACCGAGCAAATAATGAACCTAGGTGTTTCATTTCCATACACCAGGGGAATTATTTGTTCATCGGCATGACGAGATATCGCTGATTGGTGTCATTTACCCCATGCAAGATCATCGGCCTACCAATCCCAGCAAAACTTAGTTTGAGTGAGTCCCCTGAAATATGTGACAACGGATCCATAATAAACTGCTGATTAAAATTAAGAGAAAGCTCCTCCCCTTCTACAGTCGCCTTAATTGTGTCAGTTGTGTGTCCGACCTCATTATTTTGGGAAGACACCGTCAGGTTATTGTCGCTAATAACCAGTGTCACCTGCCTAAATTTATTCAAGAAAATATTGGTCTTTTTAAATGACTGCTGTAGGTCACTCTTGAGAAGAGTGACGTAGGTGACGTACTCTTTAGGGATAATTTGCTCATAATCTGGAAATGAACCTGTCACCAACCTGGTAGAAACATACACCCCACCAGGAAACCGTAAAGCACACTGATTGTCATCCATACCAAAAAGCGGATCCTCACCAACAGCATCACATATCCGAGCCAGCTCCAGAGCATTTTTCTGTGGCACCATAAATGACTCTGTAAGAGTAAGTCCTTTTTGAGAAACAGTCTTCTCCATCAATCGAAACGAATCAGTTGCAACAAATGTTAATGAGTGTTCTTTCTTTTGTTGGATAAACACACTACCTAGTTCAGGTTTGATAGACGTCTGAGAAGCCGCAAACGCCACGCTCTTGATCCCAAACGCAAATTGGGCACCCTGCAGGGTGTTACCCAAATCTGTGAGCTGCTGAACCACGGGGAACTCTTCCGGGGAGAATAGTTTAATTGAAGTGTTAGAGGTTTTGCTTTCAATTTGTAGAACCTGTTCTTCCATCCGGAGAGTGATTTTCTCCTGAGAGATAAACTGAATACTTTGTAGAAAGATTTGTGTTGGTACAGCCACCACACCAGTTTCAACAACTTCTCCTGATAGAGGAATTTCAAGATTAATCTCTAGGTTAGTTGCTTGGAGTGTAATCTGACTTTCTCGCGCCTCAATCCGAACACACTGCAGCACAGGCAAAGTGACATGTTTGGTGCTAATGCGCCCAACTAGCTCTAGAGCTTTTTGTAGTTCACTGTGGAGAAGGGTTATTTCCATATTTTTATATTAACTTATTTTACTCTTTATTATTAGTGCTGTGGAGATGTGCAAAAGTCTCATCCGGTGTTGTAATAAAGGCTGTAATCATGTGGGTAAATTGCGTAGAGCTGTGGGTGGTCCGACAAATGACGGGGAGTACCTGTGTATTACTTTTTGGAAAAATTATAACCTGTTGGTAAGTCGGGTTATTTGTAGGGGTATTCCCCAGTAATCCCCGATTGTTCTAGGTAGTAATCCTCAGGTTACTCATGGCTGTATACAGGGTTACTCACATTGACTTGTTTAAAATAATCGCCCTAACGTTAGGGCGATTATTTTATTTCAAGAGTAGCCGCACCTGAGTAATTTCTTCTTCCAGCTCGGTGTCCCCTTTTAATTCATTTTTTATCTTCTCACAGGAATGGATGACAGTTGTATGGTCTCGGCCTCCCAATTTCTTGCCAATGGCTGGGTATGAAATTTGGAAGTCTTCACGCAAAATATACATAATGATCTGGCGTGGTTTTACAACTTCTTTACGTCGAGTCTTTTCGTAGATGCTGGCGTGGTCAATATCGTAGTAGCGAGCTACTTTCTCCACTACGTCTGTGATGGCGAGAGTTTTGCGTGGTCGCGAGCTGTTTTTAATGATGGTTCGGACCTCTTCGATAGAAAGCACCCTCCCTAGCAGCTGTGACTGGCACATGATGCTGTTGAGAGCACCCTCTAGCTCTCGCACGTTCCCCTCAATCGTAGCTGCCAGGTGGTCGACTACGTCATCTGCTAGGGTGATGCTGTTTTGGGCAGCTTTTGCTCGCAAAATAGCCGCTCGTGATTCGATATCTGGGGCTGGTAGGTCAACAATCATTCCTTGGGCAAACCGTGATTGTAGTCGCTCTTCCATCCCGTTTAAGAGGGCTGGGTGAATGTCACTTGAGAACACAATTTGTTTGTTGTTGTCGTGTAGAGCATTAAACAAGTGAAAGAGTTCCTCCTGAGTTTTTTCTTTGGTGGCTAGGAACTGCACGTCGTCCATAATTAAAACGTCGTACTGGCGGTAGCGGTCTTTGAAATTATTAGCGCTTCCACTTTGGAGTGAGTTAAAGTAATCAACCGCAAACCGCTCTGAGGTTACGTAAAATACTTTCTTGCCAGTTTTTTTGATATGGTTTCCTACCGCTTGGATCAAGTGAGTCTTACCATGACCAGTTTTTCCGTAGATAAATAATGGGTTGTAGGTAATTCCGGGTTTTTCACTGACAGTTTTGGCAGCTGCGTGTGCTAAAGCATTATAGGGCCCAACCACAAACGTATCAAATGAGTATTTTGGGTTGAGGTTATCACTCTTGTTGATGTAGTACTCCTCTAGCGGTAGGGCAGCGTTAACTGTTTGGTTTTTGTTTGATTCCTGCTTTCGTTCATTTCGCTGCGCTACGATATATTCCACACTTCGTACGTGAGGCGTGATTTCACGTAGGGTTTTGAGGATCATCGTTTGGAATTTGTCCTGCAGCCAGTCTTTAACAAATACACTTGGTACACCAATAGTAGCCAGGCCGTCTTCGAGGGTGACGATATGCGTGTCTCGGAACCAGGTTTTAAAGTTGGCGGTTGTGATTGCCAATTCAATTTTTACCAATGCATCATCCCACAACTGTTTTACATCAACCTGTTCAGTTTTGACGATGCTATTTGTTTGGTGTGAAGAGGTGATTGGATTCATACAGAAATACGTTCGTAGTTTGCATTATACGCTCTCTATTACTCCTGTAAATATTTTTGTTTTTTGTAATAGATTCCCAGAACAAATTCATCTTATAAATTCGCAACTGGGGATAGCTTGTGGATAGCGATGGAACAACTGTAAAGGCTGGAATCTTTGCGGTTTTGGGCGTCTAGCAACATCAGTGGATGCATAATTTTCAACTCCACATAAAATTCTCCCTACCAACTATTTTATTGCAACTACATTTCCTTGCAAAGTGCGAAATTTTCGGTATAGTTACGGCCACTAAACACACATGTATGCCAAAACGAACGTATCAACCAAAAAAGCGAAAGCGAGCAACTACTCACGGCTTCCTGGCTCGCTCAGCGACACCAAGTGGTCGTAAGATCATCCAAGCCCGACGCCGAAAAGGCCGAGCACAACTGACTGTCAAAAAGGCACGTTAGCGAACAAAACCCCGAGGACAGACCTCGGGGTTTTTGTTTTAAATGCCTCCTTATCTGTGTATCATATATGATACACAGATAGAGTTTTTTAATTTTGTATAATAGTCACACATGTTAGCTAAAAATCAGCGTCTCTCTAAAAAACAGTTCGATGAGTATTTTAAAACTGGAAAACGGTTTCATTTTACCCATTGCGCTATCATCTATACTCCCCTTCCAACCCTGCACGGCTCAGTGGTGGTCGGAAAAAAAGTGTCCAAAAAAGCGGTAACACGAAATGCAATCCGGCGTCGAGTGTATGCTCAAATCCGTAACGTGTGTAACATGCATGATGCAACGGGGGTGTTTATTATTATCATCAAACCAGCATACACACAGCTATCTCGCAAAGCTGCCCTGGCTGACCTCAACGCCCACATTGCAGACGTGATTAAAAAAACGTAAACTGAGCAGCAATTATGTTTAATTATATTTGGCACACGTTCTTCTTTGACCCAGTGTACAACTCATTAGTTTTTTTTATTGATGTTATTCCTGGGGGGGATGTTGGTCTAGCGATTATTGCAACCGTATTTCTAGTAAAAACCATCCTCTTCCCGATCTCAATAAAAGCTGCTCAGACTCAGCGGATCATGAAAGAAATTGAGCCGCAATTAAAAGAGCTCAAAGAAACCCACAAAGACGACCGTGAAGCTCAAGCCAAAGCCATGATGGAGATCTACCGCGATGCGGGGATGAATCCGTTTGCTAGTATCATCCTGATTTTTATCCAAATTCCAGTGGTGATTGCGTTGTATTTTTCTGTCTATAAGGGTGGCGGTATTCCTCTGCCAGCGATCAACACAGACATTTTATATAGCTTTGTAGCCGAGCCGATCACTATTTCGATGAATTTTCTAGGGATGATCGATATCACACAGCGGAGTGTGTTACTCGCCATTGCTGCCGCTGTGACACAGTTTTTTGTAGTCAGTGTCACGATGCCAAAACTCCCTCCAAAAGTAGAGGGAGCCGAGCCAAGCATGAAAGACGATTTTATGCGCAACATGCAGGTACAAATGAAGTACGTCATGCCGATTTTAATCGGAGTAGTGGCCTACACTATTTCAGCTGCAATTGCTCTCTACTTCCTTGTGAGCAACATCGTTGCCCTAATTCAAGAAGTGTTTGTTAGGAAGCATCGGTAGGAAATACTAAGAATTTACAAAACAAGTTACTTGATTTGGTCCAAAAGCGGTAGTGGTAACATAATTAGCGTTAGCCAGGCAGTTCTCTGTAATTTGTTCACATGTATCTGTTCCGGCTAGGTCGCAGGGAAGTGTTATAGGTGTTGTTCCAAACCTTGGGTCGTTAGGATCGGCAATAATTTCATCTAATGTCACATACCCAGTTTCGTCAAAATCTGCTGGATAGGTACAAACGTCGCTCATCCATAAATTTCTTTCCTCTAAAACTCCACCTCGAGAGCCACAAGACACTAAACAATCGCTTCCAGAAAATCCACCTATCCAAGATCCTCGGCTACACGTGACCCTTAGACACCCAGCGTCGCTAGCACATATTTCTTCTGCTGCAGTTGGAGCAGGAACACAAACTAAGATCTCAGCTGCAGTTTCATTATTTGTTTCAGACCTAATAGTTCTACCTTCTTCAGCCCTACAGCCTTGAATAAAAACGGCTACGGCGTCTACGTCATTAGCAGGTATCGTTTGATTATCTGCAACTCGTGCCAGTATAATATTACCTTGTGCATCTCTTTGTGCCTCAGGTGTTGCAACCTGTGAAATATCCGGATTAAAACTAGTCAACTCAGGATTAATAACAGTCAAGATAAGAACCGCAGACATAACGATTAGCAAACCAAACAAAGCTCCTTGTATATCTTTTTTAGCCTCCCCCTTTTGGGTGACAATGTCAGTAAACATGTATTTGAGTCCTGCAATGATGATTTTAACTACCGCTAGTAGTGCAGCAATACTAATGAACATCACGTAGACTGCTTGAATATAAGCGTCAAAACTACCGCTAGCACCCTGCTCCACTCCAGGAATACCAACTAGAAAATTTTGGGCATAGGTAGTTGCTGGTAGTGTAACCAGTACTACGAGAAGAAAGAAAAATTTCATACTAATTTAGTTAGAGGTAGTTTCATTGATAATATTTCTGTATACCCAGAGGGTTTCATCAACTTTATTTTGAAAAAAGAAATTTGAGTCATTTTGCCCAAACTGAGGGTTAGTGAGATCAACTTGACGCCCTGTAGCGTCTTCAGGTGCGATAATAAATCTCCCTAAATCACGAGTAAAACTGTATTCCCACAACAGATCGTTGCTTGTACGTGTTCCTCTGTACCAGTCATCGGGTGTATTTGGAGATGGATTGAAAGAGTCTACGCCGCAAATCACCGCTGTAGTATTAGTTTTTCCAAATGCGCATTTTTCAGGCATGAAAGTCACAGGTGTCTGATTTGGAATAAGTTCACCGACACCAATACTAAATGTGGAGTATGTACTGTCAATTACTTCACTGTAGATTATGAACTCATCAGACCCTAATGCCGACAAACCATAGCCAGTGGCATTGAGTCGAGTGACTTGCCCATTAGTGTAAGAGTATACGTATCCCTCTAGCTCCCTGGTGGTTTTAGGGTATACAATATGCGGCCCAGCATTAGTATGATGCCAAGCAATGGTTGCTTCGACAAACGGCACGGTGAACAAGGTTGATATGTCACTTGTGCGAGGGTTGTATTTTTTTACTATCAACTCCCCCACCCCTTCGGTAGCAAACAAAAATTCATTTTCAGCTGTTGCTGTAAAAGACACAATTGCTTCGTTTAGTTCAAAGTTACTCAGGCGATCAGTAGTAGTACTAATGGTTCCCAATACAAAACTAGCACGAGGTCCGGTGTCGGATTGCATAAGAACATGTTTTCCATCAGGTGTAATTGCAGCGGTAGTAGCAAGAGGGATAGTTGTAGCAGAAATTCGTTCTGATTCTTCGGTAAACAGGTTGATTTCATAGATATGACCAGTTCCTGATTCAACATACCGTACAACTGGATCAGATGTGCTGGCAACTATTATTTCAGCAAAACCTGCCACGGGGGTGGTTGTTAACTGTCGTAGGCGTTCAATTTGGTCAGATGGTTCTTCAGTTTCTTCTGGAACGGGTTCTTCATCAGGAATAATTACTGTTGGGTCAGTAGAATCACCAAAACCAAAGTCATTAAATGAAACGTTGTCACTGGTTGTGCCGGTAAATAGAATATATGCCCAGATCCCGATCAAGATCAGTACTATTGCAATTCCTCCGGTAATCAATAGGGTACGTTTCATAGATTAAAAATTCACTACTACACTATCTTCAACACCTTGTAATATCTCTGATAGCGATCGCACATGGAAGTTAAGCACAGTCCGCCCCCCAATCCCTGCCCGACTAAGCGTTATTTCGTAGGGATTTAAAACACCATTATCGGTTTCAATTTTGTTGATTTCCCACTGGGCTATATCGGGACGATTGAACACCCGAGTATCGAGGTTGAATGGTTCAGCTTGGAGTGTTAGCACATTGCCAACTAGTGAGGTATTTGACTGTAGAGGTCGATTTTTTATGCCATAGAGTGAGTGTTTTTCGTAGAATGCAAGTTCTGGCTGTACGCTAGTCATCCTAACTGCCCGTCTAGCCAAAGTGTTTCCTTGCAGGTCAGCTACGTTTACGATCAATACCGGCGCAGATCCGCGCGGTGTTTCGAATGACATTTTGTTTCCGCCACGAATTGCCCCGTTTTCTAGGGTTTGTTGATCTACTGTCCATGTATATACCAGCTGGTTTGAATTTAGGAAGTTTGTACCATTATGTAGAAGTGCGGTTGCATTGACTTGGCTCGTATAGCTTGGCAGCGCTCGCCCCTCATACCAATCTGGAACCCGGGTTTGTGGTTCGATGATAATATCGATATAGATTGGATTAATAGTGCGGGTGATGGTCTGTGTCGTACCTTGAGGAGTTTGTAGCGTGGCTACGATAGTTGCATTACTCCCAGCTGCCCCGGCTACTAGTTCTGCAGTACGCTGGTTAGAAAAAACCTCGACCACTTCCCCAGCATAGGTCCAGGTAATCTCTGATCCAAATAAACTACCACTGTAGTCATCGATTGAGGCAGTAAAGGGTTCCCCTGGTCCAGGAAAACTAGGGCTGAGGGTGATTGAAGCTTCGCGGTTGTTGCTGGTGAGACTTTGGAAATTCCCTACCTGAGCAAGGCTAACAGCTGGAAGGATTGTAAGTAGAAATAGTAAGCAGTAGCGGTACCACATATACCATATATAGTAGCAGAAGTGAGGTATACAATAGCCAAGTTATACGTAGTATCCACAATTTATACACAGGTTGTCCGCAGAAATGAGTGGATGAAAGCAGTTGCTGTTTTTAGCAATATGTGGTATACATGTACCTAGGACTGCTTGCAGTCAAATAGTTTTTCCACAGTGTGTGGTCCCCCACATACAAATTGTAACCTGCGGCACAGAATATTGTCCGCTATCACCACTAGAAAGGAGCTCCTTATGGAACTCAAAACTATTGCGTTGGCAGCCGCATTCGCTGTCGTTGGTTCGTCGCCTGTATTGGCTCAGGACATTGTCCTTGCCTCTGTTTCGTCCAGCGATGAAGTAGAAATTTTGCCTGCTGGTCCATCTCCCTGGTGCGCCCAAAATGGTAATGATGGTTGCTACCAGACCATGTTCATTGAATCGGGGCCAATTCTCGCAAGTGCTTCAGCCAAGTCTTCCAAAAACTTTGCTGCCGAAAATGGCTACGGCGATCTGGAACAAGTGCACGTCGCAGCAATGACCCCTTACTTCTTTAAAGACTGAGTTGATTTCGATCAACAACAAAAGCGACAAGTCCGTTTTACAGCGGGCTTGTTTTAATTTGGGTGTTTCCAAACTAATCTGATCCATGAAAGTATGAATGGATAAATCGGAAAAGCTGAGCCAACTACTGCTAGCAAGAACAACATCTTTTTTTTCAATCCCTTTTCTCCGCTCAGTGATTTAATCCCGGTTGTGCTATAGATAAACCAAACTAGCATTAATTGTAATACGCCTAATAAAAATACAAATGCAAATGGTATGATCATTAGTCTAATTGGGTCGAAAGCAAAACCAAAGAAGTTTTCCGTCGCTATGCTGATTAATCTACTGACTCCAATCGCACCTTCACCGACTAACATAATAACCTGCCCAGCTAATGTTATAAACTCTGTGCCTAACGGAATTTCGGCAATGTAGTTATATATGTATAATGTGATTGCTAGTCCTACAATACTCATAAGAGCAAATGGTAATTGAATAGCGAAATACCAAAATATTACCCAACTGCCAACCCAGGCATTGATCGCTGTAACTTTAGTTCTGCCAAGCAGCAGATTTGAATTTTTGGCTTTATGTTCTACTTTTTTACGAACTAGTGGCATTCGACCGGGTTGGTAGTTCGGTTCCTGGTTAGTGTTCGCGTACTCCCTCTGTACTCGGTTGATCTCGTTTGGTCGGAGGTTGGTGTACCGCTCTGTAGCATCATACTGCTTAGAAAAAGCCTCGTCTGTGGTTTCATGAAAAGGATTTTGATCAGTATCAGTATTTACAGATTGTCTTTTTCTACGGGGAACTGTATTGCGACGTCTTGCATCACGTCTGATGTTTCCAGGGTTAGAGCCTGCTCCTGGTGAAGGGGGTATTTGTCTAGTTTCAAGTTGGACGTTAGAGACTTGCATTGATTATATTTTACACCACAAGTCATAACAATAAACGGTGGCGAACACTGCTCGCCACCGTTTATTGTGTCCGTGTTACATCCCGGCTGCTTCCAATTCCTCGCGGGCTTTTTTGATTGCCATGAGTTGCGATGGGTCCGAGGTGATGATTTGATCCTCGGTGTAGCTGGCGATGATTTTGATGGCGACGTGTTTGAGTCCAGCAAAGAAGATCCCCTCCCCTACGTTTGATTCCAGCAGTAGGAATTTTTCCTCGTCGGTTAGGTTAAAGGTTTTCTGGATGTTATCGATCGCTGTTGGCGATTGTTTCATCAGTAGCTGGATGCTGGAGTTGGTGATCATCGGGACACCGTAAGGTGAGCGCAGGAAGTCATCCACATCCTGAGTGATAGTAGCGATCCCCAGGTAGTACTTTCGACCGCGCTTTGCAAGTGAGAACAAGAACGATGCAGTGTCTTCGCTTTTCATCATCCACCACGCCTCGTCGATCACCATCAGACGCTTGGCCAGTCGTCTACGGACACTTCCCCAGATAAAGTTGGTGATGATGTACATGGCGATGGTTTTTAATTCGTCCTCCATGTCACGCAAACTGAACACCACAAATTTTTGGTTGATGTCGACGTTGGTTGGTTGGTTCATGAACCCGGCCCAGGTTCCACTGGTGTATTTTTGTAGTCTAGCAATCAGTGAGGCACTGCCGTCCATGCCGGCTAGAACCATTTCAAAGTCAGACAGTAGTGGTGGTTCCATGTCAGAAAAGTCAGCGTCACCAGTGATGTCCTTGAGGGCATAGGTTTCCTGGATTGCGAGGTCGAGGATGGTCTCTTCCTCCGGTGTCAATGCGGTGTATTCGTTGTTTCCGCCGAGCATGAGCCGAAACAGTCCAATGAGTTCGATGATGTGTGAACGCAGCACGTCGCGGGGATCCTCGTCGCTCGCTGGTGGCGGGAGGTCAAACGGATTAACGTGGTGGTTGGATGAAAGTGAGATGTTGAAAAACCGACCACCGGTGGCTTCTGCCAAGTACTCGTATTCACGCTCTGGGTCGAGCACGATCACCTCGGTCCCAAACATTAGTGATCGCAGGATTTCTAGTTTCAGACCGTATGACTTCCCGGCACCAGAGGTCGCAAACGTTACCGAGTTGTAGTTGGTGAGACTATATCGATCAAACAAAATGAGTGACGAGTTGTGCCGGTTGATACCGTACAAAATCCCAGTGTCCGAAGTGAGGTCGAACGAAGTAAACGGAAAGAAGCTCGACAGTGGCGACGAATTGAATTTGCTGTGCACCTGTAGGATGTCATCGTTGAGCGGAAAGACACTTTTAATCCCCTGCTCTTGTTGGAATAGAGCTGGTTTCATATTGATCAGCCTTGAGTCGAGCATACCCCGGATGTCGTTTTCTACTTTGTTGATGGCAGCTTCGTCTGGACCGTAGATTGAAATATAAAACCCAACGTCAAACAGCTTTTCTTCTGACTGTTGTAGTTTGTCTCGGAGTTCTTCGAGGTTACGGTACGATGCCTCGAGCTGTGGATCACGCACTTCCCCACGCTCTTGCTTGATACTGATCTGGCTTTGTACCTCGGCTACTTTTTTCTGGAACTTTTTTAAGGAAGCGGCCGTGTCTACTGGGTGAATGAAAATCGAAACATCGATTTCCTTGGCCAGGTTTAATACTGGTTCAATCCATCCGTCGTTGAGATACCGTGGATAGTTTACCGCGTAGTATGTCCGGGCATTTACCCCACTGATGTTGATTGCCCGCGGACTGATTTTGATTGCAGAGGGTGCAATAACATCAGTCAAAGTCATAAGCTGATCTTTGAATGGGTCATCTTTTTTATTGGGCGGTTGGAGGAAGTCTAAAAAAGCCATATAAATTATTGTACATTAGGAGCCGCACCGGTTGGATCGCCAGGGTTATATAAATGGTAGTACAACTCAACTAGTTCGTCCTTTTGTAGTCTCATGGTTCGAACCCCAACCCCAGCCAGTCCCTGAGTGACCATACCAACTCTCTGTTCTAACTGTAGGCGGTGTTCTTCGAATTGTTGATCGTTGGTTAGGGCTGCTGTACTACCGCCACTAAATAAACTAGTAACACCCTTTTGCAGGTTTAGTTTGGTAGGTGAATATGGAATAACCACAAAGAAGCTCTTGCTCATCACATCAACGTCAGTTGTAAACGAACGAATGAATTCCATGTATTCAGCCAGCTGGATCTTCATTAGGTCGTTGTCCTGCTTCCCTTCCATACTTGCAAGTAAACCAAGGTATGGTTCGATGTTCAATTTTCTTGATTGTACATAGATTTGTAAACTGAAATCAAGGGTATTTAAAAAACTTTGGAACTGTTGCAGGATGGCTTTTTGTTCATCGAGTGATTTGAGGGCAAAGTTAACTGATGAAGCCAGCAGCACCATGAGCATTTCTCCATCACGCTTAATAACCACACCATCTTTGATGTCGCGGATTGGAACAAAACGTTGAGTGGCTGCTTTTTGGTTTGGCATACTATTCTGGTTTTTGCATAGCTTGTAATTCGAGTTTTCTGGTCAGTGAGGTGATGCTCTTGTGTGATGAACCGCGGTTGCTAGGAGTTACAGCATACGATGAGGTTGGTTCTGATTTTATTTTGGTCTCATCTTTGTACACAACGTCAGCTTTTTGATGCCAGAGGTATAGTTTGTCATTGGTGACGTAGTTGTACACGGCCTCCAAGAAGTAAGAAAATGGTCGGTTGTTGACTGGGAAAAAGGCCAGTGCGGCAGCCAAGAGAGCAATCGGTAGTCCTAGTAGTACAAATACAATGAACGGAAATATGAAAAACATTACAACCGCTGCACCCACGCCACCACCGAGGTACACAAATTGCCGCCAGGTCAGTGGTCCAAAGATCTTGTCCTCGATTTCAATAAATTGTGGTACTTCAAACCGCATCCGAATAGAAATAACTATGGCTTACTGCCAGTAGTTGTGTGTTGAGTAATAATGGTCGACCAAGTATTCATACGTATATCTGTGTCCTGTTATTTCTAACAGGACACGTAGATACTAGTAGTATACACTGCGTCGACTATAGAACCGGCTATTTTTCAGGAGTGCCCCACTGGGCAGTGGTGTTTTTCTCAGCGTTTCCTTGACCATTGAGAATGGTCTCTTGGCTGGCAGCCTGGTGCACCGGTTCTTCTTCGGTACGGATAGTTTCCATATCGTGAGCCATTGTTCGGATTGGTTGGAGTTGCTTGAATGCTGCTTCGGTTTCAGCTAACTCAGCCGCAAGGGTGTCCTGACTGTCAGTGGATACTTTTGTCATCTCAGCAGGCTGAGGTTGTGTAGTAATTGGTACTGGGGTGTTTGTTGGTTGATTGAGCGGAGCGAGGAAATCAAGCACATCTGCTGTGATTCTCATAGCGTCTGGTTGCGATATCTGGAGACGTTCTACAAATAGTTCTGGAAGTTTTTCCTGCGGAACCAGCCCAAGAATAACGTCGCCAACGGCAACTAAAAAATGCAAATGTCTATCTTGATCCGATATACCATGTCGCTGGGAAATAGTATACAAAGCTTGGCCGTTTTCTGATCCTTCGTATAGCGATCGCTGCTTGGCAGTTGCTGTGTTGTAGGCATCTTCACGTTGTTCGTCGGTGAAATTCATAAATTTTATTCGTTGAAGAAATCCTCCTTGGCTTTTTTAGAAGTTATGTAAGCTGCCATCCGTGGATCGTTTTGTTTGTAGAACTTTATTGCTCCTGCTAGGTCCGTTCGTTCATCTGCAGTCATTTCACTCTTGCCTTGGTTCGCTGCACGAGCAATCGCCTTCATCATATCCACTGTCATATTGTTACCAACCTCGGTGAGTGTCCCTGTTTTACGGTCAAAGAACGTCTCAAGTGGTAGTTTACCAATTGTTTCGGTGTTGGATTTAATATATTTTTCACGTTGTTTTTTGAGAACGTCACCAGTAAGTGGTGTAGCAGCTGTGGTTGTCCCGTCAAATTTATTCTTTGCATCCTTATTTTGAATGTCAACCCGGCCCTTACTGATGATATTTTCAATTCCCTTTGAACGTGTTGCAGATATTTTATCGTATTGTTCAATGCTGATTTTACCTGAGTCTTTGAGTGTCTCTAGTTGTTTTTCTGATAATTGTGAAGCAATAGCCTCAGTATTGAGTCTCTCAAATGAGAAGTTGCTCAACTCTTCGTTAGATAATCTGCTAACCATTTTAGCAAGACCTTCCATAGCATCTGCTAGCTCCTCAGCTTCTGACCCGACGTCGTTGAGTACCTTCTCAAACCCAGCAAAGCGCGCAGTTTCTCGACCCGCCCCCATGTCTTTCTTTTGTTGTCGAGTGAAGTCCCCAGTCTCTCCAAGAGCTTTGATTTGCTCAGCTGATAGTTTGCCAAGTATTTCAGGTGAGTTGCGGACATTTTCGCTTAGGCGCCGCAACTCTGCCGTTGACATTTTACCAACCACACCGCCAATTTTAGTGTTAGCTTCGTCAATTTTTTTACGTACGTCACGCCGTTCGTCTGGAGTCAAGGTATTACCAGGAGCTAGCTTTGCTTCTTCCTCTTTTAGTTTCTTGCGCTCTTCTCTAAGAGTTTTTTCTCGATCAAATTCATCGCCGTTTTGGTTAAATGAGTTGTTTTGTCTTGCGATTCGTTCTCGTTGTTGATCAATAGTTTCAGAACCTAAAACGCTGGCACGGGTACCTCTATCAAGTCCTGCTCCAACAGTACTATCAAGTCCACGAGCAGCTGCACGCCCAATCGCGCCCTTATTACCAGCCCAAGCAGTGACACGATTGAGTTGACGACGGCTGACTTCGCTACCTTCATTGATACCACGAGCCATATAACCACCGGCTCCCCGGCCAACTCCCCGAGCAGCGTAACTACCGACAGCACCATAGGCAGCGAGTGGACGTCGTACAGCCCCGCGCACTCGAGAGTTAACACCATTGCTTACTTTTGCCATCACTCCACTACCATCTGAGGCAAGTTTTCCTGCAACTTGTACTGCAGCAATAAGGAAACCAGCAGAAAGAATAAACGGTCCAAGCCCTCCGGCAAAGTTCGCAGCAATTTCTGACACAGTTCCTGTTGGGTTAAATACGTCGCTATTTTGCTGTGTTAGGTTTCCTAGTCCTCCCCCCTGGGCCGAACCACCTGCCCCAACTCCGTCACCAAAGAAGTTATCAAGTATTGATGCTGCAAAAAATATCATAATGATATATACCGGTGCGTAGAATGATTGTTTTAGAAACCCTGACCAGTATTTGTCACTCATGTTTTTGAAGCCTGGGAATATCCAACCTAGGAACATAAAAGGCGAAAGCACCATGTATACCGATAGCGCAATAAAGCGAATGATAAGCATAATTCCACCAACACCAAACGCAAAAGCACCGATGATGTTAATGATTCCAATACCAAATATATACGACCACGGAGCTGCCCCGTCACCGTCTAAACCAGGTGCGTTTTCTCCACTAAAGTTAATCGTTGAAATACCCATTAACCGGAAGAATGTATCGCCAACTCGGACAGATGTTGGGTTGCCATCAAGGTCATCGCCAATTGTGTCAAAACCAGCAACAGCAATTTCCGAGGCAAGGATGTTGGTGAAATCAACTACAAATTTAGTGATAAACAAACTAAAGTTGATTAGAAGAGCGGCGATTATTAGTGAGACGAGCGTCTTTTTGGTTTGAGAATCATCACTGTTGAGGATCATCTTGAAGCCAATGTACACGAGACCAAAAATAAACAAGATATTGAATAGGTCTCTAACCAGTACCCAAAGTTGGTCAACCGCAAGTCCGACTCCACCAGAGTTGTAAATTGAACCAAAATTGATTACAAACGTGTTGATCCCGTAGTCCAGTAGTGAACCTCCAACCCAAAGTAGCCACCCAGTTAAGTTTGAGATTACAAAGAAGAGAATTCCTTCGATTGTATCCTGGGCAAAAGCCACCTGTGGGAACAAAGCCAACATAGCTACTCCAAACAAACTCAGGATAGTTATCCATAGTGTTAGTTTGTTTTCGAGTAGGAAATGCTTCATAAGTATCAATCGTTTCTTTAGTTGGTTTGAGTACTGCTGGTTGCTGTGGTTGTGCTTAGTCTATCTAGAACGGCATTTAAGCCTCTACTGTCAACAGGATCAATACCAATAAGACTCATTTGTTCTCTCCACTCGTTTAGGTTTCGACTTTTTCGTCCATCGTCAGTGATATCAAGGTTAGAGTACTCGATAAATATTGCAATTTGGCGATCAGATGTTGCACTGTCGTATTCAGTTAGCAGACTTGTAAGTGCAGTGATGTTGTCGTTACTAATAAATATTTCATTAGCAATTTCTTCATTTAGTATAGCTGCTACGTCTCGTGCCCCTTGAGGATTTTCATCGTCTAGTATGAACTCTGTAAGTAGATCAAGTAATAGCTGACTCTCTAATCGATAATTTCTTTCAGAGCGTAATGCGTCAGAAAGATTGTCTCTCGCAGTCCCAGTGATGTTGCCTGATCCATCAATACTTTCCTGATACAGAGCGTCAAGGTATGAACCATCATAACCGCCGTAACTCTGTCCGGTGTTACCAGATAGCCCAAGTAGCCCAGCTGCTCCGGAAATAGCCTGGTTTGCAAGTGCACCTAACAGTTCCCCAATGTATTCGTTGACTTCATCCGCTTCCACTAAAACGTCTTGTCCAGCGCCTAGAACTTTGTTTAGTTGGCCAGCAATTGTTACGCCTGGAGTAGTGATTGTGCAGTTTTCTTCGTTTGTACCTTCGATGAGTTCACACACTGATTGAGACAGGAAACCTCCGCCAAATTCCAGTAGCTGTAGCTCCTCCCCCTGGGCATTGATGAGTCGGGCTCGCCCAGCTGCTTGTGCGCTGAGTACTGCACCATAGGGTGTGTACGTTTGGGGTGTGGCGGTGATAGTCAGCCAGTCAGCCAGCCCTCGCCCTGGATCAGTACCATCGATGAATCCTTGGATGTTATCGATCACCCCGCTGAGGGTACAGGTTGGCGCGGATTGTTCTCCGTCTCTTCCCTGTTGGTATTGCACAGCGACTGCAATTTGAACATCTAGCCGGAACGGCGCACAAATAAAGGATCCGACGTCACCCAATTCACTGATGAATTGTCCAAATTCTTGGTCTGCCACGTCTGTGAGGAACCCTCGTAGATCAGTCACAAATGCTGGTCGTCCTTGGAAGCCGGAGTTTACCCAGTTTAAAAATTCGTTTGCCATCATACTGATCGCACGTTTAGCCAAAGACCACGCAATTCCGTCTAGACTGATACTCTTACCCCAACCAAGAGTTTCTGTTGCAGCCGATATAGTTTCTTGGGCGGTTGACCAAAAGTTCTGCAAGGTATTTCTTGGGTCAAATACAACACTACCACTGGCTGCCGCTTCGACAGTCTCTACCTGACTAGTTGGTGCTTGTGGCACATAAACCATCACAAAGGCAAACACAACAAAAATTGTGCCAACTAGTAATTTTTTTAAAGCTAGAAAAAGAGTATCCATATTATTAAGAATTAAATTCTGGGCTAAAGATTATGAATGATAAAGCTGGATCATTTGGGCCAACAAGCGATGCGTATGGTTCCAGGATCAAGTACATATTTTCTAGCGCAATTCGTAGTCCTAGTGCATCGTCTTGGTAGCGTTTGATGCGCACAAGCGCGAGGGCTGGGTCTTCGGCTGCGATCACCATTGCTCCAATGCTCTCGTGTAGGGCGTTAAAGGTATTAATTAGATCAAGGTGTTGCTTTACAGCAATCGCAGGAACAGGAACAGTTAATGCAATATCGCGCATGTTTTTGTATGCTTCAGAAATGTTATTAAGCTCGTCAATGTATGACTGATCTGGGGTTATATCTTTGAGAGCGTCAGATAGAATATCGATCTCCCCTCGACCGTTATTAATATTGTTATTGGTGATAGTCAGGGCAATAGTATTGGCGTAATCGAGTATGTCTGCGTCCTCCCATTGTGTTAGTACAGTAATATCTGGCACATCATATAAATCATATGCTGCCTGGCTGGTCATGGTATCTATAGCGCGACCGACCACTTCTTCTTGGGTTCGTCCAAAAGGTCCAGCGGTTTTTGACCTAACTAGATCCTCGATAAAATCAATTCCAAGCTGACCAGTAAGTGTGTCTGGTAGCTCATAGTCTGTGTCTACTTGATCAAGAATGATTGGGGCTGTAGTAACAAACTCGTCCCGCCAGTCCTCGATACCATTGCGGTCTTCATCGAGAACCTCGATTGCGACCCGGGGCTGTGCCACAACCACCGCAGCTGGTTGACTTTGAAAATTCGATACACCAAAGTTGCTTAGTACGTAGGCACCAGCAACCAGTGCAAATCCAACTAAACAAGCGCCGATAACGCGCGGATTAAAATTCCGTTCCATAGTATTTAGTATAGCAGTCGTACATCAGCCAGACTGCAGTTACTACCTATATATGTGTCTATCTGTGGAAAATTGCCTCTATTTTCTCTGTAAAAGTCTAATCAGATCAATAAAATTAGTAATAGAGAGGTCCTCTGCCCTACTCTCTGCAACTAATCCTAATGTTGTGAGTGAATGACCCACAGATTCTTTTTGAAATAATTTTGCCAGGTTGCCTGCCAGTTGTTTGCGTTTTTGTCCAAAACCAGCGTGTACCACATCAAAAAAAACATCGTCAGATATACCGTGCAGCCTAGAACGATTGATGTTATAGATTGCGACAATGGCTGAGTCGACTGCCGGTGGCGGCGTAAAGTGTCCGCGTTTAATAGTATCAATGTATGCAGGTTCACCAAAGACTTTGACTGACAGTGAGAGGATGGATTCTTTTGGATCTCTTGCAATCCGCTCGGCCACCTCTTTTTGAATCAAAAAGACCAGGGTGTTTGGCTGGATGTCAGACTCCAGGCACTGACGAAATAGAAGCCCAGAAATATAATATGGAATGTTGGCCACTACTTTAAAGGCTTGATCAACTAAGCCAAACATAGCCATGTCGAGTTTCCGCGCATCATGATGATGTATGACTAGTTGCCCGTTTGTGATTTCGTTTACAAATGTTTCTTTGAGTGAATCGATTGCCCGCAGGTCGGCTTCGACGGCGATTACGTTGCATCCTCGCTTCAGAATTTCCGCCGTTAGGATCCCGGTCCCTGGCCCGATTTCAAGCACAGTCTCTCCAACCGCTAGGTTAGCAGCGTCACACATTTTTTTAGGCACAAAGTCACTGTTCAGAAAGTGTTGCCCGAGGGACTTTTTGTGTTCAAACTTTTCTTTCACAAATGTAGCGTACGCGGAATCGGAAATTAATCAAGATACACCGTTGTCTCGTACCCGCTGCTATCCCCTCCTCCACCAAAGCCCTTTGGTTCTGATGCTTCTACATGTTCGCCACTAATGTCATTGATGAACTGTGATGGAAGATTTACTTTTTGCTGCCCAAAGATGGTTCGCATGTGGGCGTAGGTGAGATAGATTTTTTTCTCGGCTCGGGTGAGGGCAACATAGAACAAACGTCGCTCTTCTTCTTTGTCAGTTTTTCCATCGTCGAGGCGTTCATGTGGAAAGAGTCCTTCTTCGAGACCAGTGATAAACACATATGGAAACTCGAGCCCTTTAGCGGCGTGAATGGTCATCAGTCGGACAGCGTTTTGTTCTTCTTTATCTTTGAGTTCATCTTGGTCAGATTGCAGCGCTGCGGTTTCCAGCAGCATCTCGACTGCTTCAGTTGGGTCGACCGTATCAAACCGACTCGCAAGCGTAACGAGCTCGCGCAAGTTTTCGATTCGCTCTAACGCTTCTTCGGTTCCCTCTTCTTTCAAGTGATCTTCGATGCCAGATCGCTTCATGATGAATTTGATTGTTTCAGATAGCGTTTTTTCTGTAGCTGCTTTAGCGATATCCATCATGATGTCATCAAACTTTTTTACTTTAGCTTGAGCGCCAGCGTTAAGTTCAGATCGTTTCCCTTCGATTACTTTAAGCATCGTGACTTTCCCAATCCCACGAGCTGGGGTGTTGATTACCCGAGTCATGTCAGCATTACTACCTGGGTTTAAAGCTAGCCTGAGGTATGACAGTACATCCTTCACTTCTTTTCGTTCGAAAAATTTAGTCCCGAGTAATTGGTACGGGATTTCAAAATTGAGGAATGCTTCCTCAAGGGCACGTGATTGAAAGTTTGTTCGATACAACACGGCGATGTTGCTTGGATCAGCACCATCATTGATCAGCTCTTGGGCTGTCATTGCGATGTATTCCGCTTCGTCGTATCCAGTCATCCCGGCGTAGAGGGTAATTTTTTCACCTTCGTGATTGTTGGTAAAAACATTTTTCTCAACTCGGTTTTTATTTTTCTTGATGATGTCGTTACTCGCTGCGATGATGGTTTGGGTCGACCGGTAATTTTCTTCGAGCAAGATAGTCGTTGAGTTTGGGAAGTGGTTTTCAAATTGAAGCACATTTTTAATATCCGCACCTCGCCAACTGTAGATGTTTTGGTCGATGTCGCCTACTACACATATATTGTGTGCGTCTCCAGCCAGTAGCTCGGCAATTCGAAATTGCACTTTGTTGGTGTCCTGGTACTCGTCAACGTGAATGTATTTGTAACGGGCCTGAAGAGTCTCACGCACGGTTTTATTTTCCTCGAGCATGCGTAGAGTCTTTACTAAAAGATCATCAAAATCGAGTGACTGCTCTTTATATAATATGTCTTCGTATTTTTCCCAGACTTGTGCCACGACTTCTTCGAAAAACGATCCAGCGGCGTCACTGTACGCCAGACGTGAAACCGCATCCCCTTTAGCGCGACTAATCGCAGAGATAATTTTCCGTGGTTCAAATTCTTTGGGGTTATAGCCGGCTTGCTCGATTCCTTGTTTCACAGCTTTTTGGCTGTCACTGCGATCATAAATGGTGAAGTGCCGGCGCAACCCAACCGCGTCGTGAAACTCACGCAGTAGCCGTACTCCCAGCGCGTGGAAAGTCGTAACCACTGGTTGGCTGTCTAGTACCGCCCGGTTAGAAGGGGGGAACTTGTGGGTGAGTGCCACCGCTCGTTCACGCATTTCACTCGCTGACTTGTTGGTAAATGTCATCGCGAGAATATTGTGCGGTGCAGTCCCCTGATGGATGAGGTGTACGATCCGATGCGTGATCACTCTAGTTTTTCCTGACCCAGCACCAGCCAAAACCATCACTGGTCCTTCGGTATGCAACACCGCTTGTTTTTGTGGTTCGTTTAATCCATTGGTGTAGGGTAGCTCTGGAGTGTCGGTCATAATGCGGCTATCATAGCATGATTGCTTGACGTACGAATTTAATTGGTTATTATCAGTTATGAACCTATGAATACAAATTCATTTTACATGCATCGCCGATGGAAAAGCCTTGAGGAGGTGTGTGTTTACGTGTTTGATAAATAATTTATAGAATAAAACTCAAAACAAAACCGCCTTCTCATTTATGTGAGAGGCGGTTTTGTTTTGATACTCGTTGTCGATACGCTGGTGGGGTCTAGAAGCCACCAGCGTGGCGCCAACGGGGCGCCAGTTCTTTACAACGAAGGAGTGAGGCAGATGCCGCTACTAATCGAAAATAACTATGACGATGTGTCTTTGATGGATCTGGTTTCTTTGCGTGAGCAGGGGTACTCAGTTCTCAAGTCACCACATGTTGGTAATCAGCATCCGAGCAATTTGGTTTGCGCCGCTTTGGGTATATCACTTGAAATGGTGTCTTTTACTCAAGGGGTTCGCGATGTTAATTTTCACCCACATTTGCGGATTGCAGGTGGGTGTAGCAAGGAGTTGTACAGTCCTGCTACGTGGACACCATTTGCGTCAGTAGAAGAAGCAAGAGAAATCTCTATGATTTCTTTCTTTCCACCATCGCTGTATGCAAGTAAAGTGTCTGCAACCACCTATCACCAATCGTCAGTCCAGGAATTATTTCCAAATACGGAAGTGATTACGGATATGGAACGCATGCAAATGTATCCGGCTCTGGCAGCGACTGTACTACATGTAACAAATCAGGTGATTCGGGGTATGTGGTACCGACACGTGAGCAAGGATGGTGTAGTGACAAAACAGACACAAAGTTACTTGTCAGCTAGTACGCTTGAAACTGATATATTTCAATTCAGTAACAATGCGTCAGGATGGGTTGTTCCAAATTTGGTGCACATCATTTTTGATTTGGTTTACCAAACGTTGTCTTCTGGTCGGGATGTTGTGTACCACTTATCAGGTCCACAAATGGTGCAATACGTTGGTGGGTATGCAGATAAGTTGGAATTAATGTATGACGCACTACGTCAGCATATTCCAGCCTTACCCCTGACATTGAAAGCGCGGATTGTGCCAGTTGCAGCTGCAAGGTTTATGACTGTGCCTGAACGTGTGGAAGCCCTAGCCACATTTGCTGAGGTTCGTGACCAGCTGCAAAACTCAGTAGTAGCACGTGAATTTGTGACACAGTATCCAGAATTTACTCAATCAATTGAGTCTGGTACGACTTTGTCGCAATATGATTTCAAGGATATGCGTGATATCAAAATGGATGCGTGGATGCTTGTCGCACCACTGTCAGAAGTTACTGCGCTGTATGAAAGTCTCACCCACGTTGCACGCTCACCCGCATTACCGGCGGCTTAATAAATCGGTGGGCAGCTTAGCTGCCCACCTTTCTATACTATTATTAGTTAAAATTACTTTATGAAAATTTTTGATTTGCACCAAGACTTGTTGACTCACCTGCGCTTTGGAGAGCAGTTTGGTCAGTCGCCCCAAACTAGCTGGGATGATATTAAAAAAAGTGATATCGATTTAGTAATCGCGACTGCGTTCCCCTGTCCTCCCGGTGATGATCAGTATCATAATTCTGTTCCTGATTTAATTACAGAAGAATTACAGATGTATGTCGATTATTTACAAGAGCAACTAGATTGGAAATTAGTCGCTGGTGCTGCTGACCTAGATTCAAAAAAGCAAAAAATTATTTTGCACCTAGAGGGCCTCAATGTGTTTAATGGTTCTGCCGCTGATTGGAAACAATTACATGACTGGGTCGCACTTGGGGTTCGTTCAGTCGGGACGCATTGGAATGTAGAAAACAAATTGGGCGGCGGTACTCTGCAGCCAGAGGTTGGGTTGACTGATCTGGGTCGCGAAGTGGTTCAGTACCTAGAAAATCAAAATCTCATTTTTGATTTGGCACATATGGGTCGTCAAGGATTTATGGATGCGGCAACTATCACTAGCCGTCCGTTGTATGTGAGTCACGGAAACGCCGATGCGATTTGTCCAAACGTTCGTAACTACACTGACACCCAATTGAAAATGATCGCAGCGACTGATGGTGTGATTGGAGTATTTTTTGCTAATACTTTTGTAGTTGGTAAAAATAAACCAGGAGCTATCACTGACATAGTTGCGCACATTAATTACATTCGTGATTTGATTGGAGCGCGACACATTGCAATTGGTAGTGACTTAGGTGGCATCATTTCTGGTGGTATTGATGACCTTGGACACGTAGCTGAATTATCTAATTTGTGCACGGCTTTACAAGAAGCTAACTACACAGAATCAGATATTGAAGCGATCTTGTACCAGAACGCCAAGCGAGTTTTGGAAAGCCACTTAGGTTGATGTAAACAAAATAGAAAAAGCCCGGCGCTTGCGCCGGGCTTTTGGTTACTTGTTAAGAACCTCAAAGATCTTTTTTGTATTCATTCCAGAGAGGGAGCCAATCGTCACGGGTGACCGACAGAATGATTTCGTCATGTCGTTCACCAAACCGATAGAACCTGCTACGCAACCGAGCTTCTTCTACATACCCACACTTCTTGCTGTATGCAGCTGAGCGGCCATTGAATCCAATCACTCGTGACTCAACAAGATGCAATCCAATAAAATTGAACGCATAGTCAAGCAAGACCATCTTGGCGTCGGTACCGTACCCTTGGTTACGATACTTTTCATCAAAGATAACTGATCCTGTGGTGGCAGTGCCATTGATTGGATCAATGTGGTGCAATCCCATGGTGCCGATCAAGACGCCTTCCAAAGTGCAGATAGCGACTGTGATGTCGTCAGCACTTGGCTTCTGTTTGCTTTTAATCCAGTCTTCTTCGTACCCCAAACCTTTTGGAACAGAAGTGGCTAGAAATTGGTAGGCGTCTGGATTATTTATGCCACGATAAATCGCAGGCGCATCTGTCATTTCCAGTGGGCACAGCATGGCTTTTTTGCCCTTGCGCCAAAAGACACGATTTTCTTTGGTAACTTCATTCATGACGTTTCCTTTCTTTGTCATTTCGAGTTTGGGTTGGGTGTTGAGCGGCGATAGTCGCCGCTCAACTTTTCAGAACGACATTCTTTGACGATCGTACAAATCACGAAAGGTTGGGGATACCTTGTAGAGCCCCTCGAAGTCGTTCGTTACCGCTTCTATTTGAGGTTCGTTTGGAGCACACTCATGTGGCATCTTAAGACACACAAACTTCGTGCACTGCCGCAGTGTTGCAAACTTGTGCGCAATCACCACCGCTGTAACGCCCATCTTCATGACCTCGTCGATGCCGTCTTGTACTTCTGCCTCGGTCTTAGGATCTTGTGCAGAAGTTACTTCGTCGAGCAAGAGTACTTTGGGACGCTTCAAGATGGCTCGGGCGATTAAGAGACGCTGTCTCTCGCCGCCCGAAAGCTCCATACCATAGCGGCCGACTTCTGCACCAAGTCCTCCCTTTTCGGCAAAACGTTGCCAGAGTCTGCCGCTGATAGCTTGGATAACACCAATAATCTCTTCGTCAGTGACAGTGTTTCGTCTTTGATCAGAGAGACCGTAGAGCATATTTTCTTTCACCGTCCCACTCATGGTTACCGAGTCTTGTTCGATTGACGCTAGATACCGCTTTACGTGAGACAAGTTTTGCCGGGCATAGTCACGACCATTAATGTAGACCGTGCCTTTGCTTGGATTAAAGTCGCGTTGTAAGAGTGACTTTAACGTTGACTTCCCTGCTCCACTTTCACCGATGAGCGCTACTCGCTCACCGGCACCGATAGTCAGATTGATATTTCTGAGTACCGCCTCACCATTTGGGTAGGTGTGTGTGACGTTACGTAGTTCGAATCTGATCGAGTTCTTCATCATCTTCCTCCAAGATAAAGTCGTCACCCTCAGCATAGTGTGATTCGGACGGGATTATGAGCTTTGCTTTGATTCCTGAGGCTCGCTCGGTGTTTTCGATTAGGTGACGCTGTAAGGAACCAATGCGCCAGAGTTGATCTTTTACGAAGTTTAGCCAGAGATACATAGCCGCATAAAGTCCAGCTTCCCAGTTGGCCGAAAGGCCATATAAGAGCACGGCAACCATAACGCCGATGTTCGCAAATGAGCGAAATAGGTCGACGATTTGGAAGTCTCGACCCCAAAGAATGAAGTCAGGATCAAGTACCGCTTTCAACTTTTCGTAGATAGTCCGTTGCACGAACTGTTCCGTGCCAGTCACCTTTACCTGGCTAAACTGCACCCAACGTTCGCTGGTCCAAGCTTGAGCCTTGCGCCACCGTTCATCGATCTCTTTGATGCGGCCACTGAAGTAGTGGTTTACCAAAAAGAAAAAGACCATGTTGATTACAATCAGTCCGGTGACGATTAGTCCAACCACCCAGTCGTTTAGTGTGATGTACACCAAAGATGAGAGCAAGATAGCCACTGCTTCTGAACCCTCGAACAACACTGCGTACTGAATGTTAGCCACTTTGTCTTTGAGGATTTCAATTTGCTCAGGGCTTACACCAGTTTCTGCGCTTTTGAGCTCACCATGAGTTTTTCGGAACTGCAGTTCCGAAAGTCGGACAGGAATGTGCAATGTATTGTGGTTCCAGGCCCACTCGCGATGCGCACTTTGCCAAGCAAGGACTAACCTTGCGATTATCCAAAACAGTCCGATTTGTATAATCTGGTTGTACGCCTCTGATTGTCCTCCTTGGCCGATGGCTGTGATCAGCTGGTTCAGTGAATTCACAACCTCCATGCTGATAAGCATGCCAAGCAGCATTAATGCCAGAGCATACAGCGCATGCCGCCGCCCTTCAGGCGGTAACAGCTCATGCCATATCCACTTAAAGGTATCGATGGCCTCAGCAAAACTTTGCCAGGCCTCCGCTATGAAGTGTTTCGTTTGTGTGTAGTGCGTCATTATGACCCTCCTGTTGTCGAAGAACGTTGCAATTACTAGGTTTTTAGGCCCAAAAGAACAAAAGCAGCTTGTCGGTGAGACAAGCTGCTTTGAGGACACAACGGATTTCTCCGTTGGGGATGGAGAAAAGGTTATGTATTCATACCAGATTGCCTACAAAATAAAGACAGCACCATAGACCCAGTAGTGACTGGGTTGTATGCAGCAAATCGTGAGACGCAAATCGCCCACGGCTGTGCCGCTTGGGTTGTTTTTAAATTGGTAGCAATATGTCGCATGAAATTACTTTATCATAATAAAATAATATGTCAACAGTAAATCACCCTTATTTTACTGGCTGAAAACACTGCTTTTTATAGCACCAAAAATGGGCATTACGTCAATTGCTCTCTTGGTTTCCTCTAGTACAATGTCTCGCATACCAAAAGTGGTACTCAATCGATACATACTTAATCCCATGTATTGAACTTCCAAGCACGACCGTAATGACAGAACTGCAGCGAGACTAAACAAACGCTTATAAAACACACACAATCAGAACTCGACGAATCAGATAGACCACATTCGTATCGAATTACATATATAGGAATTACCGCGCTTGTCGCCGTTCCACTTATTAGCCAAGCCTTCTTTGGTTCATTGTTTGCTGAAACTATAACCCCTACCCAAGAGGTGACAGGCGTTAGCGCGCATGCAGCAGATATGCCGCTGCTTTCAGCTCTAAATAAACCTGTTTCAGAAGTCGCGCGCGGTGGTGGAGACATCGTTGTTCAAGATAACGCCTTACTAGCCACTGGAATCGTTGGTGAAAATGATATGGCACCAGTTGGCAGTAGTGAGATCCGCGTATACACCGTACGAGAAGGTGATTCTTTGTCGCAGGTAGCAGAGATGTTTGGTGTAACAACCAACACCATCCTCTGGGCAAACGACCTACCTCGAGCCACCCAAATTCAACCTGATGACGTACTTGTTATTCTTCCAGTTGCCGGTGTGCAACACACAGTTAAGTCAGGTGACACTATTTCAACCATTGCTAAAAAGTACGATGGTGATGCTGATGAAATTCTCTCCTTCAACCAGTTAACAGACGAGAGTGAATTATCAGTCGGCGATCAGATCATTATTCCTGGTGGTACGGTCCAGTCAGTTCAGGCTCGAGCGGCGAGTGCAAAACCAGTCAAAATTTCTGGAGCGGCTGGAGCGTCAAGTGCAGGCTTTATTCATCCGGTTCCTGGAGCGACTCGAACACAAGGTATTCACGGAAACAACGCAATCGACTTTGCAGCCGGATATGGAACAACTATTCGTTCTGCAGCAGCTGGGGAAGTGATTGTTTCTAAAAGTTCTGGCTGGAATGGTGGTTACGGACAGTATGTCGTAGTGCGACACAATAACGGTTCACAAACACTGTACGCTCACCTTTCACAAAACTATGTCGGAGTTGGTGCATACGTTGCTCAAGGTGAAGCAGTTGGAGCGATGGGTAATACTGGTCGATCTACCGGGACTCACCTCCACTTCGAAATCCGCGGCGCCAGGAATCCATTTTAATTCAATCTACTTCGTCGTCACATCAAAAAATCGGCTCCCTGGACTCTTGTCCCGGTCGCCGCTTTTTGATTAGACTCCTCGCATCTTAAATCAAAATGAATCCCTGGTAAGTAAATAAAATATTTTTTGGTACTTAGGTACGACAACTTGCTTTTATATAAATAGTAGTGTTTTATTTCATTGGAATCCAATAGCAAATAAGCGAGGTAGTTAAAATGAATTATGCTGTTAGAGACGCAATGCACGACCCAGAAAGTCCTCTATTCAAACAAATGGAGCTGGCAATTCAAAGAATTTTACGCTCCGATGACCCAAATGATGTGCTGGCTGGGATTAAGCACCAGTTTAAATCGGGTGATATCAATCGTACATCGGTCATCTGTATCAACAACTGGGCGTCAGATGAACAAGTGGTTCAGGCGTTTGAATTCCTTTCTGCACATGGATTTGTGTGGGAGGCAGTGTATTTGATGGAGAGAAAAGAAGTCATTTTCGTCCACTATGGGGATGAAATCGTTGGAAAAATCCAAACGATGGTACTGACTGCAGTCAGGGAAAAACAGACAGCCGGTTTCCAGGCCATCGCTTCCTATATTCCTGAAGAACACCGGTCAGGTATTTATTCTGGAATGTTTCAACTGTGGTATCACGTAGCGGAGCAAGAAAATGATGAAGATAAGAAGATCAATCTCCTGTCTGACATTTGCTGGACTGCTACAACAAAGAATACTCCAGAAGCGGAAGCTCTTGCGTTTAGTTGTCTGATTGAAGATCTATATCCTGAGGCAGCAAAGCAAATACGAGACTATCATCAACATGGTATTGAACCACAAGGTCTTGGTTTGTTTGGTACATTGCTTAGAAAAGTTCTTGTTGCCAATAATGGGTAAAATAAAACGCCGGCTGCAATGGTCGGCGTTTTTTGTGTAAAAACTATATACTCACCCGATACTGCAATGCTTCTAGCACGTGGCTTGTTTCGATGTCAGCTGAACCGTCCAGGTCGGCGATGGTTCGGGAGACTTTGATGAGGCGATGGTATGAGCGAGGTGAGAGGTTTAGTTTTTCACTCGATAGTTTAAGTAGGTCTTTAACGTCGTCTTTGATCACGATGTGTTCTTCGATTTCCCTGCTACTGAGGTTGGTGTTGGTAAATTCATTGTCCCGCTTGTAACGCTTTTGTTGCGCGGTTCTCGCTTTTGAAATCACTTCTCGCGCAAGGTTGGTTTCATCAATTTTGCTTGGTAGTGCAGTAAGGGTGTCGTACGGGACATGTGGTACCTCGATCCATAAATCAATCCGATCGAGAATTGGTCCGGATACTTTGTTTTTGTATGTGTCGCGCATGGCACCCGCGAGGTCTTGCGTACCGTCTTCACTGCCACGGTACGGGTTAAGTGCAGCCACCAAAATAAAATCAGCTGGAAATTCGGCTGTACCTTGAACTCGCGAAATGGTTACCACCCGATCTTCAAGTGGTTGTCGTAGGGCATCGATTGAGCGTCGCTCAAATTCGGGAAACTCGTCCATAAAAAGTACACCATGATGTGCGAGGGTTACTTCTCCTGGTTTTGGGTTAGCTCCCCCACCCACTAAACTAGTATGACTCGCAGTGTGGTGCGGTGCGCGAAACGGTGCCTGCGAAGTGATACTACTATCTCCACCTGCTAAAGAATGGATTGCAGTGACACTCAGCGCCGCTTCACGTGACAGTGGTGGCAACAGTCCGCGTAGCGCCCGGGCCAACATAGTTTTTCCAGTTCCAGGTGGCCCTACTAGCATCACATTGTGTCGCCCGGCAGCAGCAATGATGAGTCCGCGTTTGGCGCTTTCTTGACCTTTGATATCCTCTAGTTTTGTAGCACTGTCGGTCCACTCATCTGTAATTTGGGTAACTGCAGCGGGAGTAAGTGATGGTTTTGTGTTGTCAGTGTTAATATGGTCGATCACTTCGGTGAGGGTGGTTGCACCATACACGGTAATACCATCGATCAGCGCGGCTTCGGTCACGTTCATCTGGGGCACTATGATTTCGGTAAATCCAGCTTCTTTGGCCGCTATCACGCAGTTAAGCACCCCTTTGATCGGTCGAAGTGAACCATCGAGTGAGAGCTCGCCGACGTACACTCTTTTTGTATCATCAGTTTCTATTTCACCAGCCGCAATAAGATACGCAATGGCAATTGGAAGGTCAAACAATGGCCCTTCTTTTTTGAGATCAGCTGGAGAAAGAGACACCACTACTTTTTGATTTTTAGTTTTAGGTGATGTATAGCCAGAATGCTTTATGGCACTCCCTACTCGATCTTTGGATTCATCAATTGCCTTGCCAGCTAAACCTACAATCGCAAATGAATGTAGACCTCTAGCAATGTCTGTTTCGATAGTTACAACTGTGCCGCTTAAAATATGTGGCTGGATGGTTGTAACTCGTGCGACCTCCATAAGCTAGTTTGCAAACAATGTGCTAATTTCAGCAAATGCATCTGGAGAAGCTGCTATCACCAGTGTTTCTTCGTTGATGATTCCGTAGGTTATTGTTTGCCCTGATCCCAACCCTAGTACTCGTGTATCAATCCCGGCTATTGAAGTGTCTGCAAACTTACCTGCGTCAATCTTTCCGTATAGTGGGGTGAGTGCCGCAATAAGTTCAGTTTCAGATGCTAATAGTGCACCAGTAACCGAAGTTGGGTCGACAATGCTAATTAGTATCTGAGGCGCAGTCGTTCCTGATTGTATGAACCGAACCGTGGTTGCATATCGTTGGATTGTAGTAGGTATCGCTGGTGCCACTAGTTCAAAAACAAGTGCTGACGGCAGTAGTTCTTTGTCATTGTTGATCAGCACAATTTCCGTGTAGGAAGCTGATCCGGAATAGTTTGTCAGTGAAGCGATTGTAAATGTTTGATCAACAATCATGGTTTGTGTGTCCACACCTGTGACGAGACTTTCAATGTTGTTTGCTGTGTTTGTAGGAGTAGTTGGTTCACTGTTCATGATAATCCAACCGAAAAATCCTGTAACTAGCACCAAAGCCAGACCTCCAGAAACATACATAGTGAGTTGGTTCGTTGTTAGTTTATGTTTGGTCGTACTGTCAGTCTCTGGTTCAGGTAACACCGGCTCAGCCACCTCTTCAGCTGGAGTAGTGTTAACTTCTGGAGCCATGGTTGGGACTTCTGCTGGTTCGGGTTCTGGTGGTTGAGGCTCTGTTTCAGTTGGTGTCGGGGTTGGCTCGGCGTCAACCGTGTGTGCAACCGGCGTTATAGGTTTCGGAACTACAGCTGGAGCTGGTTCTGGTACTACCTCAGGTTCTATAACTGGTTCAGCTATAGGTTCTGGTGCAGCAGCAACAGGAGGTGGAACAGAACGCTTCTTAAATTCAACAACGACGTTTGTTGTTTGAGGTTCATCCTGCCCGGCCTCTAGTAGTGAATATCCAGTTTCCGTATATGGAGACCAGTTAGTTTCAGGTTCATGAGGTTTATTTTGTTCTTGTAGTTTGCGGGCTTTGATACGCTCTTTAAGCGTTTCGTTGTCTGCAGTGAATATAGTTCCACTTTTTGTGGTGGCCTGCTGAATAACCCCCTTGCGACGGTCTGCAACCGATACCGCTAATTTTGGGGTAGCTTTTTTCTTTCGAGACTTAAACCAATTAATAATACTTTTTTTAGTTTCACTAAATAAAGAAAAAGAGTGGGTTTTTGTATCAGTAATAATTGCCCCTCCCCCTACCTGTCGACTAGGCGTTATACCTTTTGCTTTATTCTTGCCCTTTCCTTTTTTCGCACCAGACAAGTCAATATCGCCAAGGTTTTTTTCAATTTCATGAAAAGCTGGGATTTTTTTAGAGGCCTCTGGTTTTTGAATAGTTTTAGCTATTGTTTTAGGGGGAGCTGGAATCTCCTTTGTTGTTTTTTCTGGTGTAGGTACGGTTGGTTGTTGTGGGGATGTGACTTGGGTGTGAGAAGTGGCGCCTTTTACACGCTCAAAGTCTGACGCAAATGTGCGCATGCCTTTTTTTTGTGCGGGCTGATCACTCATTACTACTAGTATCGCACAGTCGAACGCTTGAAACTCTCTAGTTTTTCACGGGCGGTGGAATGATCCCTTTTCTGATTGCGTACTCTGGGTCTTGGTCTTTGAGGGAAAGTCCGATTTTTCCGTTATCAACCTTGATAATCCTTACCGTCACAACGTCGCCTTCTGTAAGGACATCGCTAGCCTTCTCAATGTGGAAGGGCGCAATTTCAGAAATGTGAATCAATCCTTCATGCTCATCATCAAGTTTTGCAAATGCTCCAAAGTTTGTCATGTTCAACACGGTCACCTCAACCACTTCTCCAACTTCGTATACTTTGGTCAAAGTTCTAATCCTGGTTGCTGCTAGTTCAGCTGTACCGTTTTTGCCAGTGATAAACACTGAACCGTCGTCCTCGATATTAATTTCTTCAACTCCAGTTTCTTCTTTAATTTTGTTAATAGTTTTTCCGCCACCACCGATCACCAAGCCTATTTGCTCAGGTAGTACCATGAGTGAAATAATCTGTGGAGCTCGATCTGAAATCTTTTCTCGCGGAGCTGCTATTTCTGCTGTCATAGTTTCCAGAATATGAAGCCGCGCAGTTTTTGCTTTTTGCAGGGCTTCGCTCAGGATGTGTAATGGTACTCCGTCAACTTTTACATCCATTTGGATTGCCGTGACTCCGTGGGTAGTTCCAGCGACTTTTAAATCCATGTCACCAAACTCATCTTCTGGCCCTTGGATGTCAGTTAATACCCGGTAGTCATCACCGTTAATCAGCACGCCAGATGCTATGCCTGCAACTGGTCGTTTGATTGGGACACCACCGTCCATCAAAGCCAGTGTCGAAGCACATACCGATCCCATTGAGCTTGATCCATTGCTTGATAATGTTTCTGAAACAAGACGGATAGTATAAGGAAACTCAGACTGTTCAGGAATCATCGGAGCAAGAGCTTTTTCTGCTAGCGCCCCATGTCCGATCATGCGCCGGTTAAAACCGCCTAAGCGTCCAGTTTCTCCAACCGAGTAGGGTGGAAAGTTGTAGTGATGCATAAACCTTTTTTTTGTATCACGGTCTTCGATAGTGTCGAGTTGTAGTGCAGCGTCAGGACCTCCAAGGGTCAGGGCTGAAAAGATGTGGGTTCCACCACGATAAAAAATTCCTGACCCATGCAATATTGGAGAGATACCTCCCGCTTTTGCATATAGTGGTCGTACCGTATCAAAGTCACGACCGTCGGCTCGTTTGTTATACATGAGTGCCCCTTCGTGCAGAGTCTCGTCGATTTGCTCTTCAAAAAACATGTCAGCAATCGCTACATCGAGTTCCGCCTCTTTAGCAAAATCTAAAAATTCTTGTTTACACTCATAGATATGTTTTTTTCCAGTGCTACTAGAAAAAACAGTATCAAAAAGTCTTTGTTTAAAGTGGGCGTTATATAGATTGGCAATCTCTGGCGTGTGCGCGGGGATGTCAATTTGTTTTTTACTCTTGCCTATTTCATTGATGATGTTGTTTTGCCACTGCTCCACCTGACTATGGATTGCTATCGTTGCTTCAAATACAGCTAATAAATCTGGCTCGCTGGTTTCGTCTGCTGCCGTTTCGATCATGTTGATCGTTCCATCTTTGCCACAAGTAAACACCTCAAGGTTGAGAGCATCGCCTGCCCGCTCGCGATAACCAGGATTTACAAATATTTCCCCGTCACTTTTCCGGCGACCAATCCGCACAGCACCAACTGGCCCACGCCATGGAATATCAGATACTCCTAGCGCAAGCGATGCTCCAATTACTCCCATGACATCTGGGTCTTCGTCACCAAGAGCCAGTACTGACACCACCACCTGGATGTCCTGCCTAATCGCGTGATTGAACAAAGGTCGAATAGTCCGATCAATGAGCCTGGCAGAGAGAATCGCTTCGTCGCTCGGTCGTCCTTCTCTTCTGTTAAACTTGCTGCCTAGCAATGCGCCAGCAGCATAAAACTTTTCTTCAAATTCTACTGATAGTGGAAAGTAATGTGCTCCACTTTCGCGACTACTCATCACAGCAGTGACTAAAATTGTTGTGTCTCCCATAGAGAGCAAAACAGAACCGTTTGCGTGTTCGGTCAGATCGGTAAATTCAGCTGTCAATGTTTTTCCAGCCCACTCAAGTGAAAACGTTTTTGATTGCATTTTGGTATTTTACCAAGAAAGCGGTCCGGCACCTAAAGGTATCGGACCGCTTTCTTATGTAACGTCTTTATTACAACAAATCGTCGGTATCAGTCCCAACTACTTTACTGACCTGTTCAGCTAAATCTTTTTTAGCTTCGCGTGCACCAGCTCGTTTTGGTGTCGCTCTGGTGTTGCGTCCATTTTTTCGTCCACCGCCTCGGTAGCCGATGAGGTATTGTTTCGGGTCTTCGTCGAGGTCGATGAAATCATCCACTGCTGCTTTGAGAGCCGACGATGCGCTGCGACCAAATGTCACCGCTTCCACTTGACACCCCATGTGCTGAATGTATTCCACTCCAGGGATAAAGTCCCCGTCACCGGTGGCAAAAATAATCGCGTCGACTTTGTGTGCAAGTTTAATTGCGTCTACGACCATCCCGACATCCCAGTCAGCTTTCTTGGCTCCACCGTAGAAAATCTGCAGGTCTTTGGTTTTGATTTCGATGCCAATTTTTTCCATTGCTTCGAAAAAAGCGGTCTCTTCCCCACCTTCGGTGTTTACCACGTATGACATAGCTCGGACTAGTTTGCGATCTTGCACCGCTGCTTTCACCACATTGGCAAAGTTTACTTTTGATTTGTATAAGTTTTTAGCTGAGTGATACAAGTTTTGTGTATCAATAATCATAGCTACTCGTTGTTCCGGGTGTCTAATTACTCCCATATATTCTATGTAAATTACGTCTCTTCTTTTGTTCTAATATAAAAATACGTCACTTCTGTTTCACTATAGCGTGAAATTCATCCCTAATCCACTATCTAAATAAATTCCCCCAGTAGATACCGGAGGAATTTATTACGGAGTTATCGTTTTAGACCTAGTTTCGCGATCAGAGCTTCGTACGCTGCAAAGTCTTTTCGTTGCAAGTACTTTAGGTGTTTACGTCGGTCGGCTACCATCTGTAGTAGACCACGTCGTGAGTGAAAATCTTTTTTGTGCTTTCGCAGGTGTTGCGATAGCTCTTCGATTTTTCGTGTCAGTAGTGAAACTTGAGCCTCAGCTGATCCCGTATCTTTGTCGTGCCGCTGACCTTTTGCCAAGGCGTTTTCCTTAATTTTCTTCGATAACATAGTGTTGTTACATTAGTTACGCAGCTTGAAGTGTTGATCCCAGTCTAAGTGCGGGCACTGCATAGTGCGGTCAATAACCTGATTAGGTTGGCACCATACTAGCATAATTTGAGACAAAGTCAATGACGTGAAACAGTCCCCTTCCGGCTGCGCAGGTTGGTGCCCAATGTCGCACAACTCTAGACACGTTTCCTGCTACAATTGTTTTACATGGACTTACACCAACTGAAACGCCAATTCCTCGAGTGCCTTGAGATCGAGAGGGGACGTAGTGTGAAGACTGTCGAGAACTATGATCGTTATTTAGAACGGTTTTTTACCTTTGCCAAGGCCACCAAACCTGCAGACGTGAGTGAGGAACATATTCGAGAGTTTCGACTGTACCTCAACCGCCAGCCTGGAACAAAAGTCGGTGGTCAGATGGAGCCTATGAAACGGCGGACACAGAACTACTATTTAATCGCCCTACGGGCGTTCCTCAAATACATGAACGGTCGAGGGGTTGAAACTATTTCTCCAGAACGAATTGAGCTAGCTAAGGTCCCAGAGCGATCGCTTGATTTGATTTCAAGTGCTGAACTAGCGAGACTACGCGCTGCACCTGATACAAAGACACTTGAAGGAAAACGGGATAAAGCGATTCTCGAATTACTGTTTTCAACAGGTTTACGTATCTCAGAACTCTGTGCTCTATCGATTGATGATATCGACCTGACTCGTGATGAATTTTCAGTCCGGGGGAAAGGTGACAAAATCCGGGTTGTGTTTTTGTCTGATTCTGCTCGCGATGCAATTAGGGATTATCTCAAAGCCAGAAAAGACCTTGATAGTGCGATGTTTGTTCGTTACGGACGCAAAGCCAACGATGGTGGTGACTTGCGGCTACAACCGCGCGCAATTCAACGGTTACTTAAAACCTACGCAGCAATGGCGGGCATTACGCGCAAAGTGACACCGCACGTGATTCGTCACTCATTTGCTACAGACTTACTTCAAAATGGGGCAGACATTAGAAGTGTCCAGGCCCTCCTTGGTCATGCGAGCATCAATACCACCCAAATCTATACCCACGTAACGGATAAACACCTACGTGATGTGCATAAAAAATTCCACGGCAAGTAGGCTATTTTTTCTTACTGAAAAATGACTTATACAATTTCCATATGTCGTCATCACTGAAATCGGTTTGTTTAATTTTGAGATAGCTAAAATAAACAGCGTAGGCAAGGATTGCTAGCGGGATGTAGTACTGAAACAAAACTATAAAAAAGAGTCCGTGCATCAACAATGGTAGTAGGCTCAACGAAAACAGCGTGAGTCCTCCCCACTTGAGAATTTGTAACCGTTGTTCACTGGTAAACATTACCTGCAAGATACTCCTATAAAATTTGCTGTCAATCAAAAACGACACCAGTTGGTGTCGTTTTTGATTATTGTTGGTATTTACCGATATAACTCTAGTGTCGCCAGTACCCCTGCCCAGTTACGGTCCCACTCGATACTTTCACGAAGCTCAAGCTCAACGGTTACTGCTGGTATGCCAATGCTAGCTAGCCAGCCCTCGGCGTCACCGGTGACTGGGTACGCGGTCCATAGTCCGGCTGCCTCGTAGTTGGCGGCCGAAGCGTAGGTGTTCATAAGTAGTTGGGTTGCACCTAGTACCCCATTTCCACATTCACTAGTAAACACGGCGTTTCCAATGCTGTGCCAAAATACAGCTGCGTTTGGCTTGACCATGGCTACGTAGTCACGTAGTGCCGCTGCTTCTGGTTCTGAAAATGGTGCAGATCCAGCACTAACCACTGCGCTTCGCCACGTACTCTCTGGTTTCCACCGACAGCCAAAGTTTCGGTTGAGATCAACATCATTGGCATTAAACCTGCGCGCTTGGGCTGAGGCGGTCGACACTACTGCGTATCCGTCAGGATTTAGATTAGGAATGATGTGAACAGTCACTGAATCAGGAATGACAGAACTGTTTGACTGAAATTCCTCAATCATCGCTTCGGCCAAACGTACTGTGTTTGCTTCGTAACCTCCATGGATTCCCCCCACAAACAGCAGATCGGTTTCACCAGTCCCAAAGGTGTAGGCCTCGATTGGCCTGGCTTCAACAGATGTACCAATCACAGTTCGAGTTGATGTGGCTGGAGTTTCAGTTGTTGTTTCTGAGGAGTCAGATGGCACAACGGCCGGGCCAGAAGGCACCGGCCAGAAGGCCCATATTGCTATTGCTACAACTCCAAGCGTCAGTAGCGCTCCCGCAATAATAAATTTACTCATGCTCTAGTTTGACAGTGACTCTAGTACTGCCTTAAATCCAGCTTCGTTTTTATTCCACTCGATTCCTGCCCGGTCGGTTAGTAGAACACTGATAGCTGGTACTCCTTCTTTTGCCAGCCAGTTCACCATGTCACCGTTGATTGTGTAGGCATCAAACTCAGCCTCTACGCCATAGTTTGCAGCCGCTCCAAACGTATTGGCTAGTTGGGCTGATGCATTTGATGGGTTTCCGCCACAAGCTGATGGATACACTTTACCTTCGGCAGCAAACCAGACAATCGCTCCAACGGCGTTGATCTCTGTTACGTAGTCCCGGATAGCTCTAGCTTCTGGTTCTGAAAATGCAACACTTCCGCCACTGACTTCTTGGTCTCGCCACATACTAGTTGCAGCCCAATCACAATCAAAGTTTCGGTTGAGGTCCACATTGTTAGCGTTAAATCGCCCCGTGGTTCCACCGGCTGCTAGACCGTCAGGGTTTACGGTTGGAATCACTGTTACCCGCATGTCTGCTGGAATCAGGTTTTGGTTGTCACCTAGATAAGAAATAAATTCCTCTGCCAGGGCTGCTGTGTTTGGTGAGTAGCTACCGTGAGTGCCAGCGATGAGTAGTACTTCGTCGCTCCCGTTTCCAAAGTGATACGCAGTAATAGGTGCTCCGTTGACTGATGTACCAAGCACAGTTTGACTCTCGTACGTCAAGGTATCTACCATATCTCCGTCACCGATTAGTTCATCGAGTGGTTGTGCACCGTCACCGATTCCCCCGTCTGGCTCTACCGGCATCATGTCAGACGCTGGTGTTTCAAACATATTACCACTGTTGAGTAATAGGTAGGAACCCCCACCAACCAGTAGTAGGGCTAGTAATGCAATAATGATATTTTTTGTAGTCATACTTTTCATTATACGCCTAAATGAGAAAGAGACAAAAATACACTGCATTTTTTGGTATGGGGACAAGTATAAACTTTGTAACATATACGCGTTATAGTATAGGGACGAAAAGCACTTTTGTGTCGTTCGTGTCATATCCGCAAGTTTACTTGCACAAGCAGTAGCAATTTTGGGGGCCGTTAGGTCTTTTTTGTTGTGTACTGGTCATTATTTAAAGCTAAACAAACTTATTATTTATGCAAAAAGTTATTACTACTAAGTACGTCGCGTTGTTTGCCTTATTGGCACTTGCGTTCATGGTTGCTGTACCAGCCTACGCCTACGAAGAACTAGAAATCGAAATTGAGATCAAAGGTCAATATGCCTATGTAGAAGTAGAACACGAAGTGAATGACAAAGACGTAGAGCAAGATTTCAAATTCATGACGACTGATCTAGACGAGGTCTATGAACAGCTTGCAGAAGAACTTGATCTGTCAGTTGCTGAAGTAAAGGCAGCTTCAAAAGTAGAAGAAGATGATGAAGACAAAGACGATAAGGATGAAGATGAATATACAGAAGAAGAAGCTCGAGAAGCAATCGCAGACGCAACTGAAGAAGTAGAAAAAGCTAGGGCTGCAGTCGAAGCAGAAACTACTGATCGAGGTGAATATCTGGCAACTGCTGAAGAATATCTAGCAAACGCAGAAGCTGCTTTTGCAGATGAAGAATATGAAGACGCTGAAGAATGGGCAGATAAAGCTGAAGATAAAGCCGAATATATTCTAGGTGAAGACGATGACAAAGAATATCAAGAAAAAGATAAGGATAAAGACATGTCATGGGATAAAGATGAGTCAAAGTACGAGTCATCTGACAAGTACAAAGATTACGGAAAAACTGATGACTATGCGGAACTGCAAGCACAGCTACAGGAACTAATGCAGCTATTGATCCAGTTGCTAACAATGCAAATTGCACAGCAGACAGCTGCTCAATAGATTGACCGCCGAACAACAAAAAACGAGCCAATTGGCTCGTTTTTTGTTGTTTTATAATGCTAGTTCCTCTGGAGTAAAATCGGCTTTGGTTAGACTGATCGTGTCGCCTTTTTTGACTGATCCTGCGATTATCTTTTGTGCCACCTTTTCCTCGAGTGTATCCTGCATCACTCGCTGCATTGGCCTGGCGCCAAATTCTGGGTGGTAGCCTTTTTGCACCAAGATCTGCAGCAATTCTTCTCCTACCACCAAGTCATACCCTTTTTGTTTGATGCGGGTATTGAGGTCTTGTAGCATGAGACTGGCTACCTGACCTTGTTCCTCGAGCGTCAACGGTTCAAATATAATGGTGTTTGAGAAACGGTTGATAAGCTCTGGGCGAAATAGCCCGTCAGCGATAATGTTGTCGATGATTGACTGGTTGAGGTTAGTAAGGGCTTTACGGCTTTGCACAGTTTCAATGATCAGCTGACTGCCAGCGTTACTAGTTGCAATGATGATTGTATTGCGGGCATTTACCTTTTGCCCTCGCCCATCGGTAAACACCCCTTCGTCTAGCACCTGTAGAAATACGTCGTGGACTGACTGACTTGCCTTTTCAAACTCATCGAGGAGTACCACTGAGTACGGGTGTTCGCGCAGTAATGTCGGCAAAGTCCCGGCGTTGTCAGTGGTTCCGATCAAACGAGCAAGCGCATCACTGCCGCTAAACTCTGACATATCAATCCGCTGCATGGTATGCTCCCCACCGAAAAATACATTAGCCAGAGCCTTGGCCGTTTCGGTTTTTCCGACACCAGTTGGTCCAAGGAATAAGAATGACCCCATCGGTTTATCACTGGCTTGGATCCCCGTTCGTGCCCGCCTCATAGTTTTTGCAATCGCATCAATCGCAGCACGCTGCCCTATGACTTGGTTGTGTAGCCTATCCTCTAGGTGTAGTAGTAGATCTCGTTCAGTGTTTTGGATCGGTCCGGCTGGCACACCAGTTTTCTGACTGACAAATGCGTACACAAAATCAGCGTTGATGTATAGATTGTTTTGGCTGTGTGCATGGCTTGCTATTTCGAGCAGAAGCGAGACGGCTTTGTCTGGCATGACACCCTCTACGATATACCGACTGGCTGCCGCTGCTGTTGCCACGAGGCTTCCATAGGTAAATATCACTCCTCGTCTGGATTCTTCTTGCAGCGCGATGTTTTGCAGGACTCGTACAGTTGCGCTGTTGTCTGGTGTTTCGATGAGGATTTCTGCAAACCGTCGGGTAAATCCACCGAGTGTTTCAAGGTGTGTGTGATAGCCAACCGGTGTATCTGTCATGATGAAATGGAGGTGAGGCAGAGCGAGGTATTCATCAAGTAATTCGGGTAAGAATACTCCGGCTGCCTCAGCTTCTTTGATAACGGTGCTCAGATTCTCAATAACTATTGTATTATGACCAGCGTTAGCGGCTTCGTTGAACATCGAAAGTAGTGTTAGTTCTAGTGACTGTTTATCTTTGTGGGTTGCAAACAGTCTCCCAGTATCGAGTACGACGATGTGCTCGTTGGTGAGCGAATCGAGTGCTTCCCCAGTTTGCATTCGTCGTTTCACTTCCATAATTAGGTCAGTTTTTCCTACCCCAGCTTCCCCGATGAGTAGTACGTTGGCTGACTGGCTACGGGCCAATGTGGTTTCGATCTCGATTACTTTTTCTGCTGCAAAAGAACTGTCTCGAGTCAGGGTCGAAAACACGGCTGTGGTCTGGATGTTTTTAGAATAACGCGTTAGTAGGTATGCCACACCGTAGGATAGTTCTGAACCAATGCGGCTAGTTTTAGATAAGTTATCTCGACTCCACCACCGAGCAATTCGTTTTTGCTGATGGTAGGCCCCGATGGTCCATCGTAGTGAACCAAGGAAGTACTCCGGAAGTACTCCATTGTCGTGTATTAATGCTGCAAATGCGGGATCGTGTGCTAGCAAGTGCTTTCCTAGCCCAATGATGCTAAACACTTCTCCTTCCGGCAGCGTAATCATGTTGGCTGTGATTGGCTGCCGTTTGCTTTGTACATAAGCACTGATCTGATCTAGTGTTAGCCCAGATCGAATGAGTACTGTGCGCCCAAAATTTGATTCAACAAAAGCTGCTCCAACATCATCTGGGTTACAAAGGGTCACAGTCGCCACATCATAGGTTGCGCCATGAGCCGGAGTCTCTTCCAGTCCAAGGATCGAGTGGAGGCCTTTGAAGTAGTAGTTATTGTGATAACAAATCGCTAGCAGTGTATCGGTCCATACAGCTAACCCAAGCAGACTGACGCCGGCTGCGTAGTTGCGATACATGTAATAGTCGACAAATACCTCTGGGAAAAAGTGTAACGCCGCGGCCGTTGCTCCGCCGAGTAAAAATGCGGCCGTCCCAAACGCTCGCATACTACCGAGTGCCCGCCGTGATACCAGCTGTTCTAGTCGCACAGCTGGTTTAAAAGGTTGGATGCTGTCGTAAAGCGTATACATATTTATATAAGAAATAAACTAATACTCGCTCCAATCAAACCAACAATCAAAAATGGTGCTACCATCCAAAATAGATACACCAGAAATCCCCCAGCAATTGTCAGCAGTAACGTCAGCAGCCCAACAACGATAATCCCGGTCCGAGCGATTGCCCCGACGATTCGAGACAGGAAATTAATAATCACGTACGCAGCGAGGTCTTCGAGATTGAATTTGTCTCCTCGATCCTGGGTAGTGCGTTTAAATGGAGCAAACCAGGATCGCAGCAGCTGCGGGATAGAGAAAAAGTGAATCACTACAAACAAAAAGTTGCGCCAGACAGCCCACATCTGCCACCACGCTTGGGTGTAGTGCCAGACAAAATAATCGCTAATGATCGAGGCGAAGAACATTGATATAAGTATACCAGCTGTCTGTTAAAATACTCTCATGAAAACTTTGAAAAAAATCGTACTCGCGGTTATTTTCCTTGTCTTGATCTTGTTGGTATATGTTCAGGTGTTCTCTCGTGATGCAGCCACAGTAGATGATGCAGATTTGGTGTTAGCGCCAGTTGAGATACTTAGTCAATCAGATAATGCATATTATGTATTACCGATCATCGATGGACGTACCGATCGTGATTTAACCGACGCTTTTATTGCAGCATCAACATTGCCTGGGTATCAGTGTCCAACAATGGTTAACAACTACTCCGCAGTAGCAGAAGCGTGTCTACTCAACGACATACGCAATGTTGCTAATCTGGTTGCAGATCGAGCCATCGTGTCCTTGTCGGTTGGCAATACGACAGATGCTATGGAGAGCGCCTTAGCAATTGTGCGGGTGGCAAACCAGCTCGCTATCTCAAATAGTATGTTGATCGAAGAATTGGTTTCAATTGCCCTATATGATATCGCCGCCGATACCTTGGAGCAGCTAGAAGGTGAACTTTCGCCTGCCCAAAATAACCAAGTGGCTGAAACTTTAAAGCAATACGGGCCTGACAAAATAACCCTGATGAACGCTTACCGAGCAGAGTATATGGTCTCGAAAGATCTTGTTAATCAAGCTGGGGTCGGTAACCCTAGTCCGTATCGATGGCAGCCAAACAAAACTACTAACGAGCTAGCAGACTGGTACCGGCTTATTTTAGGAGCAGAGCCTGAGTCCAGCAAAAAAGTGCAAAAGAAGTTAGAAAGAAATGCAAATATTTCCCCACTGGTATTGCTGCAACCAAATAGTACTGGGAAGATATTTTTGTCAGTAATACTTGGGTCAACAAACGATATCACGCCACGATACAATCAATTACAGCAAAGATATAACGATTTACTGATGAGTTTTACTACTAAATCATGAGAGTAAAAAAGAAAACCGGCGCGACCCCAGGGGTCGCGCCGGTTTTCTTATTGATGCGTGGATTACGCAGCTTCTTCTGTAGCTTCGTCAGTGTCAGCTGTATCGTCTGATGCAGCGTCGTCTGTAGCTGGAGTTGCAGCCGCTCGGTCTACGTTTACCGCAGCAGGTCCTTTTGGACCTTCTTCGATATCAAATGACACAACGTCACCTTCTTGTAGGTCATCAAATTCAACTGCTTCTAGAGCTGAAGCGTGGAAGAAAACGTCTTTGTCGCCTTGTTCTGGCTTGATAAACCCGTACCCCTCGTCTCGCTTTCGAATGATTGTTCCTTTCATCTTATGTTTGTTTATTTGTATTAATACAAAACGTCACTTCTTCTTCACTTTGCCGTACTTCAAAGGAGTTTGTTTCGCTAGCTGAATTAAAGCACAGCTGTAAATAAATACAAGCTAAAATTCAACCCTTTACGCTCATGTGCTATGATCGAAACGTATGGATATTCTTACAAAGACAATTGTGTACGTTGACGAGTCCTTTCAAGGTAAGCAAAAATCGCACTTTGAGCGAGCTGTATTTTGGATTGAACAGTTTATTTCTGAGTGTAGTGATGCCCACAAGGTAGCTGCCTATGCTCACGATATCGAACGAGCCTTTCGTGATAAAAGTAAACCAGCGCCAGCCAGTTTCCTCGATCCAACTTTTCTAAAAGAGCATCAAGAGAGCGGAGCTCAAATTATGCGAAATTTTCTTGAGAAAGAAAATCAAACAGAAGGTTTTATCAACAGTGTCACGCATTTGATCTCAAGGCACGAAGAAGGCGGTGATACAGAGCAAAATGCCATGAAAGATGCCGACTCGGTCAGTTTCTTTGAAACTACAGCAGAAAACTTTGTGATTAACAAAGTTAAAACAGAAGGGTATAAGACAATCAAAGAAAAGATTGACTGGATGTATGATCGTATTTCTTCGGAGCAGGCAAAACAAGCAGCCAAACCTCACTATGATAAATGGTCGGCGATACTAGAATTATCTAGCAGTTCCTAAAACTCAGCTGATTCGTCTTCTCTTAGTTCTGTAAACGTTGTGCCAATTGCAGACAGTTCTCGCGCAACATGATTATAGGTTCCTTTTTTTCCTGCCTCGCTGAGCATATAGTCGTGTACCGGGAATGCTTTATTTGGTTTCACTTCACGAGCATATTTGATGGCGTCTGATAATTTGCACCATGGTCCAGCTACTGGTAGTGCCAGCACAGGCACTTCTTTTTCAGGGTTAGTGTATGCATCACCTGGGTAGAATAATTTTTCAGCAATAAAATAGCCGGTATTCTGAACAATCCCAAAATCGTCAATAATTTCAACGTGTTCGCCATCAAAGGCTTCTATATGTACGCCAGCACAAGTATCGTTATCGCGTCCTTCTAGAAGATCGTAATCAACTCTTAGTTCAGCCAGCACTTTTCCAACACTTGTATTAGTAACGACTTGTGCGTTTGGGTTCTTTTCTAAAACTGCTAGTAGTGATTCGCTATGCAGGTGGTCAGCATGCTCGTGAGTGATCAGTATCAGATCAATGTCAGTTACATCATTTTGACTCGTACTAAATCGACCTGGATCAGTGAGGATTCGTTTCCCTGTAACCTCAATCAATAAACAACATTGCCCAAATTTAGTGATTTTCATACTTTGTTAAATTGTTAGCTCGATAATACCTCCGTCTGGGATCGAGTCTGGTAATGGTTCGCCCAGGTGTGCCAGTATTCGTTTTATTGAACCTCCGTGTGCCAGGATTGCAAACGATTCTGGTGCTTGTTCGACGATACTAGTAAACGCAGTTACTACTCGATCATTAAAATCTGCCCAAGATTCTCCCTCTGGATCAGTGTTTGTATGGTCCTTGTGCGCTTTTACTGCTTCTGGGAACTTTGCGAGAGCCTCTGTCTTTGTCAGTCCGCCCAGGATTCCGTAGTCGCGTTCTTGTACTCCCTTGATTTGAACTAGAGTACAGTTGATTGTATTGCTAATTATTTCAGCACTTTCACGGGCACGAACAAGTGGGCTATGAAATATAGTCTCTATACCAGAATCAACCAGTTTGTCTGCAGTTTCTTGTAATTGTTTTTGTCCCAGCTCAGTTAGGTGATCATCGTACGTACCGCCGTAACGATCTTCTAAATCACCAGTAGTTTGTCCATGTCGAATGAGAAATAATTTCATCTATACTTTATATCACGAAATCAAAAACGCTACATAGACGGCCATTGGCAGCACCCAGGTGAAGACATCAAACACCGCTTTGCGGTGACTTTGGTTTAATTGTTTTGTTTGTACCACAAATTCTTGGAAGCAGAGTGCGATGATGGCTGCTCCAAGTAGTACATATAGTGCGGTTTGGCTACCTAGAAATCTGTCAGCAAACAGAGTTACAAGGCTGATAAATGTAATGGAACCAATCACATGCCACACCCCCCGGTACAACGTAAGTTTAAAACCAAATCGTCCGTGTCCAAGTAAATCATACCCCTCTTGTAAAGCTTTTTGGTGAGCACGCTTTCCTCGAACCCACCTCCCTTCAATTTCTTGTGCGAAGGGATAAAATATTTCGGGTATTGTAAATAGCCACTGATAGAACGATTTTAAAAATTGCTTCATGGTGAGTGAGGTTAGTATAGCAAGCTTATCCAAGCAGCAGAATGGCAGCGATAGAAATAACAATCGCCAGAGCCTTTCTGAGGTTCCAATGCTCACTATAGAACATGATCGCCAGTACAATTGGGATAACTATGTATAGAGAATGGATTGTATAGACAACAGCCAATGGACCACCCGTTGCAAATGCGTACAAAAAAGCATTAAAACTAACAAATTGAACTACCCCCAGTACTCCAGCTAGTAACAATAGTCTAGAATCAAAGGGATGATGAGTCATTGCTGCCGTGGTTTTTCTCCGCATTTTATGGCTTATAAAACCAAGGATTGTACTACCAAAGTGTGAAATGGCAGCAAACAGCAGTACAGATTCAAATATACTCACGCCATACTTATTAATCGCAGCATTGGTGGCTGTGATCGCAGCACTGATCACTAATAGAATTAAACCCTTTTTTAGGTTATGTTGGCGACTGCTTTCAAATCTGGATATAAGTAACAGCGGAACTAGTACCCCCAGTAATATTCCCCACCATTCAGCTGTAGTTAGTACTTCTTGAAAAACAATCAGTCCAAAGAGTAAAACGAATAACGGACTAAAAAATTTATGTAGCGGTAGCAGAATCGTTGTATCTATATAACGCATTGCATCCATGCGTAAATTAGACCCAACAAGATACGATGCCCCAGCTACTCCGGCAAACAGAACCATTACCCAGGATAGAGAATCAAATCCACCTACAAACAACACCGCAACCAGGCCGAGTGTCCCAGACAGCATACCTCCATAGGTATTGAGCAGGTTGGAGTTGTATTGCCGAACCGAACCGATCTTTTGGATAAACACGTGCAATCCAGCGAAAACCGTAGCTATCAACGCCCATATAAACCACATTTCCATAATCTAGGCAGTATACAGTCTATCTACTAGCAAGTTCCAGTGCCTTCTTTGCGTATTGATAGTGCTCATAGCGTAGTCGGTCGTCATTTTGGTGCATATCCTCCAGCTCCGCTGCGCTCACCCAGCAGAATTCCACATTAGGGTCTTCGCCTGGTCCTGGGTTAATATCCCGACTGTCAGATGTGGCTGCAAACACCAGTGCACTATGGTCATGGTGCTCATTTATATGGTGTCGGTTAATAAACATTGGTGGAACTAATTCCCAATTATGTTCCGTATCCTTCTTTTCAAAGTTAGTTGGGTCAATCAGTTTGATTGCAAGGCCGGTTTCTTCCATAGCCTCCCGCAGAACTGCTTCATTTGGGTCCTCATTGGGGTCAATGTGCCCACCTGGTCCAGCCCACATATTATATTTGTCATGCAGACGTAGTAGAACCGCTCCGTCATTAACAATAAATGCTTCAATACAAAGGTCGAGTGCGTAGTGTAGATGGGCCATAAGATGGAATTAGAAATAAGGTGTAGATGCAGTATAGCAAACGGCCGCGAGTGGCGGCCGTTTGAAAGATCTTTTGTATCGACTCAGGTCGGTTTTTGATACGCATAGGGCAGGAGACTAGCAGGAGTAACCATCTTATACCCGTCCATGTTCCCTTTTGGAACAAGCACTTCTACATGAGGAATAATGTCCAACAACAGATGCCTGCAGTTACCGCATGGAGTGATAATAGTTGGCTCGTCGCCAGAGTTACCAGTCCAGTGAACTGAGACGATCAAATCGAAACGAGTTTTGCCAGCCACGATGGCAGCACTTATCGCGCTCGGTTCACCACAGGTGTCAATCCCCTGTGTATCGAGATGGAGACCAAAGTATACATCCTGGTTACACCTGAGAGCAGTTGCAACGTGATGACGACCTTGTTCATAACGGTCGAGGATGAGGTTTTTAGCAGCTCTTACTAAGTCTGCGGCAGTAATAAATTCAGACATGATGTTTCTCCTAATTACAGGTCCGAAATCACAATACAACTTTTTTAAAAATTGTCTACCAAAAATTAACCCCCCCCACCTTTTAGTAGGTCAAACCCACGTAATATGTCTAAATATTGTGGATCTTCGCCAACGGCCGGGTCAATCATTTCTTCAGAAATAAGTTCAAGACGACGCGCTATGACATCTTCTTTGGTAAACCAGTCAAACGTTGAATGGTCTTTGGGATCGAGCTTGATTTGTTCTACAGCTTCTACAAACTGCGCAAAATAAGTAACCTGGATACTATGCGACCCTTTCACCTCATTTGTATAGGTAAATGAGCCAAATGGATCACCTACAGTAATGCTCATTCCAAGTTCTTCAGTAATTTCACGTTTTAGTCCTGCTACGATATTTTCTCCAAAATCCACGTGGCCACCAGGTAATTCAAATGTTCCAGGCAAGAAGGCCTTGGTGTCTGCTCGTTTTGGCATAAAAAGCTTGCACACTCCATCAAACTCCTGATGGATAAATGCACAAGCGGTAATTACTTGTTGTCCATGGGCTGGAGTCGCACTGTCATGTGAGGTATTCATTTCTTTAGTATAGCAATAAAGAGCGCCGCCCAGGAAAGTCTAGACGGCGGTATGGCCAAAAATAGGCAAAAACAAAACATTTGATACACTAAATCCATGAAAATCTACTCTTGGAACGTTAATGGCATCAGGGCAGTGCAGAAAAAGGCGCTTTTCGCCTCATTTTTAGCAAAACATGATCCAGATGTGTTGTGTATGCAAGAAACCAAGGCGCAGCCCGACCAGGTTGAGGATGATTTTGCGGAATTATATCCGGACTATCATCAATATTGGTACTCGGCAGAGAAAAAGGGCTACAGCAGCACCGCGATCTTTTCCAAAGAAGAACCGCTTGATGTCATCAATGGTCTTCCCCAACACATAAAAGATTCTTACAAACTAACTGACGAGTATGGTGACACCACCAACGAAGGTCGGGTGATGGTGGCTGAATTCGAACCATTTTATATTTCGACCGTCTACACGCCAAACTCCAAAGACGACCTGTCACGGATCCCGATGCGGACTCAGTGGGACCCGGCGTACTTGCAGTACATGACTGAGCTACAAAAAAAGAAGCCGGTGATTTTTTGTGGTGACTTTAATGTCGCCCACACTGAGCTCGACCTCGCTCGACCAAAACAAAATGTGGGCAAAAAAGGATTCACCACAGAAGAGCGAAAAGGTATTGACGAAATGCACAATCGTGGTTTCGTAGATTCACTACGTTTGCTCCATCCTGACACCCCCGAGCTGTATACCTGGTGGTCACACTTTGGTGGTGCACGAGAACGTAATGTTGGTTGGCGAATTGACTACGTGATGATTCACGAATCCTTAAAAGAGCTAGTAAAACAAGCCCAGATTCACCCTGCTGTATTAGGGAGTGATCACTGCCCCGTCTCAATCGACATCAGCATAGAACTCTAAAATGGCCTTTGGGCCATTTTTTACAACAACCCGAAACACACATTTGTCAAACAAATATCTTAAAGGACACTTATACACAGCCTTGTCCTTTACCCTGTCCTTGAGTAGGAGTATATTGTTGGTAGGCCCAGAAAGGGCAAGCAGTCATCCACAAAGCTTCAAGAGATGAGATTTGCACAGGAAACATCCTGAATAAATCCCATCTCTTGAAGGGAAGACCCTTCAAGAGATCATTCAAAATCCAATTGAGTATTACCTCCAATAAGTTCGAAAGAACTTAACTCAATATAACGACAACATTCGTTATAACCACAACTTAAGAAGAGACGACGGATTCTGTTTCGACCACCCACATAGAAACAGTATTCAAAAACAACATAGAGCACACTTTTGGTTAGCAACAAATATTGCGCCAACCTGAACAACACGTTCAACATAAGCTCTCCACAAAGGCCTTGGGAAGCCAGCTAGTGAGAAACCCACCCTTCTCGTCAGCTGACTCCCCAAGGCCTTTTTCATACCAAGCGAAGCCAGTTCTTTTTGTTCCTTAGGCAGTCTCTATTTCCGTGATGGGAGATAGCAGTATACAAAAACCGCTCCTAGAAATTCTAGAGAGCGGTTTTGTCTTTTATCCTACTTTGTGTTCACGCTGAATGTCTTTTATTGCTTGCGCTTCTTCTTGCGCTTGCTTTTGTTTTCCGGCTTCAGCCAGTTGTTGTAATTCTGCTTCTGGTAGTGCAAATAGCTCTATTCCCCGTTTTTCCATGTATTCTACAGTATTTTTAGTGCTATCATCTAGGGCTTCTTCCAAAAGAGCGTGTAAAACATAGCCTAATTTACGCCCTGGGCGTTCTCCGGTGAGTTCCATCAACCTATCACCGTTGGTTTTAAGCATTTTTACGCTAATTGGGTCCCGCAATGCCTCATCCACCATTGCTTTGTACTTGCGGAACCTAAATGGCTGCTCTTTTGGCCGCCCAGTGCCAATTCGGTCACAAACCCGTAAATTAAGCAGGTTTTCAATATTATCTTCGCCTATGCGGGTGATTGTACGGCGCACAGCAGACAGAGTTATTTCGTCTGGATCAGCAAAAAACATGTGCCAGCGCACTAAATTAACCGTTTTCTCGGTCAGATCACGAGGTAATCGTAGTCTGCGCATGATTTTGTTGGTCATCTTGGCCCCTACTACTTCGTGTCCAAAGAAGGTGTACCGTTTATTTTTTCCACCCTCTCTACGTGTCGCTGGCTTGGCTATATCGTGTAAAAGAGCCGCATAACGCATAAACAAAGGGTGTTTTTTGTCTGCGGCAGCCTGACAGGTACGTAAATTGTGTTCATAGACATCGAAATCATGGATTCCACCCTGTTCACACCCAATTCCATCTAGTAGTTCAGGAATAACGTATGAAAGTAAGCCCAGGCGTTCCATCATCACTATTCCCTGCAGCGGAGTGTCGGTCATCAGTAGGCGCGAGAACTCGTCAGCGATTCGTTCGATCGCGATATTTTCCAAAAGAGCCTTATTTTCATAGACAGATCGCATAGTATCACTCTCGATGGCAAAGTTAAGCTGCCCTGCTAGTCGCACCGCCCGCATCATTCGTAGGGCGTCCTCAGAAAATCGTTTGTCTGGTTCACCAACAGTTTTGAGGCGTTTTTTTACAATATCGCCTGCCCCGTCAAACAGATCTACAGTAGTGTTATCTGCTACCCGGTACGCGATAGCGTTGACGGTAAAGTCTCGTCGCTGTAGGTCTTCTTCCAAAGATACTCCAAAAGCAACGGTGTCTGGTCTTCGGTTGTCGGTATAGATACCTTCGCTACGGTACGGAGTCACCTCGATCACCTGGAGCGTCTCATCTTCGCTCTCAGTCTTTACTCCAACTGTTCCAAAATCGTTATTGCAAAATGTCTCGTCCTCACTCCACAGGGCTTGGATCTGTTCTGGATGAGCATCAGTAGTTAGGTCCCAGTCCTTGGGAGTCCGTCCGATAAGTAAGTCACGAGTGCAACCTCCAACTAAATAAGCAGTAAAACCAGCTTTTTCTAGGGTTTCAGCCACGTTTTTAACTTCGTCTGGAATATGAACGGGAGTGATCTGCATGTTGCGGTAATTGTAACAGAAAAGCGGTGCGAATTGGGTGGTTTAAGGGGTTCGGTCAGGAGTCGTTAGTTTTATGTGGTCACGAGTCGTTAAATATAATCGTGCACTTAGTGCCGATTCTACTAAGCGCTCTCGACCCTTAAAAAGTGACATTGAGTCACTTTTTAACAGCTGTAATTTGCTCTAGGAAATGAGCAAATTACATGCTTCCGCCTTACACAAAGGCACGATACTAAAACTTTTTAGTATCAAAAACAAAACACGCTGCCAACGCAGCGTGTTTTGTTTTACCTTTGTGCACCCAGAGGGACTCGAACCCCCAACGACTGATCCGAAGTCAGTTATGATATCCATTTCACTATGGGTGCATATTGTCTTCGCTTCGTGTCGGATATCATACGTTACTTTCGTTAAAAAGCAATCAGGTAATACTGCTATACTGTTCGTATATGGAACTGTCAGAACGATTCATGCAGACGTTAGAAAAAGAGGGCTTCCCCACTGTTTATGAGTGGACTGATCCTGCGCGTACCGAATACCCAGAACACGCCCACGAAGGAAAGGTAGCCCTATGTATAACCGATGGCTCAATTACTATTGATTTTGAAGGCACAATAAAGGTGCTGAAGGCCGGTGATCGGTTCGACGTCCCTATTGGCAAGCTGCACACAGCCACTGTTGGTGATCGAGGTTGGACAGTAGTCGTCGGAGAAGAATTTGAAGAAGGTCCGTAAACTTATTGTGTATAAAGCAACCACACACCGCTTCCCTTCGAAGTGGTGTGTTTATATACAAACGAAACATATGTAATAGTGTATAATAGACTATCTGTATGGTTCGAAATCAAGAAAACCTAGTTACTGCCTTACGATTACGGGAACGTGGGTTTACCCTGCAGGAAATCGCCAAGGTGTGTGATGTGAGTAAGTCAACCATCTCGAAATGGTTGGCTGGTAACGCTGTTTCAGCTGATGTCACCAAACAAAACAAACGCCGCGCTGGACAAGAAAACGCTAAACGTCTACGGTTGGTCAATAAAACCCTAGCAAAACAAAGAAATGCTCGCTATACCGAACTCGAGCAGGCCGCTATAACAGAATTTAAACACTATAAAACAGATCCCCTCTTTGTTGCTGGTCTGATGTTGTACGTTGGGCATGGTGACATGACGGATAAGCGGACAATTCGTTTGTCGGGCACGGCAATTGAAAGTCATGTGATATTTCTGAAGTTTGTGCGTGAATATATGGGGGTGACAAACGATCAGCCTCGGGTCCAGCTCGTCCTCTATCCGGCCCATACTGAGTCTGTGTGCATGAAACGGTGGTCAAAGGCACTGCGTCTCCCCTACACCCAGTTTCACCGCACACAGGTCATTTCTAGTACCCAAAACAAGCCATTGCACTTTGGGGTTGGAAATACTATAATCGGCAGCACTGGTTTGAAGCGTAAATTGGTTACTTGGATCAATTTGCTGCAAAAAGACCTGATAAAATAAGAAAAATACCGATGCGGCCTTGGTTAAGTGGTATAACGGGTCCTTGCCAAGGATCAGTCGGGGTTTCGATTACCCCAGGCCGCACTAAAACAATAAACACCCTGACGGGTGTTTATTGTTTTAGTGCGGCCTGTTATATCTACCGGGGGTAGATATTGCCTGATCAACCCATAGTGTAGCGCTCACATAAACCGCAGCTCACGAGAGCTGGAAAACACACCCCCACGGGTGTTTTTCATTTTGTGGCCTTGAGCAACATGCTGGATGCATGTTGCGTGGTAATCGAAAGAGAGTGAGTATATCGCCCGGAACAAAGTGAGGACGATTCGAGCGTCGGGGTCGCGTCGCACAATAGTTTGGAGTCGTAAGACGAACAAAATACTGATGCAAAGGTGACTCGATTACCCCAGGCCGCTTTACCTACCCTCACCCGCACCGAAATAAATCTCACAACCCCCACGTATACTAGAATATATACAAATAGTTAAAATATATGCAGACAAATCTACAATCTGGGCTAAGTGTTACCCGTATTATCGTAATTCTGGCCGCAATTGCTGTTTTGCTCGGGGTCTTGAGTATCTTTACTACCTCAGATGGACCCTCAGCCGCCACCCAACTCCTAGAAAATAACGCTGAAATGGAAGTAATCGAGGACATTATGGTTGATGATATGGGTGAAACCGTGACCGATTCAGCTGCGCAAGCTATAGAAAGTGAAATGATGGAAGATGAAATGGACATGAAGGATGATGATATGGATATAGGGTCAGAGATGATGGATGATGCGCCAGAAACAGCATCAGCGCCCGTACCTGCCGCATCAGCTGGTACCTTTCAGCCATATAGTGCAGATAAACTGGCATTAGCAGACGATGGTACTGTCGTACTATTTTTCCATGCTAATTGGTGCCCATCATGCCGTGGTTTAGAGAACGACATTAATGCTAGTTTGAGTGATATTCCCGCTGACACCCACATTTTAAAGCTCGATTACGATACGCAGACTGAACTAAAGCGGAAATACGGCGTGGTTCGACAACATACCTTGGTCGTTGTGGATGCTAGTGGAAACGAAGTCAAAAAAATCACTGGACTGACAAATACGCTCGAGCAAGTAGTGAATCAACTCTAAAATAGCTATGGAAACATTAGCTGTATCGTTTCTACTGCTAGCTTTCTTTTCTGGAGTACTGACAGTCCTGGCGCCATGTATCTTGCCGCTTTTACCGGTTATTATCGGTACCAGTGCCGGTGCCCGGAGTAGATATACGCCATACATAGTGATTGGTTCACTATCTGCCTCGATTCTGGTATTTACCTACCTACTCAAGGCTAGTACCCTACTCATAGACATTCCGACGTCATTTTGGGCTTATTTTTCTGGCTTAATCCTGATCCTGATTGGTTTCACGTTCACCTTCCCTACCATATGGAGCAAGGTGCCAGGTATGAACAAGCTTTCCCGGAGCGGAAATGCCGTGGTGGGTAGTGGTTATACGAAAAAGAGCCTGTGGGGCGATATCACCATCGGTGCAGCGCTTGGACCAGTGTTTTCTAGCTGCAGCCCGACTTATTTCCTGATCCTGGCAGCGGTCCTCCCTGCTAGTTTTGCTTTAGGTACTGTGTACTTACTAGTGTATACAGCTGGTTTAGCGTCTGTCCTCATGCTAATTGCCCTACTTGGTCAACGGTTTGTCGGGAATATTGCCTGGGCAGCTGATCCTCACGGTGGGTTCAAGCGTAGTTTAGGAGTCATCTTCCTACTGGTAGGCCTAGCCATCTTTACCGGACTAGATAAACAGTTTGAAGCCTTTATTCTAGACACTGGATTTAACACTGTTAATTTTGAAAACAGTCTCTTAGAAGGTGTCCTGTAGATAACTGTGTATAAGACTGGGGATATGGGGATAAAGGACAGGTGCATAACCTGTCCTTTATTTATATTTGGTATACTGTAAGGGTATTTCACGTGAAATACAGTAAGACCTGCCACGTGAAACGTTTCATATGAAACAAAGTAATAAACAAGGAAAAAAGAACCAGGTAGGCGCTTTGGGTGAACAAATTACCGTTAATTACCTTAAAAAACAGGGTTTTTTGGTGTTAGATACTAATTATTTGAAAAAATGGGGAGAAATCGACATTGTTGCACGGGAAACGTTGGAAAATAAGCAGATTATAAGGTTTGTAGAAGTTAAAACAGTTTCATATGAAACGAAAGCAGCGTTAGACTACGCTGTTACACATGAAACCTGGAATCCCGAAGATAATGTGCACTATAAAAAGATCCAACGCATGAATCGGGCGATAGAGTCCTGGTTGTCAGAAAACAATTGTGATCTGGATTGGCAGATCGATATTGCTGCTGTTCGGATAGTTACACGTGAAAAGTTTGCTACCATAAAGTATATTCCTAACATTATCTTATAGTTCATCGCGCTGTGCCATGTGGAACAGGGAATATGTGTGCCACGTGAAACGTTTAAGTGATTGATTTAGGTTCTACTGGGTGCCGTGTTATGCTGGTTTCATATGGAACAAGACATCAACACTTTTTTAGAAAATCATAGTTCCTGGCAGCTTAGTGACAATACGCTGGTAGGTAACTGGAAACTGGCAGATTTTGCCCAGTTACGCCAAGTGGTGACACAGCTGTGTGACTTGGCAGATGAGCTCAACCATCACCCAACGGTGACCTATGGATACAACACGTTACACGTGGAAACAACCACCCATGATGCTGGAAACCAGATAACACACAAGGACCTGGAACTGGCACGGAGTGTAAGTCAGATGGTGGGTGAGTAAGCTCGCATTTTTTTCGTAGAGGTGGTATATTTTGCGGACTTTGGTAGCTGTGAATTATATTTCTGCTCCTAAGAAGAAATCAAAATATAGAGTCTATTTTCTGCTTCGCATTTCATGCTCAGATCGAAAATAGAAACGATTTTGCTTTTGCAAAATCGGGGTGTAGCATAATGGTAGTGTACACGGTTTGGGACCGTGCGGCCCGGGTTCGATTCCCGGCTCCCCGACAAAATACAAAACAGCGTCAGACATGTCTGACGCTGTTTTGTATTGTATACTTACCCGATATGGAACTGTGGTTTTGGGTAGCAGTAGGAGGAGCGGTCGTGTCTGGTATTAGCAACTTCTTTTTTAAAGTAGCTGCAAAAAACGAGTGTAATGCAGAGCTGTACATACTATATAGCTCACTCACTTCAATGGTTATTACTACTACATTACTCGTTGTATGGCCTCAGCAACTATTTGGCTTTGGCTGGATCGCTTTTGTGGTTTTTGTTGCTGGTATGACGTCTGCTTTAGCTGGCAGTCTCAAAGTGTATGCGTTGCGTTATATTGATTCAACTCTGTATTTCCCTTTATTTAAGTTAATAGTGCCGGCGTTAGCTATATGTATTGGTGTTACATTCTTTGAAGAATCATTTAGCGCAATTGAGTGGACAGGTTTGATTGTTGGGTTGTTAGTGCCACTTATGCTGATTAACAGGTCAGAAAATAGTCGACAAGAGAATTTAAGGATGGGCTTATTGTTGATCTTAATAACAGGTATTTTGTCGACAATAACGGCTGTTGCTGCAAAGTATGCAATTGTGGCTGAGGTGCCTGTAAATACAACGCTGCTTTTGACGGTTTTAGGGATTTCTCTAGGGGCGGTTTTCCTGATAGTGCGTAAGAATGGTGTGCGAAAAATACCTGTACTGATTAAGGAAGAAACTACCAGTCTTTTGGTAAAGATAGCGGTACTTAGGTCAACCTTTATTGTTACCGGTGTCTGGGCAATGTTATATGCCTATTCACTTGGAGGGACCCTTTCGGTGGTCCAAACCATCCATTCCATGTATATCCTCATCCCGATCGTTCTCGCCATCATTTTCTACAACGAACACTGGAACTTGCAAAAGGCAGCTGCGATCGCTCTGTCAGTTGTTTCGCTCGCGTTTTTAGGCTAGACAAAGAGATTATTTATAGTACTTTGTTTGCAAGCGCTCGGATGCGCTGTTTTTTGAAACTGGTGTGCAGTGTTGCGCACCCTTTACGTAAGATAGGAGACGGATATGGGTGGTATGGACATGGCAGAGCTGGGGTCAATTCCAAAGTTTAATGGATTGACACCTTTTAAGCCCGATGATCTACCTGGTAATTTTCAGAAGTTGATGGATTCAGCTTTGATCGGTCGTGAGAATCAGGTCATGACCTGCATCAAGAGTTTCACCATTAGCGGCAAAACAACCGCTGTGGTGAAAGATAAGTGCAAGTCAGCACTTTTTGTTGCGTATCTGACGTACCTTCGTCACAACATGATCGCTGATTACCAATCAGGTAAGCCAGTTGAAATGAGCGACTATTGTCGTGAATTGGTGCTTCTTTACTTCGGTGAAGAATTTATGGATCACGAAGTGCCGACTGATCTAATGGAGCTAAATGCAATCATCCAAATTGAATGGAAACTAGCCGCGTAGCGGCTTTCGAAACTCTGAAGGAGAACAAAGATGGATTCTATGTGGAAATCTTTAATCGAACTTGAGGGGGCGATTGATGTTATGTGGGAAGAGCGTGCTGACATCAATTCAACTCTGTGCCACGATGCGCCAAGCCGGCTAGCTGTTATGGAGACACTGCAGCGTCTCGACAATGGTTCGCTTCGAGTCGCTGAACCTACGACCGTTGCAGACGGTCATTCAAATGCGACTCACTGGCAAGTAAACCAGTGGGTCAAGAAGGCTGTCTTACTGTCGTTTCGTTTGAACGACATGGAACAAATTCCTGGCGGTCCTGGTAATTCAGGTTGGTGGGACAAAGTGCCTTCCAAGTTTGATGGCTGGGGGCCAAAGCAGTGGCGTGCGGCGGGATTCCGGGCAGTGCCTGGATCCATCGTTCGTCGTTCGGCTTATATTGCCAAAGACGTCGTGCTCATGCCGTCATTTGTTAACCTTGGCGCCTATGTCGGTGAAGGGACGATGGTTGATGCTTGGGCCACAATTGGCTCATGTGCACAGATTGGCAAGAACTGCCATATCTCTGGTGGTGCCGGCATCGGTGGTGTGTTGGAACCGATGCAAGCTGGTCCAACCATCATCGAAGACAACTGCTTTATCGGCGCTCGTTCAGAGGTGGTCGAAGGAGTGATTGTTCGCGAAGGCTCGGTTCTCGGTATGGGTGTGTTCATCGGCCAGTCGACTAAAATCGTCGATCGCGAGACTGGCAAGGTCATGTATGGCGAAGTACCACCATATTCGGTCGTGGTAGCTGGTTCTATGCCTTCACGTAGCGCACGCGACTCAGCGGAGGTTAATCTCTACTGTGCAGTGATTGTGAAAACAGTTGACGAGCGGACTCGCTCCAAAACTGGTATCAATGAGCTCTTGCGCGACTGATTTGACCAAAGAAGAAAACAAAAGGTCCGGCGGAAATCCGCTGGGCCTTTTATCTGCCTTATTTTTATACTAAAGCCACCCAAGCAACCCCAATCATTGCTAATATAGAACCAACAATTTTGTATGGAGAGCTGCGGGGAATCAAAAAGAGTGAATATATCGCTCGGACCAAAGGGAGGACGATTTGAGCGTCGGGGTCGCGTGGCACAGTAGATTCAAGACGAAGTCGTAGAATATACTGATGCAAAGGCGACCGACTCCCGGCTCCCCCTACATAAAACAAACCAATGTCAGACATATTTAATGTTGTTTTGTATTGTATACTCGTAGGATGGAACCTTGGTTTGTATTGGCCGTTGTAGCAGCAATAGTGGGTGGGATCCCGCCTTTTTTAGTTAAGGTGGCTGCCAAGCGTGACTACGACGCCGGCTTGTTTATTCTCCTTGGGTCAATTGCAAAAGCACTTATCATTGTTCCCCTTGTATTAGTTTGGGGAGATTGGGAGGTGTTTCATATTATTCCAGTACTCCTAGGTTTCTTGGTTGGTTTGGTGGCTGTGCAAGGCGCAATAATGCGAGTGCTAGCGTTGCGACATGTCGACGCGACTATTTATTTCCCACTAAACAAGGTGCTTTCTCCAGTTGTGGTTATTGCCGCCGGAATACTGCTATTTTCAGAATCATTTACATTTATGGAATGGTTAGGGCTTCTGGGTGGTATTTTTGTGCCTTTGTTACTAATTTCTCGGGGTGAGCATACAAGGCAGAGTAATTTGCGTGCTGGCTTGATTCTGATTGTTATTACAGCTTTAATCTCGGCATTTGGAGCTATCGTAAATAAATTTACTCTCGATACTTTTGCCGACACCGCACTATGGATATTGGCCGGAAATGCTTGTGGAGCACTACTTGGTTCTCTGTATAAGTATTGGCGCACCCAGGGGAGTCTTGCCATGATCATACCGGGAATAAGGGTTACAGATGGTGTCATGATTAAATTGTCACTGGTTAGAGGCCTTTTGTTGATAGTTTCTTTGGGAAGTGGTTTGTATGCCTTGGCGCTTGGAGGTCCAGTTGGTATCGTATATACAATTGGAGCGTTATATATTTTGATTCCGATACTGTTGTCTATCATTTTCTACAACGAACACTGGAACCTACAAAAAGCCTTGGCAATTGTTCTGTCAGTTGTTTCGCTCGCGTTTTTAGGCTAGACAAATAAATTATTTATAGTACTTTGTTTGCAAGCGCTTGGATGCGCTGTTTTTTACAATTGGTGTGCAGTGTTGCGCACCTTTCACATTGAAAAGGAGTAAGAATATGAGCGGAGCATACATGTCAGTACGGGATTCAATCCCAGAGACGCTGGCGGATTTTGTCGCAAGACTTGATTCTGCCAATCCAGCACAAAACGCTGCACATTTGGTTGATGAGCTTGGTTTGTTTAACAAGCACATGGTTTCAGTGAACGAGGCTGAGGAACAAATCCAGTATCGTATCGCAGGTTTCACTACCACACGCGGTGGTCAGGTCGAACATGATCACCAGATTGGGTTTGACAAGCCTGGCACAGCAAAAGTCGCTGTGTTCCTAGAGAAGTTATCTATCATTCTCGGTGAAGACGAGTTTGAAATGACAACAAAGATGTTATTGGCCGCCAGAGCGTACTTCGGTGCTAATGAGACTGAGAGGGCAGCGATTGAGCGTCAGCTTTACGACAAACCACTCAATGCACTGATGCAAAGTGGGAGCGCAGTGGTTACCATCAAGCGCCCAAAGAGACATTGAAAAGAGCCCGGCTGGATTGTTATCCTGCCGGGCCCTTGTTTTATCTGCCTTATTTTTATATTAAAGCCAGCCAAGCAACCCCGACCATTGCTAATATGGAACCAGCAATTTTGTATTTCAGATAGTCTCGTTCTTTGAGAAAAATCATCGAAAATAGAACAGAAAGAATAATCGTTAGTGGTAGTAAGGCGCTAAGTAATGACAGGTTGTCGGTTCGTTTGATTGCTTCTAGTAGTAAGACGATTGAGGGTACAAAAAACAGGACGTCACCTGCAAATGGGATGAAATTGTTTTGATTGAACAATTCTTTAGTCTTGCCGAGCCGTCTTCGGTAGATAATTGCCAAAATTAATCCTTGGACAATTAAAGCGATGGATAAATAAGATATAACGTCTACAGCTGAGAACAACACTCGATCTACGATCGTGGCTGCTCCATACACAGCTGCAAAACTAGCGGCCAAAATGAACCCCAAGGTAGTACTTTTTGAGACTGAACGTTGTGGCCAGAGCACAAGCATTGCAGCTAGCAGTATTACTCCTGCTGCTAGTAGTTGCGCGACAGTCAACCCTTCATGTAGCAGTATCGTTGCTCCAACGATTGTCCATATGACACGGGTGCTTTCAATAATTGCAAAACTGCCTGCGTCGATGTGTTTGATGGCGTTAAATTGCAGCACGTCTGCAATAGCCGCTGCGCCGATGTTGATTAGAACCCAAACCCATATCTGTGATATATCAAATGGCTTGAAACCAACTACTAGTGCAACCAGTAACAAAACTGCGCCCGCACATAAATTAAAAAATATTGCGCTGACATACGGATCAGCTGAGTTAGTTCTGCCTAGCAGCCTTCTACGAAATATCGCTCCGCCTGATTTCAGCACTATGCTGGCTGTAAGTAAGGTGACCCAATTCATGGATTGATTATATCCCAAGACTTTGTGCTTTTGTTATACTAGATAGAATGATCACCCGTTATTTCCGTACTCTCAAAGATTCAGAACTAAAACAAGTTCCAGTCACACGGTCTGGGGTATGGATTCACGCTGTTTCACCAACTGAACAAGAATTGACGGACTTGTTCATTGAATTGGCGCTAGATAAAGCACTCGTGGAAGATGCTCTCGACTTTTACGAGGTGCCACGGTTTGAGCGGTCAAATGATGCGACGTTTTTCTTTACCCGCTACCCCTACGCCGAGAAAAAAGAAGACACTGACACAGCGCCGCTTTTGATCGTGCTGGGGGAGTCGTTTGTGCTGACGGTGGTACAGCGCGAGCTGCCACAGATCAAGCCGCTGCTGGAAGGAAAGGTCGTGGTGCATACCACCCAAAAAACCAAGCTATTTATCCAGATTATGCAGGAAATCGTGGATGCATTTGAAATTGATTTGGTGCGACTGCGAAGGTCGGTGCACAAAGACCGGGCAAAATTGCGTAAAATCGGAAACAAAGAAATCGAGCGGTTTGTGACAGTGGAACACAAGCTAAACGATATGATCGCAGCGGTGCTGCCGACCAACACTGCACTGCAGCAGATCGCCAAAGCCAGGGTAATCAAACTCCACCCCAACGACGTTGATTTGATGGAAGACCTGATGATCGACAACACCCAGCTGGTCGACTCGGCCCGGTCGGTTCTCAAAACCATTCAAAACGTCCGCAGTGCCGCTGAGGCAATTCTCACCAATACTTTGAACAATCGTATTAAAACGTTGACTGTATTGACGATTCTACTAACTATCCCAACCATTATTTCCTCACTTTACGGGATGAACGTGGCATTGCCGCTAATGGAGACACAGTATGCGTTTTGGGTGGTGATTGGCTCGATTGTATTGATTGTGGGCTTTGTTTTGTGGCTATTTAAGAAAAACGAGTGGTTGTGATAAATTGATTCTATGGAATCACAATTTGTTTACATTGATGACTACGGTCTGCGAGGAACCAATTTCTATTGGCATAAGTATGAAGGCAAAGGCTTGAGTAAACAGGATGTTCTAGATGCTGGATTAACTAGCGATCGGGTACAGGTACATAAAGATATTATTGATTTACTGATTAGTATCAATAATAAATTTCAAGAACGAGGCTATGTTATGTATATAAAAGAGGGTTATAGATCAAAATCTCTGTACGAAATCATGTATCAGCGAAGGGTAGAAAAGTTTGGCCAAGAAGAGACTGACCGACTGATCAATATGAATGATATGCCTCATGCACAAGGATTGTCAGTTGATGTGGCACTTTGGAATCCAGAGACTGACGCAGAAGTGTTTATGCGAAACGGAGAGGATGGGACTGACGCATTGTTTGTGGACTTTTATAAAGATAAAGAAGATGACAGTGCCCAGAAATACCAAGAATTACAGGAGTGGTTTATCGATATTATGCAGAATCATGGATTTCGATTGGGAACCAGGCGAGAGTATTTTCACTTTGATTATCGGCCAGATATGGAACGTAACTATTAGATTATGGAAAAGCGACAAGTATTTTATATTCATGGGGGAGAATCATATAAAAATTACCAAGATTTTATCGAGCGCTTAGAAACCAAAGATATTTGGGACTTACCATCGGCTGGGTCTTATAAAAAATGGACTAGTACATTTGCATCTGACTTGGGTGATTCATATGAAGTGTTCATGCCAGCAATGCCTAACAAGAACAATGCTAAATACGAAGAATGGAAAATATGGTTTGAGAAACACTTTGAGTACTTGCGTGATGATGTTGTTTTGATTGGGTGCTCTCTAGGTGCAATGTTCCTTACGAAATATTTTACTGAAAATCGGGCACCATTTATGGTGCGTGAACTAATCATTATGGCCTGTCCGGTGCAAGATGGGACATTTTCAGATAAAGATTGTGGTGATTTTCTGACCAATATTGAAGATTTACCTAAACTTTCTGGTAAAGCAAGAAAAATTACAATTATGCAATCAAAGGACGATTTTTTAGTACCATATGAACATGCCCTCAAATACAAAGAAGCTCTACCAGAGGCAGAACTAGTGACATTTACCGATAAAAACCACTTTTTGGTCGAAGAGCTGCCTGAATTGGTAGAACGGATTAAAAGTCTGTAGTAGACGATTAGCGCCCCACCAAATAGAATTGGTGGGGCTGCTTTGTCTTTAGTGGGCGGTGATTGTGAGACAAGGCTTGTCATGGAGCGTCACATGGATTGTAAGATCCTGCTCTTCCAGGCGACACTTCGCGAGCAGGTCCGCAATCTCTTTTTTGAGATCGCCGAAATCGCTCATTTTGAACTTAACCCGCCTTGGTCGCATTTCCGGAGCAAGAGAGAACAAGCGGTTTGTTTCATGAGGTCGGCAGATGTAGGGGGTACGCAAATCATCGTGACCATTGGTTTTTCTGACTTTGCCAACTATTTGGCGGTCATTATCTACCAGAATCAAGTAGTCTCCAATATTTAGTGTTTCAGTTGCTCTGCGCAACCCGCTGGCAGATGTTTTACGGATAGCAATTTGCGGTTCTGACATTACATTCGTTCCTCATAAGGGTTATATCTACCGGATACTTTGCCTCATATATGGCTCATTTGTCAAATATTAAGATGTTTGAGGCCACATTAGTGTTTTTATCATGAAAGATTTAGCTACTTCACCCGTCTTCGAGTATAATGGTCACAACATGGCAGGGGAGCAATCAACTGAAAACCTGAGTGGCCACGAAGCACGGTTCCTCGCAGCATATGACGAATACAACGACGCGCTCTTTCGACACGCGTGTATGCGTATCAGCGATCGTGAAAAAGCGATTGATTTGGTGCACGACACGTATACAAAAGTTTGGTCGTATGTCAGAAAAGGCTACGAAATCGAACAATTCCGTCCGTTTTTATACAAAGTACTCAATAACCTGATTATTGATACCTATCGGAAGAAAAAAGAATCTTCCTTGGACGCGTTGCTCAATATCGAAGGAGTGGACGAAGGTTCGTTTGACGAATTGTCGGAAAGCACAGTCGAGGCGCTGGCCGCCACCATTGATGGCCGCAAAGCCTTTGAACTGATGGATGAAATTCCAGACGTATACAAAGAGGTCCTCATCATGCGGTTTGTCGACGGACTAGGCCCCAAAGAAATGAGTGAACTGACCGAGGAGAAAGAAAACGTCATTTCAGTCAGGATTCACAGAGGGCTCAAGTTGCTCAGGCAAAAAATCGAGGCTCAAGACGAATTTGCAGATGAAAAGCGCAAGGCTACCGCGCGAAAAAAGACAGCCGACAAAAATAATTAATATGAAACGCTTTAGCGAACAACTGCATAAACAAGCACAGACTGTGAAACTCAAAAAGAGTGAACAGGCTGATTTGCGTGAGCGACTAGTTTCATACATGGAATACCACCCGTTGCCAGCATCTATGAAGGCAGCAGACGTTTCTTATAATAAAAAAGCGACCCGTACATCGGTGTTGACCGACTCATTTGCACAATACGCTATCCCGTACCAGGCACTATTTAAATTTGGAAGTGTGGCTGCAGTGTTCATTGTATTGATTGTGCCATTTATGGCTGAGCGAACAGTTCCTGGTGATACGCTGTACGCGGTCAAGGTGCAGTTTAATGAAGAGGTCCGAAGCACCCTGACGTGGGGAAGTTATGAAAAAGTGGAATGGGAGACCGAGCGTCTCAATCGCCGAATCGCCGAAGCCAGGCTACTAGCTGACGAAGGGCTCCTCACCCCAGAAGCCGAAGCCGAAGTAGCTGCTGCGGTAAAGGTACATAGTGATAACGCAAAACGCGAGATCGAAGTATTGCGTGCATCAGATGCTGACGAGGCTACGATCGCGACCATCGCTTTTGATTCTAGTTTGCAGGTGCAGGCTCAGGTGCTACAAGAAGGGGTTGATAGCACGGCCTCAAGCAGTAGTGCACACGGTCTGATTTCAGAAGCAATTGATGAGTCTCTAGAAAAACCTGTTTCTACCGAAGTAGCCGCTGTACCAGCCTATGGAAAATTGATGGCACGGGTTGAGTTAAACACGACTCGGGTGCAAGAACTACGTGATTCACTTGCTGGAGTAGTTACAGATCAAGGGCTGGTAGACGTGAACCGTCGAATTGACGATATTAATCGAGCAATTACCGACGCAGTAACACTAGCGCAGAACCCTGATACAGAGCTGGAAGCACGAACCGCATTGGTTGATGTGCTAACGCGAACCCAAAAACTGATCGTATTTATGACTGACCTCGAGGTACGAGAACAAGTGGGGATTGAAGCAGTGGTACCAGTTGTGTTGACCAACGATGAGATGACAATCGATCGATCAAAACGAACGAGTGAATTGAACGAGGCAATCGTGAAAATTACATCAGTGATAGAGGCAGATACGGCCAGCGCACTCACAGAAAAACTGATTGACACTAACGAAAAACTGGTAGCAGCCCAGCAACAGCTGTCTGCGACAACTAACTACAAGGAGTTTGTTCAGTTGAGCAACAACGCCCTGGCTTTGGCTAAAGATAGTTTGCAACTGGTGGCCAATGAGGGTTACAAAATCCCAGAGCCGGCTGATGTGACAGCGACTTCAACCGAAGCATCGGTCGAAGACACAGCCACTTCAACTGATGAAGTGATTGAAGGTGAAGGAGGGGTACCGGTTGCTGTATCTACAACTACATCTAGTACTACACCAGTTGAAATTGACACTCTCTAAACCCTGGAGTATATTGCGTATATGACACAGACGTATACCAACCAAGCGATCCTAGAGATAAACCAGTCATGGTTTGCCCTGTCAGTGATCGTAATTCTCGCCTTTGGCGGGTCGGTTGGTATATAGGTCCATAATCTACTGCCACAAGACCCGCCATCCGGCGGGTTTCTTGTTTTTAAGGATTTGTTGGTCGGTGGGAAAATAAATAATCATTTATTTTCCCACCGACTCGCAACAATGCGAGCGGATCACTGCCCGAGCGCGGAAGAGTGATATGTAAACCCATAACAATGAGGAAATAATATGGGACTTCAAACAGATGGAGGTGCCAGCAATACTGCTGGCAGTGACCTGAGAGGCCAGCAATTGAGTGTGGCTTGTGGGTCGTGCACATTTTGTCTTGATGTGCTCGCTGGGGTGGATCCAAAAACAATGCCCCCGAGGCGTGCGCTACAATGCCATCGAGACAGAATACAATAGCGCACAGGCAGGAAAAGGTTGTTGATGCCTTTAATTACCCTGCATAGGTAGTAAGGGCGCGGAATTATCCGCGCCCTTGTTTTGTATATTTTTAATTTAGTGATATTATTTTTGTATGCATATTGCATCTACAGCTTTTTATTTCTTTTGGTTTACCACGCGAGAAACTCGGGCTGATTTGATGTAGCACTACTCACTTTACAAAATGCCGCGGGTTTCTCACTCAGAGACCCGCGGCATTTTTGTTGGCCGAAGGAAATTGTGTTGGTAAAAGCAATTTCCTTCGGCTCGCAAATAAGCGAGTCGTGTAACTTCACAACGAAGAAAAAAGGAGAGTTCTTTATGTCAGGTTCAGGTTTTGTTCCTAAAGGTGATTTGCCGCAACAACAAAATGTCAATTCTGGTCAAGCACAACGACAGATGCCTACTATGAAACCGAGTCGTTCTGATTCGGAAAAACCTCAATCAAGCCGTAGGTTTGGGCCAGAGATATATCGCCAGGAATTTGGTGATATAGGTAACCCTCTTGCTGGCAGGGTAAAATGAGCCAGCTAAGCGCGTCCCACCGGGGCGCGCTTTTCTTTTGCAACCTTACTCACATTTGTTACTCTATAGACACTTATTAATATAGATATTTCTGATTATGTTTGAAACCGCTTCAAGTGCCCTAGCTCAGTACATCCCAGAAGCAATGGTAAGCCTACCATTGCTTGGAATAGTAGATATCCAAAAGCTGGTTATCGCGATTGCTTTGTTTACAATTATTTCGCTTGCAACTTGGTTGCTGCGCCTAGTAGTGCTGGTTCGGCTCGAATCACTAGCTAAAAAAACTAGTAAACAATTTGACGATACGTTTGTGGAAGCAATTCAGACCATCCGTCCTTGGGTGTACAACTTGATTGCATTTTACGTGGCGTTACAGCTCTACACGCTGCCAAGTATGGCTGATCAGATTATTACTGGCTTGTTGTACTTTGCCTTTGTATGGCAGGGAATCCAGGTGATCAAATGCTTTATCCGCTACGCCATCACTAATTTTGTCGAGAAAGATGAAGATGGTGACGGAGTGATCGACCCGGCGGCCGCGACAGCATCTGATTTGATCACACTGATTAGTAGCATCGTGCTGTGGGTTCTAGGGGTTATTTTTGTGTTGTCCAACATCGGGATTGAGGTGACTTCGTTGATTGCCGGTTTAGGGATCGGTGGTATTGCAATCGCGTTTGCCTTGCAAGGAGTCCTTGGTGATCTGTTCGCTTCATTCTCGATTTACTTTGATAAACCATTTCGGATTGGAGACTTTATTGTGATTGGGGCTGATTCAGGAACGGTGGAAAAAATCGGGATTAAATCAACCCGCATCCGCACTCTACAAGGGGAGGAGTTGGTGGTTAGTAACGCTGAGTTGACCACGGTTCGGGTCCAGAACTTTAAAAAGATGCAGCAGCGACGGATTGCTTCCCAGTTTGGCATCACGTATGAAACACCGCAGGATAAGGTGCAGATGGTTACAGGGGTTGTACAACGGATTTTCGAAGATATCAGCGGCTGTCACCTAGACCGTGTGCACTTTACTACGTTTGCTGACTCGGCATTATTGTTTGAGGTGGTGTATTTTATTGAGTCTTCGGAATATGTAGATTTCCTTAATGCCCAACAGCAGTTCAACTTTACGTTGATGGAACGTTTTGCTGAAATTGGTATTGATTTTGCCTATCCAACGCAGACAATTTACACCAAGACAGTCAGTTAGTAGATTTAGAAAAACCGGCGCACCAATTGGTGCGCCGGTTTTTCTGTGTACTTATTCCGCTGATTGTAGAATTGAAAGTAAAAATGGTGTGAGCGTCTCGGCAAATATCTGCGACCGGAACGCTAGATTTCCATCCAGGTTTTCTGCCAGTGTGAATCCGGTTTCTTCAAGCATAGTTCGATGAACATGCGAGAGGGTGATGGCTCGCAGGCTACCAGCCCCGTCTACACTATCGTCTCCTCGGGTGGCGATCATACCGATTACTTCACCATCGTCGTTAAGCACTGGGCCACCTGATGACCCTTGGGCACCCACCACACTGCCTCTGATTGAAAACACGTCAGCTCTGTTTGATCCAAAAGTATATAATTCAGAAATACTAGTTTCAGCTGAGCGTGGGATCAGGTCAACCGACGCGCCGCGAGCGAGTAAGTCGCCAGCTGGGTATCCTGCAACTACAATGTCTGCATTACGAATTCGTGTAGACAAGAGTTCGCTTGAGAATGGTAAGGCAGGGAACGTCTCAGGTACCGGCGTACCGGCGACAGTTCCGTCTACATAGAGTAGGGCGTAGTCACGTTCGCCAGTCCCCATCGGTTGCGCGTCGTTGAGTACAGCGGCATTTTCCAGTACCCAGGCAGGCGGGATGTAGAGCAGTGAGGCAGTGTACCGCGGGCTAGCTGGGTTTCCATTACGAACAATGCATTCTGCACTACCGTCTTCTTCTGCTTGGCTGAGGAGTAAAAATTGAGCTACATGTGCATTGGTCATAATGACGCCATCTGCGTCGATAAAGAAACCGGTTCCAGTTGTCGTTTTAATGTATTCGGTTGTACGAAACGTACAGAAAATGTTCACAATGGCATCAACTGGATTAGTAGCAGTTGGTTCACTTAATCCGTCAGCTCCAACCACAGTTGCTTGTTGGTACTGAGCACTCTGTTTGAGTAGATCGGGAATGGTAGAAAACGCGCTTGGCAATGTTGCCATGATTGAATTGTCAGTTGACGACTCTTCCATCATAAACACATCAGGTTCGTATGATGTATCGGTAAATAAATTGGTGACTTGGATCGCTAAAGTGTTACTAAATGCGATGTACGCCGTAAAAATAGCGACGAGGGTATCGGTTAAAAATGACATTGAAATAAGTATAGCATCGAGGCCTTTCTAGTTTGGTTGAAAATAGATGAGGTTGTGATAGGATTGTTGAACTTTGATGAATCAGTCATCAATTGCGGGTGTGGTTTAGTGGTAAAACGACTGCCTTCCAAGCAGTAGTCGGGGGTTCGATTCCTCTCACCCGCACAGGTACTAGAGAGCCGGTTTTATACCGGCTTTTCTAGTGCCTGAAAGGGTGAAGTAAGCAAACTGCTTTGCTTACGTGGGGAATCGAAAGACAGAGCGATGTTTACGAACGAGTCGGGGTCGAGAAAAATTTCTGAAAGAAATTTATTCGTGACCGATTCCCCTCACCCGACTTATGTGTTACCATCCCGATAATCCAGCGTCGGCGATAACGCATCGTGACACATTACAATGTTAATATAAAAAATAAGTATGGATATTCCAGAATGTTTTTATCGTATCAGTGTCAAAGCGTTAGTGTTGAATGAAACACGAGACAAATTTTGATTATCCAAGAAGAAGACGGTCGTTGGGAATTGCCTGGTGGAGGGCTTGATTGGGGTGCAAATCCGAAAGAAGAACTTAAAAGAGAGATGTTGGAAGAGATGGGATTGCACGCTTCTTGGATAGCAGATCAGCCGGAGTACTTCACAGTCAGTCCGATGCTTCGTCTTCCTGGTGCCTATGCTGCGAACATTATCTATAAAACAACACTAGAGAACCTTGAGTTCACACCGTCAGATGAGTGTGTGGCCATTGATTGGATTAGTAAAGAAAACGCAGATCAGTTTGATCTATTTCCCAATGTTCCAAAGTTACTGGAACTGTTTGATCCGGCACAACACGCTAAATAGTTTAAAATCGTAGGCAGCTCACACCATACAAAAACTGGCCATCGCCAGTTTTTGTTTTCCTTACCTGAGACAACTAAGGTAACAGAGAACTCAGCATCAGTAACCAGAAAAAAATAAAGCAAGGAATCAGTAACAGGTGGGCAATAAAGTATCCAAAGTTGTATTCAACTCGACCGGTTGGATCAATTTTTTGTAACACTGAAGATATAATTCTAGCGGCACCTAAACCTGCAAAACCAAGATATAGCACAGCTTTGTCAGGTGCCTTTGCTGCTGTTTTTGGATTATGTTCCGCGGAAAATTCTTCATCCAAGTAAGTCGATTTTTTGTCTGTTGATAAAATCAAAGAAACGAAGACTATGCCGATTGCTAACATAATACTTAGTACTCCAATTAAATCGATAATCGGTCTAGCAGAAAAGTAGGAATAGACGTGAACCCCCACTAAGATAAAGTTTATTGCCAGGATCGTGTTGGGTGTAACTTTCATGACTACAACTATAACTTATATCCTTCTAACGACAAAAGCTACTGGCTGATGGGGTAATTTAGTCTGGGAGACTAATTACGATGGTTGTGTCAACAACGCAAAACAGCCCCGGCTGAGGGCTGTCTTGCAATTGTGATGGGAAATAGCGGCTGTAAGTCTCTATATGTATCTCCACATATATAGTGTTTTACCTCCACTACCTAAATATTATATCACGCAGTATTATTTCGTCACTGGGTACAAGTAGACAACAAAGAGCGGCGCCAGTGCGCCGCTCTTTGTTATTCCTGTAGTTTGTTCTACTTTACAGCGTCTTTCAATCCTTTGGCTGCTCGGAATTTTGGTACTCGTTTTGCGGGTACCTGTACTGTTTCACCAGTTCGTGGGTTTCGAGCTGTTCCGGCTGCTTTCATCTTTCCTTCAAAGATTCCAAATCCGGCTACTGAAACTTGATCACCATCTTTCATGGTTGCAGTGATAGTGTCGAATACACAATCAACTACTCGTTCGGCTTCTACTTTTGTAGTGTCTAGTACTTCGTGTACTTTGTTGACGAGGTCTGCTTTGTTCATAGGAATTAGAAATTAATTTTAAGGCGAGTGTGATTTCTCGCAGTCGCCGTTTCATTGGCTATGTCAGCATTATATAGCAACGTATACCGTAGGCGCAATTGGTCATGTAGGTAAAAAGTGTGGTGTAATATTTTTGCGATTGCACCCCGGAGAGTCACTTGGTACGATGGCAGTCATGAAAATTGGAATTATGGGAGCGCTTGGAAGTTTCACCGAACAAGCAGCACTGCAACATATTGAAGAGAAGAAATTTGTAGGTGCCGAAATTGTGCCGTTGATAGAGATTGAAGCGGTACTCACCGCTGTTGAAAACGGCGAGGTTGATATGGTGGTCTTCCCAATTCAAAATTCCCTCAGCGGAATAGTTGAATCGTCGATGCATGGTATGTCGCAGCACATATTTTCTATTATTGACTTCTTTGAACTAGAGGTAAATCAGAATCTGCTCGTGTTGCCTGGAACTACAGCTGCGCAGATCAACCAGATTACGTCCCAGCGGCCGGCAATTGGTCAGTGCACGTCGTACCTAAAACGAGCGTGGGAAGGCACAGTGGTCACTGAGTACGTTGATACAGCCAAAGCTGCAGCAGACCTCTCAAATGGGACTCTGACGCCTGAAACGGCAGTTATAGCATCAGCCCGGGCGGCTGAGTTATACAACCTAGAGATTCTTGCTCCAGCGATTCAAGATTTGAAACACAACTACACAACGTTTGTGTCAGCGGTGAGTGGAAAATAAACAACGAACCGCCCCGGTGTTCTGGGGCGGTTGCTCTTACTTGCTGCAACTTGGGCATGGACACAGCATTGTGTTTGCGTTACGCATTGACCACCAGGCAAATAGGAGCCAGGTTTGCGGTGTTTGGGCGAGTGCGTGCATTGATACTTGAGCGTGATATGAACAAGGGATCATTTTAGCCTCCTTTCAGGCTTGATTTCATCCTACTCCTGCTTTGCAACTCCAGCAATGTACTACCGTGCGTAACTCACTACTCTGGTTTCACGAATGACATGCACTTTGATTTCCCCTGGGTAACGGAGTTGCGACTCAATCGTAGTAGCAATTGTTCTAGCTAGGGCATTGGTTTCAAATTCATTGAGAGTCGCTGGGTTTACCAACACGCGGATTTCCCGTCCAGCAGCAATGGCAAAGGCTCGCTCAACACCAACCAGATTTTTTGCAATGTTTTCTAGTTCTGTCAGACGTTTGACATAGTTTTCCATCGAGTCTCGACGAGCACCAGGGCGTGATCCAGAGATACTGTCAGCCACCTGCACTATGATACTCTCTGGTGTTTCGTATGGGTACTCTTCGTGGTGGGCACGCATGGCGAGGATTACATCAGGTGACACGTTGTATTTCTCCAAGATCCGGATTCCGATTTCCACGTGGGTACCGGCGACTTCGTGACTGACACATTTGCCGATGTCATGCAGAAGGGCACCAGCTCGGGCAACCGCTTCATTTGCACCAATTTCAACCGCAATGATTCCGGCAATGTTTGCCATCTCAACTGAGTGATAGAGTACGTTTTGTCCGTAGCTGGTACGGAAGTGCAGCCGCCCGAGGATGGTGATCAGTTCTGGTGCCAGGTTTGGTACGTTGGCGTCGTAGGCAGCTTTCTCTCCCATAGCACGGACTGTTTTGGCGACCTCGGCACGTGCCTGCTCAACTACTTCCTCGATTTTAGCTGGCTGGATACGGCCGTCTTTGAGGAGTTCCTCGAGTGCTACCCGGGCGATTTCGCGTCGGACTGGGTCAAAGCTTGATAGGACAATGTAGCCTGGTGATTCGTCTACCAGTACGTCTACCCCAGTCGCACGTTCAAACGCTCTAACGTTTCGACCCTCTTTGCCGATGATCTTGCCTTTTTGTTCCTCTGATTGTAGTTCAACATGGGCTGTCATCAGGTTAGGTGACATGGTGTTACCCACCCGGTGAATAGCAGCCAGGAGTAGGTTTTGTGCTTTTGCTTCATAGACTTCTTCGCCAGCGCGTTCCATTTTTTCAATCCGCGCTCGTAGGTCTTCGGCTCGTTCAACTGTTACTTTCTGGAAGACTTGCTCGGCAGCTTCGTCTTTAGTGAGTCCAGCAATCACTTCTAGTTTTCTATCAGCTTCCTCGACGTGCTGATCTAGTCTGGCTTTGATAGCTTTAATTTCAGCCACTTTTCCTTCCAGGGCTTCTTTTTGAGAGTCGATATCAATCTGTCGCTCATCTAAAAGCTCCTCGCGCTTGCTGATGCGAGTTTCTTTTTGTTCCAGTTTTTCTTCTAGGTTTTTGCGTTCAGTTTTAGCGTCTTGTTCGATTTTGTCTGCCTTGATTTCAGCTCGCTCAATGATTGCGTGCGCTTTTTCCTCGGCTTTGAGTTCTCGTTCCTTAATTTCAAGTTCAATCGAATTCTTCTGTGATAGTGCGTGCAAGTATCGAAATACGTATCCGCCAATCAGTCCAATCAAGAGCGCGCCACCGAGCGCAAGGGAAAATATCATTGGTGGCATAGTGTCTGTGTTCTATTCAATAAATCAATCGTATCTGTGTAATCAAACTGTACTGGATTTTGTGAGGTTTGTAAACGATGCGGTGATATTATTACAAAATGAATTATGCCAAGTTATTTCTTTATACAAATGTAAGCGCACTAGCTATATGTGTGCTTTCTGCCGTCTTGTTTTTAAATGGTCCTCAGTTTTGGTACGACCTCGGTCGACCTTTGTATCTGGCATACATTGCCTATTTTGATATATTTTGGTCGTTGGCGTACCTGCTACCTATTTTTGCGCTGTGGTGTTTGGTTAGACTATACATGCTGAGCTTTTCGCTCAAATTATTCATTGTGAACCTTATTCCCCTTGGTTTGCTCATTCCTTTAGGACTCACTGCTTGTACTAACTACTTTTTTGTAACTCCGGCTGTGTATATTATTGCAAGTATCGTTGTGTGTATTTATACCTTCAAGAAAGTAAAATTAATGAGGTGGTCACCTGAGTATGGAAAATCAACTCTTGCTATATGGTATTGCTGGCAGGTCGTCATTGTAATTCCTGCACTAACGAGCGTTATGCTAATTGCTTCTTTTGCTTGCTACATGTAGAGATAAAACATAAATAAGATATACCGATTAAAATAAGAAAACCGACGCTAGTGCGTCGGTTTTCTTATTTTTTTTGGTCGAGCGGTCTACTTGTAAACTTTATCTACAATCCCGTATTTTTTTGATTCTTCGGCATCCATCCAGAAGTCACGCTCCATATCCGCTTCGATTTTAGCCAGTTTCTGACCGGTAGCTTTGGCCATCATTTTGTTCAGTCGTTCACGAGTTTTAATGATGTGTTTGGCGGTAATGTCGATGTCGGACGCTTGTCCATACGCTCCGCCTGATGGTTGGTGAATCATTACTTCGGCGTTTGGTAGCATGTACCGCTTGTCTTTGGCTCCTTGCGACAGGATCATTGACCCCATTGAAGCTGCCATTCCCATACAAACAGTCGCTACGTCTGGTTTGATGTGGTGCATGGTGTCGATGATCGACATTCCGGCTGATACGCTCCCTCCTGGCGAATTCACATAGAGGGTGATGTCTTTGTTTTGGTCTTCCGCCTCAAGGAATAGTAGCTGCGCTACGATTAGGTTAGCCATTTCGTCTCGAATTTCTCCGCTGACAAAAATAATCCGTTCCTTGAGTAGTCGTGAGTAGATGTCAAATGAGCGTTCGCCGCCGGCGGTCTTTTCAATCACCATCGGGACGAGGTAGTCAGCTGGGTGTTGTGAGTCTTTTTTCATTTCCATATTCATAAAGTAAGTTTCAAATTCAAATTATCCAATTGCAGGTTCGCTGCAAGAGTTATGGTAGCAAATAGTACTAAATAAACAAAACTTATTTCATTTGTAAAAAAAGATAAGTAGGGATATAGTTGCTAACGGGACGCACATTGTTCGTTCTATATACCAAACAAACGAAACCAACAAGGAGATTAACCATGACGGTACATCCTCGTGCGGCAGATTTTATCGCCCTCCAAGAAACTTGCGATGCAGTCCAGGCAGCAAAAATCGGTAGCACCAATGATTCCGAAGTTCTGAAAACTACAGAGGCTTGGTATCAGCAAGATCGTGCTGATCTGATCACTGATCTTCAGCAGATCGGTGTTGAACCCCTCGCGATTCTGCGGGGTGACCATTGGGCGGAAATCCGCCAACTCTATGGTTTGTATGATCTTCAGATGCTCAATGGCTACATCCGGGTCAAGATGCCTGCTGGCTGGAAAGAAAGTAAGGTCGTTGTTTCAGAAGCTGTCGGCTATGAAGGCCAGGAGGCTCATTATCAGCAATACAGCTCATTGGCCTTGCGTCAATCAGCAACACTCGAAGACGCTGATCTCCTGCGCTTGCTAATGCCAGAACTCACTTCACGACAGTGGGGCGGGGAAATTTTGTCAGATGACCTGACCGTGTCAATTGAACTGGCACCTCCGCCAGTTCGTGCGCAAGTGACCTGGCACAGATTGCAAAATTCTGGTGCTCCGGTTCACATCGCAGCCGACAAAAGCGCTATTGCATTCAGCCCGCCGCTAAATGATCAGTTGCGTGGGGGTAACGAAGCGATTCAGCATAAGGTACGGCGCTGGAAAGACTTTGAACCAATCATCGCCGTTCCAAAGGGTTCCGCTGTCGCTTTGGTTGATCAATGGGGTAACTACCTCTTTGAAAAAATTGCTGTTTCCCAAGCAATTAACGCTGGTTAATTAACTGGTTTATGAGAACGAAAAGGCCCCGCACGTTGCGGGGCCTTTTTCTTATACAGTCTCTAAGTGTTTCATCACGCTTTCGTTCAATAGCATTGAGGCTACATACAATCGGACTCGGTGGACGTCTGCGTCCTTGAATCGTTCTTTGAGTTGAGCTGTTTGGGCTTCAACTTCAGCTGCGTCTGGAGTAATCTGCTTGTCCTTGGCGATTTCGTTGAGGACAAGCTGTAGTTTTGCTCGCGTTTCTGCTGCTGGTTTCCACTCGGCGGCTAGGTCTTCTTTGGTTTTTTTGATGTGTGTCAGGTAATCATCCATTTTCAGTTCTGATCGTTTGAGATCGTCTTCCATTTGGGCGAACATCTGGTTGATTTCTGAATCAATCAGGATCTGAGGAAGTGTCATTTCAGTCTTTGCGATGATGCCGTCTGTGATGTCGGCTCGGTGTTTGGCGGCTACCTGTTGTTTCTTCTCTATCTCGAGATGTTCTCGTAGGCCTTTTTTAAATCCTTCCACATTTTCAAACTGTCCTGGTTGTCCAAGGGTTTTGACGTATTCGTCAGTTAACTCTGGTAGTGGAGCCTCATTGTCAGCATCCACTTTTGCCTGCACTTCTTCCATAGATTGTTTTTTCTCCTCACCCTCTTCTCCGTTTTCCTTACTCGCAGCTTCAGCTTTGCTGATTTCCTGCATCCGGTCGTAGGCCCGCTTTGATTTTTGGATTTCTTTGATCTTTTCTTCTAGCTCCTCGTCTGACACTTCGTCAGTTGGTTTTGCTAGGTTGATTTCTTTGGCGATTGATTCGTAGTCAGGTAGGGAAAATTTTGGTACTACCGCTACTGTGGCAGTGAACCCCAGTGGGTTTTCTGGGGCGATTTTAGTCACCTCGATTTGTGGGTGACCAATGGCGTCGATTTCTAGTTCCTCTAGGATGTGTGGGTATGAGTGAGCGATCGCTCGTTCTGCCATTTCGGTCAAAATGTTCATCTCACCGACATGTTTTTCTAGTACCGCTGATGGCACATGACCCTTACGGAATCCGTCTAGTTCAACGTTTTTCCCGAGTGTCACTAAAGCTGCGTTTCGCTCACTCGCGAGTTCTACGTACGGCAATTCACCGCTGATTTTAACCATAGAATCTGGCAGCTCTTCTACCGTAAAAGCGTCTTTCCAATTAATGTTGTGTTCGTGTTTTTTAGTATCTGACATAGTGGTTGGTAGTGTACGAAATTGAGAGCGAAATGCAAGGGAAAAGCCGCCGCCAGTTCATGATGACTGTTTGCGGCGGCCCTTGAGCGCAAGACATTCCAGTGTTTGCTTCAAAATGTACGTTTCTAAGCGTTCATTCCATAAAGCAGTTTTCACTTTTTTGAGGATGTCTATGAGAATTTCTTGGTACTGTGGTTCCAGTTTAAGAAGTTTCTCTAGATCTTCTTGCTTTTTTGTGAGGATTGCAATCATTCTCTGATTTAGTGCAATCCTCTGGGTAATGATTTGTTCCATACCCGTCTCCTCCTAATAGTTTTATAATCAAAATTTAGCAACACGTCAAGAAAACCAGCTCGAATCCAAAGTGATTCGAGCTGGTTTTTGACGTCTTTGTAGTGTGTGTTTAGAACTCTTCGCTCAAGGCTGCCTCCAACTCAGCATCAATGGCGGTTAGTTCTGCATCAAGGGTATCTAGGTCTGTTGCCTCAATATCAGCTTCAATGGCCGCGATTTCATCAGATGTACTGAGCGCTGCTTGAGTTTCTACTGCGGCTTCAGCTGTAGTACTTTCAGGCTCGTTATTTTCTTCTGCTGTTGGTCGCTCTACTGCTGGTGCTTCCACTTGGGTTGTTAGCTGACTAAACCAGTAGTACATACCAGCCAAGATTGCGATCAGTAGAATTGCCAACAAGGCGATCACTAGTCCGTGTAGGGGCGCTGATTCCTTACTGGCCGCGGAATTCGACAGCTGACTATTTTCTGGCATTTTCATTTCTTCTCCTGTCAGATCTGGTGCTTGTACGTGGGTGTCGTTCATTTCTTTTGGATCCATAGTAGTTATGACTTATTCAGCTGAAGTTTCAACTGCTGTTTCGCTAGTAACATCTGCCCCAGCAGTACTGCTTTCATTACGAACAGCTGCTGATGCACCACGCTCCCTCTCCATTGTTTGAGCTGCTTCTTTGAGAGCTGCAACTGACGCTTTAATTTCTGTGTGCGCAGTCCGCAGTTGTTCTCGGATACTCTGGTACGAGGCTTTTACTGAAGTCCAGCTTGATCGAGGGTCTTCGGAGGTAACTGCTGATTGTACTACCACGTCGATTGTTGCAAGGTTGTTGACGGCTGCGTTAAGTGAAATTTGCGCCGACTCAAGGGCCGCTTTTGCCTCGGCAGTATCGAGTCCAGCTTCGTTTAGTTTTTCAATTCGGGAATCTAGTCGGGTAATGATGTCCTGAATTCGGGCAGCTGCCCCGTCCATTTTGTTACTAACATTAGCTGCCAGGTTTGTGATACGTTCGCTCGCACGCTCTGAAAGGGCTGCTCGGCGTTCTTCTCGTTGTGCTTCCATTTGTGTTCGCATTTCCTCACGCTGTTCGCTGGCACTTGCTCGAGCAGCTTCGATTCCAGCTTCACGCTCAGCGCGGGTGGCTTCACGTTCTGATTCGATTTCTGATCGTGTGTCTTGTCGGGCTGCTTCGGCTTCGGCGCGGGTTTCTAACGCAGCTTGTCGGTTTGCCTCAATTGACTCTCGGGCTGCTTCTCGTTCTGCCTGGACGTCTGATCGGTTAGAGCTTGCTTCAACAGCAGTTTCTTCAGCATCTGATGTAGTTGGTTCGCTGTCTTCTTGAGCAAACGCTACTCCAGATAGAAGAAAAGCCGCAATCAGAGTCGCAAGTAGTGCTTTGGAGGTTGGTAATAGTGCTGTGTTCATAATGTGTAATATCCTTGATTAGTATGACAGTAAGTATAGCGCCGCTGGGGTCAGGACCCCAGCGGCGCTATACACATTATTATGTTAGTTTTTTAGACTTTTAGGTTCGGGACGATCTGCTTTTTACGAGAAACAATGCCAGGAAGTACTTCGGTATCAGACTCAACCGAGACACCAAAGGATTTCTCTATGATTTGTTTTACTGCGTCATTGTAAGTGAATACAGTTGCTTCTTCGTTTAAAATGTCGACGGCAAAGAAGAGCACCTCGTCTACATCACCTTCGGCGGCTTTAATTTCCTCTATTGCGTCCACAATTTCACCCTTTCTCTCCAGTACACTTGAAGGATTAGTGGTTTCGATCACTGAGACACGCAAGTTAACGCCACCTATTTCTAGTTTTTTACTGTCCATTTTAACTAGTCCGCTGCCACTAAAATCACTAATATCGCTTTTAGCAGCAAACATTTCGTTTGCATATGATTCGATATCTACGCCCAGTTTTGCAGCTAGTTTTTCGGCGATGTCTTTGTCGTGAGGGGTCGTAGTTGGACTACGGAATTGTAGGGTGTCAGATAGAATGCAAGACAACATGATTCCCGCGATGTGTTCTGGTAGTTCTATATCACCCATCAGACCGTGCATAACGCTCACAGTTGATGCGAGTGGTTTCATCGTGATCGTTAGTGGTCCTGGTGTTTCTAGTCCGCCAATGAGTTTGTGATGATCGATTATCTCAAGGATATTAGCTTCGTTAATGTTTGAAAACAATTCTTGTGGGTTGTTGGTATCCACGATCACTATGTCGTCCCCGGCTGTGACTGACTCGAGTAGGGTGGGGGTGTCCACATTCCAGCGGCTCAACACAAACTGCGTTTCTTTGTTGAGGTCACCCAGTACGTATGCGGTAGCGTCTTTGCCAGTTTTTTCTGACAAATACCACGCCCACACAATAGCGCTTCCGGTGGCGTCGGTGTCTGGTGATAGGTGGCCAAATACTTTGATCATAGAGAATATAGACTAAGAATAATGATGGTATGGTAGCGTAATTTCAGCAGAAGGGAAAGAAAATGACCGCCCAGAGGGCGATCATTAATTTCATCCATGATTCAATTGCTGAATCATTGCTCAGTTGGTGCAGACAGTACTGCCGGGTCGAATGTCACCCCGAGCGCGTCTGCAGCAGCTGTAAACAGCTGCGCATCGTTTGCAAGGTATAAACATAGTGCCAACCCAGCCAACATTGGAATAATCAAGACTGTGTACAATAAACCTTCTTGTACTTGGTTTTTGCCACGAATTCCTGGTATCCAGGATATGCTTGCGAGCAGGCCTCGTGGCAGGTCCTCATAATCAAGAGTGTCTGTGAATACCACGATTGCAACCAGTGATGAAAAAACGAACACTGGCGCCCCTAGCATAATCAGACTGAGGTTTTCGTAGAAGTCTTGTAGACTTTCCGCCGGCGGCGCCATGGCACCAGCAAACGGAGAAGAAATGAATGCTCCGACAAACAAACCAAATCCATCCAACAGCGGTTGTATCAGAGGCGCCAACCCAGCGCTCTGTACAATCACTGCGAGCAGAATCAGACCGAGCGCATTTTGCGCACCGTCTTTTATTTCATGGGCAAATTTGTCTACCAGGTGCAGCGTCTTGCGACGCAGTGCCGTGTACAGCAAAAGAATCCCAATGCACAATAGAGGTGAATGCGTCACAATGATCAAGGTAAGGGCTACGGTGAACTCGATCCCTGCCTGTAGTTGCTCACTGTCCATTTCAACCGGTTCCATTTTGACTGGATACATCCAGGCAACAATTGTCGCGAGAATAATCGAGTATGGTGTCAAAACCAGTAGCAACGGAAAGCCGGCATTCCAAACGTCTAGGTTGTTGGTGATGTAGTAGGGTAGTCCCCAGAGCTCACCCAGATAGAAGCCGCCACCGACAGTCAGTGCAGCAAACGCCGCTGTAACTTTGACGACAAATTGGTTGAAGCGACTGTTGGTATGTTCCAGGGGAAGAAAGATAATTCCTGAGGCCAACAAAAGTACAACGGCAAAACTATCAAAGAGCAGACTGATGTGACCGCTAAACACGATCAACCAGAACGTGCTCCAAAACGGTGATCGATGTGTGAAAACTGGCATCCGCAACCCACAGTAGGCTACGACGGCTGTGAGATAGACTGCGACCCACAGTGTTTCAGTAACTGGTGTGTGCAGGATATGCTCATGACGTAGGTATGCTCCACCGGCCCAGTAAATCAGTATGCTCCCAAGTAAATACCCGAGAATGATGCCATCCATACCCAGAATGGGTTTAGGTGATTCAGTTTGTGAGTCCATCAGAGGTCTCCCTTCTTTAGTGGTTAAAGATCAGGTCACCTCGACCTGATCATATATGATGTAAGTCGATTGACGTGGCTAGCATGCCCAACCGTTGTTATGATGTCAAGAAAACCGACCGGCACCTTTGGGTACCGGTCGGTTTTCAGTTGTCGTTTATTTCTTCTCTTCTTCAGTTTCTGGTTCTGCTTGGTCACTAGTATCGTCTACATCCGCTTGTGATTCTAGACCGTCAGTCATGTTACCTTCGGCAAAATCTGAGACTTCAACTACTGCTTCACCGAGGGTGCTGTCGTTGGCTTCTGCTTCAGCGAGTTGTTCCTCTGCTTCTTCGGGAGTGTCGACATCATTTTCTTCAAACGCTCCGTAGGCATCTCGATCCTGGGTTTCTTCTTCGGCTTTGAGAATCTCTTCGATGTCTGGTTTAGTAGTTGTTGCGTCGTCTTCACCCATTACTTCGTCGTCTGCACCAACCATAGTGTCTGCTGGTGCTTGGAGAGTCACGTCACCATCTGCATCGGCTTCGGCCAATTCTTCACCGGTGTTGGCTGACATGATGTCGATCTTCCAACCAGTTAGTTTGGCTGCTAGGCGCACGTTTTGTCCGCCTCGTCCGATTGCGAGTGATTGCTGGTCGCCGGCTACTTCTACTACAGCATGACCACGTTCACCGGCTTCTGCGTTTGGTTCTTGCTCTATCCTGACTTCCATAACCTGAGCAGGTGAAAGAGCATCTTCGATAAATTCAACTGGCTCTGGTGACCACTCGATGATGTCAATTTTTTCTCCACCTAGCTCACTCATCACAGTTGATACTCGCACTCCTCGCTGTCCAACTAGTGATCCAACTGGATCAATGTGGGTGTCGGTTGCGTGAACAGCGATTTTAGTTCGAGCTCCAGCTTCACGGGCCACTGATTTTACTTCAACTGCACCTGATTGTAGTTCTGGTGCTTCGATAGCAAATAGTTCTACCAGGAAGTCAGCATGAGAACGCGACAGTTTCAGGAAGATTCCTCGTGGGGTTTCTTCTACCGCAAGCAAGATTGCTCTGATTCGGTCTCCTGGTTTAAATCGTTCACCAGGAATTTGTTCATCGTAGGGCATGATGGCTGTTACTCGGCCCAAGTCCACGTATAGATTCCCTCGTTCAAACCGTTGTACTTGTCCAACGACGATATCTCCAGCTTTTTGGCCAAACTCCTCTAGGGCTGAGTCTTTTTCAGCTTCACGGATTTTCTGCATGATCACTTGCTTTGCCGTCTGAGCCGCGATACGACCAAAATCATCCTTTGGTTCTAGTGGAAATACTAGTTCTTCTCCCAGCACGACACCACTTTTGATCATTTTGGCGGTATCGATCATGATGTGCTTTTCTTCATCGAATCGGACTTTTCCATCCTCATCCTCGACCTCTTCAACTTCTCGACGGGTTGACCGCCGGTCTTCAGCTTCCTGGACCGCCTTTCTAGCAGCTTCTTCAGCCGCTTCACCAATTAGGTTGCCGTCCTCATCACGCTCTGGCTCTGGTTTGAGCATACTTTCGTCAACGACGATCTTGATCTGATTAAAGGTAGTTGTACCAGTTTCAATATCAAAGGCACACGTGATGATCTGTCCACGCTTTCCAAATTCTTTTCGGTAGGCTGTCGCGAGGGCTTCTTCCATCGCTGATAGCATTCGTTCACGTGGAATACCACGCTCTTCTTCCATTTCTCCTAGTACGGAGTTAATTACTTTTAGGTCAAACATTGCTATTTTTTATTACGCGAAGCGGAATCCAAAAAATGGTATATCGGGCAAGGCGCAATTTGTCCTAGCGCTTTTGCCCGATGAAAAGGCATTTTAATTGGTTACGATATATAAATATTCGGCTCCGCAGTTATTAAGTTGTTACTTCTTTCTTATCAAAGACTGCCCGGCCTTGCAGCCGAGCAGTCAATCACAGATAGCTAGAGTATATCCCTCAGTCTATGGTTAGTCAAAGCATAAACATTGACTTTTCCTTAAAATTATGTATAATATGAAATGGAAGATCGGCGCACTAACGCAGTCGATCACTACATAGAGGAAGACAGTACCATGAAATTTCTAAAAAAATTAGCAGCGATACTCTCGCTCTCCCCGCTTGTTATCGTCCCAATTTGGGGCGCTGTCCAAATCAGTCAAGCATCAGCTGAGTCAATTCAAGTCGAAGTTGATTCTGATTATGCCAATCTGGCAGCTGATGCTGAGTACGATTTAATCCAAGCTCAACGTGAGCTGTATGCGTTCCGTGATCGTGGCGATGAGTATGTCCTGATCAAGCAGGCGATCATCGAAGAGATCGGTGCCCATCCAGACGAGTGGGAATTGGTGTTTGCCGCCATTGTGGTTGGCCGGGTTGAATCTGAACTGTTTACTCCCGATACCGTCGAAGGCATTTTGAAGCAAAAGTTTGGAAGCTACTGGCAGTTCAGTTATATGGGTGACAAGATTCATCCGATGATTACTGACGAACTCGGTGATCGGGTTGATGCTGTGATGCAACCGCTGTGGGTCGCTTATGTGCACGGCGAGTATGTCTCGCCGATTGCTGGTCTGCACTCGTTTTGTGTGGCAGCTGCCTGTGATGGTGAGAAGGCTAAACAATGGTTTGGCCGTCTGCAGTTGTGCGCCACAATGGATGGTCACGAGTACTACTGTGGTGAACCTCAGTACTACGCTCCGACAACATCTGTGCGCCCAACCAGCCGCTCAACCCCTGATCCATTGATCTTGGCGTTGATGGAAGCGAATTAAGAATTAAAAAGGCGGAACCTTCGGGATCCGCCTTTTTTGCTGCTCGGGTTTGTGTATGGGCGGAAGTCCTGCAAGCAGCCAGGTGCTATAATTCAAGAAACAACTGGAGGTAGTTCTTGTCTGTGGTTCCCACTTGTTCATTTATATAATATGCGTATTAAAGACGAACAACTTAAACGATTTATTCTCGATGCGGGATTAATTACTAAATCGGCTATTGCCGAGTCTGAAAAGGTAGCCAAAGAAGAAGGGCGTACACTGGCCGAAGCTATGATGGCCCAAGGAGTAATGAGTGAAGACGATCTCCGTCGAGTTGAAGCATACGTACTGGGAATCCCGTTTGTGTCCCTCAAAGAAATGAAGATTGATTTTGAAACACTTACAATGATCCCCGAGCCAGTAGCGCGCACCCACAACATTATTGCCTACAAAAAAAGTGACGACACCCTCGAGGTAGCGATGCTCGATACGGCTGACCTGCCAGCGATTGATTTTGTAAAGAAAAAAGTTGGGCTGAAAATTCAGCCCCGACTGACAGACACTGAATCAATGCGCGCTGCATTACGTCAGTATCAAAAAACCCTCAAGGATGAGTTTGGTGATTTGATCAGCAAAGACGCGGCTCAATTAAAGGTTCTGGCTGAAGAAAATGGCCAAGAAGTGAGCGAGGCTGATCTCAAAAAGGCGGCTGAAGACCTGCCAGTGGTGCGCATTGTCGATACTCTGTTGCGTCACGCCATCATGCAGGGAGCGTCTGACATCCACATTGAACCAATGGAAGAAGAAGTATTGGTGCGATACCGAACCGACGGTATTTTGCATGACGCGATGAAGCTACCAAAAATAGCTGCCGGGAGTGTTGTAGCTAGATTAAAAGTGCTTTCTAATCTGAAACTCGACCAGAAACGTTTGCCGCAGGACGGCCGTTTCAAAATGGAAATGGACGGTCAAAAAGTAGCCTTTCGTGTTTCCATGCTGCCAGTATTTTACGGTGAAAAAGTGGTGATGCGTTTGTTGCGGGAGAACCGCAGTGGTTTCTCACTTGAGGGGATTGGGTTCCACGGTAGTACCCTCGAACGAATCCACAAAGCCACTCGAGCAACTACGGGGATCATCCTGGTGACAGGGCCGACTGGTTCTGGTAAATCAACCACACTGTACACAGTGCTGGACCTTTTAAATACACCAGAGGTAAACATTTCAACCATCGAAGACCCAATTGAGTACCAAATGCCACGGGTTAATCAGTCACAAGTAAAACCGGAAATTGGTTTCACGTTTGCTGCTGGTCTGCGGTCCCTCATGCGTCAGGATCCTGATGTGATCATGGTAGGGGAAATCCGTGATGAAGAGACAGCTAGTCTCGCGATTAACGCATCGCTTACTGGACACCTCGTGCTTGCTACCATCCACACCAACTCTGCGGCTGGAACTATCGCTCGACTGGTGGACATGGGGGCCGAGACGTTCTTGCTTGTGTCAACACTACGGGTGGCAATTGGTCAGCGGTTGGTTCGACGTTTGGCTGACGATAAAATTCAACACACCCTGACCAAAGCGGAGCAAGACGAACTGGCTACAAAGATTAATATGGATTTTGTCCTGTCTAACCTCAAGCAGGAAAATATTGTTGATGCAAAAGCTACCTGGAACACTATCCCATTCTACAAACCAAAAGAAAAAGGCGAAACTGAGGACGGGTATGCTGGGCGAATGGGTATTCATGAAGTGCTCGAGATCTCACCGACTTTGAAAGAGATGGTGATGCAAGGGAAAACTGGTGACGAAGTAGAGGCCCAAGCCCGCCAAGAGGGTATGTTGACGATGCTAGAGGATGGTATCTTTAAAGCAGCCCAAGGGATGACCAGTATCGAGGAGGTGTTACGAGTAATCAACGAATAGCATGCCAAAATTCACCTATACAGGAGCAGACAGCGAAGGGGTTCCAGTTGAACGCACTGTTGATGCGGCTGATCGTTTTGCGGTGTATGCAATTGCCAGAACTGAGGGGCACACAGTCTCAAAAGTAGAGTCAGCCTCGTCGTTTTCTCTAAAGAATGCCTTTAACATGGACGCGATCAACGAAAAGTTGAGTCGGGTAAAAGGAGACGAGTTAGTGATGGTAACGCGCAACCTGGGGTCAATGATCACCGCTGGTTTGACCGTGTCGCGGGCGCTTGATGTTATCAAACGACAGACTAAAAACCCTAAACTTAAAGCCGTAGTGACGTCAATGGTGGCTGACATAAACAAAGGTGATTCGTTTTACGAGGCCCTAAAGAAATTCCCAAAAGTTTTCAATGATTTATACATTGCGATGGTGCGGGCAGGGGAAGAGAGTGGAAACTTGTCTGAAACACTGCAGACACTAGCAATCCAAATGGATAAAACCAACACCCTGAAAAAGAAAATCAAGGGGGCGATGATTTATCCATCAATTGTGATTTGTGTGATGGTGGTGATTGGTATTTTGATGATGATTTTTGTGATGCCGCAGATCACTAGTGTGTTTGCAAATATGGGGACCGATCTCCCGGCGACTACCCAGTTCCTGATTGCAATGAGTGATTTCTTGGTCAACTACACGTTTTTGGCTATTGGAGGGATGTTGGCTGGTATAGCTGCAATTGTGTATGCTCTAAAAACTACATACGGAAAGATAGCTACATCATGGATTATTCCAAAACTACCAGTGATCGGTGCTCTCGCCAAAGAAACCAACGCAGCCAGAACAGCTCGGACGCTTTCTTCGCTACTAGATTCGGGAGTAGATGTGTTGCAAGCAATTGAAATCACTGAGGAAGTACTACAAAACGTCTTCTACAAACAAATCCTAGCAGAAGCAGCCCTTAGAGTAGAAAAGGGAACAGCCTTGTCGGAAGTTTTTATTGAACGAAATGATTTGTATCCAATTTTGGTAGGAGAGATGATTTTGGTAGGAGAGGAGACCGGTCAGATTGCCGGCATGCTTGGGGAGTTGGCCCTATTTTATGAAAACGAAGTAGAGCGAAAAACCAAAGACCTTTCAACCATTATCGAACCATTGTTGATGGTGGTAATTGGTGCATCGGTTGGGTTCTTTGCTCTCGCGTTGATTGCCCCGATATACTCAATTGGAGATTCTATCTAATTATGTACAGATACCCGAACACAAAACAATCAGGCATGCTCTTTGTAGAGTTGATTGTTGTGTCTGCCATCTCGGTACTGATTTTTGGTGCATTGTTTGTTTCTTTTCAATTCACCGTCGAATTAATCGCAACTACAAGAGCAAAACTCAGTGCGCTTTCACTAGCAAACGATCGAATGGAGTTTTTTCGTTCACTACCATACGATGACGTTGGAGTAGTTGCAGGTTTTCCAGCCGGAACGGTACCGCAGACGAGTACAACAACGTTGAACGGGATTGAGTTTGTCGAACGAGTGCGTATTGATTACGTGAACGATCCTGCTGATGACACCGCAGGAGTTGATGATAATGGAATTATCACTGACTATAAACAGATTAGATTAGAATATAATTGGAATGTTGATGGTAATCCAAACAGCCTGTCTTTAACCAGTTACATTGTCCCTCGTTCGGTCGAATCAAATGTGGGTGGGGGTACAGTCCGAATCCAAGTATTGGATGCTGACAGTACCCCACTCCAGGGTGCATCTGTAAGACTGTTTACTTCTAGTACTACGTTTTCATACGATGTGACCAACCCTACAACTGCGGCAGGAGCTGCGCTGTTTGCGGTTCCTGCTGATAGTGGGTACCAAGTAGAAGTCAGTGCAAACATTGCCGGAGCCCTATACTCAACCAGTAGCACGTATGTTCCATCAACCGCCAATCCAAATCCAGTAGTTGGTCCGTTTGCGGTGCTCGAAGCAGATGTGTCCACTCTAACATTCCAGATCGGTGAGTTGAGCGATCTGACACTACAGGTACGTAGCGACATAGTAGAAAACTCACTGTTGGAAGAATTTAATAATGCGTCAGGCATCGCTTCATCAACTGGTTCAACCACTGTATCTGGCGGAGATCTTGTTTTGCAAGATACGTTTGGTGTATATGAAAACACTGGTGATATATTTTTGAATCCAATCGCACCTGTAACGATAGAAAAATGGGAAGTCATTCGGCTGGTCACAGACACGCCGATTGGGACCAATTATGTCGTACGACTATACACTGGTGACGCATTGACTGCCTACACACCTATCCCGGATGCTGACTTGGCAGGGAATAGTGTCGGATTCACTGACAACTTGATTGATGTTAGTCGGCTTGATGTAGTGACATATCCATCAGTTGTTGTCGGGCTGTCTCTCGCGACTACTGATACCAGCGAGACTCCCGAGATCGATGAGATCGAGGTGTACTGGCGAGAAAGTGCGACTGATCGGACATCATTTAGTATGGATATAACCGGTGACAAAATCATAGGCACGAGTTCAACCTCTGCTCCTATTTCCAAAGCTACTAGTACAGAAACCACTAACAGCTCTGGTTCGGTTACGATTGATGACCTAGAATTTGATATTTACCGAGTAGCACCCAGCGGTTCACTCGACCTAGCATCGGCTTGTCCAGCCTACCCAATCAACCATAGGGCAGGAGTCGATAGTGTTGTTGAATTACTCTATGTACCAAATGCTGTAGATACACTCAGGGTGGTGGTGACTGACGTGCTCGGTCGAGCGATTCCAGGTGCAACCGTTCAGTTGGAGCGAAGTGGGTACAATGTTACACAGACGACCAGTACCTGCGGTCAGACATTTTTCTCAGGCGGACTGACTGACAATACTGACTATGAACTAACGGTGTCGGCTCCAGGTTTCACGAGTGAATCGGTCGATCCTCTCACAGTTTCTGGTGACACGACTAATACGATAACTTTGACGCTATGATACAGCGCAAACTAACAGCCGGTATGACGTTAATGGAAACAATGATTGCTATTGGTATTTACGTTGTGCTTATGTTGGCGATCTTTTCCAGTATCACTTCTTTGTATCGCTATAATGCATATTCGATAGAACAGTCAGGCGAAGTCGACAATGCCAGGCGAGGGATTACCCAATGGAATCGAGACGTAAAAGAAATGACGACAGCCGAAGACGGAACCTGGCCAATTGCCGTGATTGAACCACACCGATTGGGATACTATAGTGACACCGATCGTGACGACAGAGTGGAATACGTTGAATATATATTAGCTACTACAACTATTACAAAATACACCTACAATCCATCAGGGTCACCAGTCAGTTATGATCTGACCTCACCGGACTCTGCAGAGATTCTTTCTGAGTATGTCCAAAATATCGGACAAGCAACGTCGACGTTCTTTTATTTTGATACAAACGGCAACGCACTCTCGTCAACGTCACCTATCATTGATGTTCGATACATCAAGGCTCAAATCATTGTAAATATTGACCCTGAACGCAATCCTGGAGAATTCATGCTTAGGTCGAGTTTGGCACCGCGTAACCTAAAAGATAACCTATAATAATAATATGTTAACGAACGATCGTACATCTAACAAACAGGCTGGGCAGTTACTTGTGTTGGTTTTGGTATTTGGTGCGATCTTTTTGATTATCATCACATCGTTTATTAGCTCTGTGGTGTCACAAGCACGAGCGGTTGATGTTCGATTTGAGCAGCAACGCGCAACAGAAATTGCAGAAGCCGGACTCAATTACTACAAGTGGTATCTAGCTCATTTTCCTGGCGATGCTTCAGGTGGTGGAATCTATACCTACACAGATCCAGAAGACGGTCCAATTGGTGAGTATGAACTAACTATCAATAGTAGCTCGTATTGTGGTGAGGTGGCGTCGATGGAGGTAATTTCAAGAGGGTATACCTTTGATAACTCTGCTGCGCAAGCAATCGTGAGTGCTGTGTACCGACGACCCACAATTGCTGAATACTCATTTATAAGTAATGCTGGAGTTTGGTACGGAGACTCTCGAGTGATCACTGGACCAGTACATGGAAACCAGGGAGTGAGAATGGATGGAACACATAACTCGTTTGTTGGTGCTGGCGTTGCGACGTATGAAGGAAACGGTGGGGTGTATACAACTACAGCCAACGCAACTCCAGGGTTATTCCAGTACCCAATATCGCCTATCGACTTTACTGGACTAACCATCGATTTAGCTCAAATGCGAACCAGTGCTCAAGCTGATGGGATTTATTACGGACCAACCAGTGATTGGGGATACCGGGTGGTTTTCAATGGTAATGATACAGTTGATATCTTTCGAGTGACCGGCACACAGGATTACCGTTCTTTCTCATCATCAGAAGGTACCCATTGGGGAGAACGAAACGATATAACAAGCAATGTGCAAATTGCTAATAATCTAGCGATAGATCCTGATTGCCCGGTACTTTTTTTTGAAGACAAGGTATGGATTGAAGGAGCTGTAAGCGGCAAAGTGGCAGTAGCAGCAGGTCTCAACAGTAGTAATTTACAAAATAATATCGTAATTCATGATGATGTTACCTATGTAGCCGGAACGGATGCTGGATTAGTTGCAATTGCTGAAGACGATGTTGATGTGGGGATCGATGTGCCAAACAATATGATTGCCAACGGTATTTACATTGCCCAAAATGGGCGGTTTGGTCGGAACCATTACACAACTGGAAACTTACCAAACAGCCTAGATCCTTTTGTGTCGCGCGATAGTCTCACTCGTCTTGGATCAGTAGTGTCAAATCAGCGCGGTGGGACTGAGTGGTCAAGCAGTGGTTCACACATATCAGGGTTTCGCAGTCGGACTACTTCATTCGACAGAGATCAAGTAGATAATCCTCCACCGCTCACGCCAGAAACGTCCGATGTATATGAATTGCAGGATTGGCGATCGGAGGGGTAATAAGTGACCTGCGTCACTTATTACGCGACTTTCGGTGAGTGAAAGTGGTCGTTGTGAAGCGAACAGACCAAGTTGGGACCCAGTTTTGTATACACCTTCCTGTGCCGCGCACTCTTCTACTCACCACGATTGGTTTTGTAAAACCCTGGATAACTTTACATCTAGATATGTTGCTAAGTAGGTATGTATGACGAAAGAAATATCAAAGCTGGCATAATTTGATTTGTTACCATGCTACACTTTTCTTGTATGAAAAAAACCATCCCTTTGATTGCCGGTAACTGGAAATGCAATCCAAAAACAGAAAAGGAAGCAATCAAACTAGCAGCCGAGACAAGTAAATTATTTAAAAAAGCTGATTTCCCGTATGTAGCCATTGCCCCAACTGCACTACACAGTTCTGCTGTAGCGAAACACACTGCTGGTAGCCCTATTATGCTAATGGCGCAAAATGTCTCACCGTTCACAGTCGGTGCTCACACCGGTGAGCAGTCAGCCGCCCAACTAAAAGATTGTTCTGTCGAGCTGGTGATTATTGGTCACTCAGAACGGCGAGCAGCTGGAGAAACGGACGCAGAAGTATTGGCTAAAACGCAGGCGGTCCTGGCCGCAAAACTAATTCCGGTTGTTTGTATTGGTGAATTAAAGCGTGACCGAAACGGCCATTTCTTTAAAGAAGTTGAAAAACAAATCCGAAGCTTTGCAGCTGAACTTACTCCCGCACAACTAAAAAAAGTAGTCATTGCATACGAACCAATCTGGGCGATTGGTACTGGCAAAACAGCCACAGCAGATGATGTCAAAGAGATGCAAATTTTCATTGAAAGTATCCTAACCAAGGTACACGACCGAAAGACTGCCCAGTCAGTACGGTTGATCTACGGGGGAAGCGTCAAGCCACACAACGCCGCAGAACTACACACAGTTGGAGGAATGAACGGCTTCCTGGTTGGGGGTGCGAGCCTCAAAGCCGCCGACTTTATTGCGATTACAAAAGCCGTTATCTAATTACTACGTAGTATGAATCAGGTCATTATTCCGGCTGGCACAGCAGCCCCGACACACATGAAGCCAGTTACTCAAATCGAAAATTTAGCCGGGAAGTATGTCATTTTGCGGTCACCACTTAACTTGCCCGTCAGCGACGGAGTGGTAACCAATGATTATCGACTGAAAAAAGCCTTACCAACTATGCGCTACTTGAGTGAAGCTGGGGCAAAGGTTATCGTTATAGGTCACATTGGGCGTAAACCAGAGGAAACTCTTAAACCGGTTTTTGATGTACTGCAAAACTACCTTCCAGCCCAGTGGGGTGGACTTATCGGAAGTGAAGAGTGCATGCAGCGACGGGGGTTGATGCAAAACGGTGACATCCTCCTGCTGGAAAACACCCGTCAGGATGCGCGCTATGAAAATAACGAGTCCCAGTATGACGAAGAAATGGCAGCGCTTGGAGACATCTTTGTGTTTGATGCGTTTTCAGTCGCTCACCGCGAACAAGCGTCTGTGACGGGAATTGCTTCTCACCTACCAAGCTACGCCGGCCTCACGATGCTACAAGAAATTAAAAAACTCTCAGAGGTGATGAAACCAACTTCACCATCATTATTTATCATTGGTGGTGCAAAGTTTGACACCAAAATGCCGTTGGTAGAAAAGTATCTCAGTGTCTACAACCACACATTTATCGGGGGAGCGTTGGTAAATGATGTCCTCAAAGCCAAAGGATTTGAAGTTGGCACTTCACTTGTCTCAGACGTGTCACTAGAAGGAGCATCGTTTCTTGATGATCCAAAACTACTCATGCCGGTTGATCTAGTGGTTAACGGTGGCACAGCTGGAAAACGAACCTGCGACATTGACCAGGTGCAATCAGACGAAGCAATTCTAGACGTTGGTCCAAAAACCGTTGCTATGCTGCGGGACTATATCGGGAAAGCCGCAACCATTTTATGGAACGGTCCGTTTGGAAACTATGAAGGAGGCTACGTTGAAGCAACCGAAGCTGTCGCGAAACTTATTGCTGCATCTGACGCGACATCAGTTGTTGGCGGCGGCGACACAGTAGCAGCCATCGAAAAACTCGGTATTAACGATCAGTTTACTCACGTTTCAATCGGTGGCGGCGCGATGCTCGAGTTTTTAGAAAAGGGAACGTTACCCGTGATTGATTCACTTACGTAGTCAAAATTATTTAATATAAAAACATGTCTCAGCGGGGACATGTTTTTATCATTTAGTTAGGTAATCCAAAAAATGCTCTTGTTTCAGCTTTATCTTGAAAGTGGTTAGATAAAACTGCGTCATACACATCTGCCGACTCAAAATCTTTTCCGACTCCGTAGCGGGCTGCTGCAAGCAAATCCTGCTTCAGAGACAAGATTAAAATCCTTTGTTCATCCGTAAGGTTACTCAATGGTTCTTGAAATCGACTATGGGTACCGTTTGACCACTCTGGTTTTTGTAGCCAGATATCACAGCTCCATTCAATATCTTGAAACTTAATTATGGGCGACACCCAGTATCCTGTCGGACGATCGCTTCCGTGTTTGTGTGGAAAGTTAACCCGGTCCGCTGTTTTTATGCCTGATACAAACTCTGATGCTAAAAAAGCGCTACACAAATCTACGTAGAGTTGTTTGCTGAGGTCGTTGTTGGTAATACCAAGGTCGATGTCTGGTTGATGCATCAGACTGTATAGGTAGCTGCCACCAATTTCAAGTTCACCAAACGGTTCGACGATTGGTTTGATAACTGTCTCCAGTAATTCAGTTGCCATTGATTGCATTCTTTGCTGTTGTTCAAGTAGTAGGTGCATAGAGTTTGAGTATACCAAAAAATGGGCCGTCTCGATGAGACGGCCCAAATTATTTTGTAAGAGCTAAACCTTTCCTCTATAGGCACCCCAAGCTGAATAGCCTTCATACGCTAGATAACCCAAAAGGACCCAGAAGGACGTTCCATACGTTTCTGTGCTTGGGCCAAAGAAGACCAATATCAGTCCTGATAGGTTCAGAAAGAACAGCCACAGCACAAACCCAATAAGAGCGATACTGTTGACTATTTCGTGATGTCTTTTTATGAACCATGGTCCCTCGAGGTTGTTTGGCCCCCAGATTGAGTTGCTAGCACCCTCTCCCTTGTAAGGGAACACGTGGCCAAACACAGTCACGCCCAGCAGGATCCCTAACAATGCCAGGTGTACTTGTATAACCGAATTATCTACCAAGAAGTAGAGTGGCCACAACAAGATCAGGCTGATGATGGGTGACAGATGCAGTAGTGCAGCATATCGCCTTTGTGCCAGTGGAATGTCCATGCCGACCTCCCTTCTAGTGGTGTTTGTGGCCGGCTGTACTTTTTGGTGCCAAGACACTGGTAGATGGGCTGAGAAAATGCCGTCCTGCGCCTCTAGGCCTAGGGGAGGAAACTGTCCTAGTGGATACCCATCGCGCTCAGTTGCCAGACACTTAAGCCATTCTTCAAGTTTCTCAACAGAAACCAATTGATCAACCTCAGGATTCAACAGAACCTCGGCGATTTCTTGTAGCGCCTCATCACCTTCGGTGAAGTGTGTTCCGCTTTCGATCCTTTCACGGCTAGGTACATGCAGACCGCACCGCCATCCATGCGAGCATAAGAACCCAAAGTCACGGGCAATCCCCCATTCACGGTAGGTGATGAGAAGGTATTTTTCTGATTCACCCAGGTCAGCCATCAGCTTTTGGCCGGCTTCACTTTGGGTAAAAGTGTTAAGAACTTCTTTTACTTCTTCAATTTGTTCAAGAGACATAGTGCCTCCTCCTTCGAGATTAGTTTAGAGTGAGATTCCGCACTTCTTAAGGTAAGAGTGAAATTAAAGCATTTTATTTCATTCTTGTCAATAGGTAAATTAAAAGTTGTTACTTATGTATTGCAAGAAAAATTCGATACGCTGTATACGCCAGAAGTACCCCTACCAAACTCATGAGTAGATCGTGATATGAAAAGGATCGGTAGGTAAGTATAAGTTGAGAAAATTCATCAACTACTGCGAGCAATACAACAGAGGTAAGAGCAAATATGGTTGAGGTGTGTCGACGGTAGGCTACCGTAAGCGCAACCAGCGCTAGTGAGCCAAATACAATAATGTGTCCCAAGTCATCGAACCACCAGTACTGCATAAAGTCTTCCGGAAATAAATCAAAGTTTGCCCACAATGAAGCGCTTATATAAACCAGTATAGGAATGAGTAGTAGGTAGCGCATTATTTTGTTAAAGCGGCTTTAATTTTAGCGGCGTTAATTTCTCGTTCTTCAAGCGTGGCTTCATAGATAGAGGCACGTACGTCATTTAGTGCGGTGATGCCCGATTCCTGACTGACTGGATAAAGTATGACATGAACGTGAGGCACCTGATAGCCTTCAATAACGAGACAGGTACGACTGGTGTTAAATGCTGCGTCGGAAGCTTTAGCAATTTGCTGTGCCACCTTCATGAGGTGTCCGGCCAAGTCTGGTTCTAGGTCAGCAAAGTAACTAACCGGAGTACGTGGGATGACCATGCATTGTCCGGGAATTGACGGAAAGGCATCCATCAGGACCACGCAGTGTTCGTCTTGGTATACCAATACTCCAGGAATTTCTTGATCGATAATTTTAGAAAAGATAGTTTTTTCATCCATATGTTAGAAATGGTACCATGTATGTATCATGCCTACCTACTGCTGGCCGAAAGACGAGCCAAATCCCCTGATTGACTTGCCTGGTATTTCTCCGCTCCAGGCTGCTTTATTACACAACCGATCAGTGAAAGCTGATGAAGTAGCTAACTTTATTGCACCAGACTACAGTAAACATCTACATGACCCAATGCTCATGAACGACATGGAGGCAGCTTGTGTACGGATTGAAGCAGCGCTAGATACCAAGCAACATGTCGCGGTGTTTGCGGACTATGATTGTGACGGGATTCCTGGTGCCGTGGTCGCTCATGACTTTTTTACGGCAGCAAAACACGAAAGCCTTACTATCTACATCCCACACCGTCACTACGAAGGATTTGGGCTAAGTGTTGCAGCGGTAGAAAAACTAGCTGAGAAGAAAGTCGACCTCATCATTACGATTGATTGCGGAGTGACCGATATTGACGCCGTAGAACGGGCCAACGCACTAGGTATCGACGTCATTATCACTGATCACCATGAACCCAAAGAAACGTTGCCGGCTGCATTCGCTGTGGTGAATCCTAAACTTGGTGACTACCCGTTTCCTGACCTGTGTGGTGCGGCGGTGATGTTCAAATTAGCGCAAGCGTTGGTTTCTCGTCGTGATTATGGACTGGTTCCAGGGTATGAAAAGTGGTGGCTCGATATGGTGGCTATTGCCACCGTGGCAGATATGGTTCCACTGCTTGGTGAGAACCGAGTGTTAGCTCAGTATGGTTTGCAGGTGTTACGTAAATCACGTCGGCCGGGACTGCAGCAGCTACTGAAAACAGCCAAAGCCAACCAAATCACCCTGACCGAAGAAGACATCGGGTTTGCTATCGGTCCACGAGTCAATGCCGCCTCACGCATGGATACGCCTGAGGACGCGTTTCGTCTGCTTACCGCTAGTACAATCGAAGAAGCCAGTGAACGAATTACTCACCTCGAGGATCTCAATCAATCTCGTAAAACTGCAGTGGGTTTGATGACCAAAGAGCTACACAAAAAAATGCAGATGCTAGAGGAAATCCCAGCGGTGATTGTGATGGGTGATCCGACCTGGCGTCCGTCACTGGTTGGTCTTGCTGCCAACAAAATTGCCGAAGAATATGGTCGTCCGGCATTTATCTGGGGTCGTGACGGAAATGATGTGTACAAAGGATCAGCCCGTTCCGGCGGATCAACGAGCGTTGTAACTCTGATGCAGGCGGCAGCGGATGCATTTAAAGAATTCGGTGGGCACCACGTAGCTGGAGGTTTTTCAGTAACAGACGAAGGTATTCATACGTTTGGTGAACAGTTAAACCAGGCTCACGCCGAACTAGGTGAAGCGGCGTTTATACAAGAAGAAGTGGTAATCGATGCCGCTATCAGGCTCGAGGATGTCAACCAGCTGCTAATCAATGATCTACAGGTACTGGCACCTTTTGGCGCTGCCAACCGAAAACCATTGTTTGCTTTTAAAAACGTATCACCATTAGGAGTTGAACAATTTGGTAAAACTAAAGAGCATTTAAAACTAACGTTCGGCACAGAATCTGGTCGCTCTGAAGCCATTGCATTTTTTGCTACCCCAACGGACTACACCCGGGAACCAAAAGTGGGCGAAGACTGTACGGTTCTGGCCCACGTAGAGCAATCACATTTCATGGGTCGCGCGCAGATCAGAATGATGATCGTGGATGTTGTGTAAAGTAGTGCACCGGCTAGCTAGAAATCGATTCCCGCGCTCCTTGTCTGCCCCAGCCAAACCCACTCAGACATAGTCGCTTATTGCTGATTTCTAGCTAGCCAGCTATCATGGTATTGTGTTGCGTATGCAAAAGCTAACTATTTTCACTGACGGGGGAGCGAGGGGTAACCCGGGGCCAGCGGCGATTGGGGTGGTTATTTATGACGAGCAAGACAATGAAATGAGCACGGTCAGTGAAGCAATTGGTGTTGCGACTAATAATATTGCTGAATACAAAGCAATCGTCCGTGCGCTTCAGCACACCGCCACAATTGTCGATGACACCAAAGCTGTGAAAATTACCCTGAATCTAGACAGCCAGCTGTGTCAGCGGCAGCTCATTGGTGAATACAAAGTTAAGGATGCGACTCTTAAGGTTTTATATGCTGAAGTAAAGGAACTCGAACGAGAGTATGCGTCGGTTGATTATATTCACGTCAAACGAGAATTAAACAAAGTGGCAGACAAACTGGTGAATCAGGCCCTTGACGCACTATAGGGGTTTGGCGTAAGGTATCGCGTACGACACACAGTCGTGAATAAGAGGGAGAAGATCTTTGAACAACAAAAGTAAAGCAGCAGAAGATGCGCGCACAAAGCTGGCCCGGCAGATTCTTCCCGGGATGAAAGGGACGATTGAAATCGAAGGAAAGAAACAAAATGTGCGCATCACAAAGTCAGGCATGATTGTCGGCGCCACCCGTCGCAATCAAAATCTGCGCATCAACCCAGAGGATTTGAGGTCATCTTCAGGTGAGCCGGTACCTTTGCCATCATTTGATCCGACTCCACCCGACAGTGGAATTGACGCTATGTATGGTCATGGCTCACGTCTGGCTGCTGAATAGAACACGGGACACTGGGCTTTACCCAGTGTCCCCACGCCCCACCTCGGGGTTTTTTTATTTGCTAGACTAAAGTATATGAATGGTTGGCAGTTACTGACTGTGTGGAGTGGACTACTGATTGGAGTAGGGCTTGAAAGTTGGCTGAGTATATCATTGAACGTACTGCTACTTCTGCTTGCATTAGCGTTTCTGTCTGGGGTCTGGTGGCGACGGTTGGGGGATGTTAGAAGTTTGGTTGTTAGTCTGTGTTTGCTTCTAGTATGCATTGGCATTGTGCGCACGCAGTGGTTTGAAACCCAGTTTACCGATACACAGTTGGCCGAGCAGGTTGGCGAACGAGTAACAATTACTGGATTGGTAGCGAGCGAACCTGACGAGCGGGTTAACTTCACCCAGTTATTTGTTGCAACTGAATCTGATGTGGTGCTAGTTAGGGCTGATCGTTTTTCAGATGTGCAGTATGGCGACGTCGTCTCGGTTTCTGGGAAACTCGAAGTTCCAGAAGCGTTTTCGACTGATACTGGTCGGGTATTTGATTATCCAAAATATTTACAAGTACGGGGAGTGCAGTACGTAATTGGGTTTGCTTCGATTGAGGTGACGGAAAATGGACAGGGGAATCAATCACTGGCTTTTTTATACGACAGTAAAGCGCGCTTTATCACTGCGCTTGAGCAAGTAATCAGCAGTCCGCAGGTGGACCTAGGAGTCGGCTTGTTACTCGGAGTGAAGCAAGCGCTGGGAGACGAGCTTGAAACTGCGTTTCGCCAAACCGGGATTATTCATATTGTGGTTCTTTCGGGGTACAACGTGATGCTGGTGGTTGGGTTCTTCTGGTGGATCTCATCCTGGTTTCTACCGATCCGGGGACGGATTGTATTTGGTTTGGTTGGAATCACGCTCTTTGCGTTGTTGGTTGGATTGTCCGCTACGGTAGTGCGCGCTAGTATCATGGCGGCGATACTTTTGATTGGAAAATGGATGGGGCGGTTGTATGACGTTTTGCGCGCGCTCCTGTTTGCAGCGGGGGTTATGGTGCTGATCAATCCGTACATCTTACTCTACGACATCGGGTTCCAGCTCTCGTTTATGGCAACCCTTGGACTAGTTCTACTTCTACCGCAATTTGAATCAACCTTAGCTACCCATTCCTCTACTCTCAAACTACGCGACCTGTTCATGGCTACCCTGGTTACTCAGTTATTTGTATTGCCACTTTTGATGTACCACATTGGTGAGGTGTCGATTGTGTCGGTCGTGGTCAATATGCTCGTACTTCCAATGGTGCCGGTAGCAATGATGCTGACGTTTGTTGCTGGGTTAGTTAGTTTAGTTTGGGTACCACTTGGGGCACTGTTTGGACTGCTCGCCCAGCTGCCTCTAACCTACATAATTTTGGCAGCGGAATGGTTCGCTTCGCTACCATTTGCGGCGATCACCATTCCACCAATTTCAATCTGGACCATGGTGATGATGTATATCGCTCCGACGGTTTTGTTTGCGCTGTGGAAGCGTCGCATGACACACCTCTCACCTGATCCAGTTGCTAACTGGACGATTGTGGAAGAAGTTGAATCCAAAACCACCCTAGAAGCGGATGCTTCTAGGGTGGCTGAAGTGCCCGTTATTTTGCGTTAGGTCAGTTTATGCCAAGCGCCCTGCTACCACTTCCCAGTTGAGGTTTTTGAAAAACGCATCAACGTATTGTCCTTTGTCTCCTGATACATAGTCTCGCAAGTATGAGTGTTCCCACATATCAAGTGCCAGGATGATGTCGACGTCAGCTAGTTGTCCGATGTGTTGCTCATCAACCCAGGTTTGTACGAGTTGGTCTGTGTGTGGGTCGTGATACATCATTGCCCAGCCAGTTCCGCGGGTCATGGCGATTTGTTTAAATCTAGTCAGCCACGCGTCAAACGTACCCCATTGGAATTCTATTTTTTCTTTGAGTGGACTATCTGGTAGATCAGTCGCGCCACCTTCTAGTTGAGCAAAGTAGTACTCATGGTTTCGCATACCGCCAAATTCAAACCCGAGCCGTCGCTGCATTTCTGCGATGGCATAGCCGTTGTTATCAGTGTCAGCGCTGTAGGCAGCGATTTTCTCTCGGATCAGGTTGACATGCTTAACGTACCCGGCGTATAGACCGAGGTGCATGTCGATGGTGTCTTTTGAAATCCCTTCTAGTTCTGGAATATCAAATGATACTGGTTCGTAAGTCATAGTGAAGAACATATTTATACTAATGCTCGCATTGTATCATGGGGGTATGGATTTGCGGGAATTGTATCGATATGGATTGCTGGTGATTTTGGCTATTAGCGGACTTGGCCTGAGTGTATTTGGGCAGGCTAGTGGCTCTGATTTTCTCAAGGTGCACTTTCTGGATGTTGGGCAAGGGGACGCAGTATTGATTCAAACACCCGATGGATATGAAGTATTGATCGATGGTGGGGCAACTAGTCAGGTGATCAGACAGCTCGCAACAGAGCAGTCATGGAATGACAGCTTGATTGATGTGGTGATTGCCACCCATCCTGACACTGACCATGTTGGTGGATTAGTTGATGTGCTTGAGAGATACGATGTTGACCTGATTGTGCAAACGGAAGCTGAAAGCGACAGTCCAGCGGCGGTCGCGTTTTCTAAAGCGGTTGCTTTAGAAAACGCGACCGTGCAGTTTGCCAGGGCAGGGCAGGTCATCCAGGTCGGCGCCTCAACCACGATCCAGATACTCTCACCAGCGAGTGAAACTGACAACTGGCGAGCCAACGCAGCATCAGTCATAGTCCGAGTTGTATACGGTGACACGGCTTTTATGTTGACTGGTGATGCTCCAATTTCAATTGAAGATTATTTGGTTGGTGTCTATGGAGAGAGTCTACAATCAAATGTTCTCAAACTGGGTCACCATGGTTCGCAGACCTCGACCAGCGGATTATTTCTCGATACCGTTCAACCGCAGTACGCAGTTGTGTCAGCCGGTATCGATAACCGCTATGGCCACCCAGACCAAAATGTTATGCAACGTGTGTTCGCTCGCAATATACAAACCTCTCATACTGGCATTGATGGCAGTGTTTCGTTTTATAGTGATGGTCGGCGTGTATGGCAGGAATAATAAAAACGGACACCACTTGGTGTCCGTTTTTATAATCTGGAGTTAGATCAACTTTGCTTCTTTCAGAGTCTTGTACGCTCCGTTTTTAGCGATAGTTCGCAGTCCAGCTGCTGATACTTTCACTACTACAGTTTTGTCGATTTCTGGTACGAAAATTCGTTTCTTTTGTAGGTTTGGTTTTCGAGAAACTTTTCCGCACGGGTTAAACTGCGTCGCACGAGTGCGGTTAGAGTATCGTCCCCCGATTTGGGTTGCTTTTCCGGTGATTTGACAAACGTTAGCCATAGATATTTTTAATTAGTGGTGGCATCTTAGCATGATAGGTTGAATTTGCAAGTGAATGAACAAAGGAATGTAATGACTATTGTGAATTTATGTCTCAATTCCGGCCTTAGGCCCGGACGGAATTGCTAGGCCGTCATACCACTTATGTATTCTACGAAAATAAGTTATCATCTAGTAACTATGGAACCCCTACAAATCGCGATGATCCTCATCCTAATTATGTCTGTCGTTATTCATGAAATGGCACATGGGTATGCTGCCAACTGGCTCGGTGATCCAACAGCGCGATTGCAGGGTCGATTGTCTCCCAACCCAATTGTGCACCTCGACCCGCTGATGTCGGTGATTTTACCTGGACTACTCGTTATGAGTGGTTCACCAATTTTGTTTGGTGCTGCCAAACCAGTCCCGTACAACCCATATAATTTCACTAACCAAAAGTGGGGGGAAGCAATCGTAGCTGCTGCTGGTCCTGCTTCTAACATTGTGCTGGCTCTGATTTTTGCAGTGGTAGTGCGGTTTGCTGATGCTCTTGCTTTGTCAGAGACATTTATTACTCTGGCGGTTCAGGTGATTATCCTCAATATTTTCCTAGCCTTCTTTAACCTGGTGCCGATTCCACCGCTCGATGGCTCTAAAATCCTACCTCGCTTTTTGCCGTACTCACTTCGGATGAGTTATGAACGATTCCGCATGTTTTTCGAGCACAATGCCTTTCTTGGTTTTGGGCTTGTAATTCTTTTCTTTGTGGTGTTTTTGTCTGAGCCGCTGTATCGACTCACGCTCACCCTGACATACGGGTTGATTGGATAGTAAAGGTGTGGTACTTTAATGAAGTGGTGGTGCGGGAGGGTGTCGCAGATGCAGTGCTCAGCTTATTATGCTGTTGCCACGTCTGCGGCACCGACTACCAAAAGTTATTTGAATGCTCCTCCTGTCCCCAGAAAGGAGCGCCGATGGGTGGGTCACCAGTGACCGCCCCAACTCTAAAGCGTTTACTACTAGACCTGCCAGTCGATTATGTAGTTAGCGCTTTTTCTTTTCTATATTGCAAATATATCTATATGTAGTACAGTACCCGGGCTACATTATGGCAACAATTCAACAATTAACCCGTAAGAAGCGAACCGACAAAGCGCGAAAAAGTAAGCGAGCAGCTTTGGAGTCTGGATTTAACAAAATCAAGAACCAACCAAACAGCTACTTCTCACCTTTCAAGCGTGGTGTCTGTACTCGTGTAACTACCAAAACCCCACGTAAGCCGAACTCAGCGATTCGAAAGATTGCCCGAGTCCGACTTTCAAACGGTCAGGAAATTACTGCGTACATCCCAGGAATGGGGCACACTCTACAGGAACACAGTGTTGTTCTAGTACGTGGAGGGCGTGTGAAAGACATCGGGGTCAACTACACAGTTGTACGTGGAAAGTACGATGCAACTGGAGTAGATGCCCGACGTATGGGACGCTCAAAATACGGCGCGAAACGGCCAAAAGCCGCTTAGCCAGCCCGGAGGACTGGGTCCTCCACATTACAAATAGTTTATATTCGCTACAGATCTTATGACGCGATACAAGGGATATAGTCCTTTCGGTATCAACTTATGCGAAGAATGATAATTGTTTTTCATAAACAACTCATTCGCACTAATTAACAACATTATGCGACGACCAATCAAAAAACGTCCGACAGTATCTCCGGATGTTGTCTACGGATCAGTCGATGTGGAACGCCTCATCAACTACATCATGCTCGACGGTAAAAAAGAAACCGCGCGCAAGATCGTATACAGTGCGTTCGAGGTCATCAAAGCTGACAAAGATACGTCAGACGACCCACTCGAAACATTCAACGCAGCATTGCGAAACGCCGGACCACTAATGGAAGTTCGTTCACGCCGAGTCGGTGGAGCAAACTACCAGGTCCCACGTGAAGTACGACCAGAGCGCCGTCAGGCCCTAGCGTACCGATGGATCATCACTGCAGCGCGAAAGCAAAAAGGAACTCCAATGCACAAGTCACTAGCTAAAGAGCTACTACTGGCAGCCAAAGAAGAAGGAGATGCAGTGAAGAAGAAGGAGGATACGCACAAGATGGCGGAGGCCAACCGAGCGTTTGCCCACTTCGCCTGGTAGAAGAAAACAAATTTTGGACGAACTACTTTGTTGCGTTCACGAAAAAGACCCTCGCTGGCCACCTGGCCCGTTCGGGTCTTTTTCGTTCCGCGCCTCGTATTTCATTCCAAAATTTGATTTCTTTTAGTTAGCAAAGTATATTTTTTACATGGATCAAAACTATAATGGTGTGAAAATTGACGGTGTTTTATGGCTTCAAGAAGGACTTGATTGGGTGCCGTTGTGCTCGCGACATCATATGAGAATGCAAATGATGCATAATGACCAAAATTTCTCGTACTTGAAATGTGAAGAGTGTAAAGACTTCTATGAATTACCACGTGAGTTCAATGCTCAAAAAGAGTATATTTCAAATAAACTTGAAGCAAAAAAACTGAAAAAACTGAAATATATAAATATTGATGGTGAGCATATAGCTGTAGTTTCAGATAAAGTTAAAACAGCTGATGAAAAATACTTTGTTAAAGCCATCGTTACAGAATCAAAGACCGGCCCGGGAGTAGTCATTTATGCAGGAGAAACAGGCGGTCAAAAAATGCAGGCTTTTATTGATCCAAATACAAAGAAATTATCTTTCGACCCAAGTGATAAGCATCCGGCCAAAGTCTTTGTTAAAATAGAAGCTGAATTTGATGACGGCCAGAAACATTCAATAAAAAAATAAATATGAAAATGCGACTGCATCCAGAGCCATTTAAGCGGATCAAATCAGGTGAGAAAAATATTGAGTGTCGGTTGAATGATGAAAAGCGGCGGCAGTTGTCGGTTGGAGATGCGGTCGTATTTGAAAACCGTGGTGATGGCGAGACTCTGGAGCGAACGGTGGTAGCGCTGCACACCTTCCCAGACTTTGAATCAATGTTTGAAAAATTCCCCGGAGAAAGAATTAACGATGTTTATCAGTACTACACCCCAGAGGAAGAAAAAGAATGCGGAGTTATCGCTATTGAATTAAAATAACCATCATGCAAACACCACGATATGAATACTCGCGGACAGTGATCGCAGCGCGGATTACGGAACTGACTAATTTAGAACTGCCGTATGGGCTGGCGGTTCGCTATGCGATGAAGGCTAATCCGTTTCCGGAGATTTTGCAGATGATGCATGAGGGTGGGGTGCATTTCGATGCTAGTTCTAGTTACGAGGCTTCGCAGCTATTGCAGTTGGGTGTGCCAGGTTCACACATCTCGCTCTCGTCACAACAGTCACCCCACAATCTGCCGATGTTGTTAGCGGAGGGTGTGCATTTTACTGCTACGTCAATGCGTCAGTTGGAACTGTTTTTAAATACACCAGATCGGCCAAACACAGTTGGGGTACGGATTAATCCTGACCTTGGGAGTGGGGCAAATAATCGCACCAATACTGGTGGTGTAAATGCTAGTTTTGGAATCTGGCACGAGTATATTCCCGACATTTTGAGTATGACGGCTGACGCCAGAGTAGTTGTCGATCACTTACACATCCACATTGGTTCAGGCGCTGACCCCAGCATCTGGGGTGAAGTGATGGAACGTTCACTCGATATGGCTCGTTTACTTGCCGACGTCACCACACTCGACATCGGCGGTGGGTACAAAGTTGCGCGTTTCGGCGAAGAGCAGGAAGCTGACATGTTGGCTATAGCAGCCGTGTTTAAAGAAAAGCTAACAGTGTTTGCTGCGGAAACTGGAAGGGAACTGAAACTAGAAATTGAACCAGGCACGTATTTCATTGCTCACGCCGGAACTCTAGTTGCTGCTGTTGATGATATTGTCGACACTGGGAAAAACGGCAACACATTCCTGCGACTTAATACTGGGATGAATGACTTTTTGCGTACTACGCTCTATGGCGCGCAACACAAGATAGAAGTCATAAATGAGCGTGAAAAGGAGGAGCAGTATATAGTGGTTGGTCATAACTGCGAGTCAGGTGACATTTTTACAACCAAGAAAGGTGACCCAGAAGTTATCGAACCTAGAGAATTAAAAACAGCAGCAATCGGTGACGAAGTCCGCATTTACGACACCGGTGCTTATTGTGCCAGTATGCGGGCGAAGGGATACAATGCGTTCCCAGATGCAGTTGAGATAATGGTTGATTGAAAAACTAAAAACGGTATAGTGATTCTGCGAAAGGCTGGGGTGCTCATGTAGTGTTCTAGTGAAAGTTGTATGATACTCACTTTCGTAGTCGGTCATCTTGGCTGATAGGCTGGTCGGCGCGAATCGCGACCACGCTGCCATCGGGGTCTGGACTATACTCAGGCTCTATTGTTCAAAAAAGCCCTGCGGGGTGCACTGTGAACGTTGACCGCACCGGCGCAGGTTGTCTCCCACGACAACCTGCGCCTTTTCTTTTTTCATATAAACAGTCTAAAACAAAACCCGCCCGCGAGATGTATCTCGCGGGCGTGGTGTTTTTATGCGGGTAGTTCCTCTTTTCTGGTTTTGCTTTTCAGGGCGCAGTACAGACATGCATCCATGGCGTGTTCCATATACCAGTCGGGCATTTTCTTTTCGGTTTCTTCAATGATCAGATCTGCGGATTTGTTCCATTGCCCAGTCATCTCTGTTTCATCAGCGAGGACGATTTGCAGTTTAGTGCAAATACAATTGTCATGACCACGAGTGATTGTAAAGTGGATCACTTTGGGTTTGAATTCCGCTAGTTTTCCTCTAAGAGAAGTTCCGACTGGGGTTAATACTTTTTCGACTAGCAAGCTGATTGCTAGCAGACATTTTGCTTCAGAAAAGATTTTCTTCTCGCTAGTAGTGTTGCTGATTTTTGAGAGATCAAAAGTGATATCAGGCGGCATTAGGCTTTCTCCGTAAGGTTCATCTTCGACTGGCTACAACCTACACCTATAGAATCAATTTGTAAACAAGACCCACCCGCCAGATTGCTCTGGCGGGCGGTTGTTTTTCAGTGTCTGGAATATTGTGGTGGATTGAAGATAAACCAGACAAGGGCCACAACATTTGCCACCAACCACAACGGAAGTGCAATTGGCCAGACCAAACAAGCGGCCATTTTGCTCCATATCCACCACTTTGGTGGCATGAACAAATGCTCGTAGTCCTGATACCTTCGTTCTTTCAGAATCTGCTTGAATGATTTTTTGAGACCATGCATACCAGTCGTACTGTTGCCCATGTTGGCGTATTTCTTGATCCATCCTCGGGCTCGCGTAATTCTAGCAATGTCGCCATGCCAGCCGGGTATAGAGCAGTGCAGATCGGTTCGCAGCATTTTCCAGTACAGCTTGCTTCCACCACCGCTGTCATAGAAAGCCCAACGGTACGTGAAATGGTACGAAATCAGAAAGGCGATTGGACTGGTCGCAAGCATAATCAAAATCCAGATATTCATCAGTATTCTCCCAAAGTTCTATTTGAGTCAAACTTATCCTGATTCCATTATTTTGTAAATAGTTTATAGTAATTCTACGAAAGGTTGATGTGTCAGAGTTGCGCCTCACTTCAAGATAGCGGAAACGCTCACTTTCGTAGTCGGTCATCTTGGCATGATAGGCTGGTCGGCGTGAATCGCGACCACGCTGCCATCAGGGTCTGGACTATACTCAGGCTCTATTGTTCAAAAAAGACCTGCGGGGTGCACTGTGAACGTTGACCGCACCGGCGCAGGTTGTCTCCCACGACACCTGCGCTTTCTGCTATATTTATAAAATATGAAACTGTATCACGCATCAAAGCATCGGTTCGATGTGATCAAACGAAGTCAGGCACAGCATCCGGCAGCTGATGAGTTTGGTGTGCCAGCCGGTGAGCTACGAAACAAAATCTATTTCTCACCTAACTTTGGGTTTGCACTCGCGATGGCAGCTGGACCAAATGGCATGACTAGCTTGAGCGACGGTCAGATTAGTTTTGAGCGACAAGATGAGTTTGATCCAGAGCGTCAGGTATATATCTACGAAATTGATTCAGAGCTGATTCCAGAGGAGTTGCTTGAACAAGTTGATGACGAACAGGTTGCTATTGATGCAGACGAAATCAAGCCAGAGGTTGTTCATGAAATGAAAGCAGAACAAGTGTTTGAATACTATGAGTTAACAGAATGGAAGCATCCTGATGAAAGAAAGAAAGAGATGAAGTTTATATAAAACAAAACTAACTCCGGAGGGCCGGCCTCCGGAAAATGGATAATTGTGCCCCTTTCCACAATTGCATCGTACTGGGTACGGGTGTATAAAATGAATGGGAGGTCTTTCTAGTTTTGGAGTAGACTAATGACGCATTTGATTTCACGACGTCGGTTTGTTGCTACTGGTGCAGCATCACTCTGTAGCCCCACTGTGTTACGTGGTGGTGTAACAAAGATTGAGCTTAACCTGATGCTTGATTGCTCAGGTAGTATGTTCAAAACTGCTATCCCGGGTATCAGTAGTTCGATACCCTCGGATAAATACCAAGTGCAGCGAGATGGACATGCGGAAGGCCTACTGTCTGTAGAAGTCCGCGAGTTTCTGCAATGGCACAAGGTCCACGTTCGGGTGTATGGCTGGTCCAATATTCCGGTACTGCACTGTGAACGAGTGGTGGAAAGTTTCGCCGATGTTGACTGGCTGGCAGTGCAGGTAGCAGGAATGGATCTATACGATCGTTTGTCTGCCGGCGCAACGCTACATGATCAAGCTGTCGATCCGTTTACGCTTCCTCCGCCTTTGGGAATCAGACGGGTTATCGACATCTCGACCGACGAGCCACCTTGGTCGGAACGGATAGATCTGTGCCTGAGTTCTCGTGATTTGATCTACGGTGCACGCGGAACGGTCAATGTCTTGGCAATTAATCCTACCCCTGAAATGCATCGATCGTTACTCGACTCACTCGTGACACCTGACGGTTTCATAGAGGAAGCAAAGGGTCTTGGTGACTATCACCGAGCGATCAAAGCCAAGCTTATTGGTGAGTTGCTATAAAAAGCCGAGCGTCCGGATAGTAATCTAATCCGGGCGTTTCTGACTAGAGCCCTTATATAACAAAACCCGCCAGCGATGTGTCTCGCAGGCGGGGCTTTCTTTTTGAGCAGGAGTTTTATTCGCCGGCACATTGTGGGTACTTTGTGACTAGTTCCGCATAGTGCATCCGCCTCACTTCATCGCCTCGGGCTTTCCTGTCTTCAGGATCTAACCCTTGTTCATCTAGCCACTCGAGAATATTTTCGCGAAGTGTTTGGGTTTCAGGGGTGTCAGTCATGTTCGTACTCCTAAACTTGGGTTGAAACCAGAAACATAAACCAGATTTCATCTGATAAAGGGTCAGGCGTTATTTCATAAAGAACGAAACTTTGAAAGTCTTGCAGACTAACTATCCATACCCGACCACCTTCTGGTCGTTTGCTTTTAAGAAACCTGCAATCACGTGGGAGCCTGTCTAGATTGAAGCCATCTTCAGGATTGTAGGCCGATTGCATTGCCGTGGTGACTGATATTTTGCGTTCGCAAACAAGCATGCCTGGTATTAGAACTTGGATTGGGTCACCAAAGACTTGTTTATCTTGCGCCTGAGCCGGAATACCAAGTAGTAGCAATCCGACAAGTAGTGCGTGGAATATGTGCTGCATCGGTTGCTCCTTTCAGCGATCTGTTCCACTAAAAATATGCCTTTTGGAACACAAAATTGCAAGTCATGGTCCGCTAATTTGTTACACTACAAACATGCAATACGAACAAATGAAACTTGGTGAAGTCTTACGATTTTGGTTTGAAGAACTAACACCAGAGCAGTGGTTTGCTGGTGGGGAAGAACTAGATGCAAAAATCAAAGAACGATTTTCTGACATTCATACTCAGGTGGCAGCTGGTGAGTTTTGGGAGTATCGGACCGACGCCCACGCGTACCTGGCAGAAGTGATTGCGCTGGATCAGTTTTCACGCCAGATGTTTCGGGGGAGTGCAGAGGCGTTTGCCTACGATGGTATGGCACTAACACTTGCACAGCATGCAATTGCAGCTGGCTTTGACCAGCAATTGGACCAGTCTGAACGACAATTCTTATATATGCCGTTTATGCACTCGGAGTCAAAACAGATTCACGCTGCAGCAGTGCCATTGTTTGAGTCACTTGGCGAGCCTGAAGTCATCAAGTACGAGCACATCCACAAAGACATCATTGATCAGTTTGGTCGGTACCCGCATCGTAACCAAATGCTCGGGCGAGAATCGACTGCAGAAGAAACAGACTACCTAGCCAACAATCAAGAAAGCTTCTTTTAAACCATATTCTTAAAATTTGCTACACTACATACATGAAACACTTTAACTATATTTTCCTTGGAGTAATGATGGTTGTTGTATTGGGTGCGATGTATCTCTGGCTGGCAGAAACAGCCGAAGCTCCAATGCTAGAGGAGGGAGTGATGTGTACCGCTGATGCAATGGAGTGTCCTGATGGTTCGTTTGTGGGACGACAAGGTCCAAACTGTGAGTTTGCAGAGTGTCCGGCTCCGGCAGAAACAGCCGAGACAAACCAAATGATCCAGGTCGCTTCACCGCAACCAGGCGACACAGTTAGTAGTCCGCTACAACTAACGGGACAAGCTACCGGACTTTGGTTTTTTGAAGCATCTGCCCCAGTTGTGGTCGAAGACACAAATGGCAATGTGTTAGGGCAAAGCTATGTTACAGCCCAAGGTGACTGGATGACAACGAATTTTGTATCGTTCAGCGGCAACATTTCGTTCAACGTCCCAGCGGGGGTAACTAACGGATTTATAATTTTCAAAAAAGATAACCCGTCTGGCGAACCACAATTTGATGATGAGTTGGCGGTGCCAGTACAATTTGCTCCGTAGCAAGGTATGAATATCTCGTTTATCGGCATGTCGGGCGCCGGCAAGAGTTACGTTGGTGCATATGTTGCCAAGGCGTTTGATTTACAGTTTGTCGATATCGACCAAGAAATGGAGAAACGGTATGGAAAACCTTTGCAAGACATTTTGGATCAATTAGGAGAAGCTAAATTCCTGGAGGAACAAGCCGGTCAAATCAAAGATTTGCAAGGTCGAGATAACCTAGTTATATCTCCGGGCGGTAGTGTTGTGTATTCAATTGATGCGATAAAGTGGCTGGTCGCAAATTCTGTCGTTGTGTATTTATCTGTGCCGTTTGAGACTATTGAAAACCGTATCGCTGCTGATGTGCGCGGAATAGTAGGCTTGAGTGAGAAAAGTCTATGTGATTTATACGAAGAACGGAGGATGCTATATGAATCATACGCCCATCACATTATTGTTGCCGACAGCAAAACACCTGAAATCATCACCCGTGAATTGCGTGATATACTGAATATTATTTCCTAAGTATTTGCCATGAATGAAACTGCGCCACAAATACACTATCAAGAAAACCTCATTAGTCCTGAGGTTCGTGAAAAGTACGAAGCTATGACCGAGGAAGAGGCCGCAGAAAAGATCATAGAATCAGTAGAAAGGGCACAAGACCTAATCGCAGAGCTCAAAGAGTACGACAAGACTGATAAAGACAATAATGTCATCCATATTCACGATCGAGCTGAATGGAATGAAGCAAAAAAGCTTTCAAGGGAGCTTAAAGAAAATTTAGTGTTTATTCCGTTTCACATTTGCGCTAAAAATGATTTACCTTTTCACCCCTCTGAGCAGAGTGAAAAAATACAATACAAACACAACCGGATGCCAGAAGATCCAGCTGACTCTGGCTATGCTGATAAACTTGAGTACAAGCATAAAGCAATACCGGAATCCGACAGAATCGAGGTTGATCAAATGGCAGAGACTCCGCCTGGTGTAGTAAAACTTGCCTCGTAATAATTTTAATCAGTTCTTTTGTACCTATGACCTTTGATTTTGATGCTGAAATTAAGCAACACCTGGACGTTGTAAAGACCCTTGAGCGAGTGCCGGGTGTGTTTACCGCTTCGCTTGACGACACCTTTTATAACAAAGCGTGGTTGCGTGATATTTATTTCATCACGCTTGGTTTCTTTGAAACTGGTGACATGGAAACCACCAAGAATGCTGCCAAGGCATTGCTAACCGTGTTTGTAAAACACAAAGACAAGATCAACTGGGCAATCGAAAACAAACCAAACGAAGCGTGGCAATACATCCATGCGCGGTTCCACCCTGAAACCTTTGAGGAATATTGGGAAGAGTGGGGCAACAGTCAAAACGATGCTGTGGGTGAGGTACTCAACCTGCTGGTGACTCTGGAACTGATGGACGAAAGTGTAATCGAGACCCAAGACGAAAAAGAGATGGTGCAGAAAATTGTCGATTATTTGATCGCGATTGAATACTGGCAAGATGACGATAACGGAATCTGGGAAGAAAACCTCGAAGTGCACGCTTCCTCAATTGGTTCTTGTGTGGCTGCGCTCAAAAAGGCTAATGAGATCGACTGGCTCGACGTACCTGATGTGGCGATTGAACGAGGTGAACACGCTTTGCGCGCCCTACTACCCCGAGAATCAGTCACCAAGTTCACCGACCTGGCACTGCTGACACTCATCTATCCTTTTAATGTCACCACCGAAGAAGAAACGTTGGAGATTCTCAAAAACGTCGAGTACCACTTGGTCAAAGAACGTGGAGTGATCCGATACAAGTTCGACCGCTACTACAACAACAACGTCGATGGGTTTAGTGAAGAGGCGGAGTGGTGTTTTGGACTAGCGTGGCTTGCGATCATCTATGCAGAGCGAGGTGATAAAGAAAAAGCGTACTACTATCTGCGTCGATCAAAAAACGCAGTGACACCAGACGGGGTGGTACCGGAGCTGTACTACTCAAACACCGACAAACCAAACCCAAACACACCACTAGGTTGGGCCGAGAGCATGTACGTCGTAGCACTGCAGAAAGTAAAAGAAATGGAAGCAGCAGGATGATAAACAAAACCGACACGAGCACTGCTCGCGTCGGTTTTGTGTATGTTGGTAGCAATCAAGAAAGTGTATCCTCGGTGATCTCATCGCTGACACTAGGTGAGATTGCGAGTGCGACGATAACGCCTTTTTCTCGCAGGCAGATGTGCTGTAGCCGGTCTTCTAGTATGACACTGTAAATCAGTTTGATATCAGCCTGGTCTGACTGGTACAGCTTGGTGTCTGAACCAGCCATGCACCAATCTGCCGTATCAGGATGCAAGTTTTCTAGTTTTCCCTGCGCAGCTCGTAGTTCCTTGGCGATCAGTTCCTGGCTGAGTGACTGAGTTTTTTCTACTAGTTTGGGTGTAGAGAGTGAGGTACTCCAGTTTGTATCTACAATCAGCTGCATCCGGTTCTTTTTCTTCTTTTTATTTTCAATAAGTCCGAGGGTTGGACCAATGATGGCTAGTCCGACGATCCCTAGTACGAGGTTTTTAGGTTCTTCAAATTGATCAGCCCAAGAAGATAATTCGCCGCGGGCAACATAGGCTTCTGGTTGGTTTTCCAGCTGTTGTAACAGCCAGTGAGCCGAGCGAATTGCAGCAGTTTGCTCAGACGGGGTTATATAAATAGAACTGATATTTTCAGAGTTGCTGGTCATTGGCCAGTTTTGCGCCTGAACATACCAAGCTAGACTTTGAGCAAAATCTGCGTCAGTTTCAGCATATCGAATCAAAGCGTGGGTGTGCTGCACGTATTGTACTGCTTGTTGTAAAAGTATTGTGTGCGAGTTTTTCTTCATAGGAATCGACTTTATGAATAACCTCTCTTGTATTATACGCCCGCTGCAATTAAAAAAAGCAAATTATCAGAACAGTGCTGTTTTGCGTAGGTTGCACCCTACGAGCACTGCTACTTTATATCCCAGGGCACCCTCTCTTGATTCCAAGAAATCAATTCACCTTGTGTTCCTTTCAGTCACTAAAGTAGGTTGCATAGTGGAGCTTATGAGGTATGCTGTCCCCCATGAACCAACGAGATGGAATTATCGTATTTAAGGACGTATCGTTTGAACACGATGCAACCAAACCGATTTTAAAAGAAGCTAGTTTTGTGGTGCGTCGTGGGGCCAAGTTCACCCTGATGGGGCAAAATGGAGCTGGGAAATCTACTCTATTTGGGCTTATTACTGGTAAAACTCAGCCGGACGAAGGAAGTATCAACCTGCAACCTAGGACAACCATCGCAGTATCGCGACAGATCATTCCTCGGGATGAGCTGGAACTAACGGTGCGGGCGTTTTTTGAGAAATGTTTCACCGAAAAAATGTATGACATTGATCCAAAAATTGATGAAGTTCTAGAGGTGGTAAACCTAGTTCCACCAGAATCACAAACCGAATCATTTAAAGACCGTATCATCGGTAGTTTCTCTGGCGGTCAGCAAGCGCGGTTACTTTTGGCATCAGCCCTGATCCAAAACCCAGATGTACTTTTGCTCGACGAGCCAACCAACAACCTCGATACAGCTGGGATCGAGCACCTGACAGAATTTCTTCGCGAGTACAAGAAAACAGTTATCGTTATTTCCCACGATGCTGACTTCCTCAACTCATTTACTCAAGGAGTTTTGTACCTCAACACGCAAAACCGACAGGTTGAGCAATATAACGGTAACTACCACACAGTAGTAGAAGAGATCGCAGCTCGAGTTGAAAAGGAGAAGCGTCAAAACGCGCAGATGAACAAGCAGATCCAAGCTGACAAAGACAAGATCAACTACTTTGCAGCCAAGGGAGGAAAGATGCGTTTAGTTGCTAAAAAGATGCGGGCTGAAATTGAAGAAGCAGAAGAGAACAAAATCGATGTACGACGTGAAGATAAAGCCATCCGTCCGTTTACAATCGAACCGCACGGCGACATTCCTCTTGAAGTCATAAAATTAACTTCACTAACAGTGATTAGGGATCATCAGCCAAAACAAGTAGCGTGTGACATTACTCTAAAACGAGGGGAGCATCTACAGATTGTTGGTCCAAACGGAATTGGAAAAACAACTCTGCTTGAAAGCTTGGCTGGAGGAACTGCGACTGGAGAAGAGGTGGCAAAAGGGGTCAAGATTGGTTATTACCGACAAGACTTCTCTAACCTTGATTTCAATAAATCAGTGTTTGAAACCTTGATGGACAGTATGAAGAAAAAGTTAGAAGAAGACATGCGTTCAATTGCCGCAGGGTTCCTTCTCTTTGGAGACGTGATGAAATCAAAAGTAGGCGACCTCTCAGAAGGACAAAAAGGACTAGTGGCATTTGCAAAGTTGCGGATGGAAGAACCAGGACTACTGATTCTCGACGAGCCGACTAACCACATTAACTTCCGTCATATTCCAGTGATCGCGCAAGCACTCAATGAATATAAGGGGGCAATGATCCTGGTGTCTCACGTTCCAGAATTTGTAGAACAAATCAGGATTGATGATGTGTTGGACCTCAGTAAACTAAAACCGAAGAAATAGTTGGTAAAAATATACAAAAGCGCGACCCTTCAGGGTCGCGCTTTGGTTGTATTACCTATACGATCAGCAAGTATGTACAGGCTGCCGCAAGCACTGCTATGTGCAGAATTAATACTTTCTTTTCTTCCCATACTGGTTTTGTAATTAGGAAGTATTGTGTGAGACCAGCTAGGAGTAGCGCGGGTAGGAGGTGGGGCTCAGGGATGATCCAATAGAAAGACAGGTATGCAAGTAGAAAAGAAATCCCGATAATTATTTTTGCCTTTTCCATACCGAGCACAACTGGCAGTGTTTTGATTCCAGCTTGCTTGTCTCCCTCGTAGTCTTTCAAATCAATAAAGCTAAATGCCATGGTAAAGAAAATGAGAAACGTTGGAATCAGTGCGGACGGGACAAAAAACGTTGGTTCCTCGACCAGGAAAGTATAGCCAGACGTCACTACTGTTAGACAAATAAAAGCTAGAAGTCCTTTTGATACAATGAGCACCCTTTTTATCCGCAGTGGCGGGGCTGAGTATATAAAGTAACCAGCGATGTATACCAGCATAAGAAATAGGTGTTCAAAACTTACTAACGCCGCCGCTACAATTGATACGCAAAGTGTCCACCAAGCGACTGCGCGGTACAAAACTGGGTCAAACGCTTGGCTCACTGTGAGTCGACCTGGTGTCGAGACACAATCAATTTCAACGTCTTCTAGGTTATTGATTGCCACTGAAAATATCCAAGCACCGGTGATACTGATTATCACTAGTATCCATGAAAGTAGTGTGTCAGGTTGAACTAAACCGCTGGGTGCTACATCCGCAAAATAGACTGATAGACAGACACCAAATACAAATAAAAGTTGGAAGTGAATCCAGCGCAATGGTCTGATTTCTTTCACAATCTCAATAACGTAGGTGGCGTCCGCCCGATAGGCTACATACAAACTCATACCGACCGCTATAAGAAAAAATATAGGTGTTAAAGGAACGGTTTTGGGGTCAACTGACCAACCTAGTTGATTCCCGATTGCTGTTACAACTGCAGGTAAAGAAACGTAGATGAAAATAGTTGTGTACATCAGCAGTGTGCCTGCCAGCGCGGTAACAATAGAACGAGTTTTTGTATAGAAGAACCAAAGTGACCCTAGGAGTATCAGCACCATAGCTGTTCGCATTCCAATAGTGATGCCAAACTCTGTAATTGGGCCAAAGAAAGTCAGATACATTCCAAGCAAAAATTCTGGATCCATAATGTAGGCAATTTTTTGTCCCCCAGGACCAAAGGCAAGGAGGTCAACCGTAGGTGGAATAAGAATAATTAAAAATAGCGGCACTATAAGTCGTAGTGTGGCTTGTACCGAATCCTTGGTAATAATTAGAAACAGGGCACAAAATGTTGCAGCTAGTGCGACATAGGACAGAATATAATGGATTAAGTGCTCGAGGTTGAACTCATGCTGACTAGAGTACAACTCAAGAAAATTTCTAACGAGCGTGATACTTGCAAACGTAATCATAAGGTACGTTAATGAAACCGGCGTTTGCTGAATTGTGTCGATCAGTCTTGTAAGCCAGTGGTTCAGTTGAGTTATGTGTTTCATTAACGTGATTATACTAAAAATTATAATAAGTAATGCACTCTGCTACACTAGTTTCATGAAGGCAACTCGTCACTACGTTTATGTTTTACATTGTTCTGACGGAACATTTTATTGTGGATACACCACAGACGTTGAACGTCGTGTTCAGGAGCATAACGGAGAGGGGAAAGTAGCTGGGGCCAAGTACACCAATGGTCGACGGCCAGTGCAAGTAGTCCACACTGAATCTTTTGCCACTAGAAGTGAAGCGCAAAAACGTGAAGCAGAAATTAAAAAAATGTCTCGTCAAGAAAAGGAGAAGTGGTACACTGCTAGTAATAAATAAACAATACGTATGTTAGAAAATTTAAAGGCATGTTTAGTGAGGCTAAAAAAGTAGAGCAGGCTCCAAATGCTGTGGAGCTACCACCTGCATCTGCCGTTGAAGAAATGGAAAACCTACTAGATTATTCTGGCGAGTTATCACCCGATCAAAAAGACCGGCTGGCTGAGTTACAAGATCAGTTAGAAGAAAAGGCAGATGAACTTGCTTTAGAATCAGTAAAAAACCGAATCAATCCAATTTCAGCTGCTCAAACAGGTCGACTGAATGTGGTAGATAAAGAAGTATCCCCGTATGCTCCGATTGAGGCTGCAGGACCTGTGATTCTAAAAGAGTCACAGGTGTTATATCCGGGAGCAGACCCAACACCACATAAGCCAGTGGCAGAAAAAGATGTTGTAGATTTAGGAAAGCGCTCAGGGAATCCTTATGGTTTCCCAGAAATGAAATAGTCAGTCTCTGAAAATAAAAACACTAGTACTCATCTGCTAGTGTTTTTATTTTACAAAACTGTGTACAAAAAACTTTTTCATAATTACTGGTTGTATAATTATGTCAGGACACGAATTACGTGTGAGAGTAAATTATTTTAATATGGCAACAAAAAAACCAGCAGCGAAAAAAGCTGCACCAAAGAAAAAACCAGTAGCAAAAAAAGTCGTTAAGAAAACAGTAAAAGTAGCTGCTAAAAAAGTAGCTCCAAAAAAGAAAGCTGTAAAGAAAGCTGTACCAAAGAAAAAGGTAGCAGCTAAATCTACTAAAAAAGTAGTTAAGAAAGCGGCTCCAAAAAAGAAGACAGCAGCAAAGAAAAAGAAATAAATTAAAAGCGACACCAGTATGTGTCGCTTTTAATTTGTATTAGTGAATGTATAATTAGGCTGTCGCGAATAATTTTTATATATGCCAAAAGGCCAAGATCGAAAAAAAGAAGTCAAAAAACCAAAGAAAGATAAACCAGTAAAGAAGTAATAAAACAAAAAGAGTGCCAAGAGGGCACTCTTTTTGCATGATAACTAGAACCTACTTTTTATTAAATAGTTTTGATACGCCAAGTGAGGCGATGAAAATAAATGTTGCGAGAATTAGAAATTCGGTTTGCAGAATACTGAAACTAAAACCGTTCTGAATGAATTGTTCCAGGTCGAGTGATGCTCCGATTGAAACAAAGGTCGCGGTTCCCAAAATGATTCCAAAGAACGTCGCGATCGTGAACGGTACAAATGGAACCCGGAGAATCCCGGCTGCATAGCTAACTAGGTCAAACGGTAGGAAAATCAGACGCATGGTCAGCATACTTGTAAACGTGTTTTCTCGCAGAGCTGTAACCCAATTCCCCAGAGCACTATTTTCTAACTTCAGACCCTTACCAAAAAAGCGACCAACTGCGTACGCGACACCAGCTGCAAGTGTTGCTGCGATAACAGTGAGAACCGTTCCCCAGATCAAGCCAAAGAAAACACCAGACAAAATAGTCAGCGCAGTAGCAGGGAAGAAGGTCACTGGACGAATGGCGTACAGGGCGATGTATACCAACGGTCCCCAAATAGTCATGGTGATAAATTCAAACAAACGCACCGATGTTTCGGTGTTAGTCAGGCCAGTAGTTATTTGATATTGATTGAGTGCAAAGAGAGTCCCGACCCAAATAGCAGCTGCGATGATTTTTGGTGATTGTCTTTTGAGGGCTTTTTTTAGATCAACTTTCAGGTCACTAATTTGTCGGCCGACAAATTGATCGGCGGCTTTTTTTACAATTAAACTGTAGGTAGGGTAAGCAAAAATTGTTTTCTGCAATTTCAAAAGAGAAATATTTTGATCAATTGCCAGTGTAAAGACATTAAGGATTTCGCCAGCCGCTGGTCCAGCTATATGAGCGCCCAAAACTTTTCCGCTAATCCGTTTTGCAATCACTACCAATACTCCATTTGTGGCGTCGTCGGTTTTGGCTCGGTCATTGTGTGCGAACGGAACTTCGATGCGCATGATTCGGTCCGCTCCATATTGATCAATCGCATCATGGAAGTGAAGTCCGACCTGGGCAATTTCTGGCGTTGTGTAGGTGACTTTGGGAACTGATTTGTTTGTATTAATTTTCAAAAAACCTTTACTAGTTACGCGGGTAACTACTTGTCGCGCGATGTCGTTCGCCATATGGGTGAACTTTAGTCGCTGCGCAACATCACCAACTGCGTACACTCGTTTATTGTTTGTTTGAAACTGACTGTTTACAGTTACTCCGTATTGGGAAGATTCAATTCCAGCTGACTCTAACCCGGCCGGAATATTCGGTACTCGACCGATTGCGATCAGAACTTTGTCGAACTCAACTGTGAAACTGTGTTCTGTTTGTTCACTTCGCATCTGATCAAAATGTGCGACATTTCCTTCGACCTTTTTAATTGCCGCACCGGTATGAATTGTAATCCCAAGTCCTTCAAACGTCTGCCGGATGATCGGTTGAATCGCTTTGTCTTCTAGTCGGGCGAACTGCTCACCTTGTTCGGCTATGGTCACCTGCGAGCCTAACATCGTAAACGCCTGGGCCATCTCCATCCCGATTGGTCCGCCACCGATGATCAGTAGTTTTTCAGGAACATCTTGTAGGTTAAAAATATTTTGGTTGGTCAGAATATAATCCTCGCTTAGTCCATCAATCTCAACCATGCGTGGACTGGAACCAGTTGCAATGACGGCAGTTTTGAATGTGTAGGTGGTATCCAAAACGGTGATTGAATGTTTGCTGGCAAACGTTGCCTCCCCCATCACGACATCGATACCCAGGTTTTGAAATGTTTCCGGGGTTTCTTCTGCGAGGATACTATCAACCACGTTTCGCACATATGAAAATGCGTCGGATCCAGACATGCCTTTTTTGGCAGCGTGTAACAATGCTTTGCTTGGGACGCAACCGGTGTTGGTACATTCACCACCCATGTGTTCACGCTCTACGAGTAGAACTTTTTTACCAACTTTGAAAAAACCAACCGCCGCCGTGAGTCCGCCTGATCCGGCGCCGATAACAACTACATCGTACTGAGTCTTCATAAAATAAAAATAGTCACTTAGTGTTTTAAGTATATACGAATGCGTAACATTTTTGTTTCATATAAAAGACCCCGCCACTGAATGATGGCGGGGCCGGGGACAGATGTCCGATGTTACTTTGTTGCGGCCTGATTGGCTTGCAGTGCCAGCACTTCTTGCATCATAGCACTGCTGATTGCCACAGTCATGCTGTAGTCATCTGCCACTTCAAAGCTGATGATGCGAACACCAGCGGCGGTTTCCTTGACCATTGCCATCCGTGTTTCTGGCACGGCTGTGCAAGGAATTTCAACGTCAACTGCTTCGATCGACAAGCAGTCACTACCTGCCCAGTACAGGTCAAACGGGTCGCGTAGCTCATTGATCGACTCTGCCCCAGCTTGTGTTGCAAGCAAGGCAGTCACGGTGATAGCTGAAAAGATCGTTGGTCGCATGGGGGGTCTCCTTTAATGCGTTGCGCAGGCAGTATGCCGTGGCATGTCTAATTTAATAACATTAAAATTTAACTATGTCAAATAAAATGCCTCTGTTTTGCGTTGCGTAAGAGTGGTAATTCCTATATAGTAGCGCCATCTTGCCTTCGGGCTTTTTCTCATCTACTCCTAGCACGAGCTGAACGAGAAGGGATTTATTAAAATTTATACATATATAAGTACAAGCATTTTATGGCACGAGCATTTCCAATCGAACGACTACGAAACTTTGGTATCGTAGCGCACGTTGACGCCGGAAAGACTACGACTTCAGAACGTATTCTTTTCTACACCGGTATGTCACACAAAATCGGTGAGGTTCACGACGGTGCAACCGTTACTGACTGGATGGAACAAGAACGAGAGCGAGGGATTACAATTACCGCCGCGGCGATTTCTTGTAACTGGGCAAAAACCCTTGAAACTGATCGAAAGAACAAAGCTAATCAGTTCACGTTTAACATTATCGACACACCAGGTCACATCGACTTTACCGCTGAAGTAAAGCGATCGATGCGTGTGCTCGACGGAGCGGTAGTGGTGTTTGACGGTGCAGCCGGAGTAGAGCCGCAAACTGAAACAAACTGGGGCTACGCTGACGAGGCTGAAGTGCCACGAATTTGTTTTGTAAACAAAATGGACAAACTGGGAGCGGACTTTGACGCTGCAGTAAAATCAATCCACGAACGACTGTCTCCAAAAGCAGTTCGAATTCAGCTTCCGATCGGAGCTGAAAACGATATGTCGGGAGTAGTCGACTTGATCACTATGAAGGCGTACCGATTTGCTGGTGAAATGGGAATGGATGTAACCGAAGAAGAGATCCCAGCTAACATGGTAGAGGACGCCACAAAATGGCGAGCAGAACTGATTGAAAAAGTGGTTGAACATGACGACGTAATGATGGAAGCCTACTTTGGTGGGGAAGAGCCAACTATTGAAGCGCTCAAAGCAACGCTTCGAAAAGCTGTTCTAGCAAACGAAATCTTCCCAATCATGACCGGTACTGCACTGCAGAACATCGGTGTACAGCTCGTGCTAGATGCAGTGGTAGATTACCTACCAGCGCCAACTGACCTACCAGACACACACGGAACCAACCCTGACGATGAGGAAAAAGTTGAAACAAGGAAGCCTTCAGACGAAGAGCCAATGGCTTCACTAGTATTTAAACTACAAGACGACAAGTTTGTTGGACAGCTGGCATTTTTCCGAGTGTACTCAGGAAAGGTGACGTCTGGAACCTATATCCTCAACTCAAGTACTGGAAACAAAGAACGAATCGGGCGAATCGTACGATTGATGGCTGACAAGCGAGAAGAAGTGGACGAAGTGTACGCTGGAGAAATTGCCGCAGCGGTAGGAATTAAAGAGGTAAAAACTTCACACACCCTGTGTGACCTCAATGCACCGATCCTACTGGAAACCATTACCTTCCCAGCGCCTGTGGTTGCGGTGCGAGTAGAACCAAAAACTAAGAACGACCAAGAAAAAATGGGAGTAGCGCTTAAGCGACTATCAGACGAAGACCCGACGTTTACCGTTTCAACTGACGAAGAAACACTTGAAACCATCATCGCTGGTATGGGTGAACTTCACCTCGACATCCTCGTAGATCGAATGAAACGAGAATTTGGAGTAGAAGCAAACATCGGTGCACCTCAAGTAGCGTACCGAGAAACCATCCAAGGAACAGCTTCAGCTGATCACAAGTACGCCAAGCAGTCAGGTGGACGTGGACAGTACGGTCACGTGAAAATCAACATCAAGCCACTTGAACCTCAGGTGCTTGATGAAAATGGAGATCCAGTAAAAGCGGCAAAAAACATCGTTCGCGAGGATCACTTTGAGTTCATCAACAACATTAAGGGAGGAGTTATTCCACAGGAATATATCCCAGCCGTGATGAAGGGATGTAAAGAAGCAATGACGCGAGGATTCGTGGCGGGATACAAAATGGAAGACGTATCAGTTGAATTATTTGACGGATCATTCCACGATGTTGACTCGAGTGAAATCGCCTTCAAACTAGCTGGTATCAATGCCTTTAAAGAAGCCGCAGCGCGAGCAAACCCAGTTATCCTGGAACCGATTATGAAAGTTGAAGTACGAACCCCAGAAGAATATATGGGAGATATCCAAGGAAACATCTCGAGTAAACGAGGACAACTAGAAGGAACCACCGAAGTAGGAGGCAAGACAGTAGTTAACGCCCAAATCCCACTGTCAGAAATGTTTGGTTACACCAACACATTGCGATCAATGACCCAGGGTCGAGCGTCGATGACAATGGAGTTTGATCACTACGCAGTGGTACCACCAAACGTAGCAGAGGACATCAAGAAAGCGCGGGGAGTAAACTAGTCAACTGACTCAGCTCCTACAAGGAAAAACAAACAAACAGCGATCGCATGTGTGATCGCTGTTTGTTTGTGCACAAGCAGTGTCTATATGGTGGTGACTTGGTATTATGAAAGTACGTATGAAAAATATCGTCTCTATTATTGCTTTACTAGTTATCGCTACCTTTGTGCTGCCAGCAAACGTTACTGCCAGCGGACTGACCTCTCCGGCTGAACTCGAAGGCTTTGCCTGGAGCGGCTACACAAACCCATCAACTGGCGCGCTTGAGGGTGTCGGCTGGATTTCCATGAACTGTTCAAACGACGGTCCAGGTGCTTGTGCTACCTCTGATTACAAAGTCCAGATTAATCCCGATGGTTCAGTCACAGGCTATGGCTGGTCACCAAACGTCGGTTGGATTAAATTTGGCGGTTTGTCTGCATTCCCAACGAGTGGTAATGCTACTGTCCAACAAAATGTAACTGCTGTAGGCACTGTTTCAGATACAACCGACTTTACCCTTGAAGGCTGGGCTCGAGTTTGTTCCGCAACTGTCGGAGGCGACTGTTCGTCTATGACGACCGACCCTAATGCTGGTGGCTGGGATGGTTGGATTTCTATGAGTGGGGAAACTGAGCCATCTGCCCGACCATCAAACGGTGCCTATGACATTCTTCAGTTTACCTCGACTGGCAATAACATCACCCTAACTGGTAGCGGTTGGCCAAGATCAATATTATACAATGCTGACGGTACAGTACTTTACATGGTGAAAGGAGGAGGGGTTTCAGACACTTATATTATGGAGTACTCACTATCAACTCCTTATGATGCGTTGACAGCTGTAGAAGTTGGTCCTGTTTTGACATATGCTGGTGTGGTAGACGGTACTTTTATAACAGGCCAGCCAGAAGGTATTGGAGAAATTTCATTTAATAACGACGGGACGATTTTATACAGTATAAATGCAACCAGTCCCGGGGTGCTTGCTCATCAGCTTGCGGTACCGTATGACATTTCTTCTGCTGGCTCACCAGTAACCGTTTTGAATTTAAGTTCATACGATAACATCCCGCGGGATATGGAATTTGATAACAACGGAGATGTTTTGTATATCTTGGGAGAAAGTAATGATCAGATTTATCTCTTTGATCTAAGTACTCCGTTTGATGTGAGTTCAGCTACTTACAATCAGGTAGCACTAAACCTTTCCGCTTTGGATATTGCTGGTAGTGGTTTTGTAACAGGGATACTTTTTAATGACGATGGCACTAAACTGTTTATTTCTGGATTTACTTTCTCACAAAGCTATGTGTACAGTTATACTCTTGGTTCTGCGTATGACATCACTACGGCTACAGGACCAGTAGGGTTTATAAATTACTCGGTAGGGATAGTCGACATGTTGTTTAATAACACCGGTACAAAGATGTACGGTTCTGATATCTTTACAAAACGTATACGAGAGTATGAGATTAATTCTCCGGTCACACCCCCGTCCTCACCCTACGGTATCACCTTTACAAACGGCGAAGCAACAGCTGACTCATTTGCTTGGGGTGGGCCAAACACTATGGGTTGGATCGACTTTTCTCCGGTTGGGACCACACCAGTAACGGTGAAACCTCCAGTAGTGGCAGACATCGTAATCAATGGAGTTGGTTTTATACCGGGCACAATCCAGCCTGATGGTACATACGACGTCGTCACCCTTACTCCAGACGTAACCGGTATCCCAGATGGTGTACCAGTAGATTGGGATCTGTTTGTTGGCGGTCTGCCGGTTGCGGATGGTACTGTCACCGGAAACGGTCTCAACCCAACCTACGACCGGGCAATTGAACTGACCAGCGTCCCTGCCGGTACGCCGCTAGCAATACGATTTGAGGTTGATATGCCAGTAGCTGACAGTCAGGTTACTGAAACCAACGAGATAAATCAAAGGAACTTTACCTTAAACTTATCGTACCCACCTCCAGTAATCACCTTTAGTGGTCCACAAGTCATCAGATCCGGGGAGCAAGCAGACATAACAGTTACGGTCACAGCTCCGTATGATGTGACGTGTACGTTTGCCGGACCTGGTTTCCCTAGTCCAAGCACAATTGCAGTCAGTGGTGGTACAGGAACCGCTACCGAACGATCGAGCCCTCTACAAAACGCCACTCGATTTGAGGTTAGCTGTACGCCAGGAACAGATGTCTATACAGAGGTGTACCAAGTTGAAGTGATCCCAACCTTCCAAGAGATCTAAAAATCTAAAAAATAAACAACTAGTGGCCGCGTATGCGGCCACTAGTTGTTTGTGCACAAACACATCTCGGTAGCTAGTATCTTGCTACTATATAGATACGTATGAAAAATATTGTCTTAGTAGTCGCTTTATTATTTGCTGGCGCATGTGCACTCCCAGCGTCAGTCAGCGCAACTGGAAGCACTGCTCCAATTGAATTAGAAGGCTTCGCTTGGTCGCCAAACGCAGGCTGGATTTCAATGAACTGTGCGAACGATGGCCTTAGTGGTTGTACCACTTCAGATTATCGAGTGTATATTGAGACTGATGGGTCAGTTAAGGGCTGGGCGTGGTCATCAATTTTAGGTTGGATTTTATTTGATGCCACTGGCCCGTACCCAAGTGGTCTATCTACCTTTGGTGATAGTGTTGGGGCGGTTGGAACATACCCTAACCTAGCGCTACGTGGCTGGGCACGGGCGTGTGCTGGTGCTGCAGATGATTTCACCTGCTCAGGTGGAATGAAAGCTAATACTGGTGGCTGGGATGGCTGGATTTCCTTTTCAGGTTCTGAATCAACCACCGGTGGAAGTTACGGTGTGACATTTGTTAACGGTGAAGCGACAGCAAACTCGTTTGCGTGGGGTGGACCAATCACAATGGGATGGATAGATTTCTCGCCTGACGCCAGTTCAGGTCCAGCCATTCCTCCAGTATCACTCGTTCCGACCGTAGACATCACTATTCCTTCGGTTTCCTTTACTCCTGGAATACCTGATTTGGGTGGCTATTATGATGCCGTAGCATTTTCACCAACTATACTAGGTATTCCTCTAGGTGAAACTGTAAATTGGACCATTACAGTTGGTGGACTCACTGCCAATGGTACAGTTACTCAAACATCATCTGGTCCTGATTTCAGTCCAGTACCTTCTCTAGCTAGTGTTCCGTTTAACGTTACCGACCCACTGGTGTTTGAGGTAGATATGCCAGAACCAGGAGCAGTACGAGAAACCAACGAAACTAACGTCTTTGTTGACAACCTATTCTCGCTACCACTTCCGCCTCCGACTATGTCAATTACCGGACCAGAGGTTGTTCGGGCTGGAGAGACGGCAGAAGTGAGTTGGGAAGTGTCCGCACCATACCCGGTTACTTGTACAGTGCAAGGGCCAGGTATAAACGAGACACTGATAATCGCTGGGTCACTTGGGTCGCCAGATCCCCAATCAGGAACTAGAGCGTCTGCTCCACTGCAAAATGCCTCTACGTTTGTTGTGAGCTGCGTGGTTGGCTCAGACACATACACCGAGACCTATGAAGTAGAAGTAATTCCAACCTTCCAGGAAATTTAAAAACCTAATCAAAGTACTATGAAGCACTCAAAACATCTCACAGTCTTTGTCTCACTATTGCTAAGTATGCTGCTGGCAGGAGCCATAGCCTACCTATATTTAGTGTACGTGGGTGCAAGTGTAGAGGATGCTGACACTGTCTCAGATGCTGAAACTAATGTCTCAGGCCAAGCTGCAGTAACACAAGAAGCAATCATGAGGTTGCAAACACCGTCTCCTGGCACCGGTATGAGTGAAGAAGAAAAACAAGCTGCCATAGATCGGTTACAAGAACCAAGTCTATAAATGTCGAGTACGACAACAGTGTAAAACTGGCTCGTGCGATAGTAAAAAAAGGTATTATAAAAACAGTTACTAAAACATTATGCAAACACTTGTAAACACAACCAAATACATCGGCCTACTAGCAGTAGCTCTTACTGTAGCATTAGCTGCCAACCTGACCTATGCACAATGGGTAGACCCAGATGGTATGCCTCCGGCAAACAACCCAGAACCCCCAATTAACATTTCAGGTGACTACCAAGCAAAGCTTGGTGATCTCGGAGCGATACGTATGAGATCTGATGAGTACTGCGACGCCACCGGTGCTAACTGTTGGAACCCGTCATCTGGTAGTGGTCCAACTGGTCCCGGGGGAGACGTAGTTGTGGTTGCTGGGAGGTGTTATGCGCCACTAGACAACGTTACTGTTGACGGTGTGGTACGGAACATTATTGCTGAAGTAGCATGTGATCCACAAGAGTGTCAAGTTGAGTTTGTTACCCGAGCTAGAAATGACCGCAATACCGACATTCGAACTATTCGACAAACTTCACCGAGTGGTCGGGCAGCAGTCTACTTCTGGCAACATAGTGATGACAATCCGCCGGGAGTGTTTGGTACTGCTAGCACCGAAATGCTAGCAGACGATGCGTGGGGGTCTTCATGGAACGACAGATCAGAACGTATCAGGGTGTATTACATGGATGATACGAAAGAATCACGATACGGAGTTACACTCCGTGGCTATGCAAACCGAAGTGACAATCACACAGAATATGGATCGTTTCGTCTGAGGCCGGGTGAGACTACATCTATTGTTGGGCTGCAAGATGGTGCTGTATCTGCTGGATACGCCCAAGCAAGCGCACGAGTACTAAGTTGCGTTTCGATCTAAACTGCAAAGACAGAAATAACTGTTAACAAACCGCTCGGTATGAGCGGTTTGTTCTTGCATAATTTATCTAGTTTGGTACGATAGCCCCACTGCATACAGAGTATCTGTTTGTGGAGCGAAATATATATATCTGCTCTTTCACACGTTTCTTGGTTTGTACCAGTTACGCAGCGTTCTCGCGCCGTAACTTGTGCAAGTACAAGAGCTCACGTCTTTTGGCGATTGTGTGCGGTAACCTTATTATTCAATACTAATTTGTATTATTATGGCAGATGCATTTGATCGATCAAAAGATCACATTAACGTAGGAACCATTGGTCACGTTGACCACGGGAAAACTACTCTAACTGCTGCAATCCTCACTACGCTTAACGCAAAAGGTGAAGGATACTCAGCAAACGTGAAGGACGTTGGAGAAATCGACAAAGCTCCAGAAGAAAAAGCTCGAGGTATTACTATTTCGCTTTCACACTCTGAATACGAAACTCCAAAGCGACACTACGCACACATCGATGCGCCAGGTCACGCCGACTACATCAAAAACATGATTACAGGAGCTGCCCAAATGGACGGTGCTGTACTTGTGGTGGCTGCAACAGACGGAGCAATGCCGCAAACAAAAGAACACATCCTTCTTGCCAAACAAGTTGGAGTACCTAAAATGCTTGTTTTCCTAAACAAGTGTGACATGGTGGACGACGAAGAAATGATCATGCTCGTGGAAGAAGAGCTACGAGAAGACCTCACAAAAGCTGGATACGACGGAGAAGGAGCACCAATCATCCATGGTTCTGCCCTAAAGGCACTTGAAGGAGATGCTACATGGCAGGCTAAAATCATCGAACTAGTCGATGCGATGGATGCGTACTTCCCAACTCCAGAACGTGAACTAGACAAGCCTTTCCTAATGCCAATCGAGGACATCTTCTCAATTGAAGGACGAGGAACAGTGGTAACTGGTCGAGTAGAACGAGGAATGGTGAAAGTAGGTGAGGAAATCGAAATTGTTGGTATCACAGATACAAAAGTAACAACTGTTACTGGAGTTGAAATGTTCAATAAGCAATTGGATCAAGCACAAGCTGGAGACAATGCAGGTATCCTACTACGAGGAACTAAAAAAGAAGACGTACACCGAGGTCAAGTTCTTGCTGCTAAAGGGTCAGTAACTCCACACACAGAATTTGAAGCAGAAGTATACGTTCTATCAAAAGATGAAGGTGGACGTCACACTCCATTCTTCTCAGGTTACAAGCCACAGTTCTACGTTCGAACTACTGACGTTACAGGAGACGTAACACTAGCAGAAGGAACAGAAATGGTAATGCCAGGAGACACAGCTACGTTCAAAGTGAAACTAGTTGCTCCAGTTGCCATGGAAGAACAAACTAACTTTGCGATTCGTGAAGGAGGGAAGACTGTAGGAGCTGGTGTTGTAACTAAAATTGTCGCCTAAGCGCAATTGCTAAAGAAATAACACTATGGCTACAGACACTACATCAAAAACCTCCGACGGAGCTATCAACAAACTGCGTATTCGAGTGCGTGCGTACGAACACAAAATTCTCGATACTTCTGTAAAGCAGATCATTGATACAGCGATGCGTTTCGACGCTACAGTCGTTGGACCAATCCCGCTGCCAACAGAAATTAAGAAATACACAGTCAACCGTTCAACCTTCGTGCACAAGGACGCGCGAGAACAATTCGAGATGCGAACACACAAGCGTGTGATCGATATCCTCAATCCGAGTCCAAAAGTAGTAGAGGCTCTCACGAACCTTTCGCTACCGTCAGGAGTCAACATCGACGTGAAGATGATGTAAGAATTTGCTAGCGCAAATTCTTCCTCCCATCGCTACGCTCGGAAATGAATATGCCTTACGGCGCATTCATTTTGCTCGCTACGCTTGGTAGTAGGTAGAAAAGAGTGCTAGCAGATATAGTCTGTTTGCCAAACAACAAAAACCGCCCATGTGGGCGGTTTTTGTTGTCTAGTGTCTGCTATAATTTTGGTAGAGATCAACCATCAATCAACAAACTTATGAAACACTCTAAACAGTTGACAGTACTAGTAGTAACGTTATTAATACTTCTCATATTTGGAATTGCTTTTTCTCTGTATCTATTAAACATGAGTCAATCGGCAGTACTAATTGACTCAGCAGCTGAAACTGACTCAGCAACCAAAGAAACAGACCAGTCAGAAGAAGCGATTAGATCTAGACTAGAAGCGGTGATGGGTACACAGCCGCCTGCCAGTACAGCATCAACCTCAGAAACAATTGACCGTCTGAACGCTGTAATGGAACAATCAGAACCAATAGATTCGGAGGCAGTCAAAGCTCGCTTAGAGGCAGTTATGAATAACACCAATTAATATATTTATTATGACAACATTTTTTAGCACATTCAAACAAATCGGATTCTTTACCATCGCCCTAACACTCGCACTGGTAGCCAACTTTGCCTACGGCCAGTGGGTGAACCCAACCCAGGCACCAACCGGTGGCAACGTCGAGGTACCAATCAATACCTCAGGTGCGTCACAAATTAAAACTGGAAATCTTGGAATTGGTAGTGTGTTTGTGGATGACACGGCGTATTCAAATAGATACTGCAATCTAGATGGTAGTGCCTGTGCAACTGTGGCCGAGATGTTGGCAGGCGGAGGAGGGGTATCAGCGCCTACAGGTCCAACTACGCAGCTATACTCTTGTCCAAATGTTAGTAATACAGCCATGACAATCTTTGGGTGCCCATCGTCATGCAATGGGCAAGTATCTACTCGGAGTACTTGTGGTGCAGCCAGCAGAAACAGCAGCAACAATCGGTGTGAGCAAGTTCCCGTCAACTGCGCACCGATCAGTGTGAATTGATTATTAACATAGTGCTGCGGCCGAAACGCCAGTTTTTGTTATCCCCAGTTAGGTACTAAGCAGAGTTGCTAATTATAGCGGGGATGGCATTATATAGAAACAAAGGAGGGCACCCAGCAATGGGTGCCACTTCTGCGTTATATGGACACGAGCTCTCAAGGGAATGAGTGACCACGAAAAGAGGTAAAGAAGCCGACTACCACAGCATGATTACGTGGATGAGTCAGTACATTACTACGATCTTTATAATCTTAATTATTTAAGAACAACATGGAAAAAATTCCAACCCAAAGCACTGATCAATTTGCCAGTGAAAACACCTGGCTCGTTCATTGCTTGAGTCTAGCAACCATTGGTATGTTAGCCTACATGCAACTAGCGCCGATCATCGCCTAATAGGTGATAGAAAGAAATTGATTATTGCTTAACAAAAATAAAAGCCGCTTCGAGCAACATGCCAGATGCGGCTTTTTGTGTATTCAGATTCTGTGGAATAACATGTAATGGATTTTGGGTTAGAGATATACTAAATTTATGAGACGTTCAGAACAACTCATAGTCCTCATCACAATGATCCTCATATTGCTGGTATTTGGTCTCGTGTTTTATTTGTATTTATCTGCTCCTAATAAAACAGTGGAGCTCGAACAGTCTAGTGCACCAGAGAGCATAACTGCAGAAGATGTTGATCCGTCACGGTTATCTGAAGCCGAAATACAAGCTCGACTGGAGTTGGTACGACCAACCATGACTGATGCTACTGCAGAGGAAAGTACAGAGATTAGAGAAAGACTGAGTGTTGTCAGAGAAGCACAAGCAGACTTGACTCCAGAAGAAAAGGTAGCCAAAGAGGCTGAAATAAAAGCTCGGCTGGATATGTTACGAGAAACAACAAACTAATTACAATAATTTATGAACACTATCACCCAAACCTTCAAGCAAATCGGATTCTTTACCATCGCACTGACTCTGGCGTTGTTTGCAAACTTTGCCTACGGACAGTGGGCGAATCCAACTGCAGCGCCAACTGGAGGAAATATTGCAGCACCAATTAATACTAGTGGGGAGTATCAGGAAAAGTATGGAGACATTGGTGCTGGAGAATTGCTTGCAGCTAGTAGAATGCGTTCTGATCAGTACTGCAACTTGGCTGGTGATCCCGCGAGTTGTTTTTCACCAGCAGATGTGTCTGGAGGAGGTGGAGGTTCGCTTTCTGCTCTAAGTGCGTATCACACCAGGCTTGATTTGAGTGGCGTTGGTGGGAGTAATTGTAGTTGTGGAGCTGGGGATATACTTACTGGCTGCAGTGGTTTCCAAAGCGGTGATAGGACAACAGCGGCAGTTGATAATAGTAATGGCCCTGACTACTGTAGAAATGAAGGAACAGGTCAGTTTCCAATTTGTAGCTGCTTGGATATTACTATAGACAGTTGTGTCCCAATAGCGCCTGAAGTAATTACACTCCAGAGTGGTTGCGGAACTGGAACTAATTTGTCTCAGGTGCCCCAATGTCCTGATGGTTTTACTGAGGTAAATACATACAAATCTGGCTGTGGTACTTCAAATAACGGTAATGATAGAGATAGGTACTATCGCGTTTGTAACGGTCCACCAAGATGCGAGTAATCATTGTGATACACAAAACGATTACTGAGCGATGACAAAATCTAAAACCGCCCCGTACAACCGCAGGCGGTTTTGTTATTTTGCTTGCTTTTTTAGTCAGAATCTATATACTCTCGGGTAGCTGAAAAGACCTATGTACAGATGTGAGTTTACTCGCACTGGACCACTGGGCACAAACCGCGCAATTTCTTTTGTGTGAGCTGTGCTCGCAAATTAGAAATTGCGCGGTTTGATGTATGGGTCTCAGCTTTATCAGACAGAAGTAAGGTTCATACAACAATAATGAAATTTATTCTCGGAACCAAAACTGGCATGACCCAAGTCTTCACCGAAGACGGACGATGTCACGCAGCCACCGTACTTAAAGTTGAACCAGCGAAAATTTCGCAGGTAAAGACTCTTGAAGTCGACGGCTACGATGCAGTCCAACTTGCGTCAGGTACTCAAAAAGAGCACCGAGTCAGTAAGGCAGCCAAAGGTCACTTTGGTGGAGCAGTAGCAAACGCACGTGAATTCCGCGCGCGAAAAGGCTACGACAACGAAACAATCGAAGGTCTCGAAAAAGGTGCGACACTAGATGCATCAATATTTGAGCCAGGCGATGAGATTACTGTTTCGGCAGTAAGTAAAGGTAAGGGATTCCAAGGTGTTGTAAAACGACACGGGTTCGCAGGAGGTCGACGGTCACATGGTCAGAAACACTCTGAACGTGAGCCGGGGTCAATTGGAGCAACAGGAATCGCACGTGTTTTGAAAGGAACACGTATGGCCGGACGAATGGGATCAGATACAGTACAAATCAAAGGTTTGAAAGTACTACAAGTAAACGCAGAGGAAAATATTCTCGTCGTTTCAGGAGCGGTCCCAGGTCGAAAGGGAACTTTAGTAGAAGTGTTTAGCACACCTAAATAATCACTGATATATGAAATCAACAATCTATACCCGTGAAGGTGCTGAAAAAGGTGAGGTAACACTCCCAGAATCAGTATTTGGTGTTGCGTGGAACGCGGACCTAGTTCACGAAGTGGTAGTGGGAATGCAGGCAAACGCCCGCGAAGGAACAGCTCACACCAAAGACCGAAGTGAAGTACGCGGAGGTGGTCGAAAGCCATGGAAGCAAAAAGGAACTGGACGAGCGCGACATGGTTCACGTCGTTCACCGATTTGGACAGGAGGAGGTGTGACATTTGGTCCACGATCTGAAAAAGATTACTCAGTCAAAATCAACAAGAAAGTACGAGCCAAAGCATTTGCAACAGTAATGTCTAAAAAACTAGCAGACAACGAAGTTATCTTTGTTGAAACCCTAGCAATGGACGAACCAAAAGCAAAAGACGCAAAGGCAACAATTGCAGCTCTAGCAAAGGGAACAGGATTTGAAACTCTTGCAACTAAGCGAAAGAATGCAGCGCTTGTAGTACTCTCAAGCCGAGACCTTGCAACTGAAAAAAGTTTCCGAAACTTTGGAAATATCGAAGTTGCACAAGCAAAGGATATCAACCCAGTTGATCTTCTCACTTACAAGTACGTAGTAGTTGCAGATCCAGCAGCAGCGGTCGAAATCTTCGCCACTCGAGTTGGAGCAACTCCTGCAAAATAAGTCAAACTAACATGGCCCTCTTTGGATCTAAGAAAAAAGACAAAAAAGAGGAGAGTGTGGACACTCCAGCAGTTGTGAAAAAAGACGTCAAAGCGCCACTGGCGACTGGACATGACCTTTCTTCAGTAATCGTTGGACCACGTATCACGGAAAAAGCGGTTGGAATGAGTGAGCAAAATGTCTTTACATTCGTTGTAAAGTCATCTGCTACAAAATTCCAAGTGCGTGATGCAATCAAAGCTCTCTACAATGTGACGCCGGTGAAAGTAAACATCGTCAACAAAAAAGCAGCCAAGCGAACCAAAGGGTTCTCAGGCAAGACAGTACATCACAAAGGAATGAAAAAAGCCTACGTGTATCTTAAAAAAGGCGACACGATTAACATCGTCTAGCACAGCTTCCAGCGATTCTCCCTTGATAGGTCGAATCGGGAAGTAACACCACAAAAGCAGTTCCATTTTTATAGTCGGCTAACACCTTCTTAAAAATTGGTCATTCGCAATATACTCTTCGAGTATTTGCTCATTCATTATTAGTTAGGAAGATAAGCAAAGCTGTCTAGCTTTCGCACTAGTTTCTAACAAACTCAATTATGGTAAAGAAATATAAACCAACATCAGCCGGTCGACGTGACGGTTCGGTGATCGAATACAAGAAAAAACTTACGTCGACACAAAGTAGTCCACTCAAAGGTCTTACAAAAGGTAAGCGAAGTACTGGTGGACGAAACAGTGATGGTCGTATTACGACTCATTACCGTGGAGGAGGGAACAAACGAACCTATCGTTTGATTGACTTCAAATACGATAAGCTCAATGTTCCAGCAACTGTTGAAACGCTTGAATACGATCCAAACCGATCAGGATTCATCGCTTTGATTTGTTACGCAGATGGTGAACGACGATACATCTTGGCACCACAAAAGCTACAAGCTGGAGCGCAAGTGGTGACATCTGCCACTGCTAAAGTGAAAGTTGGAAATAGGCTTCCACTACACGCAATTCCAGTAGGTACATTTGTGTACAACGTGGAAATCAACCCAGGAGCAGGAGCACGTCTGGCGCGATCAGCCGGGAACCATGCCGAAGTAGTAGCGCAAGACGACACGCACACAACGCTCAAGATGCCATCATCTGAAATCCGAAAAGTTCACAAGACTGCTTGGGCTTCAGTTGGAGCGGTATCAAACGAAGAATATCGTTTGGTAGATATCGGAAAGGCGGGGCGCGCGCGTCACATGGGTCTACGACCAAAGGTACGTGGAGCTGCGAAAAATGCAGTAGACCACCCACACGGAGGAGGTGAAGGTAAGTCTCCTCGAGGACACCGACGACAGCGAACCAAACAAGGTCGCCCAACCGGTAAAGGACAGAAGACTCGTTCACCAAAGAAATACTCAAACAAACTCATCATCAACCGGCGAAAGCCAGGTCGACTCATGGGCGGGAAGCGGTAACGCAAAGAAAAACACCTCAGCTGAGGTGTTTTTCTTTGCGTTAGTGTCTGACCAATGTCAGACACGGCCGCTTTCCGAGACGGAGCGTTGTGAGCGGCGGCGATAGCCGGCCGACGCGAACAGCGAGTCGGGGTCGCGAGCGTTAGCTAGAATTGAGCCGAAGGCGAAAATTATAGCTTTCGACTGGTGACGCAAGCGGTGCCTTGCGGCACTTATGTATCGTTTTCCAAGCCCGAGACATATCGCGTGAAGGATGATCAAAAAATTGATTTGAATTGTGCGTTGTACAAGTTCTGTTACTTATCCACGGGGTTTGTGTTCAGGACAGTATTTGCATGTATTATAAAAAGTAATTGGAGACAGCACCTGCGGGTGCTGTCTCTTTCGTTTATTACGTATCAAATCATCATGAATAGCTTACTTATTACACCCAAAACAATCATTGTAACGCTAGCTTTCTTAGCGTTAGCGATGGTTACCCCTGCGTTTGCAGCTCACAGTGATTACCACTATGAGGTCACCCGGGGGACGCTCGACAGTTCGATGCCAGCTTCTCAAGGAGTGCAGACACTTGATCAGCATGGATTTCGATTCTTCTGTGTACCTTCTCACTTTTCTTATGATGATCCGGTTGTGTACCCAGGAGAGTCCGGACGGGCCCACTTACACATGTTCTACGGGAACCTAGGTGTGACCCACGAGAGTACGAGCGAAAGTATTGTTAACACTGGACGATCTTCTTGTGATGGTGGCATTACCAACCGTTCAGGATACTGGGTGCCGGCGCTCTTTACTGAAAATGATGAGCCAGTGCTGCCAAACAGTATCAGTCTTTATTATAAGAGTTGGGTGTCTGATCGAAGTCAAATCCAACCAATTCCCCAAGGACTGCAGATCTTGGCAAATGATCAGGTGTTAGGTGCGGGAGATGTGGTGGTCGCTCGGCGTAACACACCCTCGGATGCCTGGGGATCACAGATTAGTGTGACAGATGGCGTGGCAGGACATGTGCCAGCTGGCATGGATGGGATTGCAGTTGCCGTAAACTTTCCTAACTGTATTGCAGTAGATGGAAATGGTGACCCAATTCTGACCAGTCTGGGTGGAACTAGTCACATTGCGTATGGTCCAGGAGGCTGCCCAGCTTCACACCCATATACAATTCCGACGCTGACACAAAATATTTACTACGCTGATATCGACTACGGTTCTGATTGGTACTTTGCTTCTGATCGTATGAATAATGCACCAAAAGGTTCTACTGTACACGCCGACTACATGGCTGGCTGGACAGAGGAGTCGGCTGAAATTATGGCTGAATGTATTCGTATCGGAGCGAGAGAGTGTGGACCAGGTCTGCATGCACAATGGGAAGATCAATTCTTCGCCCCTAACGGTTCACGAGTATATGACTTCTTTCAACTGGCTGCTGGGGTAGATAGTACTCCAGACGCTATGACGGGCTGGCCGGTAATGCTGGGATCAGGTCACAGTGGTCACTCTACACC
>CAYGTV010000003.1:0-108761 GCA_964353135.1 uncultured Candidatus Saccharibacteria bacterium
AACTGCTGACCCTTCGAGCTTCAATCGAATGCTCTACCAACTGAGCTACCCAAGCAAACGAGCAATTAAATAAAAGTTAACTTTTATTTAAGTTGCGAGTGCAGCTTGGGCAACGGAGTTTCCCAAGCAAATGAGAATCAACTCTGTATAAAACCAGGCAAGCAACTACGCAACCGCATCACTCTTGGTACCGACTATTCTACCGATTTATGCCTTGAATGCAACCTATTCTCCCCCTACATCACCACCTCCCATCGCCTCATAAAACTGCTTCCAGCCTGGGACTTCTTGCAGCCCTGTTTCGAACACTTCAAAAGATGAACCGAGCGATGTGAAATACGGTTCAACTATATAGTAATACACGATAAACGGCGCTCCAAGAAAGATAAGAGTCCAGATCACCCGAAAGACAAATGACCACCAGGCAGTTCTGTACATTTTTTTAAGTATGTCATTATTTTCAGTCAGCAGACGTTTATTCTCGTCCATGAGCTGCTTCATCTGTTGATGTTCGTTCTGTAAAGGGTCCATGCAAATAGTATAGCAGCTGAAACAAACAAAATAGCCGTAATATGCTACTCTATTGCCACACAGCTTTGTGTAAGCCCACATAGTTCAACGGATAGAACAAGTCACTCCTAACGACTAGATCTAGGTTCGACTCCTAGTGCGGGCACAAACAGGTAAAACAAAGACGCAATTTCTAATGAAATTGCGTCTTTGTTTTAGAAGCTAAAAAGTTTTAGCTTCGTGCCTGTTCGTGAGACGGAAGTATGTTTTCTTTTTATTTCCTAAAAAAGAAAACAACTGAGTCGGGGTCGCGAGCGTTAGCTAGAATTGAGTGTAACGAAAATTATAGGTTACGCCTTGTGACCAATATGATTAACAACCAGTCACCAAAATACTGATACGTAGGTGACCGACTCCTAGTGCGGGCACAAAAAAGAACGAGTATAAGATAAACTTACCCGCTCTTTTTCTCCTTTCCAAAAGACCAAAACTGATGACCAGCTAAACAAATGGCAGTTCCCACGGCCATTGCGTATACCCCGCGAGCCAAATATTCGTTGATGCCATTGATGTGATATGCCACATAGACGGTCAGTAGAATTGACCCATATGAGAACACTTCAATCACCCAGTACTTTATCTTGGCTTTTTTTGGATCAACCCCTGGCTTCCTAAAGGTAACATCTTTATCATGGAAGTATCCAAAGTAGACATGTACACAATGACCAGCCGTCGACGCGATCAGTATATCAACCCCTGTCAGGACATACAGAGAGAAAGCAATTCCATAATTGAGAACGCCGACCGGGATATGAAATGCTGCATAACGAACTAATTTGTACTGCCAGAATCTCGAGGATGTGACCCGAGTAGCAAGAGCGCTTTCTTGGACCATTCATCTCTCCTTTTCTGATGACTCCGATCGCAAGTATACAGCTTAATCAACCTCACACAACGCGTGTTACACTCTAAAAATGCCAGACACGGAAATCTATACAGTAACAATTTATGCGACTGTGATGACAATTCCTTTTAGTTTTGCGTACCACACCTGGGTAGAAATCGAACATGCTGGCCAGACAAACCGATATGATTTGTGGGCCTATCCAGGTATGAAAAGTGCAACCAAAAACAAGAAGCATGTCTACTTAAATATCTTCCCAAACCACCTAGGTACAACCCTATCTCCATTTGCTTCGGTTAATGATATGCATAAACGTCAAACTGGAAAGGTACTAAGTAGTGTATCTGGCAAAACCGGCTCATCAGTTCATAAACTATATGCAACCATTAAAGAACATGCTTTTACCTACCCAGCAGCAGACAAATACAACATGTTACTTGGCCCTAATTGCAACACATATACGCAGTGGTTAATCGACCTCAGGCCTGAAGCAAACCTTCGTTTACCATGGCGAGCGTGGGGTAAAGGTAGAAGAATAAAATAAAAACGGCGCGGTCGTGACCGCGCTGTTATTACTTTATGTTGGAATTACTTCCCCAACAACTCTTTTACCTTATCCTCATCAAATCCGATAACGATATCCTGACCGATCTGAATTACCGGTACGCCCATTTGGCCAGTCATGTCGATCATTTCTTGTCGCTTGTCCGCATCTGCTGCTACATCGAATTCAGTATAAGCTACGTCGTTTTCCTTGAAAAAAGCTTTTGCCGCTTCACAAAAATGACAAACCGGCGTGCTGTAAATTGTTACTTGTGTATCCATATAACCCTAGTATACACCGAGGTTACCAAGGCCACCAGCCATCCTCATCAACTGGCTGCTCGAGTGGTGGCTCTGCCTTGACTTCCTCCTCACTCTCAAGAATCACCACCACCTCTTCCCCCGGGAGCGCAATATCAAACTGTCGGCGCATTTCCGCCTCTAATCCGCGCTCATCACGCAAGTACTGCACCTGAGATTCGAGAGCTTCTTTTTGGCTCTGCAGCGCCGCCGCTTCGATTTCCACTTGCTCTCGACGCTCTGACATCATGTCCGCAATAGTGTAGCGCTCAAACGCATTCCACAGCATAATGCACGCCAAAACTCCCAGAATTCCTTGGGTCCACCGTGAATTCATGACGGAACGCAGTTTTCGTTTTTGGTAGAAGTCGAGCATACTATGGTAGTATTCTAACACTTTAAAACATTTTTACCGTAATAATCGTATGAGTTTTCTATTTGATAAACGAACCAAAAAAGCCATGAAGTGGGTCTGGATACTAGTTGCAGTGTTGATTATTTTCAGTATGGTTGCCACCGGATTTATCGGGTTTAGCGGGTTCTAGTTCAACACCATGACTAAAAAAACGGCGACCTGATGGTCGCCGTTTTTTTAGTCATCCTTGATCATCTTCATAAAGACATCCGGTGGAATCTGAACATTTCCAGTTCCTCGGGCCAAGGCTTTCTTCTTCCCTTTCTTTTGTTTGTCGAGGAGTTTGTTTTTTCGTGAGACATCTCCACCGTAGAGGTGCCCTGTAACGTCCTTACGCATCGCTGAAAGCTTTTTGGTGGCGATTATCTTACCCATCACCTTTCCTTGCAATTTAGTGTCAAATTGACGACGTGGGAGCGTTTTATAGAGTTTTTCAGTGATAGCCTTGGCATCAGTTTCTGCCCGTCCGATTCCCACCACTCGTGAAAATGCTGGAACCACTTCTTCTGCTACTAGAATATCGAGACGGGTCACCGTAGCTGGGCGCATTTCGGCAATTTCATACGATAGTGACGCATACCCACTCGAGGCGTTTTTTAATTTATCAAAGAAACCGCGCATGAGTTCTCGTAGCGGCATTTCTATCACCAGTAGCGTTCGACCGTCGCTAAACAACTCTGTATCAACCACTGCTCCTTCGTGCTCGTATAGCAGCGTCATGATGTTACCCATATAGTCACCTGGAAGGATAATCTGCCCGAGAACCCATGGCTCACGGATGGTCACCTTGTCACCATGATCGGGAAACCGAGTGGCAGCGTAGATGTGCTCGACTTTCCCATCTGCCCAGGTCACCTCGTACGAAATAGACGGTGCGGTAATAATGATGTCGATACTAAATTCCCGGCGTAGACGTTCGGTCACAATTTCCATATGAAGCATCCCCAAAAACCCACACCGGAACCCACGCCCCAGCACCCCTGACGATTCTTCCTCAAAAGAAAGTGATGAATCAGAGAGTTTCAATCGATCAAGCGCCTGCCGCAGCATTGTAAAATCATCCTGACTTTCAGGGAATACTGACGCCCAGACCACAGGATTGGCTTCTTGGTAGCCAGGCAATGCCTCTCCTCCTCCTTTGGCAAGGGTAAGAGTGTCTCCAACCGACGCGACCCCTGGCTCTTTAATACCAGTTACGATATAGCCAATTTCACCATCAGACAGCACGGCTTTGGGCACTTCTTGCGGAGCCAGAATGCCCACCTCTAGTGCCTGAAACGTTTTGCCACTGATAGCAAATTTGAGTTGGTCACCTTTTTGTACAGAACCATCAAACACCCGTTGATACACGATGATCCCTCGGTGGTTATCGTATTCAAAATCAAAAATCAAACCGCGGTAGACGTTGGCCTGACCTACTGCTGGTGCTGGAATACGATCACAGATGGCTGAGAGTAGTTCTGGTACCCCTTCGCCGGTTTTTCCAGAAGCCCGCAAGATTTCTTCTTTCTCGCAACCAAGCAAAGAAACGATCTCTTGCGACACTTCATCAATCCGAGCATGAGCCACATCCACTTTAGAAAGGACAGGGATGATTTTGAGACCCAGGTCCTTGGCCATCTGAAGCACACTAAGCGTCTGAGCCTGTACCCCTTGAGTACTGTCTACCAACAACAGAACCCCCTCAACGGCATTGAGCGCCCGGGACACTTCGTACGAAAAATCGATATGACCAGGTGTGTCGATCAAGTTCAAGATAAAATCAACCCCATCTTTTTTAAACAGCATTCGGGCTGGCTGCATTTTAATCGTGATACCACGCTCACGCTCTAGCTCCATGGAATCCAGGACCTGGTCTTGCATTTTTCGCGCTTCTACAGTTTGAGTTTCCTCCAACATGCGATCAGACAACGTCGACTTTCCGTGATCGATGTGTGCGATGATACTAAAATTTCGTATGTTTTGTGACATGTTTGTAGCGCTACTCTACCCTATTTTTTGAAAAAACTACAGGTTTACTGGGGTGCAATCACGTCAGTTTTAAATAGTCGCTTCCGGAATGATTGAGTGGTTTCTTGTAATTCTTTTGATCCAAGCAGCCAGTATACCAAACAGATGGCAGCTACCCCAGCAGACCCAGCGGCAGCCCCCTGCAGTGCGATTCCCATAAACATATCCTGATTAACGCCCTCAACTACAGTTTGGAGGGTGATGTAGGCAGCTGATGCTCCGGCACTCATAGCAGCAAGACACTGCACGACCAGGCGGTTGAGTGAACGCAAGCCTACTCCAAAAGACCACCGGGCAACCAGTAGTAGCAAGACGATCTGCAGAATCTGCCCAAAAGTAAATGCTACTGCCAGAACGAGGATTTCTGCCCCCGGGACTGAATCAAGCCGCAGTGCATTTGCGACAACGGTCTGTAATGCAACATTGTTCTGCCAGTACCACAAACCAGCAAACGCTGTTATCACCGCTACAGCACTACTAGTTAGTGTAATATATAAAGGAATCAGAGTTTTACCACCGGCATAAAATGCCCGCACAAACAAAAGTTGCACCGCCTGAGCAAACAGTGACACCACAAACACGGCCAGCACCGCTGCGGTCAGCCTGGTATCACTCCAGTCAAACTCTCCACTACCAAGCAACACTCGCACGATATGAGCCCGCAATACTACAACTAATCCTATGATTGGAACTGACCAAAAAAGGATATGTCGCAGTGCGGTAATCAGTTGTACATTAAACGCGGTCTGATCACGCTTTGCAAACAAGTGTGAGAGAGTTGGAAACGCGGCTACCGAGTAACTCATACCAATTATCGCTAGTGGCACAGACTGAATGTTATAGGCGAACTGAAACACTGAAACTGAACCAACTGTGAGGGTTGTAGCAACACTGATAAACAACAGAAACACCAGCTGGTTGAGAGACAGGGTCAACGCACGCGGCATTGCTGCCGCCAGCATACTGCGCATCTGCACCCAATCAAATTTGAATCGTGCCGTAAAAGAATATTCACTAGAGCGGACAAATGGTACTTGGATTAACAAATGCCCTGCAGCTCCCATCACTACACCAGCTGCCAAACCTCCCAACCCAAAAAATGGATACAGTGCTATCAGCCCAAATATAATCCCAATGTTATATAGTAGTGGACTGATCGCATACAGCACAAACCGATGATGCATCTGAGTAACTACACCGCACACACTCGAGATCCCCAGCAGTAATGGTTGTAGCAACAAAATCTGCACGAGCGGAACCAGTACATCAGCCTGATTGGCGTAGCCAGGGAATACATATGGCACAAACCACGGAGCGGTTGCTGCCAGCACCACAGCCAATGCTGTGTACACTAACAAAAACAGCGTAAACACTTGAGATAATAAATCGCGTTTTGCTTCAACTGAACCGCTACGTTCGATAAACGGTAGTAATACGTAGACTGATAGTACCGCTGCAAACAACACAAACAGCAAATCAGGGATCCTAAACGCAGTGTAATACAAGTCTAGCTCAATCCCAGCACCAAACTGATTTGCTAGGAGGCGGTCACGAACAATCGCTAACATCTGGGAACCAAACGCAAACAGTGCAAGAACATACGCTGCTTGATGCAGGCCCTTGATCTCTTTGTACACAAAATGGAAGGCGCGACTAACCATGAGTTATTACTCTACTGTTTCTTCGTTTACAGACTCTTCTTCAGCAGGAGCTGGTTCTTCTGTGACCCCAATCTCCACCTCTTCGATCTCGGGATCAGACACGGTGTTGAGAGGGGTAACCAGGTTGGTATCAGGATTTACCGGAGATGTTACGCTAGATTCGCTACTTATAGGAGTAGCATCATTGATCAAATCAGCCGGAGTGATACTGGTGTCTGGCAGGTCTCCTGATTCAATCGAATTGATCAGCGCTAGCAGTTGAGCGTTATCAGCGTTTGTCTGTGCAACCAAACGCAGTTCATCCAGAGCCAGGTCTGTTTGACCCAAGTCAATCAGCAACAACGCACGGAGGTATCGTGCATTGGCAAAGTTTGGATCAAGCGTGAGCGCGGCACCATACGCCTGCAGAGCATTGTCTGTTTGCTCTGCAGCCGTGAACAATATGCCAAGCTGGTAGTAACGAGCTGGGTTTTGTGGCTCGAGTGTCAGGATTGACCGAGTTGTTGCAATCGCAGCCTCAATATTGCCTTCAGCGATATCGATCTCAGCTAGCAACAAGAGTGCCTGGGCGAAATTTGGTTTCTGTTGCAGTGCAGCAGTCACTGCGCTACGAGCTACAACCACATCACCTCGTGAAGCAGCCATTTGGGCTTCCATATATGCATACAACGGTTTTTTGGGATCTAGCCGCTTTGCTTCAGCCATAGCTTCTGATGAGCGCTCGAGAGCACCATCGATACCGGCCAAAGCATAGTTGTTGTAAATACCAGCCAAGATCGCTCGGTACTCGGGATTCTCTGGGGCACTATCAATTGCGGCAGTCGCAAACCGAAGTGCCAAGTCAGCCACTTCTACAAATCGTTGTTGATCAGCTTCAGTCGGTTCAGTGATTGCAAGCAACCGATTCATTTCAACTAGCGCTACCTGCGCACGAACACCTAGGAACCTGTCATCAGGGTAAGTTGAAAATGCCTCTAATGCAGCCTGGTCAATAACCGCGATAGAGGATGCCGACTGTTGGGCTTTATTAAACGAGGCCTGAGCTACATATTGTTCTCCTACCGTAAACAATATAAACATTGACCCAGTGATAGAAAAGATAGTTGCTGCCATAACCATAAATCCTCGCTTATGGTTTGTTACTAGTGGGATCACCTTGCGCGCTGCAGGCTGTAGATCACTAAACGCAACCAGTGACAGACCAGTCAATAGTGCGGCCAGGAGCATGACAGTTGCACCTGGGACATACACATACGACATCCCCCACAAGAACACAGCACCCACAAATGAGAACACCCCGGCAAAGTACCAAAAAGAATCAGTACTACTAGACCGGAGTAAAGCTCGAATACCTAACCACAGGTACGACAGGTGAAACAGCACAAAAGTCAGTCCACCAAGCAATCCCAGTGTTACAAACAAAGTCGGGACAAAACCACTACCAGCAATAAAGTCAGTGTTCCAGAATAACGTTTGGTTTATGGTTGGGTCTTTGAATTCGCGCCAGGCTTGTTCAAATTGATTTGGGCCGACTCCTAGGAACAGATCATCTGCATACACACCCTGAGCAATATCGATGTTTGCGATGAGAGACGGCCGAACTTCAAGATATTCAATGTCGAACCAATTTGCAAAACGTTCTCCCATAAAGTCACCAGCCACTACAAATGCACCGCTCATCAAACAGACAACACCGATCAAAGCGAGTAGAATTGGGCTGCGCATTGAATGTTTTTCTTCAGAAGATTCTTGAAAAAGACTGTCATACGATAACAGGTAGAGAAGGACCAGTAGAGCAAAGAACCCAACCACGAGCCAGACATACATAAAATTAACCACCGCTAAGACAAGCAGCGCGAGGGCTACAAACCCAGCCAGAATTGCCTGAGAAACCACCCGTAACCGAAGTTGCAACATCGCTACAATACTCAACATGACAGTCAGACCAGCCAGGAGGGCAAGATCGTTAAAGTTACCCACGGGAGTTTGAGTCACCCCAAAGAAACTTCCAAATGGCAATACGGGGCCAAGGACGATCCTAGTAACAGCATAGAGCAGTAACAGCGCAAGACTAGAACCCAGTGCAGCACAAACATAAAACATGTATCGCTTTGACTGCTGTAAAACAAGCGGTATTGCCATTACCCCACACATCAATAGCGCAAAAGCAAAGGTCTGGACTTCAAACACACTACCCCGCAAGGCTGCTCCCAGGTCAGAGGAAGCAAGTGCAGACGCAAGCACAACTCCTAAAAATACAATAAATACTCCAAGTGGAAGCGGTAACACAGTTTCTGTTTGCCGACTACGCAGCAACAGCAGACTGCCTCCAATCACAACACATACAACAGCTGCTACTGCCAGTAAACTTTTTTGAAACCCGAGAGTCCCCCACAGTCCAGGCATAAAGAAGACTGGCAAGAGAAACGTGAACACCACCAATACCATTCGCATTCCTTTGAGAAGGAAATTACTGACAGTATCGTTTTCTTTAGATTGAATAACTGGAGGCTTTTCTTGAGTCTCAGTTTGCTTTACAGCAGACTGAGGTGCGAATTGGTTGAATGACATGTTTGTATAGACGTATTACCTAACGTTTCAAACAATAATAGCACATCAAAAAAACCCCTTTCGGGGTAATTTTGAACACCTACGCCGGATTCTGTCGTGATTACTCACGGATGATCATCTACCTAGGTCCACCATTACTGAGGGACTCATGCGGCTCTCTCGGGTCCGTGGAATACGAACCTGGTTCGTCACCCACGGACCCGAGCGCGGCCTTGCACACTAGTAAGGATTTAGCCGTTTCACCTAGCTAGTTGCCTAGCTAGCTCACCCACAAGGGGTGCCGTTTCCTTTCAGTCTCGGCGTCTCTGCTCGCACCTCGCGTATTGCTACGGACGGGCGTTACCCGCTACCATACTCCTGAAAAAGATCAGGGTGTGTCCGGACGTTCCTCCCCACAAAAGTGAGGCGATCATCGTGCGCTGCTATTATGCAACAATGTACAAATTTAGCAAGTTTACGGACGCGGAATCACCAACTCTTCGCCAACTTGTACATCATGTTCAGCTACAAACCCTGCGTTTGCCTCAACCACAAACCAAGCTGGTGTAGGTGAACCAAACGACTCTGGAAATGTGTCTGGTGAGACATTTTCTTCGATGTGTACAATCTCCCCTTGTTCTGCTATCCAAATAATATCCAGTGGATAGTTCATATCCTTCATCCAAATGGAATGTGTGCCTGGGACACCAAACGCAAACAGTTTAACAACATTATCTGGCAAGTATGGCGTGTTTGACAACCCCTCGATTCGAGTACTCATAGTATCAGCCACCGAAGCCAACACTGGTACACCAGCTAGTGTCACCGGGACTGTGTTTGGATAGAATCGCCGCCAATTTACAGGATCATTTTTGTCTTCGTTTGCTGCTGCTGCAACCGGATCTACATCCGGAATCTCAAAGGCACCAGTTGCAACCTCGGCTCGCAAGTCAGCCCGCTGTTTTTTTACAGCATAGTACCCCGCATACCCAATACCAATAAAAGCAGCCAGAAGCCCGACGATAACAATTCGTTCTGCAGTTTTCATATGATCAAATTAAAAGGCTGAATAAACAAAGTATGTTATAACCGCGACCGATGCACCTAGCACCGTGCCCCAAACCATATCAACCAGCACTAGATCCAGTGGCCAGTCTTTGAGGGTTGAGAGGTTGGTTAAATCGTAGGTAGCGTAGGTAAAAAACCCAAACAAACCACCGTAGAGCATTACCATTTGCCACCCCTTATCAAGCTGCGGGTACACAGCGAAAAAGACTAGGCCGAGTAAGAATACAAAATAAAATGTCAGTGCAGCTGGCCAGTTGATCTGTAGCAAATCCCCCATTCGATCTCGATAAAAACTACTCGCAACAAATCCCAGCCAGATCATGTCAATAATAAAGAAAATCGGTACGCTTATTGCATAGAGAGTAAAGAATGTTTGTAGATTCATATACCTCGATTCTAGCACAATCTGCTACAACATGATCCAAGTGGCGAGTCCCAGCAAAAAGAACAAGCCCAACACGTCAGTAATAGTGGTAATAAAAATAGTTGAGGTAGCAGCCGGATCTTTACCGATATGCTTCATAAATAATGGGATAAATGATCCCGCAACTGCGGCTACCAAATGAGCTCCGATCAGGGCAACAGCTACCACCAAACCAAGCAGTGGCTCGCCATTCCAGACTGCCGAAATAAGCGCTACGATTGAACCTATAATGATCCCATTGATACATCCAGCAGCCAGTTCTCGCCATAAAGCTGGTGCCGCGTTTTTCAGGGAAATGGTACCTAGTGTGATTCCGCGTACCATAATTGCAAATGATTGGGTAGCGGCATTACCTCCCATCCCAGCGATAACCGGCATATAAATAGCCAGGATAGTGAGTGCATCGAGCGTATCCTGATAAATCAGCACCACTGAACTAGCTAAAAAAGTCGTGGCCAGGTTAAGGATCAGCCAGCGATACCGACTATTTACCTTTTTGCTAATACTGTCAAACGGTCGCTCACTACCGTCTACTCCAGCAAAATCATACAACGACTCGGCCGGTAAATGACCAAACAGCTGCCGAGCAGCATCGGCATACACAACACCCAGCACACTAGTATCATGATCCACAACCACAATTTTACGCGCTACCGAGTCAGTGAGCGAAACCACAATTTCCTGCACTTCAGCCTGGTATGGAATGGTAGAAATCGGACGAACCAGTTTTTTCATCGTCATGGTGTTGCGAGCTCGAACCATCTGTGAGAGTGGGACTTCTCCAGTTAATTGCCCATCGCTATGCACTAGAATTTCTGGATACTTACCAGTTTCTTCATAGTGCTCATCGACCATGTCTGCAACCAGAGCAACCGTTTTAGTTTCTGATACAAAAATATAATTAAAAGTGATCAGTGAAAGTGATGCCTGCGGGTGGAACCGCAAGAAGTAATCCATTTTTTCTTTTACTTCACCTTTGAGACGATGAACGATTCTTTCTCGTTTCTTAGGATCAGGAATCATCGCTAACGCATGCTCAGCTTGCTGCATATCCATATGATCAAGCAAATCAACAATCTCAACTGTTTTCAGTTTATGCAAAATTGTTTGCTTTATATATGGCGACAGCTCTGAAAAAACTGCGTACTGTTCAGGTACAGACAAGGAACGCAAAACCCGCATGCGCTCTGCTGGGTTTCGAATGATCTTGTTACGAGTTGATTTATCTACAGCCTTCATTGACTGCAGTATATCAATAAGTCCTTCTAGTTAATGACGATATCCGCATCAGCACGTAATTGTCGCACGTACGCTTCAACAGCTTCTTGCTCCTTGGTTTGCTGTAGCTGTTGTTCTATCTGCACCGACACTTCTTCCAATGGTGGTAAGGGTTGGTCGCCACTGGCGGCAACAGCATTCTGGTATACCGTTGCAATCTCTTCTTCGGTTACAGCCACACCAGCATCACTAAACACAGTCTCTAGCAAAGCTCGGATGACAAGCTCCTCTTCTACGTCAGAGCGCAACTGAGCTTCATCGATTTCAAATTCTGCCAAGCGTGCGAGCAGAGCCTCTTCTCCGCCTGCTGCCTCGGCGAGTTCATTGATTCGAGCATCAACAGACTCATCATCAATCGTTATATTATTCTCGACTGCCGCCTGTTCCAGCAAGGTTGTGTTCACCATCATTTCAATGGCTTGTGATCGTATCTCACCTTGCACTTCTGGATCAGTTGCGTCAAATCCTTGTTGAATTGCGGCTTGCGAAAGTTGCTGAATCCCCGACTCGAGATCAGCCGCTTTGATGTCATCACCATTAACTGTAGCAACTGGAGCATTGGCTTCCAAAGCTGCGATCATTGGACCAAACACATTAGTATTTACTCGATCTTGTCGTTCTAGCTGAAACAAAATTACAAGCAAAGCAATCACCACAATAATGATCGTCACAATCGTATATTTGTTTGATTTTTTGACTGTAGTTGTTGTCTGCTTCATCTCCGGAGTGCCCTCCATAGCTGCCACAATTGGCTCCTTGTCTATCAGGGTTACCTGAGGATTTGCTTCTACCGTACTCTCTGGTGTTTTTTGTTCTTTGCTATCCATAATTATCCGTTACAAATTAATTCTCCCCATAATACACGAGATTGACTAGTCTGTAAGGGCACTTTGGTGATGGGCACTCCAGCTCGCAAGCACAATCGCCGTAGCAGCAGCCGCGTTGAGAGACTCGCATTGGTCGTGAATCGGAATTGAGATCAGATCGTCGCACTCTTCTTTAGTATGTGGTCGTAAGCCAGAACCCTCGTTACCAAGTACAAAAGCTGAAGGTTTTGGGTATTTTTCGGTAGTAGTACTAGTTGTACCATCCCCCTCTAGCCCGTACGTCCAGAACCCTCGATCTTTCAAATCACGGATGGTCGTGTTTACGTTAGGAATAGTCACTAAAGGTATTCTGAACGCCATCCCCACTGACACCTTAACCACCGTTCCAGTAATTGGTGCCTGGTTATGAGGTGGAATCAGTACCCCTTTGATCCCAAAAGCGGCCGCCGAACGGATTACCGCCCCAACGTTGTGTGGATCTTGAACCTCACCAAGTACAAGCAGTCCAGTGTCATCAGTCACTTTCAAACTAGTGATGAATTCCTTGTACGGAACAGTTAGTTTCTCTGGCAAAATTCCAGCCACAATTCCTTGATGGGCGGCGTTTGAAGAGATTCCCCGCGGTGGGTTTTTAAGGTTAAGCGTCTTAATAGAAATTTTATTGAATTCAGCCGCTCCCAAAATTCGCTCATCTGAAAAATCCGGTGCAGCGTGAATCTCTACCACCACATCCGGGCGCTCTTGTAGCACTTCGCGCACCGCGTGTTTCCCAAAAATATATCCGATCTCTGTTTTCTTTTCAGCCTTACGCATATTGTGGCGGAATCCTAGCATAGAATAAATAATATTGACATACCTCTGGAATGTGTTACCTTGTTGGTTACTTTTGTTTCTCGTGTAGGGCTGCAGGAGTCGTAAGTATTCTGCAACATATCAGACCCGCTTACAGTATTATTTCCTGCACTCAAGCCAAATTAAATAAACAAGATGCCACAAACACAATCACGGCGCCCACAAGGTGCCCGTTCAGGCGGAGCGCGTCCGTCAAATAACCGACGTCGATCATTCTCCGGAGGTGGAGGACGTCGACCATCTAACGGTGGACGAGGAGGACGAAGCGGAGGAGGAGCACGAAAAATGCCAACCTTTGACCCGTCACAATTCATCAACAAGAACCCAATCGAAGTAACCGAAGAAGTGTTCGTACCAGAACACAAATTTAGCGATTTTGGATTCCATCCAGATATTGTTAAAAACCTCGATACAATGGGACTTACTACCCCATCACCAATCCAGGACAAAGTGATCCCAGAGATCATGCAGGACCTAGACGTGATCGGACTAGCGGCGACAGGAACGGGTAAAACAGCAGCCTTCTTGCTGCCACTGATCCAGAAAACTCTGGAACTACAGCACGAACAAACACTAATCCTGACTCCAACTCGAGAACTCGCATTGCAAATCGAAGTAGAGTTCCAGAAATTCAAATCACCATTTAAACTGTCAGCAACAACGTGTGTCGGAGGAACAAACATCCGACCACAGCTCAGTGCACTACGCCGAAAGCAACACTTCATCATCGGAACGCCTGGTAGAGTGATGGACCTGATTGACCGAGGGGCGATCACACCAGGAAACTTTACCAACGTGGTACTCGACGAAGCTGATCGGATGCTCGACATGGGATTCATCCATGACATGCGAAAAATCCTGAGCGACGTACCAACTGATCGACAGACACTGTTTTTCTCAGCGACCATGAACAAAGAAGCTGAAGCGTTGGTGAACGACTTTATGATCGACCCAGTTACGATTTCAGTACGAACCAAAGATGTAACAGACAGTATCGCGCAAGACGTCGTACCATACGTTCCAGCACACAAGTTTGATACCCTGCTAGCTCTCCTTTCAAAAGAAGAACTCAAACGAGTCATTATCTTTGGAGCGATGAAGCACAGTGTAGAAAAACTAGCCCAGGAGCTCACTAAAGCTGGGGTCAAGGCTGACGCTATCCACGGCAATAAAAGCCACGGACAGCGACAAAGAGCTCTCAACGGATTCAAGAGCGGTCAGGTGCGAGTACTATGTGCCACTGACGTAGCTGCCCGAGGTATCCACGTTGATAACGTGTCACACGTGATCAACTACGACCTCCCTGGGACTTTTGAAGACTACGTTCACCGAATCGGTCGAACTGGTCGAGGAGTAGAAAAAGGAGAAGCTCTGACATTTGTTTCAAAGTAAACAGACATCAATAGTAAAAGAGCGGTCGCCTAGGCGACCGCTCTTTTACTATGTCAAGTAACTATCAAAATAAATCGCATGACAAGTATAACCACCCGGATTCTTTACCAGATAATCTTGATGGTACTCTTCGGCTGGCCAAAAGCGTTCTAGTGGTTCGAGAGTTGTCACCACTGGATCACCCCAACGTTCTGATTCGTTTACAATCTCAATCATCTCTTGCGCTATCTGCTTCTCCTCTTCATTAGCATAGAAAATTGCTGAGCGGTACGAAGTCCCTCGATCATTTCCCTGCTGGTTCAGTGTTGTTGGATTATGAATCTGAAAAAAGAAATCAAGGATATGTTGGTAGTCAATCACATCCGTGTCATAGGTAATCTCGAGTGCTTCGGCATGTCCAGGATGGTTTTCGTAGGTCGGGTTTTCATTTTCACCACCACAATACCCAGCTTCGGTATCAACTACTCCCGGCACTTCACGAATAAGGTCTTCGAGTCCCCAGAAGCATCCTCCGGCTACTACTGCTGTTTGTGTATTCATATACCAATTATACGATGACCAATTTAGTTTATTGCAGACTTCCCCGCCCACTCACCTGCCACTGCTCCAGTAGTCCAGCATAACTGCAGACTGTATCCACCCGACGGACGGTTGATATTGAGCACGTCTCCAACCACGTACAGTCCAGGAACTACCTGTGACTCCATGGTTCTAAAATCAACCTCATTGAGTGCCACTCCACCAGCTGACACAATCGCTTTATCTTTTCCAAGCAACCCTTTGACTGGCAAAGGAACACCTTTTAAATACTGCCCGAGCTTGATCCGATCAGCCCGAGAGACACTATTACATTTTGTCTCACCATCAATCTCACACTGCCCCAACACAGCTTTAACAAACGCCGCTGGTAATAATGACGATAGTGCATTGCGGATTTTTTTGTTGCTGTCTGCAGCAAAAACATCTTTGATTATCTGATCAACCGCGGCTGGATCTTTTCCTGGAAACAGGTCCAACTTAATAGTCACCTCAGCGTACTCAAGCAGGTCCCCCACGGTCTTACTCATATTTAAAATTGTCGGACCGGTGACCCCGACGTGGGTGAACAATACCTTCCCTTCTTGGCTACTGTGTTTTTTTGCGTCGGCAAAAATGGTCAGTTTACAATCAGTGATAGTCAGCCCACTGAGTGTCTGGGTCCAGTCGCTCTTAAGCGTCAGCGGCACCAAGGCAAAGCTGTTAGGGACAATTGTATGCCCCAGTGCCGCCAGCCACCGCATCCCTTCACCCGTTGAGCCCGTTTCTGGCCTAGTAGTTCCACCAGTGGCGACGATACATTTCTTCGCCTCGATGGTTCTTTCTCCACTTAGATTAATCGTAAATCCGTCTTCAGTTTTTATAATTGCCGACACCATCGATTCAGACATTACCTGTACATCGGACGCTGCCAACGCTTGGACTAACGCCTGCTGAATAGTCTCGGCTTTTTTGGTCGCCGGAAACAAGCGTCCTTCGTTTTCTTCGATCGTATCGACTCCGTGACCAGCAAACCAATCAAGGGTCTCTTGCACAGCGTGCTGCATAAACGTCGAGAACAAGTATTTCCCTCCGGCTTTGTACATACTCAGCATCTCGCGTACAACTGGTTTGTTGTTGGTAACATTACACCGACCACCACCGGTGATCAGCAACTTCTTCCCGAGGATATTATTTTTCTCAAGCAGTACAACAGACGCACCGGTTTGCACCGCGCTTAGTGCCGCCATCATTCCAGCTGGGCCACCTCCTATGACTACGACGTCGGATTGTTGCATATAGCCTGTATGTTACCAAACGCCGTCACTCTACACGAATTAATCTGCCACCCAGCGTCAGTCAGCAGCTGCCTGAATTCCTCTTCGCTATACAGACACACCGGCTCTTTGATAGAAAACATTTCTTTTCCTAGCTCTGTAAGCTCAGCAAACCTTTCATCTATCGAAACATCAGCCGCTGGATAAGTGTCACCCACCAGCGACCCGACTCCGGTCACAGAAATAAACAGCTTGTCAGCAACCACTGACCGTAAGTCAGTTAAAAAACTCAGCGCCACTTCATACGTCAAGTAATGAATCGTACGCTGGCAAAGTGCTGCCTGGAATTCTTCTCCAGAAACGAGAGTCACGACGTCGCTCATGTTACCCGTAATAAACTGTAGCTGATCAGCCGTACATCCAAACGATTGGAATTGCTCACTAAAATCAAACTGATCAATGGCAGTGACCATAGCCCCGACTTCAATCATTCGCACTGACTGACCGCCAGCCCCAGAACCCAGGTCAAGTACCCGAGAACCAAGATGATCTGCAATATACGCCAAACATTGTTTATCTAAACTATCAGCTCGGTTAATCGCGACATCGACACCATGCCCGTCAAAACTTTGATAGTCGGCCATAGCTTATATTTTACACACGTATGGATTCTCTAATTTGCCCAAGATATACCAGATTGAATACACCAACCCAGCAATCCCAACAATGCTAAATTCCTGTCCATGCAATGGCAACCACAACAGCAGCCCACCAGCCCCAACCAGGCTCAAGGCACTAAACAAGATCGCGGTTCCGCAGGTAGCGCAGCCAATCCCGATAGTGGCTAGCACTGTGCCAGTTGTACTGAGCGCTGCAGTGCGTTTGCTACCACTGGTTTTTTCTGTGATCTGGCGCTGCAACCTGATGTACTGGTATAGCAAAATAACATTTACACCAAACAGTATTACGAACATCACAACCAAAGTTGACCCAAATGGCGTAAACATCGACGTCAGTCCACCTAACATAATCAGTGCAAATACTCCTGTCTCAACCAAGGAATCGGTCGCATTGTAAAACGACGACAGCAGTGCTAGGTTACGAAACTCAACAGTAAGAAACAGCGCACAAAATGCCAATATAAACAGCCATGTATAGTGGGTTACTTTCCAGGTTTTGCGGATATGCACCAGGCGACTCATAAAGCTATTATAACGCAATAAAAATAATGTAGGATTTCAGTTACTAGCTGTATGGGATGATTTGGAATGTTACCTCTAGCCTCCCAGAAGAGTCTTAAAACCTTCTCTTATCCCCTCTTCTCCTTGAAAAAGAGTTAGTTCTTGTATTTCGTCAATGGTAAACCATCTTAGTTCTGCGTACTGCAAAGATAGATCAACTTCAGAAATATCAAATTTTATTTCGTAATAAATAGGCAGATTATAAAACCAGTCCAACCCTCGTTTATTGTGAACCTTATGCGGCAGAACTAGCAATGGTTTTTCAGAAATATGGTTCACCTCACACCCCAACTCTTCACGAATCTCTCTTCTTAGCGCTTCATCTGGTTTTTCTCCAAAATCAAGACCGCCCCCAAACGTTTCCCAAGTTCCAGCTTCAACGTTATGACGACCAAGTAGAAATTTATCACCGTCACGCATCAAACCTCGAACACTCACCCTATAAAATGATTCTGGAAAGTGTTCTGATTTTATCATTTGACCATGTTATCACAATATTATTTGCTAGCTGTATGGGACGATGTTGGAACTTTTGTATAAAGAAAGTAGCCAGCATCATTCGATGCTGGCTACAGTGACTTGTGGATGTCGCTTACGCGGACGCTGGAGGATTTCGAGCAAGATATCTTCGTTTCTTTCAAAACAATCTTGCCGGAAAAGCATGGTTACCAGTTTCCTGCCTGGATTGGCGCGACGCATGATTTCCTCATACTCTTCACACGTAAATGGAATCCCAAAGTAACGACTCCACCGGGCTGAAGAATAGAAACTCCAGTCTACGCAGCGGCCAGAAAAACCAATACCGTTCCAAGCATGAAGCATGGGGTAAACAATTGGACCAAATACAAACCCTTCAACATAAGCAAGACGAGCGTGCGGCTCGTCTTGACGCACAGTTTGTATGAATTCATACGAATTCAAGGAACAGTACGTTTCGGCTGGCTGTCTTTTCTCAGCTGCGAAAACGCGATGGGCGGTACAAGACGGTTTGTAGTCACGTCCGTGCTTAAGAATCAGATCCCAAGCCCGGGGATGAACATTATCAATCCGATGAAACGGAAATTTAAATGGCTCACCTTTAGCGACGCCCGACGCCAATTCTTCAAATAGCTGCTTGCAAGACTCACGATGTCTGCCCGGAAACAATTTTTTGAATGCTGCATCTACCTCAGCACGAACCTTCTTACACTCATATCCTTCACCATACATCTGAAGCCAAAGTTTGTACTCTGCACTCCGAAGCTCTTTGTCATTTGGAACATCAAACATTGATATAACTCCCTAGTAATTACGATTTTCTATTTATGAAAATAACACGTAAATTTATTACGTCAAGTGATTGCTAGCTGTATGGGATGATGTTCGAACTTTCGTAGAATTAGGACCAGAAGCTTTATCTTGCTGTTAACTCAAGATATGGCTCTCTACTCATAAATGTTTTTCTATCAGCTATATCTGTGAATACAATACCGTTAAGATGATCAATTTCGTGCTGTATCACTCGGGCCAAAAGTCCGGTGGCGGTTAAGGTAAATTTAACAGCATCTTTATCAAATGCCTCTACAGTGATTTCTTTTGGTCGTTCAACTTTCGCAAATAAACTAGCACAAGCTACACTGCCGCAACCTTCCCATCCTTTCACAGTTTTTTCTGATACCGCTATGACCTTAGGATTTACGAATACTCGCAGCCCATCCACATCATCATTTCGATGTGCTTTACGAAGCTTTGTTTCTTTGATTTCTGTCACAAAAATCCTCAAGCTTATTCCGATTTGAGGCGCAGCCATTCCAACCAACGTATGATGTTGCATTGAGTCAATCAGATCACGGATAACCTTCCTTGTTTCCTTAGATTTAGGATCTTTTACCTTAATAGCTTTCTTGCGAATCACTGACTCACCAACTTGTGAAGCATTTTCTTTTATCATTACAATCAGTATATCAAAGTAACTCACCCAAGCAGGAATTCGAACTTTTTTAAGTACTAAAATAGGCTAAAACTCGTTGCTAGCTGTATGGGATGATGTTCGAACTTTTGTTACAGAGGATATAACTCACCACTGTATCTAAAATATTTTCCATTCATTTCATCATTCCAATGTTTTTGAATTTCCAAAATTTTCCTTGCTGCATCGTACGGTTTATCAGACCCGCTAGGATTCATCTGACTCTGGACAGTCCCTGGGTGTACGGCGAATGTTTTTACATTATTCGGCAAATCTTTGACTGAACAAAATGTAAACATATTCAGAGCAATTTTACTTGCCCTATAACCATAATTACCAAAGTCATTTTCAAACTCATCATGAAAAGATGCGCGACAGCTTGAAATATTAATAACAAAAGATGGGTCTTCTTTTAGCAACGGAACCAACTTCTCTGTTAAAAGCAATGGTGCGATCGCATTAATATTAAACATATCAAGCAGCATCGAGCGATCTAAGTGTCCCAAAGTCCCAACTTTTTCTTTTTGATTATTAGTTGCAGTATCTTTGTTGATTCCAGCGTTATTTATGAGTAAGTCCAACCTATCTACTTTCTGAGATAGTGTTTCTACAAGCTTCAAGATAGAATCATCACTTGCTAGTTCGAGTGGTAACCACGTTAGGTTCTCATCTTGCATGAGAGACGATGTGTCTCTTCTCGTGGTTCCAAATACCCTCCAGTTATTCTCAAGTAAGTATTCAACAAATCCTATTCCAATTCCTTGATTTGCTCCAGTAACTAATGCTGTTTTCATCTCTAAATTATAACAAAAGTTCGATAGCACTAAACTGGTGCATCAGAATACGTTGTTATACAAACGTTAAACAAATTGCTAGCTGTATGGGACGATGTTCGAACTTTTGTATAAAAAGATCGCCCAACATAGTCAGGCGACCTGTTGAGCGATTTATCTTCTCTTCAATGCCATGCTGAGCGGATGTTTATCCTCAATCTCATTACAAACCTCAGCAAGAACAGCACTACTTGCAATGAGGCGAATTAATTCTAAGCCTGCCCATCGGCCATTGATCCAATTTGCATCTTGACCGTTAATTTCATGCAAACTTGAACCGACGATGCATAAAGCACCATCGCCCTGTCCACAAGCGGCAATCTTGCCGAGAGTCTCATCCGTCATCAGTTCAGTTTCATCAAAAAAAACTTGACCCCATTCAACCTGAAGCTTTTGAGCAATGGCTTGGATTGTCTTGAGTGACTCAAAATCAGCAGTATCGATACTGAACTTTTGCATCCAGTTACGAGCCACATTCTTTATGTACTTACGTCTTTGTCTTGGACGTCTTCCCATTTTACAGATTCCTTCTGTGTACTTGCCAGCCAAAATAGCTTCAATATCTATGGATAGATATACTGCAAGGTCATTTCTGACATATATATAAAAACACAATTAAAATCAATTGTCAACAGTGCTAGCTGTATGGGATGATGTTCGAACTTTTGTAGACAAAATGCAAATTTATAGTATAAATTAAACAGGTTAAAAACAGCACTGGAGTACGTAATGACCGATACATATGAACTGCCGTGGACAGCAGCAATTACTCAGCGTCAACTTGTCACCGAAGTGATCATAGATGACATCTGCGCAGAAATGATCAACGAGGGTTTCTGCCTGCCAATGGAGCGTTTTCTAGAAGAATACACTGATGTGCCTGCACAATACACAGAGCATGTGCGCAGGCATTTTGGTGAAGAAGTTCCTGCCGAAGTACAAGGCATCATCCGTTCTATATCTGAGAGAATCACTGACATGAGCGCATGGTTCCCCACATACGATAAGCGACAACTGCCTCTTGTTGAAAGAAATGCATTCGTTGCAAAGATGGCTGTGACTATTGCAGAGGTACGAGCACTCAACGACGTCCTTGGTTTCTAAACAACAACACCCACTACGGAAATCCCTCCGCTTGGTGGGTTTTCTGTTTTTATATCGAAGACACAAATTTTTGAAAGTATGAAAATAAACCTTACTCAATGCTAGCTGTATGGGACGATGTTCGAACCTGTGCTGATGAATTAATTTAAAACTTCGCTCTTATTTCAACTAACCGATTGTGGAATAATTCCGGCAAATCTGTACCATCATCAGTAAAAACTAATTCTACTTCTGGATCATCGTTCAAAATCTGCACCATCTTTTTAAACCCTTTTAATGCAGCTATTAAATCTTGTTGGGCATATTTGTTATTTTCAGCTATTGATTTTTCATATGAATCCAAAAGACCAACTAAAGCTTTCTCATAAATTTCTGGAGAAAATTGATCATTAAAAGTAGTCAGCTGATTTTTAGATACAGTTGAATATAGGAGTATTCCACAAGCCTCAAAAAGTGGTACCGCGTACTTCTCGATTCCGTTGATTGCATACACCGTATTTTCAGGATCTTCATTATTTACAAGCTCTTTAACAGCCTCCAAAACTGAATCAAATCCATTTCGAATTTCAGGTTCATATTGACCAACGTTTTCACTCAAGAGAGCTTTACGAACTTTAGTGACATCAAGTGAAGCTAGTAATTTTTGAATGTTATCTACTGTAGGAAAATCAACAACCTCAATACCATGCTCCTCCATAACATCAACAACACTTCTGTGCTCATCCTCACTGAGCGTTACAGTATAAGCGGATCCTAGTTCTAGGTCATGCGCCATTAATTCCTCATCCTCATAATTCTTTAATTTAGAGAGATCCTCGGTCTGCCATTTTGTATCTGCTAGTTTTTTATCAAAACAATCATATGTGCATGAATAAGACATAGATAATATATTAGTAACTTCAATTAAACACTAGGATTAGTGCTTGTCAATAGTGCTAGCTGTATGGGACGATGTTCGAACTTTTCTATACCGCCACTCCTAGCTTAGTTAGATCCGTTACAAACTGATCATAATCTAGAAACTGTATTGCACTTATTCCGAGACTCCCAGCAATATCTGTATTTTTGAGTTGATCATCAGTAAAAATAGCCTCACTTGGAAGTACATCTGTTACAGCGAGCGCTCTTTGGAAGAAAATTGGATCCGGCTTTTTTACACCCTCTTTGTACGACAACACTTTGAAATCAAAGTGTTTATATAGATTTAAATTAATATCGGCGAAGTACCGTTGCTCTGTAAGATTGGTAAGCGCAGCTAGGACATAGTTCTCCCTCAGTTTTTTAAGCAGATCAAGCATCCTTTGATCTACTGTTGTTATTTCAACTATGGCGGCCTCCCACTCTTTTAACATTGTTTCAACATTCATTTTTTTATCGAGTCCTAACGCCAACAGCATATGGTCTGAACTAACAGAGCCATCAAGCAATCCCGAAATATATTTTGCGTGATACTCTGCCACCGGCTCATTTGGAATATCGACACGATTTGCGAAGTTCTCGTAAGCCTCCTGGAAATCACCGTGAGTAATTACACCATGTATATCAAAAAAGATAGCTTTTATCATTATTGCGAGTATACCAAATTCATCACCCTATCGGGGATTCGAATTTTTCTAGATATTAAAATATGGCAAAACTCGTTGCTAGCTGTATGGGATGATGTTGAAACTTTTGTATAAACAAAGCAGCCCACAAACGTGTCATAGGACTTACGCTTGTGGACTGTTATTCGACCGGAGCATTTAGGCGAAGGTTGATGTTCGCAAACATGCGGTCAACAATCTCAGCTACGTACTTTTGAAATGTGTCTTCCGACATGCCAGATGACAATTTCGCCAACTGTTGCTGAAGATCAGCAGCAACCTTTTTGCGCAACTCTTCAGTTGCAAGTTGCTGCTGCATAACCTTCAGCTCATCCGGAGTTTTGTCTTTAACGAAAATAACGGCCGTTATGGCAGCTTTCATCGTGAGTTGTGGGGAAAGATCCATTTGAACACCTCTTTGTTATTCAAATGAATATAACTACAATTTTATTTAAAAGTCAATATATGCTACCCGACAGGGAATCGACCACCCACACATCAGTATTTATTTCATTCTACGAATTCATAAATACTGTGTTACGCAGTCCCGCCGCTTCTGTGCGGAATGTGCAGGGGCACATTCCGGCTTCGTCAGAAGCTCTTTTCGAATCCCTGTCGTAGGTGCAACAGCAAAGCCTCTAAAAGCTTGCGCTTTTAGAGGCTGCTGATTGCTACCCGACAGGGATTCGAACCCCGATTAACTGGACCAAAACCAGTCGTCCTACCATTAGACGATCGGGTAAGATAGCTTCTGTGCGCACAAGACTACCACAAAAATACTACTAATTAAAGCGGTTTATATCCCGCACTGCCACTTTTTTAATACTCTTTTGTAACGCCTCATCCAGATCAATGTTGTGAATATTAGCCAAACAAGCTAGTGCATATAACACGTCACCAATCTCCTCTTCGATGTTTTGTACAGCTTCTTCAGACTTCTTTTTCTTGGGTCCATACTCATGGTTAATCAAGCGGGCCAGTTCCCCCACCTCTTCTACCAGGCGCGCTAGAATTTCATGCGGTGACCAATACGGCCAATCTTTTTCCTTGAACCATTTCCCGATTCGCTTTTGACCATCATTCATAGAAAAACTCTATCACAGTTACTTGTTATTAATAAATCTAAGGCTGTACTGCTTTTAGAAACTACGCAGGAGGGAGAACAATATGACCAAAGATCGCGGAGCAGCGGCTCGCAGGGCGCAACAACAAGCCAACAGTGCTGTAAAAGGAACACACTGGGCAGCAAGACAAGCTGCAGCGGCACCACCAAAATTCAAAGTTGGTGACAAAGTGCAACCAAAAAGAAGACCCGTTCCGACGTCAGTCGTTGAGATCGACCGGTACGGGATGTATGTTCTTGAAGCGTACCCAGGTGTATCTTTTGGAGCAAACGACATCGAAAGGGCGCCTGATTAGGCGCCCTTCATTCTATTTAACTATTTGATTCGTACGAGGCTTTTACAAACGCCGTAAATAGTTTATGTGGCGCTAACGGGCGAGCTGTCAATTCTGGGTGGAACTGGACCCCAACGAAAAATGGGTGGTCAGCAGCAGATAATTCTGCAATCTCCATCAGCTGCCCATCTGGCGACACCCCAGAAAACACCAGCCCTTTTTCAGTTAGAGCATCGATGTACTCAGTGTTAACTTCGTATCGGTGACGATGACGTTCTATCACTGAGGTTGATTTATACGCTTTGGCTGCTTGTGACCCTTTGGTCAGGTTTGCCTTGTATTCCCCCAGTCGCATCGTGCCACCCATTTTCTTTTCTTTGATCAGATCCTTTTGTGACTCTTGGACTGCAATCACGAGATGATCGGCTTTTGGATTGATTTCTTCGGTACTGGCATTTTTGAGTTTAAGTACGTTTTGCGCGTATTCGAGCACCATCAGCTGCATGCCGTAACAAATCCCAAAGTATGGAATATGATTTTTTCGAACGTACTCAATGACGTTTAATTTCCCTTGGATACCAGTGGTTCCAAATCCTCCCGGCACAAGTACACCATCAAATTTTTTGAGTTGTCGTAAATGTGTTTTATCTTCAAATTCAGCTGCCGACAGGTACGAAATTTCCGGAGTAAGGTTGAGGTCATAGGCTGAGTATTTGATGGCTTCTAAGACCGACAAATACACGTCAGACAGTATAAAGTCACCTGAACTGAAGTATTTCCCTACTACGGCGATTTTGACCGTATCCCGGCCACCCTGAGAACGTTTTACAAACTTCTTCCAGCCTGACAAGTCAGCCTTGGCTTTGCATTTGAGACCTAATTGGGCACACAACCGCATCGACAGGTCGTCTTTTTCGAAGTTGAGAGGGACATCATAAATACTTGCGACGTTGGGAGCGGAAATAACATTCTCAGCTTTAACATTACAAAATTTTGCTATCTTTTCTTTTCTTCTATCGTCAATTCCAATTGGACTGCGACATACAATCATGTCAGCAAACACACCAGCACTGTTGAGAGCCCGGACAGCCGTCTGAGTTGGCTTAGTTTTCATTTCACCAATACTACCTGGAACTGGCAAGTAGCTCACCATCACCACAGCGACGTCTTCAGGAGCTTCAGTTTTCATCATTCGAATTGCCTCGAGGAAAAGTACTCCTTGGTACTCACCCACAGTCCCCCCTACTTCAATCTGAACTACATCAGCTTTAGCCTGTTTACCAGCTTCTTTTATCCGACGAATTACCTCCAACGGAACATCCGGCACAACTTCTACACATTTACCTCCATATCCTAGATTACGTTCTTTTTGAATGACTGACTGATAGACACTTCCGGTAGTCATATAGTTGATTCCCGGAATATCGATATTCAAGAAGCGTTCATAGTTACCCATGTCTTGATCCGTTTCTAAACCGTCTTTCAGAACAAACACTTCGCCGTGCTCGGTTGGGTTCATGGTTCCAGCATCGACGTTGATGTATGGGTCGATTTTCATCGCGGTGACGTTCAGTCCCCGTGCCTGCAAACACGTCGCAATCGACGAAGAAGCAACACCCTTCCCAACTCCACTCATCACACCACCGACGATGAAGATATACTTGGGATTTTTTGAGGGTCTTTTAGTGGCTGATTTTTTTGCAGTTTTAGTCGTTGTTTTCTTTGCAGTAGCCATAAAAGATTAGTTTAAGTTCGTAAGTAGCGTGTGACTGCCAGGGTACTGGAAACCAGCCCAAGTCCGACACCAATTCCAACAATCACCCCAAAGATAGTTTTAAAGTTTGTCATGTAGTAATCAAACAAGTTGATTTCAAAGAAAGCGGCTGTTTCTGGACCAATCCAGATAAGGATCGGGTAGAAGAGCGCGAGCGTCAGGACACCTGCAAGCAACCCGTACATGACCCCCTGCAGCATAAATGGCCCTCGGATAAACATGTTACTCGCTCCCACCAAACGCATGATGGCGATTTCCTCTCGTGAGGTGTAGATCGCTAACCGGATGGTATTAAATGTGATCAACGTTGCTGCTAGCAGCAATACCACCATCACAAAAAATGTTGTGCGCTCTACAGCGTTAATGATGTTGGTTAGGGTATCAATCGAATCCTTGTTCCGGGCGTAGTTGACAACATCAATCACTGGTGAGCTCACATCTTCGAGGGCTTTTTGCTCATCAAGGTATCGGGCGACTTCTTCGTATTGTGATGTTTCTTTGGCCTGAATTGCAATAGTTGCTCCAAGTGGGTTTTCGTTGAGTTCTTCTAAGGCCTGTAGGGCAATTTCGTTACCTTGGTTTCGACCACGGTACTCCTCGAGCGCTTCTTCCCGAGTAGTATAGGTGACCTGCTCTACTTCAGGTAACGCAGCTACCGCAAAGCGAATTCGGTCGATTTCTTCTGCGGAGGCGTCGGGTACGAAATACACGTTGATATCGACTTTTGACTGAATGGTGTTCAGTGACGTAGTCAAAAGTTGATCAAGGAACATAGTCGCTCCGATCACAAACAGCGCTACAGTCAGCACAAACACTGATGCTAGCGACACGTATGCATTACGCCAAAAACCAACAAATCCTGCTCGTACTATTCTGCGAAGTCCAGTTAACATACAAAAATATTACAATACGTATTTACCATCTGCGTCGTCCCTGATAATTCGACCCTCGTCCATTGTGATCACTCGTCGCTCAATCTCATCGACAACCCCTTTGTTGTGGGTAGTCATGATCACTGTAGTACCAAGGTCGTTGATCTTTCGCAGAATTTGCACCACTTCATAGGTTGCAATCGGATCAAGGTTTCCAGTCGGCTCATCAGCAATAATAATATCTGGTTGGTTTACAATAGCGCGTGCGATTGCTACTCGTTGCTTCTCTCCCCCTGATAGTTCGTGTGGAAAGTTAAAGGCTTTATCCTCAAGGTCCACCAGGGCGAGCGCTTGGGGGACGTTTTCTGCGATCTCTGCATCGGTACGGCCATTGGCTTCCATGGCAAACGCAACGTTTTCGTAGGCGGTTTTATGAGGGAGTAATTTAAAATCCTGAAAAATAGTTCCAATCTTCCGACGGTAGCTTGGTAGCTTTGATCGCGGGATCCGGTGGATATCAAGTGATTCATAAAAGACAGACCCGGTTGATGGTTTGTCTTCAGCAATGATCATTTTAAGCAGAGTTGTTTTTCCAGCTCCAGAATGTCCAACGATAGATACAAATTCCTTAGGAGCTACCTGAAACGTAATTTCTTCTAAACCTGATGCACGACCATCGTTGTAGTGCTTTGAAACGTTATCAAAATAGATCATGCGAAACAGTATATCACGCTATTAGGCAGAAGCAGAAGCTGCTATAAACTCTTCTATATCTCCTCCTAGCACAGCATCAACATTGCGTACCTCGGTGTTGGTACGATGGTCTTTCACCAGTTGATATGGCTGTAGTACGTAGGAACGAATCTGACTTCCCCACTCAATTTTTACGCTCTTTTCGACTGATAAACCTTCCATGTCCCGTTTGCGTTGAGCCTCTTCAAACGCAAATATTTTTCCAGCCAATAGTTTCATACCCTCCTCACGGTTTTGTAGCTGCGAACGACCGGTCGAGCAGTTCACTGAAATGTTGGTTGGTGTGTGTACAATCCGCACGGCTGTTTCTCGCTTGTTTACGTTTTGACCACCAGCGCCACCAGAGCGGGCAAAACTAATTTCTAGATCATCTTCGTTCAAAGCAAAATCAGTAATATCATCAATGTGTGGCGAGACTTCTACCAACACAAATGAGGTCTGCCGTTTGCCATTACTGTTAAACGGGGAAATCCGGACTAACCGATGTACACCAGATTCATGTTGCAGTGTCCCATAGGCACCTTTACCTTGAATTTCAAAGGTAATATTGCGGTAGCCATTGTGATCATTGGTGTTACTATCAAGCACCACGGCCGACCACCCTTTATTCTCAGCGTACTTCTGGTACATCTCGACTAGCATCCGGGCGAAATCTTCGGCGTCATCACCGCCAGCTCCGGCCACAATCGTAAATACAGCGTCGTTACGGTCATACTTCCCTTTCCCTGCAGCGGCGTCTTTGAGGACTTCTAGCTCCTTGTACATTGCCTGTGCCGCTTTTGGGTCGTTCCAAAAATCAGGCCGCAGCATAGCGGCTTCGATTTCAATGATACGGGCTTGGATGTCGGTTTGGTTAGTCATGTGTTACTAGAAGCTCCAGCTGATCTCTAATCTGTCTAGCCTCATCAGTAAGATCTACTGTGGTTTGTGAACCCATTTCTGTGTCTGACGCAAGTCTCGTGGCGATTTCGCTAAGTCGCATCAAAGGATCATATAAACTCCTCAGATCATCGAATTCATCTGTTAGGGCAGCCAGTTCACGAGCTGTCATATCTTCACTTTCAGCTTCGATCATCTTCTTCAACTCATTATATTTCAGTGCTGCTAGTCTAAGTGCCTCCTTATAGTCATGTGCTGCAATTTTATTTTTAACATCATGTAGGAAAATTTCATGACCATACTCTTGTCGATCTGCAGCCTGTTTCTCTGGTGTGTACTCTTCCATATTTCAAGTATAGCTAAAAAATCCTAAATCGTCTTGACCCACATCACTGTTGGATTAGTAGAATCATGACTACGACTCGTCCAACCGAGCTTTTCGTAAAATCCGCCGTTCCCTTTTTGGGGGCTGTTTGAAAGCAACAAATTAACCGATCGCTTACCATTATTTCCCCATTCTGCTTTCGCTACTCCTTCCAGTTCCTCCATGACAAGTCTTCCTAAACCACGACCACCAAAATCTGGATGTGTCACTACGTTGTTTATATATGCTTGCAGTTGTGGAGGTGTCCAAAGCAGCGTTGCCTGCGCTGTCGCAACCAGCTGGCCATCAATCAACGCAAACGCAACCAATTCTTTTGGATCATCAAGCAACACCTGGAACTCTTCTGGAGTGACATCAAACTGGTCTCCATGCAGTCGTTTTGAAACAGCAACATACTCATCACGTAATTCAGACACTTCTTTTACTGAACTGACTGTTCGGCTAGTATACAAAGCTGGCTTACTCATATATATAAAATACCACGTAATTTTGTAAATGGTATGATTAATTCATGATTAAAGTACTGACCAACTTATCCAACAGACATATCCACCTGACTGACTGTGACATAGAAGTACTGTTTGGTGCTGGACATTCACTAACTAAAAAAGTTGATTTACTGCAGCCCGGAGCATTTGCCGCAGAAGAATGTGTCGACATTGCTGGACCAGGTGGCACGATAGAACGAGTGCGGGTAGTTGGACCAACCAGGTCAGCTACCCAATGTGAAATCCTGACTGGCGATACATATAAACTAGGCTACAAACCCGACGATGTGCCAGTTCGACTTTCGGGCGACGTAGCAGACAGTGCAGCATTTACCATTAGTGGACCAGCTGGCAGCATTGAAAAGACTGAAGGATTAATCGTTGCCCGGCGGCACATCCACATTAATCCAGAACAAGCCACCGAACTCAATATGACTGACAGACAATCTGTGACAGTACAAACCAAAAGCGACAAAGGGCAGACTGACTTCCACCACACTATCGTTCGTATCCAGCCAGGTGCTATCCTTGAGTGCCACATCGACACCGAAGAAGGTAACGCTGCCGGAATTAGTAATGGCTATACGGCGGAGGTGGTACGTAACTAGACGTGCGAAACCCCTGCAAGCAATATTCACGATGTACGTGAATATGGCATGCAGGGGTCTTGGTTAGTGCGCTAGACCAAACTGGGTCTGACAAAGCGTCCGTGGACTCTTCTTCGCTTAGGCTGTTCGACGGGCTGGTAGCAATAGCTGCAGACATGTCGCTTCTCCTTATGAGATTGGTTCCTGTTTCGGTCAAACACCACTACCACATATACATGTGACTTGTGGGGTTTATTTCTACAATAAGCATAATTACACACTAGACGTTCACCTCCTTTCTGGAATGAGCTTACATTTATAATGTAGCACAACATCTAAAAAACAAAAAACTCCCTTGGGGAGTTTTTTGTTTTTGAGCCAACACACAGAATCGAACTGTGGACCTCATCCTTACCATGGATGCGCTCTACCGACTGAGCTATGTTGGCAATATTTGGACCGTCGGTGGTACGGTCGCTATTTGGCTCAAGAACATGCGCAGCCGCGCAAACATGTCCAGGAATCACCGGCGGCCCACACTTGAGCGCAACGCGCATACATTCAACTCAAGTTGGGCTAGCATACCAAACACAGCGAAATAAATCCACAATTCTATTGCAAAAAAGTTTCAAACTGGGTATACTCTTGCCACTTACTTTTGTAGGTAAACCAGAGTAAGCCTTCGGGTGTATGCGGACTGAAAAAAGTCTTTCCTTTCGACCGCTGCGTTCGAAAGAATTAAAACAGGAGCATGGTGACAATGTATTGCGGAAAGAAAGGAAAAGTCTTTCCTTTCGACCACTTCATTCGAGCCAAGGATTGAAAAGTAAACTTTTCGATCCGTCTCTCATTCGCGGTCGTAGCTCAGTTGGTTAGAGCGCCCGCCTGTCACGCGGGAGGTCGAGGGTTCAAATCCCTTCGACCGCGCAAAAAAGAAAAACAAAACGCTTCCTTTCGGAAGCGTTTTGTTTTTCTGCGGTCGAAGGGATTTGAAGGACGGAAGCTTTGCCTGGGAGGCAAAATAAGCTGAGTCAGGGTCGTGAGCGTATTGTTTTAATGAACAAAGTGAATATAAAACAAACGACTCCTGACCAAATTCCCTACCTCCTCCTAAACACATCATTGACCGAAAACAACAACCACACGACATTCAATGCAACAAATGGCCAACTTTCAATAATCACCGAATACACGACCAACACACCACTTCCAATTGCATTGATAAAAAGATATACACCTTCGTCTGCTCGCCAGTAACGCAGCCGATTTCCAACAAAGCCTATCAGCACCAAAGAGGCACCAATAATCCCGAGTATCGTAATAAAATTCATGTGAGTAGTATAACAACAAAGAAAACCGCTTTAGGCGGTTTTCTTAAATTGTGTCGACGGGAAGAATTGAACTTCCGACCTCAACTTTATGAGTGTTGCGCTCTAACCAACTGAGCTACGCCGACGAGTGAGTAAGCAAAGCCAAACTCGCTTGGACTTTGTTCTTACGAACGAAGTCGGCGCAAGGTGTACTGTTCAAATGCTTTGCTTTTGGACAGTACACCTTTCAGCGACAAGTGGCTTTGTGCCGACCACAATACACTATTTCCCCCCACTCTTCAATATCTCTTCTGCCCGTGCAATATCTTCTGGATACCCAACCGGAATCCACATTTCTTGCTCGACTACTCGGATTGGATATTTCTTTGCATACTCTTTTGTCATATCGGTATGATAAAACTCACCGTTTGTTTGAACAGTCGGCTCGTATTCAAAAATATGCTCATCAAATACAAACACTCCAGTCGACGCCAAATTAGAAGGCGGATGTTCGGGTTTTTCAACAAATTCAGCCATCGTGCCATCTGGATGCTTGGTAACGATACCAAACCGCTCTGGAGTATCGGTCTGCAATACCAGCATTCCTCGGTCAAACGAAGTCACTCGCGCTAAGTCATTTTTCCCATGAATATCATCGGCGAACATAAAAAGAAAACGGCCTTTGATCAAATCTTTACATAGCCACAGTGCATGACCAGTCCCCTTTTGCTCCTCTTGATGAACGTAGGTGATTTTTCGACCAGCATATTCTGAACCACAGTGCTCTCTGATTTGTTCTTCTAAGTAGCCTGTTACCATGATAATTTCTTCTACCGCACTTGGTAGTGCATCGATAATATGATCGAGTAGCGCTTTGCCGTTTACTTTAACTAATGGCTTTGGAGTATGCTCTGTTAATGGTCGTAGTCTGCTCCCTTTACCTGCGGCGAGAATGATACATTGCATAGTACTCATTTATACCATTCTCGACAGAAAAAGGTTATAACTAGTGTGTATGCAGCCATCTTTTAGCCAACGTGTCTACGACCTTGTACTGACAATTCCACCAGGATATGTCACCACCTACGGAATACTGGCCAAGGCAGCCGGTGGAGGGGCGATGGCCGCGCGCAGCATCACTAGCATTTTAGGAAAGGCACCAAACCAATCCAGTATCCCCTATCACCGGATAGTGTACAGTAACGGCACAGCCTGGCTTCCCACTGGAAACAAAGACAAAAGAGAAAGGATAGACATGTACTCGGTTGAAGACATCACCGTCGACGACTCCGGACGCATCTATGACTTTGAAGAAAAACTCTGGCACTTTGTCTAAAGTGTTTTACAATAAAGCATATGTCACTTCCAACCCATGCCGAAGCTGGAGTATTACTCGAACAGTACGTTACCGACCCATACCAACGCTTTCATGCGCTGATGGTTGGTACTGCCATGAAAGGCTATGCCGAAAAACTAGGCGAAGATACCAAGTTATGGTTTATGACCGGCTACTTGCATGACATCGACTACGACCAGTACCCGACCGAGCACCCAGGACCGTCTCTTGAATGGTTTAAAGACTGGGGTTACCCAACAGAACTAATTCATGCAGTCGAAGCACACGCCAATGGGTTTAACGGGTTCTCTACCCAGCCGCAATCACAGTTAGCAAAGGCGCTCATTGCTTGTGATGAAATTTGCGGAATCTTTTATGCCTACCAAAAACTAAACCCAATTCCGTTTAGGAAAATGAAAGCTACATCAATCAAAAAACGTCTCAAAGAAGAACGGTTTGCCCCCGGAATTGATCGTGCCCATATCTACAACGGTGTAGAAGATTTTGGCATCACGATTGACGAACATGTAGACAATCTGATTGAGTTCTTTGCAGATTTGGATTCTCCAGTTTTAAATTCTTAGTTCTAGCGGAAGCGAAGTCAGCTGCTTGTATCCATTCTCAGTGATCACAAACAGGTCCTCTAGGCGGACGCCACCGATGTGTTTGTAATACAGACCTGGCTCGACAGTAACAACATCCCCTACCTGCAAGACATCCTCGCTGGCTGCGCCAAGCGAAGGTGCTTCGTGGACATGTTTCCCCAAACCATGGCCAACAGTATGAACAAATCCTTCAGCATATTTAAACAGTGTTCCAGTTCCTGATGTTTTGTATCCCAGCGACTCAAATACCTCTACAGATGCATTGTGAACGTCACTACATTGGACACCCGGACCAAGCATCGCTACAGATTTTGCATGGGCTTGTTTGACAGCATCATACATAGCGAGCAATTCGGGCGATGGTTCACCTAAACAAACCGTCCTGGTCATATCTGCATAAAAACCGGATTCTATTGACCTTGGATAGATATCAATGACAATCGGTTGATTCCACTCGATCACACCCGTTCCCATATAGTGTGGTTCATGAGTACCGAGTCCACCAGCCACAATCCTACCTTCTGGTGATTCGCAGTTGTGTTCTTCTAGAGTTCGATCGAGCACTGCTTTAGCATCTTCTGAATTAGGACTCTCTGTTTGTTGCAGATACGAAATAACAGCAGTCATAGCTGACTCAGCCGCAGCAACACTTTGATTAATTGCCGTTATATCTAATTGGGTTTTATTTCGTGACATATTTTACTGTGCCTTGGTTGCTAAAATCTCAACCCATTTAACTTCTTCACGCCCATACTTATCTCCTACAAATCGTTGCTCTGTAACTAAAAAACCTGCTAATTTCAGCATTTCATTTAATCCCTCTTGCGTGTAGTAGCGAAAGAAACGCTCATGGCCTGACAGAGAGTCACTCACTACTTCTGTTTCTTTATCACCTGTTTGCAACTTCACTTTCACAAACAATAACCCGTTCTGTGGCAAAACTCGATTAAACTCTTTCAATGCCTGAAGCACCTCTTCTTTCGTTTCCAAATGAACTAAAGATGCTGTCGCAAACACTCCATCAAAAAACCTGTCTGCAAAGGGTATAGCTAGAAAACTACCTTGTATAAATTCAATCCCAGGGTTCCTCTTCCTTGCTTCTCCTAGTAAACCAATTGATATATCCAACCCTACTGGTACTGCCCCTCTATCAAGGAATAGTCCAGCATGCTTACCTGGACCACATCCTGCATCGAGGATTCTTGGGTTATCTGACAATTTTGACATAAACCAATCAACTGAATCAGATGACATGTTTGCATATGTTTTAGATGCATATTCATTAGCATTACTGTCGTACCACTCAATTGTATCTTTGAAATCCATATTAGTAGAGTATAACAAAACTAATCTTCTGAATAGAATTTTCTAAAAAAACGCCCGGAGGCGCTATACATGTAGGAGCAAGAACAAATGAAAAAAGAAACCAGAAATGGCCCGCCGAGGCGGACCATTTGTTTTTAAGTACTTTTTGGTTTTTGAAGAATTGGCAAACTCTCAAACATCGGAACTTGCTCTCCCGTAAACGGAGCAAGCAAACTCCTTGTTTTTTCATGCCTCTTTGTGGCACGAGCGAGTTTGGTGGGTATGATTAATGACGGCTTGGTATCATGAATCAGACCCTGCACCAGCGTCTCTGGACTGGTTCGCTCACGCAACCAAAACTGTCCGATGTCATAATAGGTGCCAGCAGGCACACCATACTTACACCAAGGAGCAATGGCGCAGCCACCACAAGAGCGATCATGTAGTCGGCGATACGCCGGAACGGCCCAATCAACATCGTGCGGCACACGCACCTTTTTATCCTTGATAATACGACCGTCGCCCATCTCAACATCCATGTACGTGACACGAGACTTTGTATACGGAGCCTTACGACACAACTTTAGCGACCAGAGCCAAATCACATCACCATATTCAACAGCGGTGAGACTAAACTCTCTTTGCAGCCACTTTGCCAACTCAATTCCGAGGTGTTCTACCGCCTCGAATCGTATACGCACAGTTCCAAACACAACTATCATCATAGTCGATAGATATACACGTAGATGATGAAAATCAACCGGAGCAGAAAGTTCATTGTGAGGAATCAGTCCAGTGGCAGCCAAAAAGTAGCTCAGCATACTAGACATTTTCATCTGAAAACCTTTAAACCCACGATATCCGTTACGGCCAATGATCCTGTCATACAGCTCTTGCTCAGAGACAGTACCTTTGAAGATATTTCTTGGATCTGCATCCCAATCTTCCAACAGAACTATTGAATTGTCGAACCAAAAAACACCAATTTGATCAAATCGCCAAGAGATGTACCCATACAAAATCAAACCAATTTCCCAAGGATTACTTTTCGCGACTTGCACAGGATCAAACAACCAACGTTCATTTTTCCAAAGTCGAATGAGTTGTTTGAAAGCATCACTACTGACAACTGTGCCACGCATATACAAACATGCGTAGAAGAGGAACAAAGCGAATTGCAGTGGTTTTGACGCAATTTCTTTTGGAACCAAATTTTGCGGCAAATCAGTCTCTGGCCGATCGTACGGATACTTACCTCTATGATAGAGGTCAAGCATAGGCTCAAACGCTTCTCGCGCTCTGGCCTTGTCTATTTTTCCTTCTATCATCTTGTTTTCTCCCAAGTTTTACATTTGACCTTCCGAGTATCTATTCTCCTGATTTACTTAATAAAGTCAAGAAAGGCAGCAGCAATGTCGGCTTGGGTTCTTTTATATCTGTAGAGACGACACATTTGACAAAAAGTAAACTAATATGTTTTCCATACTTTTTGCTAGAGGCACGCGACTGGACATGCGATACTGAGTGTAGACACCTTTACAATTACATAGTGGAGCTACCCATGAACGACTTCCTGAGTGAAGCAGACGCTTTCGAGCAAGCTAGCAAAGCGTCGCCAACAGACGACTTTTTGCCAGACTACTCAGAGAGCGCAACTGCCCTCTCTGATCCATTCTACGAGTTCAAGCTTGACCGCTACCAAGTCAGCGAGGATGAGTACGAAAAGTACGGTATCATTCCTCTAACAAGAGGCTACTTTGCCGTTGTGTCCCGCAAAGAATATAAATTCGCAACAAGTTCCAAGTTGTTTGCAAACGTTCAACTGTGTCGTAAGACTGGTCGCATAGTCAAAATCTACGCCGCCCGCCGTTCAACTTCTCAAGAAATAAGGAATGGTGCGCCTCAATACATTTATTTGCATCGAGCACTCACCAAGACAGTATTTGCTGGAAAGCGAGTAATCGTTGACCACCAAAATGGCCAGTCTCTCGATTGCAGAACCAAGAACTTACGCATAACCAACCAAAGTAGCAACGTTGGAAATATCTCTGATGAGGTAGTGAACAAAAGAACTAAATACCACGGTCTTCCAAGAGGGGTGGAACCCCTCAAAAGATCGTGGGGTACTGCTTATAGGGCAACCGTTCGCATCCGAGGTCAGAGGATTAGATCGAAAACCACGTTCACTTGTCCAGAGCGGGCAGGTCGCTGGTTCAAGCGCATGAATGCAGTGTTGCGACCAGAGGCTTGTCTGGTGAATCCTAACATGGATCCACCTTCACCAATCAAGTTTCCACCCTTGGTGGAAGTGCTGACCGATGTTCCGTTTTAACAAGTTCCTTGAAGCCGCGGTGTGAACCGCGGCTTCTTCACCCCTTGGTGACAGAACTTGTATCAATCAAACAAAAACCGTTAGCTGATTGCAAACGGTTTTTGTTTATTTTGTTGTGGGGTGAGAAAGTCTGTGAGACTTTTGCAAGACCTTTTGAGAAATTTATTTTCCAAAAGATGTATAGGTTCTGTAAGAACCTGAATCGTCCCAGAATAGCGGCTCGTTTATTTCACTTCGTTCATAAACCAGACTCGCTTTCTTGGACGGCTCCTCGAATTTTTATTCGCCTGAACAGCTCATAAAAATATACTCCGGAGCTTCGATTCCGGAAGAAAACAAAACTATTTGTTTTCTGCCCCGCACATTAAGCAAAGAAAAACACCAATATAAAATCGGTGTTTTTCTTTACTTGTTGCGGGGCCCGGAATCGAACCGGGGTCTGGAGGTTCTGTTCTTCCAACACTTTCATGCTGGCATGGACTATCCCATATTCCTTAGCCTAACTAGTAGGAATTTTTCATTATAGTCTCTGAACCTTCCGTCCGCCTAGGCGGAGGGCTTGGCTGCCGATTGCCGAATCTTGTTTATTTTAAAGCATTCACGCTTACCCTCTCGAGTTACGTTGTAGCTAAACAAGCTCTCACGGTGTTCCAGCAATTTCGAAAATTTTTCCACATAATATTTCTACTATGGGTCACAGTTACCCATGAGCCTCCCGAGATACCTCTTCTCTACCCCGCTATATATTTATTCAGTTGTGACCGAGAGTGTAACACTACCAGATTCTATTGTCTAGCAAATAAACACACATGGTATAATTACCTCCGAACTATAGAGCATGGCAAAAATAAAAGAAAAAGAATCTGCATTACAACTTCGCAAAGAAGGCACGAGCATAAAGCAGATAGCAAGACTGCTGAGTGTAAGCCCTAGTACAGTTAGCGTATGGTGTCGTGATATCCAACTATCAAAAGAGGCTATTAGCAGACTTACCCTGTCAGGAAATGACCAAGCTACTGCTGCTTTGATTGCCTACTCACAAGCAAAACGCGAGACTAGAGAAAATAATACTAAAAATAATTACGCTGTAGGAGCAAAGTTGATCGGAGGGCTATCTGACAGAGACGTACTCTGTATTGGCCTAGGTTTGTACTGGGGTGAAGGTTACAAAAATGGTAATCGAGAATTTGGTTTCACTAATAGTGATCCAGCTATGATCCAATTTTATATACATTGGTTACAAACTGTATTTAACATACCTACCACAGATTTAACTTTACGAGTCAGTATTAACGATCAGCACACAAATCGAATAGATATTGTGGAGAAATATTGGGCAAAAATCACTAATGTTCCTCTGAATCAATTCACAAAATCGAGTTTGATTAAAACGTTATCAAAAAAACACTATTCAAACCATCATAGGCATTATGGCACTCTTAGAATTAAAGTAAAACTTGGTAGTGACTACCGAGAGCAAATACTAGGTGCAATTGAGCATATAAAAATTTAGTCTACGCCAAATTCTCGAAAAACGCGCATGTAGCGGGCAATGGTCTCATCCGCAATTCGGCGCGTTACCACAAAATCGGCTCCTTCGTGAGCAATTTTATTTCGTACTCGGTGAGCATCCCATACATCGTCGATACTAGTAAGCTGACTAGGTGTGATGCTGCGCAATCTTTCTCCAAGTGAGTTTCCAGCATACCCTCGATCTTTTAGGGTTTGATCGAGGATTATGTCAGCCTCAATAATCGCCAACTTCCAGTCATTGGGATTTTCTGAGAGTGCGTGCTGCTGGATGTCATCAAGTCGGCCATGTTTTTTAGAAGCTCCATACGTTTCGTTCCAAATTTGATAGTCATCCTGCATTCGCTGTTCTATTAACCCTTCGTAGTACTCTTTTCGGATGGTCGCATAAATATAGAGAATGATGAAAATCAGCGAGAGCAAGTAAGCTATAAACGTGTAGATTGACCACAACCAAGCCAATACCCCCAAAATACCACCCCCAAACAACCAGGCCCAAAATTCATTTCCACCGAAAATGGCCGCCCAGAGATCGCCAAGGAAATTGGAAGACTCGAAACCAACGTCGCCACTAGGTATATTACCCTCAGGCAGGTCACCATCAATTGGCGGCGGACGTGGGATCAGCTCTTGTCGGGGGTCAATGTTATTTTGTAGAAAGCGTAGCATCGTAGATTCGCACTCCAGCGTCGAACAGTCGTTCATCTCCGGCATGTGGTGCTATATATTGTACCCCAACCGGGAGTGACTTACCGTCCCGCTGTACAGTACCCATCGGGAAAGAAATTGCTGGTACACCAGTTAGGTTCACTGGAACCGTGAAAACATCTTGGCGATACATAGATAATGGATCTTCTTGCTCACCAATTTTAAATGCCGGAGTCGGCGCGGTTGGAGTCAAAATCATATCAACAGTTGCAAACACACTAGCTAGCTCTTCTCGCATTTTTCGCCGGGCGATTTCCGCTTTTCCATAGTATGCATCATAGTACCCAGAAGAAAGCACATGGGTTCCAAGCAAGATTCGTCGTTTAACCTCAGCACCAAAACCTTCAGCTCGTGATTTTTCGTACACTTCAAGTAAATCTTTGGCTTCAGTGGTCGAGTGACCGTACCGAATTCCGTCGTACCGAGCCAAGTTAGACGATACCTCTGCTGGCATCACGATGTAGTATGCCGCCAGTCCTTTTTCAAATAGCGGTAATTCGATATCGACTACCTTGTGTCCAGCTACTTTGAGTGACTCAACATGAGTATTGAATGCTTCCAGCACATCAGGATCAATCCCTTCAGCTAGGAATGCTTTTGGTACACCAAACGTATAGGTTTCTTTTGTCTCGACTACCGGGTACGTATCATCCTCGATGGTTGTCCCGTCCATCGGATCTAACCCAGCCATTGTGTCATGTAGCAATTTTGCATCGGCCACACTGTGCGTGAGTGGACCAGCCTGATCGAGACTCGACCCCATTGCCATCAAACCATACCGGGACACCGCACCATAGGTTGGTTTATATCCAACCAAACCACAATAGCTGGCAGGCTGCCGGACTGATCCACCAGTGTCAGTTCCAATCGCTGCAGGAACCATGTTGGCAGCCACCGCTGCGGCTGATCCGCCTGATGAACCGCCAGGCACCCGATCAGTATCATGTGGGTTTTTAGTTACACCAAACGCTGAATTTTCGGTCGAGCCACCCATTGCAAACTCGTCCATGTTGGCTGATCCAATAAAAATTGCCCCTGCATCGCGCAAACGCCCGATAATAGTCGCGTCATAAATCGCAGTGTAATTTTCGAGCATTTTAGAAGCAGCAGTAGCAATATGATCTTTGATCAAAATATTGTTTTTGATTGCCAGTGGAATACCAAGAAGCGGCTTACCTTCTGTATCACCAGCTGCATAAGCTGCGGTCGCTGCTTCAGCTGCTGCAAGTGCTTCTTCTTTATAGGTATGCAAAAAAGCGTGAATATTAGCATCCGTAGATTCGATTGTAGCGAGATAGTCAGTCACCGCCTGCGTTGGTGTATATGATCCATCTGTGTAACCAGCTATCAATTCTGAGATTGTTTTATACATAACCTTATTTTGCTTTCATGATTTTCTTAACCAGCATGTGTCGCCCAGATGTCTGAGGCATTTCTCGCAACGCTGCTTCTGTATACTCTTCTGGCTGATTAGTGACCACATCATCGCGTAGTACGTTATAGCGTGCTCCTACCTGAGGTTCAGCTGCAGCCTCGTCAGCCGCTAATTCAGACACCACACTAACGTAATCAACAATTTGCGCGATCTCATCTGTGTAGGCAGTTACTTCTGCGTCAGTAAGTTCTATTCGGGCCAAGCTGGCCAAATGTTTAGTATCATCAGCTTTCATGTGCACTAGCGTAGCATGATTTACATACCGTCGCTACAAACCAAGCAACGCATCAAACGCCGCTTCATCTAAAATCTTTACGCCCAATTCCTGCGCTTGAGTAGCTTTACTTCCTGGATCACTTCCAACTAGCACATAGTCAGTTTTTTTAGACACACTACTAGATACCTTTCCACCCGCTTTGCGAATGATATCTTTGGCCTCATCACGCGTGTACGTTTCTAAAGTTCCGGTTAAAACAAAAGTCTCTCCATGCAGCTTTGTTGCTGCAGTATTGACCTGAGGATTTTGAATCACTAGATGTGGCAACAATTGCGACAGGAATTCTGCGTTTTTTGGTTGAGCAAACCAGTTACAGACTGACTGCCCAACGGTGTCTCCTATTCCATAAATAGCTGCAATCTCTGACTGTGAAGCGTTAGCAATCGCATCAAGTGAACCAAACGTACCTGCTAGCAAGCGCGCTGTTTCTTCTCCAACTCCATCAATCGATAATCCAATCAATAAACGGTGCAGCTCAACCTTACTGGCAGCTGAAATTGCATCAACAACGTTTTGTGCAGCTTTTGCTTGGAAACTTTCTAGTGGTTCCAGCTGATCAGTAGTTAAGGTAAACAAATCAACCTCAGACTGAATCAATCCCTCATCAAGTAGTTGATCAATGATCCGTGGACCAACCCCATCAATATTCAAGGCACCTTTAGAGGCAAAATAATATAACCGCTGCCGGCGTAGCTGATCAGAATCGAGTGACACACAACGATACGCCGCCTCACCTGGAACTCGCTCGATTGAACCGTCTCCGCCACAACCTGTTACTGTTTTGGGAAATTTGTACGGCTTGGTTTTTTCTGGCCGAAGTGACTGTACAACTTCAAGCACTTCCGGGATTATGTCACCAGCTTTTTGAATAATAACTGTGTCACCTACTCGGACGTCGAGCTCAGTAATAAAGTCCTGGTTGTGAAGAGTTGCTCGACTAACAGTAGAGCCAGCGATCAAAACTGGCCGCAACTCAGCCACCGGCGTCACCACCCCGGTCCGTCCCACTTGCAGTGTAATACTCTCTACAACGGTAGTAGTTTGTTCAGCTGGCAATTTATACGCCATGCCATATCGTGGTCCTTTGGCTGTAAACCCAAGCGCTCGTTGGTGCGCGAGCGAATCAACCTTCATCACCATTCCATCAATCGCCCATGGAAAAGAATCACGGTGTTCAATTAGTTGTTTGTACTGAACGTTAATATCATCTAGTGACTTTGCCTGCACAACATGATCACTGGTTGGCAACCCAAGCTCAGCAAGCAGCTTTAGTTCCTCCCACTGTGATTTTGGTTCTGATACAGCAGTATCTAGGACATCAAGCAAATCCAAATCGTACACCGTGAGCGACAGATTCCGTTTGGCCGTCACGGCTGGATCCAACTGACGCAAACTACCAGCCGCTGCGTTGCGAGGGTTTGCAAACAAAGCTTCACCTGCTTGTTTACGCTGCTTGTTTAAAGCTTCAAAATCGCCTTTTGCTAGCCAAACTTCCCCGACACAAATTAGGTCGACTTTATGTTTTAGCTTGTTAGGTAATGAAGAAATTGTCCTGGCAGTATGGGTGACATCCTCACCTACTTGTCCGTTCCCCCTAGTGGCACAGCGAACTAATTCACCTTGCTTGTATTCAACAATCAGTTTCAAACCATCAATTTTATGTTCTAGTACATATGTCAGATCAGTAGTCGATTGATCGGCTTCGGAAAGTAACCGACGAACGCGTTCGTCCCATTCCACTAACTCTTCGTGTGAAAAGATATTATCAAATGACCATTGTCGCACCTGGTGAGTGACTTTTGAAAAAGCATTATCTATCGACCCACCAACAGTCGAAGCGGTCGTGATCTTTCCCTCTATTTCTAACTCTAGGTTTTGCAATTCAGCCAGCAGACCATCATAGGCCTCATCACTGATTTCAGGAGTATCATCATCATGATATTTTGTTCGGTGATACATTACCGTTTCGCGCAGCTGTTGCAGTCGTTTCTGTTTATCGGTCATTACTAGAATTCTAACAGAACCTCGCGTTGGATGGTACCGAAACTAGCACGTTGGGCACATGATCGATTGTATCCCTGGACTGAAACCACTGTACACTGAGAAGAAGCACCACAACTAAGGGTATCTCCGTCTGGGTAACCAGGAATCATGTCTACGTCAGTCATGTTGTCGACAGTCACTCCAGCTCCGCTGAGTTCGGCTACAGCAACGACTGTCGTTATCACTGTGCAACTTTGGTTACTGTTCCAGTCGATCTGATACGCATATTTATACGCCCGCCCATCCCCGGTTACATCCGGGGTTACTGCATCAGCCGCCACGGCGCCGACAGCAGTATTAAAACAATTAATTGGATCTGTAGTAGAACCATTGATCATTTCTTGATTCTGATTTCGACGCCAAAATCTAGCGCACTCCATCCCTGCATTGGCAGCATGAAACGCAATTTCGGAATCTTTGGTAGTGGCTGCGAGTCGGACCTGTTTGATCGACAAATCGAGAATCACCAACCCGATGGAAAGTACCGCTCCCACCACAATCAGTGAGACGAGTAATGCAAAACCTGACTGTGATTTTTTGTTATCTACCATATACATCAAATAAATAGGTCACCGCCTGGACTTGCTGAGTACCACGCTGTCCATCGCTACGCCATGTTACCGTCGACACTACTTGCACCTGTCCGGTAGCAGTTTCTTCCATAGCTACAACCCGAGTGTACCGCGACGGAATATTACCAGCCCCTCCAACATGCGTGTAGGCGGAGCGTTGCTCAGGGGTACTATTAAAATACAATCGGCAGTTAGGGTGCTCGGCGGTAGGACAGCTATATACTCTCACTGAACCGACCAAATCAGTCGCTTGATCGATACCACATCCACCATTAAAACATTCTTGCAAAACCCCAGAACTAGAAATATCTGTAAAATCATTCCACGCATTTCCACTTGGACGAGGGATGGCAAACTTGGGGATCAGGAGGTCATCTCGAACCGACTGAGCCAGCTCCAAGCCTTCTTGAGCTAAGAAAAATGCCATAACTTGATCGTTAGCAAAATTTGTACTTCGGGCAGAATTAGACACCAGGGTAAGTGGTCCCGTGATCACGATTAGTAAAATTGTAATCGCCACCAGTGTTTCCACCAAGCTAAAACCAGATTGACTGTTTGTTTGTAAGTGGATCATATGTCTAACGTTCGTTGAGTGACAGTTGTCTGGATCAGATACATACGATCCCTCGCACTGTCAGCCAAAAAATCTTCTTCTGAATTATAAGCCTCAATCACTATAGACATTTTAGGCTGCAATTGGTCTCCGGCACTGGTTCGTTCTGAACCAGACACAAAGAAATCAACATCACTAATATAGATACCATCAGATACGATTGACTTGGCATCCTCTCCACTAAGCCGTCTATACAGCTTCCCTTCCTCCCGATCATGGAAATACGCAATTCTCGAACTACCTGTACCACCAGTCACACTACTGCCCCCCTCAGAGAAGGCAACCCCATGAAACCGAAAACCGTTTGGATTGCTAGAGTTCCCCACGTCTCCTGCGGGGCAATCACCCACCAAACTAGCTGTGAGTGACACTCCGTCCGTAAAAATCTGATTACTTCCCGATGTGGTACCGGCTGCACAATAATAGTTTGTACCCGTTCTGATTTCGCGAGTCATACTATCGAGTGCAAACGAGAGGTTGGACAAGACGCTTTGTTCGTTCTGTAGCTGACGGTTAGAAGCAATCAGGATGAGCAGTGCACCAACCGCAATAGTGATCACAACCGAAAAAAGTGCGAGTGATACGATGATCTCGATGAGAGTAAAGCCAGATTGTTTTTTTTGATTTGTACGCATATTTGTTAGCATTCTAGAACTGAGATCTGTCCAGCTGAACTCACTTCGATCTGGCGAATATCTTCACCGCAGACAGTTCCGCTACCTCCACGCAACCCAATAGTGATTAGCACAACTGGCACGTTGGATATCGACCCAGGATTGTTGTTTCTGTTACGCACAAACACGGCGTCAAAGTTAGGGCGCTGAAATACGATCGATAATTCACTGCCGATTGAATTTGGTTCAATGCTGCGTATTTCAAACCGTGGATCTAGTAAGCCGGAAAAGCCGATGTCTTCGCCCGGATCCCAAAAATTATTGTTGTTTGGGTCGGCAGCCAGTGTAGTATCACGGAACAAACGGTATTGCTGATTTTCTCCTTCATTGAAATACACCCCCTGAACCGCCCGAAATTCCCCACTACCATCACTCGCGGAACTAATTGCTCCAAGTTGAATTTCTCGCATTGCAAGTGCTATCTCATACGCTTGACTGCGAAGTAGCACTGCACCATTAAACGCTTGCTGCCTAGTCACAACCACTGAAAGCACCAGTACAACTATGCCGATACTCACCATTAATTCCACCATCGAAAAACCGGCGTTTTTTGGAGTACGACTGTGTTTTTTGTTAAACAAAACTGAAAAGCGATAAAACATCGAATTGGGTAATATATACGAGCGTCGCGCCAGCGATCATAAATGGAGCAAATGGTACGGCACTTTTCATTGTAAGGGTTTCTGCTGATAAGTGTAAGCGACGTTTTCCCCGTTCGTACTTTTGCCAGGCTAAAATCAGTAGACTAATTACTGCCCCAATCCAAAAAGAAACTACAATAAACGAAAATATTGAAGTCGCGCCAACCCATAAACCTAGTGGAATCGCCAGTTTTACATCACCAAACCCCAGCCACTGACCCCGGGATACAAACCACAAAAAGAAAAAGAACCCAGCTCCAGCAACACTTGCTCCAACCAAAACAGTTAAAGAATATAACGTCACTGCTCCTAACCAGTATTGCCAACTCAGCCACAGTCCCATCAGAACAGTAAGCGCCGCAGTTAGCTCATCCGGGATAATAAAATGATAATAGTCGTACACGGTAATCAAAATCAAGACGACAAACATCCCAGTTAGCCAGGCAAACATTTCGATCGATTGCGACAAAGATAATGCAACCATAAACAGAACCGCTGTTAAAGATTCGACGACAAAATATCGCACCGGTACAAATGATTTGCAACCACTGCAGCGGCCTCGCAAAGCTATATACGAAAACAGAGGGAACAATTCAAACCAACGTAGTTGTTTTGCACATGACAAACAATGAGAACTGCCGTTAAGTGACCGGCCAGTATGAAAACGATAAATCACGACATTCAAAAAACTCCCGATGATCGCCCCTAAAATAAAAATACTGAGGTAAAAAAACCAGATAGGTATCAGCAGGTCTGTACTTAGTTGTTCAACCATACATAATTATGGACACAAGGTCACACCAGCAGGCAACGCTGCTCCAATTTCTTTTTGCTGACCAGAGCTATCTACACACCAATGAGTGACCGGGTCCAGCTGAGCCGAAGCAGCAAAGGCGTCTATTGTACTGTTGCACACAAACAGATTTGAATTCGCTTTAATGCTGGTGACAACTTGCAGTAATTTAGTAGAAGTTGCTATGCCGTTTTGTCCACACACTACATTAAAGTTGGCGGACTGGATTTCTTCTCCCATTCCGTTTTTATAAAAACTATCCATACTTGTAACCACACTCGCCTCGATTCCTTTTTCACGAGCCAGATCAACTCGCTGTAGCACCACCGCTGCTAAGAGTCCTACAATCGCAATAACCACGAGTAATTCTATCAAGGTAAATCCAAGTCTGCTTTTCATACCCATAACTATAGCAAACAAAAAAGCGCCAAAGGCGCTTTTTTGTTAGATTACTGCCTCTACTAACCACAGACGGCGTCTTCTGTCGCGTCTGTCGTGTCTAGAGTGTCAACAGCGGCCGTCTCACCTGAGAACCCTGTACTGTCTACACAGAAGTAGTTTCCAGTTCGAAGGAGCACGTTGATTCCGTACTCTTCGTCATTGGCAACACAAGTTACAGTTCCACCGGTCTGGGTGTTTGCTGCATCCATAAGTCGGTCTACTTCAGTTGAGGCACAAATACCGTCAGGAGTACCATCATCATCAGCGGTTTCTGTTCCGTCAGCCGCCATATCTTCATCATCTTCACCATACGTAAATTGGTTTTCAGAGTAGAAAATCTCAGCTACGTTACGGACGTTGTTGATTGAAGTTTTAGCAGATGCGTCGTTGGCGTTATCTCGAGCGTCGTTGAGTGATCCAAGAACCACTGCTGCAAGGATACCGATGATCGCGATCACCACGAGGAGCTCGATGAGCGTAAAACCTCGTTGCATTACATTTTTCATAAAATAAATTTATATTGCTTTTAAGTTTGTTTCAGATGTCAGCTGCACATCTCAAACGTTTTCTCTACGTTGTTGTAGATACTATCTATTATACGAAGAAGCGGGCGCCGATGGCGCCCGCAGGTAACAAAGTGTGGACAACTATCTAAAATCCTGATGTAAGGTTATAGATCGGCATGAGCACTGAGGCCAATAGGACACCAACCCCCAACCCGAGCATAACGATCATAATTGGTTCAATCAGACCAATCATAGTGTCGATGGCGTTATTGGCTTCTCGGCGATAAAAGTTAGAAAGCGTTTTGAGGATGTTTGATAAACTTCCCGTTTCTTCACCAACCTTGGCCATCTGTGCTAGCACCCCTGGGATATGCGGATACTCAGCGATTGATTCAGCAAATGATCGCCCTCCCTTTACTTCGATGAGGACTTCGGCCATGATTTGCTTGAAGACGGTATTATCAACCACATCACCAGTTACTTCAATCGCTTGCACCATAGATATACCACTACCAAGCATTGTTGAAAGGTTATCGCAGATACGAGTCAAAAGCAGCTTTCTTTGCAGGTCTCCTACGTACGGTAACGAGAGCATAAACTCATCAATTGTTCTCTTTCCAACATCAGTTTGCATAAAGCGCCAAAAGAATGCAGCCCCACCACCTAGAACCAAAACGATATATCCGACATACCCAACTAAAAAGTCAGAAATACCAATTACAATTTGGGTATATATTGGCAACTCTTGTCCAGAATCAATCAAAATAGTTGCAATACTTGGCACCACCTGAGTCATCATTAGAGTCATCACAACGACAAAAATACCAACCACAAATGCCGGATAAATTAAGGCGTTTTTAGCCTTTGCTTGAATTTCATATTGTCGGTCTAAATAGTCAGCCAGGTAATCAAATGATTTATCCAGCGACCCCGACTCTTCACCCGCCTTAACCAAGTTTACATAAAATGATGAAAATATTTCTGGGTGTACAGCTAGTGAACGTGAGATCGAATTACCTGCCTGCAAATCCTCTACGATCTGATTCATAGCGGTAGCAAGTTTTTTATTTTCCACCTCAGCTGACAGTAGGCTGAAAATACGTAATGGTGAAACCTGTGCCTGAAATAGCGTAGCAATCTGCCGCGACAAAATAACAACATCTTTGTACGACACGCGCCCAAATAGATCGATTTCAATATCAAAAATTCCTGATTTTGCTGAGACTTCATCGATTGATACTAGGGTGTAACCACGTTTTTGGACAGCTGTAATTGCAGCGTCTATAGACGGGGCCTCTACTGTCCCCTCGCGCTGAACGCTTGTTTGGTCGACGGCTACGTAGGAAAATAACATATGCTAAATAAGGCGTTCTAGACCCTTTGGATTACTCGAGTAAGTAAAGGCGTTTTCGGTTGTGATCAAGCCGTTTTGCACCAGGCGAGCAAGCGATCGATTCATGTCGATCATACCGTGCTCCAGTCCGGTTTCGATCACAGAACCGATCTCGTGGATTCGGTTTTCTCGGATCAGGTTGGCGACAGCTGTGTTATTGATCAACAACTCGTACGCTGGGACCAACCCACCGTCAATTTTTGGAATCAGTCGCTGAGAGAAAATACCAAGTAGTGACCCAGCTAACTGCGACCTGATTTGGTTCTGTTGAGAACCTGGAAACACGTCAACAATACGTGTGATCGTTTGGGCGGCGTCATTGGTGTGGAGCGTAGACAACACTAGGTGTCCAGTTTCAGCAGCGGTAACAGCGGCCTCGATCGTTTCTGCATTTCGCATCTCGCCAACCAGAATCGCATCTACGTCTTGTCGAAAAGCAGCATTTAAGGCTGACTCAAATGATTTTGAATCAAGTCCGACTTCTCGTTGGTCAATCAATGATTTTTCTTCCTGGTAGATATATTCAATTGGGTCTTCGATGGTGACGATATGGTCTGCGCGCGTTTTGTTGATCACGTTAACCATAGCGGCTAGGGTGGTTGATTTACCCTGCCCTACTGGACCTACACAGAGGAAAAATCCCTGGGTGCGTTGAGTAAAACTTTCCAAAATTGGTGGCAAGCTTAGATCCTCAAATGAGCGAATCACATTAGGGATCAGACGCAGCGCAATGCCCATTTGGCCTCTTTGGTAAAAAGCGTTTCCTCGAAATCGAATCCCTTCGGCATTCTCATATGAAAAGTCAACTTCATTAAACTCGATATACTTGGCGTACTGATCCTTTCGCATCAAAATCCGCGCAAAGGCATCTAGGTCGCGCTCATTTAATACCGGTTTTTTGAGCAAAGGAATAAGCGTCCCTGAAACCCGGATCAATGGGTGAGACTCAACTGACAAGTGTAAATCAGATGCTTTTTCTTCCAAAATAACACTAACGATGGCATCAAATTCTTTTTTGTAATCCGTACTTGTCATATCTAATTTTTACTACCAATAATGTCCGAAACCTGTTTTACTACATCCGAAGGGATCGCTTCTGCCTTTATTATATATCCATCTGCTCCGACTGATTCTGCTTCTGCTATGTCTGAGTCTTGTCCTTGATTTGAAAGCACAATGCATTTTGCTTTCATTTTTGGAAAAGATTCTTTGATCTCTTTGATCAGTTCGATTCCGCCAATACCAGGCATGACCATATCAAGCAGTATTACATCAAAGTCTGGGGACTGCTGAATCAGCGTTAGTGCCTGATGTCCAGTTTCAGCAACCTGTACGTCGAAGTTTGAGTCACCGAATTTGATTGCGTACATATCACGCAAAAACGCATCATCATCAACTAGCAAGAGCTTTTTGATCTTCATTACTATCCATTATAGCCTGATCTGGCTCTACCAAGGTTTGGTTATCGACACGATCTGGCAGTTCTTCTTCTAGGAGTTCATCAATACCAATCTGCGTACCAAACGTCATCATTTCCTCGTGAGGAATCTCGTGGTTTAATGCTTTGATCATTGCGTCTTCTTGGATAGTTGTAAATCCGTTTTTTCTGGCCGCCGCTAGAAAGGCTTCTTCGGGAGCGCTTTTTAGGATCAGCTCCTGTATTTCTGGTGTAATTTCTAAGACCTCAGTGACCGCCGTACGACCACGGTACCCAGTTGAACAGCTAGGTGTCGGTTCTGGGTGCAACATTGTTGTCTTGTCTGGAATACGAGCGTGAAACTTTTCTGGTATCAAATTTTTAATATTTTTAATTCGGTCAAGAGTGGCGGAGTTAATTTCTTTCTCAATACCGGTCCCATCACAAAGTTTTTTAGACAACCGTTGAGCGATCGCCATTTTAAGGGTCGGTGCAATTAAATACGGGTCAACCCCCATATCAATCAAACGCGGAATCACTCCAATCGAGTTGTTGGTGTGAATAGTAGACAGCACTAAGTGACCTGTTAGAGCGGCCTGGATCGCCAACTGGGCGGTTTCTTTATCTCGAATCTCTCCCACCATAATGATGTCAGGATCCTGACGCAGAGCAGCTCGCAAGCCAGTTGCGAACGTATACCCAATTTCTGGACGCACTTGCGACTGACTTACTCCTTCCAGGTTGTATTCGATCGGGTCCTCAAGCGACATTACATTTTCTGTCAGGGTGTCCACCTCCCCAATCATTCCACGCAACGTTGTAGATTTACCAGACCCGGTTGGACCAGAGATGAGGATGATCCCATACGGCTCCTTGACGATCTTTTTGATAACATCAAGGTTATACTTTGATATTCCACTATCTTCGAGAGTCAGCACTCCCTTTCCAGTGTCTAAAATACGCATTACTACCTTCTCACCGTGATTAGTTGGAAGTACGGAGACACGAAAGTCGATTTTGCGTCCATCAAAGGTTGCCGAAAAACGTCCGTCTTGTGGCTTGCGCCGCTCATCTAGACGCATAGCTGAGAGAATTTTTACCCGGGCCACCACAGCCATGTGCACATTTTTAGGTAGTTCCAAACTTGTAGCAAGTCCACCATCGACTCTAAACCTGACCCCGACCTTTTGAGGGGTTGGTTCAATGTGAATGTCAGATGCTTGACCATCAACTGCGTATCGCAAAATAGTTGCCACAATTTTAGTGACCGGAGCATCTTCCTCAATATGGTCTACCGATTCACGATCTGATTCACTGACCCCTTCTAGGCTGGCGGCAATTTCGGCGTCTAATTCCGACTCTAGGTTTTCAAGCGCACTGTCCACCTCCCCTTCAAGGTTGGCATAAAACTTGCTTACTTCTGCTATCTCAGAACTAAGCATAAACACCATGTGATACGGCATGTTGTTTTTAGTACTGATGAAATTGAGTGCTTCTCGCATTCGCAAGTCGTCAGGATTATTCACCCCGACAACCAGTACATCCTGCTCAATTTTCAGCGGTACAATTTGGTAATGAGTAGCCGCAGTTTCTGGGACCATGTTAAGCACCTGCTGGGACACCTTGAAGCCTTCCGGCAAAGTGAAGTGTTCAACTTCATAGAAGTTTGCAAAAAATTCTGCAATCTGTGTACCAGGGATACCTTCCGCTATCAGGAGTTCCTCGAGACTAACTCCCTCTTCTTGAAAACGCACTTGTAAAGCTGCGGCCTGCTCTGCAGTTACCAAAGAAGATTCTTTTAAAGCAGCAAAAGGATCCATACCTATTGTGACACTGGTGTTGAATTAAACGATGGAGCAAACGGATTTGGTCGACCAACCTGGAAATCACTCGGTGGGGGTGAATACGATTTTAATGAATTAAAAACTGGGTCATCAAATAACTCAGTATCCATTTGTATCTCAGAGAGAGTTCGGCTACGCTCGACAAACAGCTGGGACGATGACAGTAATTGCTGCAGCTGCTGATCAGATGGATTGGCGGTTAAAAACGGTGACGAATTCTGGGAAAAAAGAATATACCCAGCCACAGCTGTAATAACGATTCCTACCAATACAATTATGTTCGTGGTTGATTTATTCATATCAAAGTCATTATTCAATCTCTATCCCAGTACTGGTAACGTAGGTCACGATAACTGCATCTACTGACAGTGAGACCCCGTCTGCCCCAGTAACCTCTAGAGTATAAATTTGTAATGGATATTCGTTTTGCTCGAGCATGCTAAAGAAATCCTTTAGGCGGTTATAACTACCGTCTACTGATACGGCAAACTCATGTCCCAGAGGGGCTTCATCTGTTTGAGAGAGACGTGCTGCCGGACTGCTGTCTATCTTTTTTCCATTGTATTGGATTACTGTATAGTTCACCCCTGCATTTTGTGCGATGATTTCAATATCACGAAGCACAGCAACTTCATCAAGCAAGGCTGGCATGTAGGTCGCAAGTCTCTCACGATCATTTACAGAAACTGACTCTAATTCAGACACCCGCGCGGCCAAAATACGGTTTGTTTCTGTAACTCGTTCTCGCTCAACTGTATATTCTTGTACTTGGGTTTGTAGTTCACCGATTTCTGCAAATGTTGGACGTACAACAAGTGATACGATTGCAATCGCTAAACCTATTGCGCCAATTTGTGAAATTAATCCAAGCGGTTTCATATAGTAGTTTCGTTATCTTCTAGACGGTCTTCGTCAAGGGGAATAATCTCGTCCGATAGTGAGCTGGTATCTTCAAAATCTGGCTCAGTATTTTCTGTTGTATCAACCTCTGGAATGTTTAATATATCAGCCGCGTCGCTTGATTGATACACCCCAATATCTGTCCGACGAGCCTCCAACGGATCATAGAGCGCAGCTGAAAGTGGAATCGAGAAATCAGCTATAAATGTAACCGCTGGTGGTGTAGCTACTCCTTCAGCCAATACAGCTTCTGCGCCGCTTTGAATATCAACCTCTGAGATTGTAACGTCCGAGAATAGAGCGCTGTTTGCAGTCAAAACTTTACGCTGGAACAAAGCAGCATCGAGGGTTTCAGTAGAAAAGTTAATCGTTAGGATTAAACGTTGGTCTCCTTCTCGTTCTAGTGCAAGGTCGTTAATCTGGATCGGCTGCGCAGTGATCCTATCCATTTCATCTAAGACAGCTACGATGGAAACCGTATTGTCGACGCGATCTTTTGCCTTTTCCAACGACTCATTAAACTCTTGGACTTGTTTAAAATCCTGGATACTGAATGTGTTTACGGCACCATCAAGTAGGATGGCTTCGTTCTCGAGCTGGGAAATTGTATAGTTTTTGTAGAAATAAGTACCCCCCGCAGCCAGTAATGCTCCAAAGAGCATGCTGTACGCAACAATCGTAATCAGGAAAATCTTCCGTGTAGGTCTTGAGCTTTGACGCTTGGAGTTGCGCCTTTTTGGTATAAAAGAATTGTTTGAGGAACCTTGCATCGTACTAATAGTATACGCTTTGTTTTGAGGAGAAAATAAAGCAGTGTGGAAAGCTTTTATAGCTATTCAAAGTGCCGTAAAGCTGCCCCTAGGGCAGGTACAAATGATGGTCCGATTTCTTTCATAGCGTCTTCCATAAAGGCTGGGTATGCAACGTTGGTAAACGGATTAATATACTCAGCCTGAATACCAACTGAATCTTGGATCATTTTGTTCAGTCCGCTATACAGACTCGCCCCGCCACACACGTGAATCGCGTCAATTTCAATATCGTGGGCTGCCTGATGATGATCAATCACTTGACGGAATTCGCGTAGTGCCCGTCCATACACTTTGCTATACACCCCCTTGAGGCTACCATACTCTGGACTATCGGCCGTGATTTGTATTTTGTTAAGCTCTGCAGTTTCAAAATCAGTCTCTTGTAGTTCGGCAAATTGCTGTGTCACTTGTGTTCCGCCTACATTGATACGATGCATCCGGTTAAGTACCCCCTCACTTGAGATATACATTTTGGCTGAAGATGCCCCAAAATCCATAATGATGGTATGGCCACTAGAAGGGATCGTTCGACTGGTACTAAAACACTCAATTTCGGTTGGAGAACCCTGCAGACCAACAAACTGCATCAGTACATTTAATCGTTCGATCGCTGTGTTTTGGATTGCCGCAATTAAAACTGGCCGACCAGTTTGTCCGGGAGGAGCCTCTAACTCTGCCCAATCGAGCGTCACCTCACTGAGTGAGGCTGGGATAATTTTTCGAGCCTCAATACGAACCTGTGCACTGAGGTCAGCATCAGGTCCGATATCAAGTGACGTAGTACTGATAAAGCTTGCTGATAGAGGCATCGCAAATACTGCCTGCCTGGCTTTGACTGCTGACTCGCGAATGACATCAACCAGGGCTTCTTGTTCCTGTTTTGGACCTAGTTGAACTACCGCACCAAGCGCTTTTTCATCATATGGACCCAGTTGGATTTCGCCGTACGTAACCAGTGTTAACACCCCACCCTTCTCCTCAAGCTCTACCACTTTGATTGAAGATGATCCAATATCAATACCCAGCACGTTTGGTGCTGACTGTGTTGCTTGGACAGATTTGATGAGGTTAGATAAAAGTCCCATAAAACGATAGCTACCAAAATAGTAGCACGACTCGGTTCACGATATACTAGTAATTATGCGTGACCAGTGGAGACTACTCTGTGAAACATTGTGGCCAGAACCACAAATATCAGATCTACCAGCAACCCTACCAGGGCGGTACAAACACACCCATTTCTTACTTCCGTACAAAAACCCGATTGTAAAAAATAACATTCGCAATAACAAATTTCATTTTCATTCCAGCTCGGCCAAAGCTCTGGCAACTGTAGTCGACCAATTTCTAAAGCGGTATCCTGACGCAACTATCATTCCTATCCCTAGCAGCACCAACCGGGAACGAAAGCGGGGCTACGACCATTTGCTAAACATTTTGCAGCATAGTCAGCACAGAAACCAAGTTCGCGTTAACATCCTCAAGAAGGAAATCAACACAGCACAACAAAGTCACGTATCTATACAGGTTCGACTGCGCCAGCAGGTAGGATCATTTACTTGTGACATCCATAAAATATCTTCGCTACCGGCAACAGTCGTTTTGTTTGATGATGTTGTAACAACGGAAGCAACCATGAGTGCGGCGCGAGAAACACTCGCATCAACCCTTCCGACTGGAACCAAGATTATCTGCTTTGCGATTGCACATTAAAAAACAGGCAGTCCTATCGGACTACCTGTTTTAAACCACTCTACTTTCCGTATTTTTTAGCTAGCAGATAGTAAACAACTGCTCGGTATTTTCGGTTGATACCTGACATCTGTTCTAGGACCTCAGCAATTGCTGCCATTCCTTTTGCTTCGTCAGTTTCAGCCAGCTCGTCTGCCACAAAATTTGTGTAGACTCGCTTTACTTCTGCTGGGTCTGTCGCTGCGACACACTGCCCATCGGCATCATAGTTTGCTGGACCACACGCGTCGGTAGCCATTTCTAGCACGTCAGCATCAACCGAGACCTTGAGGTCTTTTAGTTGTGCTGTGTATTTCTCCATCATTTCAACTTTAGTAGACATAACTTCTATTATTTTAATGAATAAGTCTGTTCATCATACTCCGGTAGGTGCTGATTAGCAAAATCAAATTTTAATGGTGATGTCCGTGCCCGTGTGAATGACCATGATGGTGGTGACCATGTTTTGGCGTATAGTCCCGCAAGAAGTACACCGCCAAACCGGTTACAATCGGAACCGTCATAATCAATCCAATACTTCCAACAATTGCGCGAATGATTTCGGTCGCGAATAGTTCGGAGTTCACCAGCGACCAAAACGAAAGTGGTGACAAGTGAAAATACATTAGTAGCGGCAACGATGCGCCAACGTAGGCCAAAACGAGCGTGTTCACCAAAGCGCCCACATGTTCTCGTCCGACTCGGATAGCCTTTTGGTATACCTCGCGCGCCTTGAGAGTTTTGTTGCTGTTAAACAACTCGGTTACCACTGCTGCCTGAGTGACGGCAATATCATCGAGCACTCCAAGCACACCGATAATAATCGCCCCCAGTAGCAACCCGGTAAAATCAAGCGATCCGTTGGTGGCAAAATTAAGGAACACTGACTCATCAGTCACAAACCCACTTAACTTGGCTTGTGTTACAGCCACAAACGCCAGTATCCCCGTCAAAAACACCGCCAGCATTGTCCCTCCATACGCTACCGCTGATTCACGGTTAAATCCGTGAGTAAAGAAAATCGCTGCGAACAGAACCCCTGACGCAACCAGCGTACTGAGCACCAAGGGGTTGTATCCAGCCACCAACCCTGGAAGCAGAACATAGAAAATCGCTAGAAAGCTCCCACCGAGCGCAACCAGTGATCGTAACCCCTGCCAACCACCGAACAGAATAATGGTTAGTACAAATAAACCAAAGAAAAACAAAAGTGAATCTCGCCGATCGATGTTTACGACAAAATAAGACTCAGTCCCATCAATGTAAATATTGTGATTGAAATAAAATTTATCTCCCGGCTCTAGCTTCAGATACTCGTTTTCGATAGTTAGCGTCTGCCCTACTTTTGGACCATCAAGTACCTGAACCGAAATGGTTTGCAGCAGTGTGTCGGTACCCGTCCCTGGCACTTCTCGCAATTGCTGTTCCAGAACTGACAACACTTCCCCACGATAGGTTCCTTGGTATTCGTTGTAGACTTCTTGGGCATTACCAGCAAACGGAGTAACGAGCAAACAGACGACAAACGCGCAGCGAATCAATTGAGCAAACATTACGGTAATACTACCAAATCTTAATGATCATGCTCGTCGACGTATTCGTCTGCATGGTGGTCATGTAATTCAGCTTCATGGTCATCGTGACCATCATGATTGTGTCCATATTGCGCATGAGACCAGTCGAGAATAAACGTCATCACCGTAAACCCGATAACAATTGCCAGTGTGGCATACCAAATGTTGCCGTAGCTTTTCAGGTTCCCATGAATTCGCGGCAACATATCGCTCGCAGCAAGGAACAAGAGTGCTCCAGCTGCAATTCCAGTCAGCACCCACACCCATTCCCCACCTTCACTTGACACAACCATAATCAAAATCGTTCCAACGATAATAGAAGAAGCTGAAAGCAAGTTACGTGCGGCCGCTTGCCACCGGGTATACCCCGCTCGGATAAATACTCCGAACTCTACGATCTCTTGAGGGATTTCATGTAGTGCGAGTCCAATAGCAGTGGCAAACCCTACACTTGGATCAATTAGAAATGCACCACCAAGGATAATACCGTCAGCGAGGTTATGAAACGCGTCACCAACCAGCAGCAACCCGGCTGAGGTTTTTCGATTACAGTCGTCGGCATCAAGCGAATGAAATCGTTTATGTAAAAATTGTGCAAACACGTAGAACCCGAGGAACCCAAATGCAACTGCGACCCCTCCCCAGGTTGGTGCTGCCGCCAGTGTTTCTGGAATTAATTCAAACAATACTAGACTGAGGAACACCCCAACCGCCACCGGTATAACAAACCGTTCAATTCCAACTAAACCTTTGTGGTTACCAAAAACCAGCGCTCCGATAAGTGACACACCAGCCAGTGCAGCGGCTGTGATAATAGCTTCAATATACATATAAAAATTAAAATAGATTATGCAAGTAATTTGCAATTGCGAGTATAACAAGTATCTGCTATAATGCAAACTACTTGCAAAATAAACTATGACTTTTCGAATGACAACCAAGCGTCAAGAGATCCTCGACGTTCTCAAGAAAAGACACGGTACGATGAGTGCGGCTGATTTGCATGCGTCACTTCCCCATACGGACCTAGTGACAATCTACCGTTCACTAGAATTATTTGTAAATGAAAAGATAATTAAACAATTTCATCTGCAAAGCGGTGAAGCTCAGTACGAATACCAAACCGAGCCACACCACCATGCGGTGTGTACCACTTGTGAACGTGTGATTCACTTTACCGCTCCTGATCAAAAACTAAAAAAGTTCCTAGGGATCGAGGATTTCGATGTCGATGAAATCGAAGTCACCGTTAAAGGCATCTGTCACAAACACTAACAACCAATGAGGTATACTAGTTTCCATAAGTACAAAAATTTATGGAACAAGCACAACTACGAAATACGATTATTGAGTTTTTAAACAATCATCGTAAAGCCGTTTTTTCTATTTTAGACGAACAAGGCCTCCCAACAACGTCACTCATGCTCTATGTTATCGACGACGAGATGAATGTCTTTTTTGGCACCAGACGTGCATTTTCAAAATATGGGCACCTCAAAACCAATCCAGTAGTATCGCTTTCTGTGATCGAAGAAGTAATCGATCCACTTAAAGTAGTCGACATGCGCGGGGACGTCGAAGAACTGTCGGTCGACGATTGTAACAACGTACATGCTTGGTTTAAATCAAAAAACGATTCCAAATACTACGTCGAAGGAGCTGAAGATTTCACCATGTTTAAACTAGTCCCCCACTTTGTCCGTTGGCTTGACGCAGAGAGTGGGCAGCTTTCGATCGTTGACTTAAAATAACTGTAGCAACCACATATAAAAAATCAGACCAGCATTTGCTGGTCTGATTTTTTATTTTTTGTAATACAAAATCACTAAGAATAGATACAGCGTAAACGTTAAGGTCAGCAAAAGTTGCCCAAGGATCAATGGTAGTTCACCCAACGTCCAGAACTTGTACAAAATAATTAAAATCGCTACATATCTGATACCTAGTCCGGTAATCGATACATCGTGGGACGATTTATGCCTGTATACACAACGAATTTGAAACAACACATCAGCTGTAAGAGCAATGTAAGAAGCAAAGGTAATAATATCTAAAAATGCCATAGCGATATTTTACCCCAGACATAAAAACTGCCGAGGTGTTTTCAACCCTTGCTGCCCTGCAGCAATACTTCGTAGGCTAGTGCAACTAGCTCACCTCGATCTTCGAGAATCTCTTCTGGCACTGACCACCACGAACGAATCCTGACTGGACTCTCGCGATCTTTGCGGTCGTATTCAAAGGGATCAGAGTCCATCTGCGAGAATTTTTTATGAAGCTCAGGTTCTTTTACCTTGAAATATAAAGTGTCTTCGATAATTACCCCGAGTTGTTTATTCTCGACTTTCAGTAATACCCCACTAAACATGCGAGATGTTTGAATCACACCCACTGTAGACAGTTGGTCGAGCACGTAATCAACGAATTCCGGTGAGGTTGCCATAGCCACCCTATCGTTTCTTTTTCTCTCCGACTACACACAGACCAACCACCGCAACGATAAGCGCTCCTGCTAGTCCGACAAAAATCATACTGCCTCCGTCCAGGTTGGCTGAAATAACACCGATGCCAGCCCACACTAGCACTCCTCCATACCAAGCACTATAGCCAGACTTTTTAAAGTAGAACAATGTAAACGCTGCAATACAAGCAAATAGAATCCCATTTGAAACCAGGTTAATTGTTTCGTCAGTAATGACTAGCTGGTCATTTAAGAGCGCCTGAACATTTAACCAACTGGCGATCCCTGTCCACGCTGCATACGGTAGCAGAAATTTCTTTGATAGTAGCGTCTGAGTTTTCGCACCCGAGTCAGGAGTGTTGACCACATAGGTAAATGCTCCCGCCATCAGAAATAGAATCGGGATTGTCAGCCAAACCGTCCAGTCAGTCTGACCAGCGAAATACAACCAAGCAATCGAGCTAGAAAACCCAACTAAGGCGGGTAACCTAGTAGCGCGCAGGATTTTATTGTCGTTCTTCGGGATCACCTGGTACACCGCGTAGACAAACGACAACGTGTAAATCAGCCCCCAAATACTAAATGCCCACCCAGCTGGCTGGATAAAGACCGGCAGCGCTCGATCAGTGTTTTCAAACGCCCCGATGTTGATGAAGGCAGCTGCAGCAACTTGAGCAATCGCAGCCACCAGAAGAAATACTTTTAAAATCATACGGGTCAAAGTTACAGTAATAAGATCTATCAAGCGTACCATATTATACGTTCACACACTGAAAAACACTAAAACCAGGATCAAGTACATACTATAATATACAGATATGAACAACAAAAACATTATTATTGCACTTATCATTATCACTGTATCAGCCGGATTTGTGTTTCTCATTAACAACGAACCAGCTGGAGAAACTAACGTTTCGTATATCGACCCTAACCCACCAGTTGAAAATACTGACTACATTGGAATGACAATATTTGACGCAGAAGCTTGGGCAGCAGCTAACGCTGAGATGTTCCGGGTCGTAGAAATCGACGGAGAACCGCAGCCAACCACCAGAGACTATCGACCAGGGCGGATAAACGCCACGGTAGAAAACGATGTGGTGGTTAGCTACACAGTTGAAGGATCTGAATCAGCAGCTATGGACAATCCTTATTTTCAAGACAACCAACTAGACGGCGACATGATTGACCCCCAAACCCCACCTAACGGAACTGACTCAGATACAAACGACACAATCATTGGTATGACCACTGCAGAAGTAGAATCGTACGCTGAGGCAAATGATGTTATGTTCCGAATCGGTGCCATCGACGGAGAGTTCCTTCCGGTTACCATGGACTATCGACCGGGTCGAATCACCGCTGAGATAGAAGATGACATCGTGACAGGTTATACAGTTGAATAATAGTCACCGACTGTATACAAAACCACCACCCTTGAGGGAGGTGGTTTTGTTTATTTTTCTTTGCGTTCTTGCAACAGATTGGCCTGCCGTCGGATGAGAATCGGACTCAGCAACACCGTCACCACACTAAGCACCACGAGCGACGTCAGCAACGTCTGGTCAATCAAACCCAGGTTATACACCACAAAAGCGGTAGCTAGTGTCGTCGATAACTGCGGTAGCGATGTCGCCGCAAAGAAATTGGATTCGGTGGTATCAAACCCGACCAAACGAGCAGCAGCATACCCACTGACGTACTTAGACACAACCAACGCCAGTACTAGTGAACACATCACTAGCAACACATCAGACACATCATCTAGCATGCTCAAGTCAGTCTGCAATCCAACCACTACGAAAAACACCGGGATAAATATTCCGTAACTGATGGTTTTGATTTTATCTTTCAGTACCTTGCTCTTGATCGAGTCGGCGAGCACTAGTCCCGAGAAAAACCCAGCCACGATTGGATGCAAGCCCAACAGCTCAAAAGTGATCACTGTCCCAATCAGGATTAAAAATGTGGATCGAAACTCGAGTTGAAACAAATCAGGCGCATCAGTTGTCATCCTAACCACCCATTCACGCAGTTTCGGGATCCCTAACCGCATCGCAATCAACACCCCAAGCAGTACCGGATAAAATACGTATAGCGGCACCTCGGTCACCGGGTCAACGTTTTGTAGCAGTAGCGACAGCAACACCAAACTAGTGATGTCTTGCAGCACAGTAGTCACCACCACTGATTGACCCAGTTTCGTACGTAGCATGCCCGTCACCTCGAGAGTTGGAATTACCACCGCAATTGATGATGAGATAAATATAATTCCCACAATTAACGCAGTCAGTGCATCGTACCCTAGGGCATACACGGCTCCGGCTCCCACCAGAAAAGGAACAAATCCATTAATAAACGCCAGCGAAACCAGATTTGTCTTGTATTCACTAAAGTGCGAGAACCTGGTTTCGAGCCCCGCCATAAACATGAGGAACACGAGACCAATTTGTCCCATAAACTCAATCGTTGGGTTGAGCGAGATTAGGTCGAGCAAACTTGGACCGACCACAATTCCACCAATAATCAACATCACCGCCCACGGGATATGAGTCCGGATTGAAAGCATCGAGAAAAATACTCCCGAAAAGACAATCAAGAAAAAAGTGTAAAATTCTTCCATTACTAATTAGTATACAGGCTCTTCTTCTGGATATAGATAGTCTTCGATTGATTCGATCAACCCTTCAATTGCATCTACCAGTGCCTGCCCACCTTCGGCAATTGCGCCGTTAATTTCAGCTGCTGCTGCGCGCATCGCTTCGTCGCGGGCGATAATCCCTTCCCCGGTCACCGCATGACTTTGCTCTAGCACCGACATCACTCGGTCAAAGTCACTCTGTAGTTCTTCTGCTTCTTTTTGCTCATTGATCACGTCCACCTTCATTTCTACCAACTGCACTTTGCTATATAAAAGAATTTGCTCTTCTTGATACTGAGCAGCCTGCTCATACGACTGCTGACTACCCTGTTGCTGACCAGCATAAAACGCTAGACCAAACATAACACTAGTAAGCAGTCCGAGGATAAACGCTGTGCAAAATGACTTCCGGCAGATGTTGAGATGTAAGTTGAGACTCATATATATAAACGGTACCACCACCTATACCACTTGGCAATCAAATAATTCCCTCCACAACTCAATCATGAGATACTAGGGATTCACTATGATGTACGAGACCCTCAAAACCCACTTCGGCTACGACAAATTCCGCCCGTTGCAGGAGGAAATTGTGACACGGGTGCTCGAGAAAGAAGACTGTCTGGTACTGATGCCCACCGGTGGCGGCAAGTCCCTGTGTTTTCAGCTGCCGACCCTGATGCAAGACGGCCTGACGATTGTTATTTCACCGCTTATTTCCCTGATGAAGGACCAGGTCGATGCGCTGCGCCAGAACGGTGTCAACGCCGCGTACCTCAATAGTTCACTCACCACCGACGAGAAAGTACAAATCCTACGCGACGTCACCGACGGCACCACCAAACTGTTGTACATCGCCCCCGAGCGACTGGGTGTCCCACAGTTTGCTGCCCTCCTGCACAAACTGCCGATTAGTTTATTTGCCATCGACGAGGCACACTGTATTTCCGAATGGGGTCATGACTTTCGACCTGACTACCGCAACCTGAACCAGCTACGGACCAACTTCCCCTCCATTCCCATCATTGCGCTGACCGCGACCGCTACCCAAAAAGTGCGCGACGACATCGTCAAACAGCTCGACCTCCCCAAGCCACACATTTTCACCTCCAGCTTTAACCGCGATAACCTCAGCTACGAAGTGTTACCGAAAAAAGAATCGTTTGGGACTATCCTGTCTTTGATCGAATTACACAGAGAAGAAAGCGTCATCATCTACTGCTTCTCCCGCAAAGATACCGAGAGCTTGGCTAAGAAATTAAATGACCAGGGACACAACGCCGGCACGTACCACGCCGGACTGACCGCCGATCAGCGCCGCGAGAACCAGGACAAATTCATCCGGGACGAGATCCACATCATGGTCGCGACGATCGCGTTTGGCATGGGGATCGACAAACCCGACGTGCGCCTGGTGATCCACCACAGCCTCCCCAAATCAATCGAAGGCTACTACCAGGAAACCGGCCGCGCTGGCCGAGACGGACTCCCCTCCCGTTGTGTGTTGCTGTTTTCAGTCGCGGACAAATTCAAACAAGACTTCTTCATCAGCCAAATCAGCGACCCCGAAGAAAAACGCCAAGCGCAACACAACCTCGACCAAACCCTCGACTATGGCCGACTCGATTCCTGCCGCCGCAAATTCCTCTTGCAGTATTTCAACGAAGACTACACCACCGATAACTGCCAAAATTGCGACCGGTGTATAGAATTCGAGGCCGTGGTGCCAGCCAAAACCACCACAAAAACTCAGGCGTCCCACGCCGTCAGCACTCCCGGTTATTCGTACCTCGCTGAACGTGACGGACACACCAACAACGCCTCGGATACAGACTATGACACCGACCTCTTCGACATCCTCAAGCAACTCCGCCTCCGCGAAGCCAAACGCCTAGGCGTCGCCCCCTACATCGTCTTTGGCGACAAAGCCCTGCGCGGCATGTGTGTCACCAAACCAACGACCAAAGCAGCCTTCCTAAAAATCAACGGCGTCGGCGACAAAAAGCTAAAGAAATTCGGCAAGAAGTTTATGGACGCGATTAAGGAGTATGAGGGGTAACTATGACTCCAAATTAATACAACAAAAAATAATTTATCAACGTCTCTATTCGAGAAAATCTATAATTTCTTTGAAATTGTCTTTTGTCTCCTGGTCAATGAAATTTTCATCTTGGTTACATTTATCATAAAAATGCTTCGCAAAAATAAATTTACTGATCTGCTCAACATTTGCAACCATATTTTTATCAGGTAGAAATTCTTTCTCATAATCTGAAAGAATCGAAGTCACAATATTTACAGACAAGAAATCCTCTATACCCTTTTTTCCATCTGGCTTTAAGACTGTGTTCTTATACAAAAGATCTTCTGCATCACCAAAAAAGTTTTTCTTTATTTTATTTGCAGCCTTAGTTCCTTGAGAATCATCATCAACTAACACTTTTGCATCAATACCCCAGCCATAAAGAATAGCGAATATATTCGGACACTGATCAACACCATTTGACGGAATCACTGAACACCCCTCTTCCAAAATAGGTTTCAAATAAAAATATTCTGTTATTCCTTCTACAATTAATGTCTTTTTGCTATTAAAAGGATCTGTTAAGGTCACAAGACCTAGTGCTGATTTAATTGGAGCGAGTGAATCAAGAGATCCATTAGATGTAACTAGTGCAGAAATTGATTTGAACAGTGAACCTTTGTCATTTCTGTCAACAAGTAGCAGACGCGAAAAATCAACATTTTCTTTTCCCAATAAAATAGGTTGGTGTGTACTATAGATAATTTGTATACCAGAGTTTTTTGCCAATTCTTCTATAACATCTTTAACGTCTTGCTGTGCGATCTCATGAAGACCTTGACCAGGTTCATCAATTAACAAAATTAAACCTCTAGAATCGAGCTCAACCTCATGTGCGCGTAATCTCAAATTAAAACCAGTAAACCAGCGAAAACCTTGAGATTTTTGTGATATACGTAGCGGTTTTTCCTCCCCCTGACTTATGAAAAAATTTACTGTTGAGTTTTCACTATTACCCTCCTGGTGATTTATTTTTATATTATATTTATAATCAACTTGCTCATTTGATATAACCTGGTTCCAATATCCATTCAACGACTCAGCCGCCTGCCTCTCGACTCTCTGCTCTTCACTAGCTCTTTTTTGGTCGGATGTACTTGGACTCATCAACTCGGCAAAATCGATCTTGTACACTGTTTCAAAATCTCGAATCGCCTGATTGGTGTTTACTTCACTCTTAGTTGCCTTGCCGGGAAGATTATTTTCGGTAAATGAAGAATAAAAAACCATGGTTGGTCTCATTTTAGAAAAATACGTGTATGGCGAAAAAGCTTCAATTTCCACCATCTCTCCCTCTGAAGCTTCCTCACCTTCTGGTAACTCATTTAGCGACTTGTCATATTCTGCAACCAACTTTTTTAGTTCTTGAAAATTTATCCAGCTAAAACTATCAAAATCATCTTCGTCAGTTTCGCCCCTGACGAAAGTGAATCCATTTTTTCTTACACAGTCTGCAATATCGTTATTGGTATCCTCCTTTAGTTTTTGGTATTCAGAGTCATTTAGGTAAAAAGTGCAATCAACCCTTGGATGCTCATCCATTCTCCTATCTTCATCTTCAAATGAGTCATATGACCCCTCTTCAAAGAATTTTAATGCGCTTAAAAAAGAAGTTTTTCCGGACTCATTCTGTCCAGCCAAAACAGTAATCAAATCACCTTTCGATAAGTGAACCCATCCTGTATCTTGAATTGATTTAAAATTTTGTATTCTGACCTTGCCGAGTACCATAAACCAAAGTATACCCACAATGTCATGTTTTTCAATTAGAAATCAAGCATCTTCTTAAAAGCTCTAGCAATTTTAATTGCATCAGTCTCTACAATTCTGTTTGGAATATGGATAGTATGGAAGCCATCTTCAGTGGAGTAAGCGTCTCTTTTAAAATCATCGGCCATCTGTATATGATCAGTGTAGTGGTTTGGCCCATCTACTTCTATATAAATTTTTCCCTTGGGAATATAGATGTCAATATGCTTATGTTTGTCATAATACTCAAGCTTTGTTTCAACACCAACTGAATTCAGAGCCTCATTAAGCATGGCTGCATGCTTGGTTGGTTTTGATTTATACATCCAAACATTGTATCAAAAACTAGTATCATCCTGACTTAGATTGTCATCACCGAATTTAAACACCCAAAAATAACCAAAAAAGCCCAAGGTCAGTACCTCGAACTTTTGAATGAGTTTATTGCAACAGATTGATTTTCTGACATAAATATGGCTTTATACAGTTAGAAAAGTAACCAATTCGGCTAAAAGGATTCGCCATGAACCGTGAACTTGAAACGAGCGACCCAACTAAAGACGTTCCGCAAAAACCGAAACCAGATTTGTTTTGTACATTTTGCGGCAAAAGCCGGCACGAAGTAGATAAGCTCATCGCTGGACCTGTGTGCTACATCTGTGACGAATGCGTTGATTTGTGTAGATCAATCTTGTACAAGCCACCTGAGACACCCAGTATAGCGATGGACTTTGACTTGCTCCATGCGTTTCCTGAGAGCTTTCGTTTCTCTGGCGCAGTCACAATTCTCAAGCGCGATTCTCTTGATACGAAGATTAGTGAGAGGTATGTGAATTTTTATAACCTGACTGCAGCAGAACTTACTGTGTTTGTCTCAAATCATTCAGTCGGGTTTAACACCCACGCCACAAAAATAAACCTCTGTGATATACATCCAGAGACGACAAGATAACTGTGGTAATCAAAACAAAAAACCGGACCTTGAAACAGGCCCGGTTTTTGCATTATCAAAAACAAAGGCGTCATCAGTGAATTCGCCCACCCAAAATAACCAAAAAAGCCCAAGGTCAGTACCTGGGACTTTTGCATGGGTTTATTATGCCTAGTTAGAGAAACTGACTAAGCTACAAAATTGTCGATGTTGGCTTTGGTAAGTTTTAGTGCTCGTCCACGGTTTTCTTTGGTAAAGAAACCGGTGTGGGGAGTTACGTAAAAGTTTGGTAAGGCTAGAAATTTTTCTTTGCACTCTTTCCATTCTTCTGACTGATTTACGTCTGACCAACATTTTACGTCTACCCTCTCAACCAGAAAATCATACAGCTCGTTAATTTTTAGGACTTCAAATGTTCCCGGAATAAGAATTACACCGTCCTGGTTGAGGTTGACTAGATAGTCTTTCCCAAAACTATCTCGGGTTTCCAGTGTAATAGCAGACGTAATTGCCAACACATCTGTGTCTGTAGTTAGTTCTGCAACCGGTACAGATTGATACTCCACGTCTTTCTCATTTTGGCTGGCGTATTTTATAGACGCTCCAAAGAAGCTGCAAATTTCTGCAAACCTAGTACCGATTGAACCAAGTCCAAAGATCCCTACATTTTTAGAAGCAATTTCACTTCCTTTAAAACCAGCAAAACTTTCACCACCTTCTTTTGCATACGTCATTGCTTCTGGAGTTTGGCGGATAAGGTTCAGGAGCATGTTGAGCATCAGTTCGCTAACACCATCGGTTGCCTGACCGTTGATGTTATCGATTGTAATATTGTTTTCTTTCAAAAATTCAAGATCAATCATCGACATACCAGTCCAATCGATAGCAATGTATTTTAATGTGTCCAAATCATAGTATTCGTTTTTGAAATCATCAAACACTCCTACTAGAAAGAAATCGACCCCCTTGAGATGATCAGCTGTGAGAACATTCTGATAATCGTCAGTTGCAGTGATAGTCGTCACCTCTTCGGCGTATTGTTGTGCCATTGTGGTCAGATCGTCAGACCCTTCAAATTCGTATACCAACGCTTTCTTAAATGGTTTCATATTTTCCAGTATACCAAAAAAGCCCAAGGTCAGTACCTCGAACTTTTGAATGAGTTTATTGTGATGGAGTAATTATGACCAATCTGACAACTCAATTGGTTCACCTGACAAAATCAGCGGGAGTTTCTCATCTGGGATGATGCGGACTTTAAACTCGTTTGCACCTGCACTATGCAGTTTTACCAACCGGTGAAGACCATCGAGAATCATGTATTTACCGTGATTAAAATAAACGTCAATCGGATACGAAGTATCCGCCTGATCTACAGCCAACTGCTCTTTGCTGGTTCCCTCTTCTTTTTCTAGTACTTCGCGTGGAGTTACGGTATATCGCTCGCCATTGTCATGCTCCCAAAACGGACAATCCAAGTGCCATTCTAGGTCAGCGAATGTAAGTGTGGTTACCGGCAGATCAACCGCCCACAATTTCTCCTCCTCCCAGTTACCGAAGTCAAGACCAACGGTGTTCCAATCAAACTCTTTCGGGTCTTGTTTCATACAATTTTAATTAGCTGACAGCTCCCAAACTTTCTCAGGAACCCACTTACCATCTACTTTCTTTAGGACTGCAATATTGTCGAATTGCAGTTTCATATCTAGCTCCGGCAGTGTATGCAGGTAGTCCCACGTTTCTTTGAAATCAAACGGTTTGAGTGCTGCCATTGCGACAGTAGCGTGCAAGTCTCCTTCTATTTCATCATACTCGTCGAACGTCATTCCTTCTATATCGCGCATTGCGGTCATCACCGCACTAACTGTATCCAGCATTTTCTGCGACGGTTCAACATCTACAAAAATAACCCCTTCACCAAAGTGGTTGTATCCGTGCAAACGATACGGACTTTGTTTATGCGTTTCAATAATTTTTTCTATTGCTGCATAAACAGCCTGTACCCCAACTTCATCAAGTTCAAACCAACGTTTGATAGTTAGATGTGGAACAACACGATCATGCACCGGAAACGCATCAAGTTTTTCTACCAGACTGCGAGTGATATTTTCATGTGCTTCTTTTGCTTCACCACGTATGAGGTGAACAATAATTCTTCGGTTATCCATTGTCTATGAGTATAGCAATGATTCAACCACCCAAAAATCACAGCGAAAGTCTAATGTCAGTACTTCGGGCTTTTGCATGAGTTTTTTATTGCGGTTAAGTAATAAACTCTTGCGATATAATACAGACATGATGAGTAAACTATACAAAGGAGAAAAATCTTCTATTTTGTCGGCTTTGACATTTAATGATGGTGCATTTTGGGGTGCGGATATGTTTGCCGGAGTAGTGTTTGCACTTTATATAACCCAAAATATTCCCGGCGGGTCTGCCATCCATGTTGGTCTTGTATTTGGACTATATCGACTAATTCGTGCAATTACTGCAATTCCTATTGGTCGTTTTTTAGACAAACATCGTGGACACTTGGATGAATACTACACCCTAATGACCGCTGGCGGTATTACCGGATTGGTATACATTACACTTTTCTTTGCAACCGAATTGTGGCATGTGTACCTTGGTATCAGCTTTATCGCAATTGGTCACGCGTTAAATATTGGAGCGTGGAATGTATTATTTTATGGAAATGTTTCAGAAGAAATACGCGGGCAAGCAATTGGTACGTACCAAATGTTTACGCAAATTATTTATGGATTAGCAATCATAATCGCCGGTTTCGTCGGAGAAATATTTGGATTTGAATGGACATTACTTTTTGCTGGCATAGTCACTCTGTTGAGCAGCCTCATTATGTGGTTTATATACGGAAGCAGAAATAAGATGTAAATATAGGATCACCACACCAAAAAGCCCCGGGTCAGTACTTAGGGCTTTTACATGTGTTTATTGCGAGGAATCAATTCTAGCTACACTAGATGTTTTCGATATGCAAACACCAGCAACACTCCAAACCCAAAAACAAGAAAGCCAAATATAAGCGGTGCGGTCACCCCAAAACTAGCTGCAATTAGCCCAGCAAAAATTGATGGCAGGGCTTGACCAAGTGACTGCACACTAGCGTCGACTCCAAGTGCAGCTCCCTGGCTTTCTTTGTTGGCTTTGGCTGATACTACCGCTGTGACCGCTGTCCTCCCTACTGCGTTTGCGGCCGCAAAGAACACTATGATGAGCAGCAGCTCCCAGGTATTAGTACTCAGTGCAATCAAGAGCAAGGTGACAGCTAGTGTGGCAAACGAAATATACAAAAGATTTACTTTTTGTACGAATTTATCGGCAAGTGGAACTAAGAGAACCTGAAACGGGATAATCAGAAAGCCAACATAGAAAAAGAAGAAACCAATTTGACTTTGACTATATCCCAGCCGACTGACCAAATATACTCCCAAGAAACTGGTAAACAAAGTAAAGCCAAAAGAGTAGACAAACGATAGTGAATATATACCTCTGGTTGCTGTGTTTGAAAACGCTCGCCCAATATTTCGCACCGCTCGAGCTGGCCTGATTTCGATAGTTGTGTCCATTGGTGATGTCTCGGGAAGAAACATATAAATAAACACCACATTCAAAAGAGATAAGATTCCTGAAATAACAAACACAAATGGCGCGCCAAAGAATGGCAGAATACTTGGATCAGAAAGTACCCCACCCAGCAACGGACCAAACATAAATCCAAACCCGAGTGAAGCACCAACTAAACCAAAGTTCTTGGCCCGGTCTTTTGGTTCAGAGATATCAGCCGCTACGGCTTGAGCAATCGCAATCGAACCACCGGTAATTCCGTCAAACAGACGAGCACCAAACAAGATACCTAAGCTAGCCACGAGAGCACCAAACGCAAATACAAAATTAGAAAGTCCTGTGCCTAAAATCGCTAGTCCTAAAATTAACCGCCGACCGTACCGGTCAGACAATTGTCCAAAAATTGGATTGGCAAAAAATTGACCAAAGGTATAAATAGCGAACAGCAACCCAAGCAAAATATATTGCATCTGTTGCGTCGTGTCTGGCGAGAGCACATAGATACTTGAATTTGGTTCGGTAAACATCAGCGGCAGTATAGGTATCACCAACGAAAAACCGATTACTTCAATAAAGACCGTCGCGCAAATCAGGTAGATCGTATTGTTAGTTTTTCTCAAGACTGCAGTATAGCAAAATAGACAGAAAACGTACTGTTTTGAATCAGCAGTAACGGGTTTGACTAGCAAACACACTCTTTCACAACCGATATATACAAAAACCAAAAGTCAGCACCTTGAGCTTTTATATAGATTTATTGCGGTTACATCATCCTACAAACAGCCTCTTCCGCGGAATATTTCAGTGGCACTTGGTGTGTCACCGGCTTTGATTTCTTCTACCCGCGCGGCGCCGATGGCTTCGATAAAGCAGGCTTCTTGATCAGGGGTAATTTGCGAGGGCAAGCTAGCTGGATCAATCCCAAACGTTTCAAGTGCGGCTTCCTGACCAGCGTTTAACATTGGGTTGCTGTCAGCCGGTGCGCTAGCTGACTGATTGGCAGGTTCACCAATTGCTGCTTCCCCGCTAGTAACAGTGCTTATAGTTTCTTGCATCGTTGTACCCGAACCACCTTGGAACGAGACATATAGCAGTACTCCACCCAGGGCAATTAAAATACACAGGAAGATAACCCCGAGTCCGACGAAAAATATAGTTAGCGTTTTTTTCATATAGTCAGTATAGCAATATTACCTATGCAGCACACTATTTGAAAAATTCCCACACCACGTACACCGTCGCGAGGTTTTGCAAAATCAGTAGTGGAATCCCGATTTTGAAATACCATTTTTTGGTTTTGTGTCGAAAGGCCAGCATGCCAAGGTATACCCCAACACTACCAAACACCGTTGCCATAAAAAACATTCTCCCTTCGGAAATGCGCTGGACATTGTGCCCGCGAGTAGACCGACGTTTGTCATTCCACATGACTAGAAACGCCCAGAGGTTGACTAGTGCTAGAACTGCAACTAGTACCTGCCCAGTTGGTGTAGCTAGTAGCTGCATGACTAGAGCACGAGTAGACTAGGAGCAAATACCAGTAGCGCACCAAGGGCTGCCATCAGCACCCCACCGATCAGTAACGACAGTTGGGCGTATTTTTGTCCACTTGCTTCTAGCTTGCTGTAGCCCCAAATTGCTAGCCCAAAGACAATGACGTCATCAACCATGTATCCCAGCGTATACACCAAGATGTACCACTGCCGTTCCATAAAGCTCAACATATTGAGTTCAAGGATTTTGGTATAGGCCTGTGGAATCCCAATTGAACATGCAAACTCGATCACGTTAACCGAAAACGCAATCAAAATAATCGCGCCAATAGTACCCAATGTCAGTGGCTGATTAACAATCGCTTTGAACCGGTTGATAGTTTTTGATTGTTGCTCGATATTACTAATGTCACACACTAGTGCGGCGTCACGGTTTTTGTACCACCGGTACAGGAAAAATAGTCCCCCACCAAGAGCCAAGAACCCAACCAGTGGAGTCACAATCTGATCGAGTGCTACAAAGTCCCAGGTTTTGTACCAAACGTTGAGGATCAAATTGTACATAATCCCCTCAGCCAAGATAAATAGTCCTGCTAGGAAAATCATTTTCTTGCGACTCCCCGCCTGCGAGAGCAAAACCAAGAACGTGATCAGTACCCACATCGCACATGGGTTAAATCCATCTATTACACCCAATAAGGCTGACAGTGTGAAAAGTGAAAATGATTTGAGGTCAACCACTCCGACAAAGGGCAGATCAAATATATACCCGGTCTCTTCCCCAGCGTCACACATCATATCGGTACACCCACCACCTAGCTGTACGTCTTGCACGGGTGCCCGATCGAGATGCTCTTGGGGCGTACGGATGTCGGTATTAGCGGCGGCTGCTATCGCGGCTTTGATACTGGCACCTGTGGTTTCTGGACCATTGAACCCCAGGATCACTCGCTCCCCAATGACTGTCAATGGAGTCACTTTTGACGTACCGTGTTTTTCTGCAATAGCTGAAAACAGTCGTGCCGCCTCGTCGTCAGTGATTATATTTAAGTACTCGTACGCAATTCCTTCCTCTTGTAGCCACTCATGCTGTTTTTGACAAAACCCACAGTCATCTCGACCCAGCATATATACAACCGCTGTATCAGTCGCACCTATCGCTTCTGGCTCTTGAGCGACAACTGTCGGTGTCACCATTACACTTGAAAAAATAACAGCACCAAACAGTAAGACCAACGAGGTGGCACGTAACAATGTATTCATACCAAATATAATACCAGATTTAAGTTATTGATGATATTATACATACCCCCTAGGGTATGCTATACTGTTGAACGTATGCAAGATAAACAAACTAAACTTATTCACCATATTAGTCGCCTCGAAGGCCAGCTAGCGTCAGTCAAACGTGAACTACAACAAACCGAACCAAACTGTGAGAAAGCTGCTTTAACGCTCAAGGCTGCTTCCAGGTCATTCTCTACCCTGCGCATGTCATTTGTCACCTGTTTCCTGGAGACTAAATATCTTTCCAAAAAACAAGAAACTGATGAAACCTACAAAGCGCTATTACAAGTAATCAACTCTTAATTATGAAACACATCAGCATCAACACGTTTAAAGAGGTAATCGAAAGTGAAGCCAGCAATCACACGGTTGCATTCATCAACGTCTGCACACCCGCAGAATACAAAGAAAAACACATTGCAGGTGTACGCAACATCCCGCTCGACACACTCGAACAACACGCAAACGAACTTAACAATAAATCGACGGTGTATATCCACTGCCGATCAGGAAACCGTGGCCGACAAGCAATCGAAAAACTAGAAAAGCTTGGTGTCACCGCTGAACTAGTCAATGTAGAAGGTGGCCTAATGGCATGGCAAGAAGCGGGTTTTGCTACCAAGTCTCTGACCAACCGACTACCAATCATGCGACAGGTGTTTATCGGTGCTGGAAGTATTGTGCTAGTTGGAACTGTGTTGACGTATCTGTTTGGTGAAATGTATCTACTCATTCCCCTCTTTGTATCACTAGGACTATTAGTTTCAGGACTAACCGGCTGGTGTGGAATGGCTCTATTACTTAGCAAGATGCCATGGAATAAATAAATATAACTTATGGAAAATAAACTACATATTCACCCTATTTTTGACCACGACTCACATACAGTGACGTACGTGGTGTGGGACCCTGCTACCAAAAAATCAGCTGTGATTGACTCGGTACTAGATTACAACCACAAAAACGTTGAGACTGACACAACGTTAGCTGACGAGGTTATTGCGTTTGTGAAAGAAAATGGACTCGAGAATGAATGGCTCCTTGAGACCCACATGCACGCTGACCATATTTCTGCTTCTACCTACCTCAAAGAAAAAATTGGCGGCAAGAAAGCGATCGGCAACCAAATCGTCGCTGTACAGAGTTACCTCAAAGAAGCCTTCGACCTCAACGATAACTTTAAAACCGATGGTTCACAATTTGACCACGTGTTTGCTGATGGTGAAGAATTTACCATCGGCACCATTCAGGCCAAAGCGGTACACTCCCCTGGCCACACCCCAGCGGACATGGTTTATGAAATCGACGGCATACTATTTTCTGGCGACACCCTACTGGCACCTGACATGGGTACCGCTCGGTGTGACTTCCCTGGAGGCAGTGCAGAAACTATGTACGACTCAGTGAGAAATATCCTAGAGTCATACCCAAACGAAACAGTAGTTTACCTGTGTCATGACTACCCAGAAGGAAAAGATCGGGAACTACTCTATAAAACAACCATTGGTGAACAACGTGAGACCAACATTCATGTCAAAGACGGCATCACCAAAGAGGAATTTGTCACCTTGCGAGAAACCCGGGATGCCACCCTTGATTTACCAACCTATATCTTTCCTGCTGTACAAATTAACGGAAACGCTGGAAGTTTAACTCCAGGAGAATTTGTAAAACTGAGCTATAACAAAAAAGTCTTATAAGACACAACTACTACAGTATGAAATCACTCATTGCACTTATTGCCATCCTTATTATTGGCTGCGTTGGCGGATGGTCACTTGGCAACCAGCCAGGTCCACAAAACCAACAAGCTAACCAGATGGAACAGACGGACAACCGTAACGATATGCCGGCCGCTGCAGACTTTGTTTCACTGCGGCCAGCTCTAGAATCCTTACCAGCTGAAACGTTATCAGCTGATGAACGAGCCGGACTACTCTGGATGCGCGAAGAGGAAAAACTAGCCCGAGATGTATACACCACACTATACGAAGCGTGGGGTCTACAGATCTTTGCTAACATCGCGCAGAGTGAACAAACCCATACCGAAGCTGTTCGAGACCTGCTAGAAAAATATGAGTTAGCTGACCCAGTCACTGATGACACAGTTGGTGTCTTTACAGACCTAGAGCTGCAGCAACTCTATGACGACCTCACAGCCCGGGGACTAACTTCTGTTGGAGAAGCATTACAAGTCGGAGCATTGATCGAGGACCTCGACATCAACGACCTGAATCAAGAAATCGCAAAAACTGACAATCAAGATATTGTGCTGGTGTATGAAAACCTGACCCGAGGTTCTCGCAACCACCTGCGATCATTCACCTCACAACTCAATCAACGTGGGGAAAGCTACACACCACAATACATAAGCCAAGCAGAATATGACGCCATCATTTCTGCAGAACAAGAACGAGGTGGTGGACACTCTTCTGGAGGTAACAGTGGTGGTGGTAATGGGCGCGGCTGGGGCAATCGATAAGCTCATACCTGCCTTCAAAAAAGCACCTAGTAGGTGCTTTTTTGATGTCGGATTGACTGGTTAGCTCTAGTCTTCAGTCGTCACTCCGTCAAACTCTTCTTCTACTTCGTCGGCCTTGGTGGTGTGAATTGTTTGATCCTTGTGGTGAGCTGGTGAGTAGATAGTGTACAAGTTAAGTGTTTCACTATCTGAAACGTTAATCACGTTGTGTTGTGCTCCAGCTGGAACAATGACCGCGTCACCATCACCTACTTCGTAGGTAGTTTCGTTAATGACTACTTTCCCTGTTCCTGCTTCAAACCGGAAAAACTGGTCGGTATCTTCGTGTACTTCTAAACCAATCTCTTCCCCAGGCTGTAATGTCATGAGTACTAATTGGCTATGCTCCCCGGTATAGAGGACCTTTCGGAAGTTATCATTAGCGGTTGTGTCTGCTTCGATGTTTGTTTTGAATCCTTGTTTCATAATCTAATTTTAACATGGTTACGTCTTTTGAATAAATAACGACATGATAGCCTTTAGCTGGCACGAGAACTCCGAGCTTTCTTTTTGGCAGCTGCTTCTGCTGCTGCTAGTTCAGCAGCTTTTTTTGCAGCTTTTTTTGCAGCTTTCTCTGCCGCTAATTTTGTGGCAGCCAGCTCATCTGCTTGCTGTTTAGCTTTTAGAGTTGCAGCTTGTGCTGCTGCTACCCGGGCCGTCTCAGCGTCAGCCGCAGCTTGTTTAATTGCTTGTTGCTCAGCTACTGTGTGTGCGGCAGCAATCGCTTTTGCTTGTGCTGCTGCAGCAACTTCTTGCGCCACTTTTTCATCAGCCGCTTTGCGCTCTGCTTCGGCATCCTGTAACATCTGCTCTTTTGCCGCTACTTGTTGATCCGACAACTCTTCGCGCTTTGCAAGAATCTCTTGCAGTATTTCATTACTAGCGACTAAAGCCTCTTCATAAATTACCTCAGCTTCTGATGCAGCTTCCGTTTGATAGCCATACCCAGCATAACTACCCAGTAGGACTATGATTACTAACCCAAATGTATATACGACATTTCTAATTTCTGATTTCATATGTTATCCAAGCTTTTGCCACATATGAGTGTCGCTCTTTTTCACCTCACAATCAGCACATTGAAAATCATCAGGCAGTGATTCCCAGGTAGTACCAGGTGCAATCCCTCGATCAGGGTCACCAATTGCTTCATCATAAATCCATCCACACTCCAAACATACATATTGCGCCATATAAATAATTCGTTAGTTACTATGACGCTAACTGTATACCCGTTAGATGAAGATTCTATGAAGGCAGTATTGGGAGAGAGACGGTAATAGTGGTACCGCTACCTGGTGTACTTGCCATAGCAACTGTGCCGCTATGAGCCTCGATTATTTCTTTAACAATACTAAGCCCTAGCCCTGCTCCTGTATCTACTCCTTGAGTCCTAGCAGCATCAAGTGTTTCGAATCGCTCAAAGACTGCTACATGTTTATCTGCCGGAATACCTACTCCGGTATCTTGTACGATTATTTGCACCTCATGGGAATCGAGCTGCTTGAGAATAACTCTCACCCGCCCTTCTGCCCGATTATAGTCGATCGCATTTTTTAGTAGATTCTGCAATACTTGGACTAACCCATCACGATCTGCAGTAAGAGTGATGTGTGGCTGCACGTCAGTGTGTAGTTCAACATTGCGAGTCCTGGCGTAGGACTGCATCCAAGACACCTCTTTTTCAACTAGCTGTGAGATGTCACACACCACTCGTTCTTTGTGTGTCGAAACCCCCTTTAGCAGCTGCAACAATTGATTTGACAGTCTGGTCAGGCGCTCTGATTCTTCGTTAACATCATGTATAAAATCTTTGTAGTCTGCTGCACTTCGGTCTTTGCGCAGCATCGTATCGCTCCCTGCTCGCATAACCGACAGTGGTGTACGCAGCTCATGCGCAACCGTACCCATAAAAGCCAACTGTCGTTCTTGATTATGTTTGATTGGCTGGAGCGTTCGTCGAGCAAGCATATATGCAAATCCAGACACTACTAGCAAGATCATGAGATCAATAACAACAATCACACCTAGCAAGTGCTCTCGAAATTCTTCCATACTCCACTCATCGTGTTCTTGTTCAAATTCTTGACCATCGATAACCATAGCCACTGGTTCGGCGGGAGTATAGAGAAATAATAATGCAGCGCTCGACACGACCAAAATCAAGAACGTACCAGCGACGTAATACAGAGTCAGTTTAATAGCTGCGCGCTCAAATTCACTCTGTTGTAAATTTGTAGCCCACGCCACGAATGGTTGAAATATATGTTTCATGAGTACCTCCTAATTTATGCCTTAATTGTTTGATATACACATCAGTTATATTACTAAATGCACTATACGCGAAATCCCAACAGTGGTCGATCAATTGCTCCCTGGTCACAACCGTACCAGCGTTACGCATCAAGTACTCCAAAATGGCATACTCTTTGAGTGTCAATGCAACAGGAGTTCCAGCGACCGTGACACTGTGGGATACACAATCCAACACCACATCACGAATCACAATCTCATCACTCAGCCTGGTTGCCGGCCGTCGCAGCAACGACCGTAATCGCGCGAGTAACTCCTGCATCTCAAATGGTTTAACCAAATAATCGTCAGCACCGCTATCGAGACCTTCTATCCTGTCTTCAACTTCACCCCTAGCAGTCAACATTAGAATCGGAGTAACATTTCCTTCTGCTCGGATGTCTCTACAGATACTGATACCATCTTTTTCTGGCAACATAATATCGAGTACAATAGCATCGTACGAATTACTCAAAATCCGTCGCTCACCAGTAGCACCATCGCTTACAACATCTACTGCATACGCTTCTTCTTCCAAGGTTTGCTTGATGTATTTAGCAAGTTTTTCATTGTCTTCTACGACTAGTATCTTCATACGATATTCATAGTAGCACTGTATACATGAATAGAACATGAATGAATTTTCTTACCAAGAACGACACATGGGGACCGATGTTTCCCTGTCTTTTGTGTGCCCAGAGCGAACCTACGCTGACCAGATCGCCAAAGCGGTGTACGACATTGTCACTCAGTATGAGCAAGAATTTTCCCGGTTTTTACCCCACAGCGCGCTCTCGACCCTTAATAAAACCGGTCAGCTTACAATCAGTGACCGGTTTGATTCAGTACTCAAAACCAGCCTCGCTTTACACAGACAAACCAACGGTGTGTTTAACCCACTAGTGCAAGTAGCTACGCTTGGTTACGACACCACATTTGTAGACATTAGTAATCGCACCCTTAGCAACCCACCGCCCTACAACACAGACATAGACCAACTTCAGTTTAGTGACAACGCTAAAACCTTACAACTTGCACCAGGCCAACAGCTCGATTTTGGCGGTATTCTCAAGGGCTACTTGGCTACCGAGCTAGCAAACAAGGTCATGAATACGTACCCCAAATGTACTGGCTGCATCATCAACATCGGCGGTGACCTGGCAACCAGGGGCACTGACCCGCTTCATGAACCCTTCATTTTTATGCTCTACAATCCGGTCACTGGTAGCGAAGTGCCAGTAGCACTTACCGACACAAGCTTGGCCACCAGCGGTACATACGCCAGGCAGTGGCAGACAAATGCTGGTATACGCAACCATATTGTAGACGTTACCAGCCAGCAAAATCCAACCAGTGATGTAACTGCAGTCAGCATCATTCACCCAGACGGCGCTACAGCTGAAGCCTTAACTAAACTATTTATCATCACCGGAATCGACAAGGCAACAAAACTCACCCCGCCAAAACAGCACGAGTACCAGTACTTTTGCATTACAAAGAACGGACTAACTCACACCAATATCGTATGAAATTATATTTCTCAATTATCAAAATCAGTCAAGAATTACTACTAGCAGTTTCAGTAGTTATTCTGGCAGTGTTACCGGGTGCTCTACTACTCACTCCAGATTGGTTTAGCGGACAGCGAATTACCCTGCTTTATTTTGCCGCGCACCTGTCACTTTTTTTTGTAATGCTTATTCGACCACTAGCAGATTTATTCAAAGAAATTACCTGGATTCGCCCACTAGTGATTTTACGTAAAGGAATGGGAGTATTTTCCGCAGCAATCATTGTTTCTTTCATCCTAGAAAAAAATATGATCGATGGCGTAGGCTACTTTACCAGCATGTTTGAAGCCAGCTACTGGTCGCTCAGTACCCTCGCGTTATTTGCCCATGCAGCCGACATTTCTGCCATCCTGCTTTTAATCACCTCCAACAACCTATCTAAAAAACTGCTCGGTAAAAATTGGAAGCGGATCCAACGATTATCCTACGTCTATTTTTACGGCAGCGGTATCTATGTCTGGCTGATACTCGACGAAGTCTACGTCTTTTACTTCCTCGCTATTGTGACTGTAGCTACCAGCCTGGCTTGGCTACGTAATCACAACTATCTTTTTATCATAACTAAACCTCAAACATCATGAACAAAATCATCCAAACTACCGGTGTAATCAGCCACTCTCACGACCTCTCACCAACCGCCCGTGAATACACTATACAACCGTCAGAGCCGATGCCGTTTGTCGCCGGAAGTTTTGTAAACATGTTTGTCGAAGATGGTGGAGAAAATATCAGACGAGCGTTCTCAATGTCATCAAGCGATACTAGTACTGATGCATTCACCCTCACCATCCGACTGAGCCCTGGTGGCAAGCTCACGCCACTGATGTGGAACAAAGATTTTACCGGACGTGAGGTTAAACTCATGGGACCACTAGGGCTCAACACTGCCAACAAAATGACGAGTCGAAAAGTCTTCCTCTTTGGATTTGGGGTCGGAGCAGGTGTAGTTAAATCCTTGGCAGATCATTTTATCCGACGTTCAAACAAACCAGCCCTGACCATAGTTACAGGGAACCGTAGTGTGGAAGAAATTCTGCACCAAGACTACTTTGATAGCATTGCAGAAAATGACAACGTCACAGTCCAGTACGTCGTTTCAGACAAAAACCAAAATCAATATCCAGTTGGATACATTCAAGACCACCTAACAGACTACGATTTCTCAGACAGCGATGTGTACGTCTGTGGTCAGACAGTTGCCTGCGACGCACTGGTTGCAACTGTAACTACCACCAATCCAACCAACTGTAATTTCTTTGTCGAAGATTTCCATTAGAAGCTATCGCTATCGAAATACCACAACTCTGTTTGAACTTTCAAGTAGCAGTTCACCCTTAGTTGTAAAAGAAAATGACTGCACCTCGGCTAAGTCAGCCGCAAACTTTTGTTCTTGTGAATCTTCGCAAAACATCTCTGTTGCGAACATTGGACCAAAGGTAAGAGTACTTCCCTGCACCGTATAAGAACCACCCATGGTGTTGCAGTCGGTCGTAATCGAGACACTATCGTCAGTACCAAACGTCACTGTAAAAGCATCAGCTTGGTTTGGAGTGAGTGTTTCTTGATCGTTGTACGTAGTTTCAACCCATGTCCAAGTCTGCATATCGAGTGTCATGATGTCCGGATTTGCTTCACCCTCAAAATCTGTCATCACTTCCCCAAACTGCATCGTCTCTGGATCGAGGAGCAGCCGCAGCGAAGTACCAACAGAAGGCGGCGTTGTCATTGGTTCGTCCAGTGCTCTAGTTGCGTAATTAACAATCACCTGATTTCCTGGACCAGATTCAGTTGTTTGCGGTGCAATCCGATCTCCTAGAAAGAGCGCTTGTGAACCAACATAACCGCTATCGCTAGCCAGTGCCGCCACGACGTAAAAGAATGTCCCACTACCGCCAGGATTTTGCGTTAGTAGAAACACCACGTCATCAACCCCATCACCGTTTAAATCTTTGACTAATTCGTTACCAAAATAACTGGTCGTTACCTGGACCCCATCAACATCAGTCTCGGCCACACCATCAACCAAAGCGACCACCTGCCCGTCGATCACGTAGGTCGCATTTTTATAATCAGTAACCACCACTGGATCAGCTTGTTTTTCGTTGTAGATGTAGGAATTAAACACAAAGAAACCTACAACCAGAACCGCAACGCTTGCCAGAACACCAAAAGCTATTTTATTCATATCTATAGTATAGACCATATAGTTGAAATCAGTATCACGGTTGATTACACTGTAGAATACATAGTATGCATCCAACCCAAACAAACGGCATCCACCACATCACCGCAATTACGACTGACCCACAGGCAAACCTCGATTTCTACGAGGGATTTTTAGGACAAAAGTTGGTTAAGAAAACCGTCAACTTTGACGACCCTACCGCATATCACCTCTATTATGGTGATGCAGTTGGTACTCCTGGAACCCTCATTACCTTTTTCTACTGGAAAGGTATGCCCCAAGGTATGCGTGGTTGTGGTGAGGTAGAAAGTATTTACTACACCATTAAACCAAACTCTCTCACCTACTGGAAAGACCGGGCGCTCGAGTTTGACGTAAGTTGTGAAGAAAAAGTACTACCGTTTGGTGAAGCAGTACTGATGATTAGTGACCCTGATGGTTTGAAAATTGGGTTAGTAGCCAGCGATGTTGAAACCAATATTGTACCGTGGGAAGCGGGACCAGTACCAGCAGAACACGTACTGTATGGATTTTACGGTGCATTACTCAACCTACCTGAACACCGACCAATCGAACCAATTCTCGAAGAAGGACTCGGATACACCCTAGTTGACACCAAATCAGACATTACCCGGTACGAAGCAACCAGCTGGCCCGGAAAATACCTCGCAACCCAGGTGCGAGCCGACCTGCCGCAAGCGCGCCAAGGAGCTGGTTCGGTGCACCATATCGCATTTCAAGCAGATGACGACAGTGTCCGCGAGGGACTGGAATTCCAAGTCAATGAATTAGGGATTGCTTCAACCGGACTAGTCGACCGATTTTACTTTCACGCGACATATTTCATGACTCCAGCCGGAATATTGTTTGAACTTTCGACCAACGACATTGGAATGACCATCGACGAGCCCGCAGAAGAACTAGGTGAACATCTGCTCATCCCTAGACATCACGAAGCCAACCGAGCAGCGATCGAAGCATCACTGACGACGCTCGTGCTTCCTCGTAACAAAAATAGATAAATCTATGAATATCCCTCACAGCTCACTTCCCCATGGAGATCAAAACGTAGCGATCACTGGTAATACCAGCGATCCAAAGAAAGCTATCGTGCTAATCCACGGTCGCGGTGCCAGTGCTGACAGCATCATGCAGCTAGCAGATGAACTTTCTATACCTGATGATTATATCGTACTCGCTCCGCAGGCTGCAGAACACGTCTGGTACCCAGAACGTTTCATTGTTCCCCAGGCCGATAACCAACCATCTCTCGACTCTGCTCTGAATCGGATTCATAGTATTATTAATTTTCTTGAAACTGAATATAGCATTCAAACAGAGAACATCGTCCTGTCCGGTTTCTCACAAGGGGCGTGTCTGGTGTCTGAATACCTCAAACAACATCCAGACAAATACCAAGGGGCAGCTATTTTTAGTGGTGGCCTAATAGGAGGTGATATAGAAATTATCGGTGGTGATTTGGGCGACTTGCAACAAACACCGATCTATATCGGCTGTGACGTCACAGACTTTCACATCCCAAAAGAGCGAGTGGTCGCAACCAAAGAAGTCCTAACAGCAATGGGAGCAACCATTGACTTGCAACTCTACCAAGGGCTCGGTCACACCATTCACAAAGATGGACTAGAAGCCTTGCAAGATTTTATTGGCTAAGTCACTAGGGCTAAAATCAGTGGTGATGCTGCTGGGGCTATTGAAAATTTAAGCACTTTCATTATCTTTTGGTTCTCCCCACTGCCACTTTGGTTTTTCTCCCTTGGTGTAACAAATTCTTATCAATGTAATAGTCAGCAGAACTACCGGCAATGCAAAAGTGAACATAACCTCGTTTATTGGTGATTGATCATCAAGTGTCAATACAAACCCTATCACCAAGGCCAAGTACAGTCCTGTAACTAACCAACCCTGCCAGGTGGCCGGTGTCCAACCCCAGCCGTATAGTTTTCGCTTAAACCAGTATCCGTTTGGATTATCTTGCAGATAGGCGATGTATTCTTTAATCATAGTTGTATTATACGCGAACTACAGCTTATGTAATGGAACTACTGTCTATCGACTAACAATGGGTACGGGTTGATTGCCCCACCTGGACGCTGATACATCCCCATATGCAAGTGTGGTGGTGTCGTTTCTGCATTACCAGTAGTACCAACAAACCCGAGTACAGTGTCGGTCGTTACAGCCGTCCCCACACGCATACCATCAGCCACCCGATCAAAGTGTGCGTAGTAGTACCGCATATTGCCTGGACCAGTCACAAATACAAAATTACCTCCTCGTTCACCAAACCCAACTCGTGTCACATACCCAACGGTAGAAGAAAACACAGGCGTGCCCCTACCGGCAAAAATATCTACCCCTTCGTGGGTGCGCCCCTCACTCCGAGCTGCTCCCCAGGTGTCAGCAATCTGACTAAGCGGGACCCCGTAGACAGGCACTGGTAATTCCGATACTGGTTCCAGATCAGCCAACTGTGACAACCTGAACGGCAAGCTGGCCAACTCGACCATCTGTTGCAACTGACCCGAAACGGATGTTGTTTGTTTGTTGAATTGGTCAATCACATAGAGTGATAACCACCCACAACTAGCTATTACGGATAATATAATTGTCCATCGCACCAACACTGCTACACCCCTGCTTCTAGAATTATCTACCAACATATTATAAGTACTACACGATCTTTTGAAAAAAATTTCAATTTTGAAGAGAAAATTTATATTTGATGCAGGCAGTGTGGGACAAAATCAGAACTATTTTATCTAGGTACTTCTTCATGAAAATAATTGGTCTCACTCTACTTCAAAATCTTTCATTTCACGTACTTGCTCTATGGCTGCGGCTGCGACGCTACTCAAATATCGAAGAACCACTATCAAATTCAAGGTTAAACACTACTTGTCCTTCGTCATTTATAAAATAAGATTGCACCTGATCAAGCATTGCGGAGAACGCTTGTTCGTATGAATCTACACAGTACATTTGCGTCGCAAATAATCCACTAAAGGTTAGTCGATTTTCGTCTACTACATAACTACCTCCCATTGCGTTGCAGTCGGTACTGATACTAAGTGAACCATCGTCACTGAAAGTCATAATGAACGCTTGATCAGTAGAAGTGGCTGGCGTGATAGATGTGCCGTCGCTGTAGATGGTCTGCACCCACGTCCAGCTCTGACTGGTAAGAGTCGGTGTGCTGGTGGCCCTATCATCGGTCTCCCCCATAGGGGTTGTAGTGGCGGTGCCATCAATTACGTCAGGTATACCGACGACATCTTGAATAGAAGAAATAGTAGCAGTCAGCGCGGCAATAGTTTCGCTTGAAGGTGCATTGTCTGCCGGTCCTTCATCTTGGTCGAGTGCTAGTAAGGTTGCCTGGTACTCAGTCAACATGCGTTCGAGTCCAACTAGCCCGTCATCCAACATCTTGGCTTGAGCTGCTGTTAGATTTCGCTCTTTACTCGCGTCAAGCGAAGCGTTGATTGTGTCCAACCTGGCAGCGATTTTAGTTCGGGCAGCAGCAACGTCTGCTGGCGAGAGCTCGGTTGTGTCCAAGTTTGCCAATTCTGATTCTAGTTTGGCCAGCTCATCGTCAACGGTAGCCACGTAATCAATCGAACTTTCATGCACCACAAACCACCCGATAGCACACAGTCCGATAACCCCGACCAATATCCCTAGCTTTTTCATACAGTATGTCTGTCCCCCAAGTGTAGCAAACTATTGTATGATTGAGAAAGCCATTATGAGACTCACCCGCAAACTACAACAAGAATGGAGCCAACTATTGTTGGGTGAATTTACCCCACACAGTATCGCGCTTGGGCTCGCCATTGGGACACTAGTGTCGCTCCTGCCGACGTTTGGGTTTAGTGCTCTGTTAGCTTTGCTGCTTATCTTTATTTTTCCTAGTATCAACCGCCCAGCAATTTTTGTCTCTTTGATTATTTGGAACCCTCTGATTCAAATTCCGATCTACGCCGCTAGTTTTCAATTGGGTTCAATCCTCTTTGCCGACGCAACGCTGGTTAAATACGACATCGAAATCCTCAACCAGCTATACAGTTTCACCAGACGATTCCTGGTTGCTCATCTGATTATTGTTTCAATAATCACTATGCTGACATACGTAATAGCGAGAGTGACACTTACATACCGCAACACCAAACAGGCTATATTAACGCAAGACTAGATTGTAAAGGAGTGTACAAGCAGTATGGGTCATCCAATGCTAAGCATTTAGTCCTGCCGCTCTAAAGGGTTGCAAACACTCGCCTTTCTTTTGAATCGAATCGGATATTGTTACCGTACGGCATTGGAATTTGTGGTTCAGTATGACCAAAATCCATATTCTGTACTACAGGTATAGTCTTGTTGTAGTTACGAACTGTTTTGAGTATCGCTTCTTGCTGGTCTTTCCTATACCTCACCCTCTCTTCTGATGTTCTTACCACATCAAACTCACGCGCTTTTGCTCTACCGACACAAACTCCTTGTATGCGTTCTAAAATACCTCTTTCTCCAAAGGCACGAAATACTCTACTAACGTAATCTGCTGAAGGAATCTCTTCTGAAGTTTCCATCATCAGTACAATATTTGCAAATTGTTCTAGTGATGGAATCTGTACTCCATGTCGTAACATTTCGTCGACCGACTCTACACACCCTCCCCATAATAAACCTTCAGTATCTTTGTCTCCATCCCAGCTCCAGCCTTCATTGGTTTCATACTCACGCTCCTTGTCGAGCTGTGATTCATCACCCCAATCCAAACCAATATCATTGAAAGATTCACTCGGCAGTAATTCAAATTCACCTTCGTCAAAAAGAGCATGTTTTATATATTTAACAGTGTACGGATTCATTTCTTTTTGATGCGCGAACTGAGTAAAAAGTGCAGCTCCATAAAATGATGGAATTTCCTTTAAAAACAAAAAGTTTGAGAAGTGTGAGTTGTCACTAAAACCAAAGAAAGGTTTTGAATTATTGATAAACGGCTCACTCGGTAGATTCTTTATGTATGTAACCTGAATGTCTCCTCCTAGAGTTGATATGACTCCCTTAATATCTGGGTCAGAAAATGCAGCAATTAAATCATTTGCTTTTTCTTCTACTGTAGCATCAAGCTTATCTGCTGCCGGATACACAACCGGTTCAAGTTCAAATTCTTCGCGGAGTCTTTTTAACCCTAGTTCATGTACATGTGGCCACACAGCGGACGCAGCGAAGCTGGGTGAAACTATCGCAACTTTGTCTCCTTTGGATAATTTAGACAACTTTTTCATAGTCTGAGTATATCAAAGTTCGAATCTCTTACTCTCGCGCTCGCACAAACGAAAAAAGTCTTTCGGACTTGTTTCGGTGCTCGCGGGCAGTGTGGGACGAAATACGAACTATTTTGACATAAAAAACCCCGAACCATTGCTGATTCGGGGCGTGTCGTCTTATTTCTACTCATGCTATCGCCTTCTGACACATCTGGGCTATAGTTAACTGCATGAGGGGCAATATCAAGATGTCGCACGTTACGACATACCGCGCTGCTACCACACGTTTACTCGGCTACCAATAAGATAGCACATTTAATTAAATTGTCAATAGATGCGGAGAGTAAGGGATTCGAACCCTTGGAACCCGTAAAGGCTCGGCAGTTTAGTAAACTGCTGCTTTCGACCACTCAGCCAACTCTCCATAATATTGTTTTGTAAGAACGCTTTGTTTTTGCCAGGCGTTCGACCTGGTTTCCTCCTTCGCTCTGTTCAGCTTCGCTTCACAACGAGCGATCTTTCCGCTACGCTCCAAGACCGGATGAAAAGTGAAATTGTTCACTTTTCATCCACTCAGCCAACTCTCCAATTATTTATCTCTGTAAGAACGCGTTATTTCTGTCAGGCGTTCGGCTTGGTTTCCTCCTTTGTCCTGTTCGCTTCGCTTCACAACGGCCAATTCTGACTTTTGTCAGAACCGGATAGATTGAGACGAAAGTCTCAATCTATCCAAAATGGTGCGCCCATCATTGTAAACTAAATTTGAAATTAAAAAAGTCTATTCTTGCAGCACTACAGCTGTAAGAAACCGAGCTTCTGGTTCACCAGTCCGAACCGACCGGTAGTGTGAGAAACGATCGGCCGAGGTCGCTGTATCGATCAAACTGGTGGTAATGTTTTTCAGCAGCACCCCTTCCCCTGTCAGTTGCTCCTGGATGTACGCAGCTAGATCTATCGAGATTTCGCCACTAGGCAAATCGGTTATAAATGGCTGCCACTCTGGCTTTTCTTTTTGCACTGCGGTTTCAAACACGTATGAATCAGGTCCAATACCTGAACCGATGTACACCTCGATGTCAGATGGGTTTGATCCGTACACCTCCGCCATTTGTTGCACTACCTTTGCAGCTAGTTGACGATCAACTGGCTTCCAGCCCAGGTGTGCCAGAGCTACCACACCAGCAACCGGATCATGGTACGAAACTGGAAAGCAATCACCGGTAAGAAGCAGTAGAACAACACCGGGTGTATTTGTGATTAACGCTTCGGTTGCAAACGTCATAGCCTTTTGTGCTTCACCAACATGAGTGACTTTGTCTGCATGCTCACACGCAATCAATACACAATTAGATAATGACAATCCCTGCGAATCCAGAAATGCACGAGTGTGCTTTAAAACAACGTTCGGTTTGCCATGTTGAATAGCCAGGTTTCCATCAGCTACAGTGGATTCGGTGTGGAAGAAAGTGGTCATATGGTGAGTATAGCAAAATGGAGACGAGAGGTGAGAAAGTCTGGGAGACTTTTGCAAGACTCATTGAGAATTATTGTGAGTGAATACGAAACAATAAGTCCAATGAGTGGACAGGTCCTGTAAGGATTCGGTCGCCTCCGCATCAATATATTCTGCGACTACGTCTTGAATCTATTATGCTACCCGACCCCGTCGCTTCTGTGTGGACAAAAATTCTTTTGTCCGGCTTCGCCAGAAGCTTTTTTCGAATCCTCTCGTCTCGCGCAAAATGCAACAAAACCTAAAGACATGCTTTAGGTTTTGGCATTTGCGGAGACGAGAGGATTCGAACCTCCGGGGGCGTGAACCCCACTTCCTTAGCAAGGAAGCACGATAGACCACTCTGACACGTCTCCGTAATTATGCTTCTGTGCGAGACAGAATAGCACAATTGGCAGTTGAGAAAAAGTTATTTGATTGCACTTGCTACCGCTTTTACCAACCCTGGTTCGTTGTTGGTTGGGACGATTTTGTCGGCCGTTGGTTTTTTAACCAGACCAGCTATTTTTTTCGCTGCCGCTAGTTTCATATCGTCAGTAATATCACGCACCCCTTTATCTAGAGCACCACGGAAAATCCCTGGGAACGCCAGCGAGTTGTTGATCTGGTTTGGCATATCACTACGGCCAGTGGCACAGATGAGAGCTCCTGCCCGTTTGGCATCTTCGGGCATGATCTCTGGGATCGGGTTAGCTAAGGCAAACACGATCGCGTTGTCTGCCATCTTTTGGATATGGGCTGGTGCAATGGTACCCGGACCAGACACTCCAACCACCACATCCGCACCAGCAATCACCTGCATCAAGTCACCGGTCACCTGGTCTTTGTTGGTCAGCTTGGCCAACTCTTGCTTATACGCAGATAGACCCGACCGTCCCTGGGCAATTGCCCCCTGACTATCAGTCACAATCACATTGGAAATCCCCGCCTTTACCAGCAGCAGAGTGATTGCCCGCCCGGCTGCCCCCGCACCAACTACCACCACTTTCATTTCGTCTAGTCGTTTTTTGACGACTTTGGAAGCGTTGATTAGACCAGCCAGTACCACAATCGCCGTTCCGTGTTGGTCGTCGTGCATAACCGGGATGTCGAGCTCCGCTTTGAGTCTTTCTTCGATCTGGAAACACTTTGGAGCCGAGATGTCCTCGAGGTTGATCCCACCAAACCCCGGCGCGATGGCCTTTACTACCGCGATGATTTCTTCTGGCTCATGTACATCGAGCACAATCGGAAATGCATCCACGTCAGCCATGGCTTTAAAAATCGCACACTTTCCCTCCATCACCGGTAGCGCTGGAATCGGACCTAGGTTGCCAAGGCCCAGGATTGCCGAACCGTCGCTAATGACCGCAACCATATTTCGCTTCATGGTGTATTCGCGAGCGTCCTTTGGGTTTTTAGCTAAATGAGCAGATACCGCCCCAACTCCTGGTGAATACATCGTACTCCAGTCAGTTTTTGTCTGAAGCTTGCCTTTGGGAGCAATTGAAATTTTACCCTTTAGCTTTTTATGTAGTTCAAGGGCAAGGCGATTATAGTCTGGTTTTTTAGCTGGCATGGGATATATGTGGATTTAAAATAATAGTCCTAGTATATCGTACGTGAAAAGGCCGGCAACATTTCATTCGAAGACTATCGAAATAAATGTTGCCGGCCTCCTCGCCCTGCTCGACGGTTATATCTAGCGTTCTGCATACTGTTGATACGCTTTTTTGGAAGCTTCAAGCATAGCAGCTCGATCATTCGAGCCCGAAATCATAACAGCGGCAATGACGAGGACGATGAAGGGAATGAATTTCATCGTATCCTCCTGGTTGTGAGCACCGGTAAACTCAAGGTATGTACAAAATATGCCCCGGTTAACCATGTTATAACCCATGACCTATAATTTTGGCAAAGGATAACTTTTTTCAGACATATAAAACAAAACGACCTACGCGCTTTGCGTAGGAAGTAAGAATTGGAGGCGCGCAGAGCACGCCTCCAAAAGAACTCGTTACCAGAACAGACAAACCTGTCACTTGGGAACGACTCGTAAGAACACGACCTTAGACGGCAGTTTCACCATCACCGATATCAGAAATCGGCAGTTCGCCCAGCTGCGTGCTGGCCAAGTCAAAGGTGTCGGCACCTTGGTCGCCGATCGCTGCCTTGTCATAAAGCAGAACGCCGCTCTCGCCCATCGCCAGATCGATCTGACCACCGCTGTTCGACACTGGGAACATATCATCGTCCAGATCACCGGGGCCACCGTAGGCAACAACAACATCGATGGCGTCAGGAATCGCCGTGCCAGAGTCGAGCTCGACCACTACAGTCAAGGCATCGAGGATTGCGCGCGGATCGATCGAGTCGGCTTCGACAACCATCAGCAATGGCGCTTCGCGGGGAAAGGCGTTCTCGTCGACAACAGACGAGATCGTCAAGCCGATTTCTTGGTCAAACAGCTGGCCTTCATCGATCAGAGCGATCGCAATTGCCAGACCAAGCAGGCCGTCTTCAATGATCATACCGCTTGGATCAGATGCCATGAAAATGGTCGTACCGGTCGTGGTTTCAGCGGATGCGCCATAGTTGCACTCGGCGAGGGCAAACCCTCCTGACAAGATAAGCGCCGCTCCGGCGCCAATAAGAATCGATTTCATCGTATAGTCCTCTCGTTGTGGGTGAGCTATCGGTGTCACTCTTTTCAATTTGCATTCCCCGATCTATTCTTTATACAGCAAAACTCCTAGATCGCACAAACCAAAACCTGGGTACAACGCAAAAACAATCTGCCGTCAAGACGGCAAAAAAGCGGCCCTGTGGAGCCGCCTTTTGGTTTTTCATTCTTGTTTCCGCAAACGCAGTCCGTCAATGGTCGGTCGTAGTAATTGGTACACATCATCACCGTCAGCCACTCGCTCATCTGTAAAAATGATTGAGAGCACTTGGGCAAGGCCAGAACGAGGACCAACCATATCAAGCAACTTGACTGGAGACTCGGATATCGGTCGACCTTGTGGTGACACTAGATTGAGCCGCATCTTGCCGTAGATAACCCCAGCCATCATATGACCAACAATTGTCTGATCAATCAGACCCCCAAGCTCACGCAGGCGATCTTCGAGGGATTGACTCAGTTCTGAGCCGACTACCCAGTCTATAAAGCCTTGCTCCAGAACCAAGTCGTCCTGCTTTTGGAACTGCAGATAGAGCACCTCCCCTTTTGGGTACTCAAACCGCACCACAGCTTGGGAAGACGTATAGACCCGCTGTACTACCGGGCGCCACGAGCTGATCAGCATCCAAGGCAACACATGCACACAAGCAAAAGCAAGGTCGAGCTTCCGGTCCGGATTGGGGTAGCTCAAAGTCGGCTTCAATTCTTCCATTATCATGTTGCACCTCCCGTGCACATTGTTTCTAAATTCTTCTACTCTCTACTCTGATAGTAGCCTAAATATAGGGGATGTAAATAACCAGGCAGCAAAAAAGGCGATCCAGAGATCGCCCTTTTTTAGACACTTAAACGAATTAGTGCCGTGCCCCTACCGAATCCTCGGTTAAATCGAACATGTCAGATATGGTCGCCTGCGCTTCTTCTAACGATTCACAGGTTACAGGACCAGCAGCCAGCTGGCCGGAGTCCTTTCCGAAAACCACGCCAAACGCGACGATATCACCCACACCAAGATTTTCCTTGTACGCAAGCGGGACCTGGTTGATATGCAAAAAAAGATCTTTGCATGAACCTGGAACTTCTTCGTATTCTTCACCTTCGAGATAGCGCTGAAACACTCGAACAAAGGTAAAGCCGTTCTCAAAGTCCTTAACAAGCTGCCCGACAACAGTGTCGCCGACGGCAAGTTTGAAATCAGCCTTTGACCCTTGCTTTTGAATCAAGTTCTGAGCAACCAGTCTCTTTTCAAAAAACTGGACCAGTAATTTAGCGTCTTCGAACGCCGGCTTCCCATTCATATCGGTGACGCCGATCGTCCGGAAACCTTCGATTGTCAGTTTGAGCTGGCGCTCAGCCGCAGCCAACCCCTGCTCGAGCGAGGTGTGAACGTTGGTGTTATTGTTATTGTGCTGTGCCATCGAAATTCTCCTTGTTGGCGTTAGTCAAACCTTAAAGTAACATAAAATAAACAAAAGTCAATACTAACGTCAAACGAGCTCTAGTTTGGTATATTTACAGTATGAAACTCTCTGACCAACTGACTGACCATTTCCGGATTGATGCGCCACATAAAAAGGCTCTGAAAAAATTGCGGATTGAAACCGTGACGGACTTGCTCTACCACCTCCCTGCTCGATATGAGGACATCAGTGACGTTCAGTCAGTCGGTAGCCTACAAAAGGATCAAGAAACAATTGTGTACGGTCAGTTGTCGGGACTAAAAACCCGTAAAGCCTGGAAGAGCAAACGCCCAATCGCCGAGGGCTACGTCGAGGATGGTTCGGCCAAGATGAAAATCATGTGGTTCAACCAACCTTACATTGCCAAGATGTACACCGACGGGATGTATGTAAAATTGGCTGGGAAAGTCGCCGGTAGTGAAGGCAAGCTGTACCTATCAAACCCAGAAGTAGAAAAGCTCGACAGTCTGCCGATTGATCGCCATGACAGTATTTTCCAGGGAACAGAACAGGTCGACGACACTCTCTACCCGGTCTACCGCGAGAGCAAAGGCATCACCAGTCGCTGGATCTATCACACGATACTGAAATGTTTTGAGAAGGATGTACTCGACACCCTCATTGACCCAATCCCGAAAGAAATTTTAGGAAAGTATAATTTACCTGAACTAGCAACGGCACTAGTATGGATCCATAGTCCAAAAAAAGCGCAGCACGCAGAGAGTGCGCGCAAGCGCTTTGCCTTTGAAGAAGTGTTTTACATCCAGGTGCAAAATGCGCAAAACCGCGCTGCTGCCAACGCTGCCACCACGTACAGTTTTAAAACCTCACCCGAGCACGTGGCTGAATTTACCGAGCGTTTTCCTTTCAAGCTGACAGACAGTCAAGACAAATCAATCACCGACATCCTTAAAAATTTTGGTGGTAACCACGCTATGTCACGACTACTCGAAGGTGACGTTGGAAGTGGCAAAACCGCCGTAGCGGCAACCACAGCCTATGCCGTGGCAACTAGCCGCCCACCAGAGGGAATGAACAAAGAAACTGGTGGTCTCGCAGCGGTTGATTTTGGCAACCTGCAGGTGGCATATATGGCGCCAACTGAAATCCTCGCCAAGCAGCACTTTGAATCTTTCATCGAATACTTCCAACACCTCCCGATCAACATTGGTTTGATTACAGGTAGTGGCTGCATGAAGTTTCCGAGTAAAACCGACCCGCGCAAGCCAACCAAGATCAGCAAAGCGCAATTACTCAAGTGGGTAAAAAACGGCGAAGTACCAATTCTGATTGGGACCCACGCATTGATTTACAAAAGTGTCGAATTCAAACACCTTGCCTATGTCATCATCGACGAGCAACACCGCTTTGGGACCAACCAGCGTAAGCAGCTAGCAAAGAAAGACGCTCGCATGCCCCACCTGTTGTCGATGACGGCTACACCAATCCCGCGCACGCTCGCTCTCACCATCTACGGTGACCTCGATATTACCCTGCTTGAAGAAATGCCAGCTGGGCGAAAACCAATCAAAACCACCATCGTCGGACCAGGGCAGCAAAAAGAAATGTACGAGCATGTCCGCAGTGAGTTAGCTGATGGCCGCCAAGCGTACGTCATCTGCCCGCGGATCGAGGAACCAGACCCGAAAAAGGACCCGGGGGGTGCTTTTTCCCTCACCCAACGCCAGTTGAAATCTGTTGTCAGTGAAGCGAAACGGCTGGGTGAAACTGAATTTTCTGATTACAAGATCGGCATCCTGCACGGCAAAATGACTCCAGCCGAAAAAGACAAAGTCATGCTTGAATTCAATGATCATAAATTTGACGTTCTGGTAGCAACAACAGTAGTCGAAGTTGGGGTAAACGTTCCAAACGCCACCAACATCATCATCGAGGGAGCCGAGCGGTTTGGCCTGTCGCAACTACACCAACTTCGAGGACGAGTAGTCCGCGGGAATCATCAGCCTTACTGTTTTGCGGTCACTGAATCAAAAAGTGAAAAGACTCGCGAACGTCTCAAGGCGCTGGCGACCGCGAAAAACGGCTTTGAGCTAGCCGAACATGACCTGTCATTTCGTGGCTCAGGTGAGCTGTACGGCGGCAAGCAATCTGGCCTATCAGACCTTGGGATGGAAGCCATCCGTAATCTGAAACTGGTCGAGGCCGCGCGAAACGAAGCCCAACATCTGGTGGCCTCACACCCTGAATTAAAACGTGACTTCCCAATGATCGCCGAGCGAGTATCCCACCTGGGTGATGCGCTGCACATGGAGTAGTGTTTTAATTTAGAAATAGAAAAAGCCGCGCGAACAATTGGGTCCGCACGGCTTTTTTGCTTTGGATTCGAATGCCGTCATTGGCGCACATATCCATTAGCCACATCCTCTGGCGTCACCATTGGAGACGGACAATCGGTCCGCTGGTCACAATCGAGAGTGCTGGCTTTTTCACCCAGCTGGAACACACCAACTGGCTGCAGACTGCGGTTCTCATCTGAGAAAATCAGCCAACCAAATACCACGGCAATGATTGTGAACACTACCAACGTCATCGTCCCTCCAAACCAGTCGATAATGATTTTATCTTCCATTTTTGACCTTTCTGCTATTGAACAGCCATACATTCAGCGCGACGGACCATCCGACCGGCTACATTGTCTGAGCGCACGTAGCGCCAGACCGACTCACCATACAACTGGTAGCGAACATCGACGGTGAGCGGGAATTGTCGCACCTTGCACAGCTCAAAAGCTGTAACCTTGTGATGCGGGTGTTGTGCCAGCACCTGTCGCTTTGTCTTGCGCAAGTATTGCAGAAGGCAGGACATACAGACATGCTTACCGCCGTAGAGTTTAACCTGCGCCGGAGCAAGCTGCGAAGCAACGCAACGTTGACCATCGAATCCTCTGCAGGTTGGACTGTAGGTCTTGAGTAGTTTTTTAAGAACTTTGTTCATCGCAAACCTCCTTTCTTATTGGAATTGCGTTATTTAAACCATACTACACGTCATCCTACTTGTCAAAATATGAAAAGGGGGCCCCGTATATAGGGGCCCCGTTCGTTTGTTTAGGCAATCGTGTCAGTGTAATACACGTTTTCAGTGAAATCACCGAAGTAGCCTTTGTCTTCCAGCCGCTGGTCAAGTATACGCAACTCAGCAGCGTTAACTTGCCCATCGGTAAGGAAATCAACTGGCACCATTTCGTCAAACAAGACCTGACGATCTGGATTCACTTGATTGGTCGCAACAACATCGAGACCAGCAACGTCAAACCACCACAGTGGAATTAAGCCAGACTGGTCACTTTCCCTATCAGGATTATGAGCGACAAAGACAAAAGTCTCCGGTATACCCAACGTAGGCGACACAAAAGCAGAGTCACTCTCGTTTGCAGCAACCGACAGAACCCTAGTAGCATCAGAGGTCCCGTTTGCAGCCAACAACTCTGACCCTGATCCTGGCTGCACGACCTGAACTGCCATAGCAGCATCATCAGAACCAAAATCAAATCCATCAGCTTCTGTCAGCGCCGCCAACAGCTGTGCATCAGAATCATGCTGATAGAACTCCAGCAAGCGTTCGCCGTACGCTGCTTCGGTTATACCCAGCATCTCGTGCATCGACACCTCTGGCTCTGTGTAGTCAATCGATGGCAACACCTGAGGAATGCTGTTGTCAATCAGCACGAACACTTCAGAACCGACAAGAATTGCCGTTCCCAAACCAACCAATGTTGTAATCGGCTCAGGAATACTGATACCAACCAGTGAAGCGCTGGCTAGCAGCGCACCTTTTGCAACATTTTGTGCTGCGCCGCCGGCAACGATGCTGCCGGCACTAGGGACAACGTCGCCCAGATTATCGGTTGAAACCCAACCTGGACCGGGGATCACGTTTGGGTCACCCTGGTAGTCACTGTAGATATCCGACGCTTCTTGGGCGACAGGATTAACCACCCTCCCAACCAGCACTTGCGCCGGCACTTTCCATATACCGGGCGCGTAATGCCCGATTGTATCCCCCAACCCAAACACAATTGCGTTTGATGCAATGGAGGCATAGCGTTGCTGACCAACTTCAAGGTCACGAACTTCGTCCGGCGTCAAACCTTCCAAATCTGGATCCGGACGCTGTGAACGTCCAAAAATCAAATTTGTCAGGATCTGGTCCGCTGCCGGCAAATCACCAGGTTGTGAACCCAGGTACCGGCCGTCTTGTGGATCAAGTCCATAACGCATGGACTCGTACAGCCTGAAATTACCAATAGTCGCATCATAGATAGCGACAACTGGAACGTCAGGACGCTCAAGATCATCCAGCGCTGCTTGCGCCATCCGATACTGGTTATTGGCCGTCACCATGTCTGATACCGGCCCATCACCAGCTGCTGCTGTAGCAAAATTTGCTGCGGCAGCATCACGAACTGCTTCCTGTGCAGCTACGAGATCATCATGAGTTGCCTCATTGTCGCGATTCATCCGGTTGTCAATTGCATCATCTGCAGTGACAACCACAGGTGAGCGGGTTGCTGCTTGTTCTGCCATTGCGGCGTCACGCACAGAGTCTGAAGTGACTATAGTAGGACGATCATCATCACGATCATCCTGGTCGTTATCAGACCTTGAGTCACGACGATCATCAGTACGAGGTGGTGGTGATGATCTCGCCACGGTTGTGATATCAGGCACAGAGTCACGAGGAGCGACTGACTGCGCCATAACGGTGTCCTCATCACGCGCCGCAGCTTGTTGCTGTTTTACAGGGCTAGATGTGACTGAAGCGTGTCCAGTCATCATATCGGGGGTATTATCGGGCATACCTATGCCTCCCTTTGAGTTGAGCTCGAAATGAGCAATTGACTAGCTTTTACTAAGTCTAAACAAACGTCAAAGAACTAACTAAAAGATTAACTACTAGTGACAATACTACTAAAATACAATTTGTAAATAGATAGTTTAGCTAGCTATCGGGTAGCTACCACTCCACGGACAGTTATACTTATCTTTTTAGACTTACACTGCTTGTCTGGCAACCAGGAGTGCTTGTAGCAATGTGATGATTTGTTGGAGTAGCGCTATTTTCTGACGTAGGATTGCGTCTATGTCTGTGCTGGCTGTAAGGGTAGTTGGAGACGAAGAGTCGAGGCTAGGTACATCCCAACACGCTCTGGCCGAATTCCAAGGAGTTGTACCTTCACTCATGTATATATGTCTGGCGTAGGCAAGGTTGCCTTCGAGTGTTTCGATATCGAACCCAAGCTCGTACGCTGGGCTAGTGTGATACCGATCAAAAAACTGGAACACCCCGACCATTTGATTCCCTACTCCGCCACGCAGCACATTGCCACTATCTGCAAATTGTCGAAACTTTGATTCACAGCGGGCGATTTCAATCATGACAGGAATATCAGCAAAATACTCTCGTACCGCCGCTTCGACGGACGGTGACGTGGTCGTATTTGCAAAAGCTGTTGAGGAAAAGCTTGTAACCAAGAGCACACCGCATATAAACACCAGTTTTTTCATAGAACAGTAGTATAACAAGTGTGCTGTTTGTATGTACAACCCTAGTGACGCCTAACTGACCAAAGACCTGCCATTCGACACCCTCCCCTTCCTCGCGTAAAATGATACCCATGACTACAAAAGAATCATTAGAGTGGCGATACGCTACGAAAAAATTTGATACCGAGAAAGAACTACCAGCTGCTGATCTCGATTACATCCTCGAGGCAGGCAATCTGGCGGCAACATCCTACGGACTACAACCAGTTGGAGTTGTCGTAGTAACAGACGAAGCTAAAAAGAAGGAACTAATGGCGGCAGCGTACGGACAAGAACATGTGGGACACAACGGTGCTCTACTTGTACTGTGCGCGCGTAATGATGTTGACGAAACATTTATCACCGAATACACCACACGAATGGAGCAGGTTCGTGGACTAGAAGCTGGAACAGTTGATGGTTTTAAAGACATGATGGTTGGTCACCTCACTGGAATCAGCGAAGCAGACCTACTGACCTGGGCCCAAAAGCAGACTTACATCGTACTAGGGACGATGATGGTAGCAGCGGCTGAAAAAATGGTGGATGGTTGCCCAATGGAAGGGTTTGACCCTGCCGCGTTTAACGAGATCCTCGACCTAGGTGCACACAACCTACACGCGACCAACCTACTGGCGCTTGGATACCGATCAGCCGAAGACGAAACCCAACACTACGCAAAAGTCCGAAAGGATTTGGGAGATGTGGTGGTACGGATCTAGTAGAATCTGCAAACCTGAAAACTAAAACCAGTGTCCCACAGACACTGGTTTTAGTTTAATTAAAGAAAAAGCGGCCCCGCGAAATGCAGGGCCTACAGGTGGTTTGATTTTTGAGTATTACCTCAATCAGGACACGTCATTATTTTTAATCTTTTGACTGCCCCAGATCACCTCCTTTCTAGAAGATGGTTCGTTTGATTGAGGTACGGCTGTGCGGGATGAACAAAATCAGCTGTTGCATGAGAATTCTCCGTTGTTGGTAAGCCAAGCGCTTACGGTCTGAAAATACACGTTTCTTAAAACCACGTCAAGTTCGTTGTTCCATTTGTCTCACTGCGCTATAGTAGGTGTCACCAACCGCCCTTAGCTCAGTTGGTAGTAGCGCGAAGCTTATACCTTCGTGGTCCCAGGTTCGAGTCCTGGAGGGCGGACATAGAGAAAAACACCTACTGTCTAGTAGGTGTTTTTCTTTACTAACGTCAGGGTGAGAAAAAAGCGAATATATCGCCCGGACTGAAAGGAGGACGATTTGAGCGTCGGGGTCGCGTCGCACAGTAGATTTAAGACGCAGTCGCAGAATATACTGATGCAAAGGTGACCGAGGCCTGGCTGGCGGACAAACAGCAATGATTACGAAGTCTACGGTGCTATAATTCAGCATATGAAAAAGCTTTTTATGAGTCGTTCTTTTCACGTAATTCTAGCTATTGCAGTGATTGGTTTCATTGTGTTTATGGTCATCAGTGTTCGTAGCGGCCAGCAAGTAGAATACGTTACCACGGTAGTCGAGCGCGGTAATGTAGAACGCCTCGTATCAGTGTCTGGTGTAATACAAGCTGAGCAAAGCGCAGAATTAGCCTTCCCTACTACTGGTATCGTATCGGCTGTTAATGTAAAAAAAGGCGACGCAGTCACAGCTGGTGATGTGTTGGTAACCCTTGAAGCCCGAGCGCTTCAGGCAGACCGACAAGACGCAGTAGCAGCCTTAACTCGGGCGATTGCTTCGCGCGATGAGCTACTAGCCGGCCCCCAGAGTGAATCACGTGATGCTACCGCTGAAACTGTAGCTTTTAAAGCCACGAGTCTAGAAACCATCAAAGCCACCCAAGCGGACCTGGTAGATAACGCATACCGCACCCTGCTTTCAAGCGGATTGACCGCGATCAGTCTTGATAACGAGGACGATGCGGTTGCCCCTGAAATCTCTGGTACGTATAGCTGCGACGAGGAAGGTGTGTATGACATCGAGATGTACGGATCTGGAACAAACTCTGGCTACTCATTCAGATTATCAGGCCTAGAATCAGGCATCTACAATGCCTCAACCGACCAAGCAATCTCGTTTGGAGAATGTGGTTTGTGGATTTTGTTTGACGCTACCTCAGAATACCGAAACAGCGCTTGGGCAATCTCTATCCCAAATAAAAATTCGAGTGTCTATACGACTAATCGCAACAACTACACCCTGGCTAAAACTCAGGCGGAAAGTGCAATCACCCTCGCGGAGCAAGATCTGGAGCTGGCCAAAGCAAACGCTGTCAGCACCAACGCTCCAGCCCGTAGCGAATCAGTAGCTCGAGCAAACGCCGACATCGCGAGCGCAAATGCCCGGATCGCCCGGATCGACGCTCAGATTGCTGACCGCACCATCCGCGCACCTTTTGCAGGCACCATAGTCGAGATCGATGTGTTGCCAGGAGAAACTGTAACAACCGTTCCGGTGGTAACAATTCTGGCGGCTTCAGACTTTGAACTAACTGCCAGAATTCCTGAAATCGACATCGGAAAACTAGAAACCGGACAATCAGTGCGTGCTGTTTTTGACGCTCGTTCAGGTGAAACACTTCAGGGTTCAGTTGATTTCATTTCACTGCAAGCTACCGAGATTGATGGGGTTGCTTATTACGAAGCAATCATTACTCTCGAGGCTACCCCAGTCTGGATGCGAAGTGGCCTGAACGCTGATATCGACATCATCATCACAAATACTACTGATAGCCTGCGGATACCAAAACGGTTTGTGACAGAAACAGAAGGAGTATACGAGGTGATAACTAAAAACGGTGAGCTTCTATCATCAACTACCATAAATGTGGTATTGGAAGGAAATGATGGATTTATCGCGATTACTGGTGTAAATGAGGGTGACGTAATCGTTGCTCCATAGCATATGCGTTCACTCCGCATTGGTTTTCTATTAGGGTTTCGCCAGATTCAGCGAGCTAATTTCTGGACAACAACCCTGATCATTTTTGTGATGATGCTTACGTTCCTCAACCTGATTGCTGTATCAGGAATTCTGGTGGGACTGATTGCTGGAGCCGAGGTAGCAGTGCGAGAACGATCGCTTGGGGATCTGATTGTAACTGCCCGGGATGACGAAGATCGCATTTTAGAAACTGAAACATTTGTACGGGAACTGGAAGCTTTCCCGGAAGTAGCAACCTATTCGGTTCGCTACCAAGCTAACGGAATCCTCGAGGCAAACTATAAAGAGCGCCGCAACCTACAAGACGAACGAGATATTGCAAACGTACGGGTTACCGGTATCAACCCAGACAACGAAGAAGCCATGACCAACTTGTCCTCGCAGCTGATTGCTGGAGAATATCTTGATGGTGACGAGGAAGGCTACATCCTACTTGGTGCCCTGTATACAGAAGAATACGCTGAGAACTTTGGTGATATTTTTGAAACTGTTAGTGGTGTTGGACCCGGTGACACTGTGCGCCTTACCAGTGGAAATGTGAGCAAAGAATTTATTATCAAGGGTATCGTACAGTCAAAAGTTGATGAAGTATCCTTGAACTCGTATATACCAGAACGAGAATTTCGACGGGTATTTAACCGGTTTGACCGTAACGCTGACCAAATAGTCATTAGACTTACTGACCCCAGCGCAAACACTGAGGTCAAAGCAGCCATGGTAGCAAGTGGACTGGCTGATCTAGCTAAAATCCAAACCTATGAGGAAGGGGTGCCGAAATTCCTCACAGACATTAAAAATACCTTTGACGTACTGGGCACATTCATCGGCTCGGTTGGTTTGATAGTGGCATCTATTACGATCTTTATTATTATCTTTATCAACGCCCTCTCTAGAAGGCAGCAGATTGGTATCCTCAAGGGAATTGGTATCGATCGTCATGCTATCGAGATAGCCTATGTCCTACAAGCAGCATTTTATGCCTTGGCCGGATCACTGCTGGGAGTATTAGTTACCTATGGCATTTTGGTTGGATACTTTGAAGCCAATCCGATTGATTTTCCGTTTAGTGATGGGATTCTAGTGGCGGAGCCAATAGGAACACTGTATCGATTTATTATTTTGTTTATCATTACATTGTTTGCCGGTTTTATTCCGGCTTGGGTCATCGTCAAGCAAAACACTCTTAACTCAATCCTGGGACGTAAATAATATTAGTATGGACATCATTAAAGCTACAGGCATTCATAGAAAGTTTGGCGAAGGTACCCTGGAGGCGCATATTCTTAAGGGTATCGATGTAACGGTCAGGGAAGGAGAATTTGTCGCCATTATGGGTAAATCAGGTGCTGGTAAATCAACCCTCATGTACCAACTATCAGTACTTGATACACCAACCGATGGAGACATTGTCATCAATGATGTAAACGTATCAAACCTAAACGAAAAAGAACGGACAGCTTTCAGACTCAATACCCTTGGATATGTATTTCAAAACTATGCTCTAGTGCCCGACCTATCATCTGAGGAAAATGTGATGTTGCCGCTGTTGATGCAGGGCTATACCTGGGCTGATGCTAAGGAGCGCTCTCACCACTCCCTTGATAACGTGGGTCTGTCTGGAAAGTATCTCAACCTCCCAGCTGAATTGTCTGGTGGTGAACAGCAACGAGTAGCGGTTGCACGAGCCTTGTCAGGGAAACCTAAAATTATTTTTGCTGACGAGCCGACTGCGAACCTAGACACTGTTTCTGGTACTCAGGTCATCGATTTACTTACCCGGCTCAACCATGAAAGCCATCAAACCATTGTCATGGTGACCCACGAACGTGAGTACGCCATGGGGTGTGACCGGATTATTCACATGGAAGATGGTTTGGTAACCAACATCGAGCAACTCAAATAAAAACACCGGCGCGTGGGCGCCGGTGTTTTTATATTTTGAATATTATTTTTCTTTAGTCTTGGTTGCTGCAGCTCTACTTGGGTCTGCAACGTACATCTTTTCGCCGTACATTTCTTCGTACGCATCATTGATGGGTACACCTTCTTGTTTGAGCAGAGCTTCGTATTCTTCGCGCTCCATAGTTTCAACTTCAAGGAGTCGTTTAGAAATCTTCTCCAATGCTGGTCGGTATTTTGTAAGGATTTCCCGCGCAGTATCTTTTCCATGTTTGATAATTTTTGCCACCTCCAAGTCAATCGCCTTTGCAACGTCTGCACTGTAGCCACGATTTTCACTCATTCCACCACCAATCATTCGTCCGCCAGTTCCCTCAAGTGCTACAGGACCAAGTTCATCACTCATACCGTATTTAGTCACCATGTCTCGGGCCAAGTTAGCGATCACCTGCAGGTCGTTTGATGGACCGGTCGACAGGTCACCAAAGATCATTTCTTCTGTGACATACCCACCGAGAGTCATCGCAATATCATCCATAAATTCTTTTTTGGTGTGCATCCGTCGGTCCTGGTCAGGCAGTTTCAGTGTGTACCCAGCAGCCCGTCCACGGGAAATGATACTGATTTTCTGTACTGGGTCAGCGTATGGCAAAGCTGAAGCAACCAGTGCGTGCCCTACCTCGTGATACGCCGTCACTTCTTTTTCGTATCGTGACATCACATGACTTTTTCGCTCTGGACCAAGCATCACTTTTTCAATCGAACGAATCAAATCAAACTGACCCACTTTCTTTCGTTCTTCTCGTGCCGCAAGTATCGCCGATTCGTTCATCAGTGAGTATAGATCGGCTCCAGAGAACCCTGGTGTCCGCTGCGCGATGATTTCTAGGTTGACGTCATCCTGCAATGGCTTCTTGCGAGCGTGCACCTGAAGGATAGCTTCACGGTCTGATCGGTCTGGCAGGTCAATCGTGACCCGTCGATCAAACCGTCCCGGTCGCAAGAGCGCTGGGTCAAGCACATCTGGTCGGTTGGTAGCCGCCATGATGATCACTTTCGCATTTGGCTCAAACCCGTCCATCTCAACGAGGATCTGGTTCAGCGTTTGTTCGCGTTCATCGTTTCCTCCACCAACGCCAGTCCCACGTACTCGTCCAACTGCGTCGATTTCGTCGATGAAAATAATCGCCGGTGCAGCTTTCTTGGCCATGTTAAACAGGTCACGTACCCGTGACGCTCCTACTCCAACAAACATTTCTACAAACTCTGAACCACTGATTGAGAAAAACGGCACACCCGCTTCCCCTGCTACTGCCCGGGCGAGCAATGTCTTTCCGGTTCCTGGTGAACCCATCATCATCACACCCTTTGGAATCTCGGCTCCGATTTCGAGGAACTTTTTAGGATTCTTGAGAAAGTCCACAATTTCCTCCAACTCTTGCTTGGCTTCTTTGGCACCCGCCACGTCTTTGAACGTGATTTTCTTTGACCCATCGTCAGGGTCGATCATGCGCGCTTTACTATTTCCAAAACTCAGCGCCTGCATTCCTGCTCCTTTAGCTGACTTCATCAGGAACCAAATAATGATTCCTAGGAACAGCAGTGGAAACAAAAACGGAGCAAATACACCCAACCAGTACCCTAATCCTGTTTCTCGCTGGACATCAATCGTAATAGACGACAGCTCATCTGCAGACAGCCCTAGATTAGTCAGTGAATCAGTGACCGAGGCATCGACTTCTTTTTTGGCTTCACCTGCTACCCAGCCTTCTACGTTGTAGCTCACCTCAATACTACTGCCACGCACTACGATTTCGCTCACTTCGCCCGCTTTGATCTGAGTCACGACGTCAGACAATGTTAGCTGTGTTGGTTCCGCACCCTGCCCTTCGGTAATGTATGAGAATACAAAAATAACTGCGATCAGTAGTAACACTGTAGACAGCATGTTATTCCAAAAATTCCCCGGACCAACTGGTACTTGTTTACCAATTTTTCTGAAGCCCATTTTGTTGTTTTTAGGAATTTTCGTTTTTGGTTTCTTGTCAGGTTTTTCCTCACTTTTCACAACTGCTGCTGTTTCTCTCTCAATACCAGTAACTACAGGTGTATCTACTACCTGCTCGTCTTTTTTAGTCTTATTTAGCTTGTCTGTGTCGTGGTTTGTCATGGGGGCTATTATACAGAAAAAGTGCCTTGACGCTACCCAAAATACGTTTCGCTAAACGAGCGTAGCCTGTCTAGTATAATTGGTGTAGTATCTTGCTACACATGACTACCTTTATCAAAAACCGCAAAGCCACCTTTGATTTTGAACACCTCGACACATTTGAAGCCGGGGCGGTTTTGGCTGGCTACGAGGTAAAAGCCATCCGAACCGGTAAAGGAAAACTGGAGGGATCCTATGTATCGATCATCAACGGTGAAGCCTGGCTATTGGGAGCTAGCATTTCCCCTTTCCAGGTAGCAAACACTCCCAAAAACTATGACCCCGAGCGCGCCCGCAAGCTACTCTTGTCAAAAAAACAGCTTGCCAAGCTAGAAGTCGAAACTAGAGCCAATAGGTTGACAGTAGTCCCTATTTCATGGTATAGTTCTGGGCAGTTAATCAAGTTGAAGATTGCCCTCGCCCGTGGTAAAAAGAAGGCGGATAAACGAGAAACAATCAAAGCGCGTGATAACAAACGCGAAATTGATCGCACTTTGAAAAGTCAATAAAAATTAGATGTAGAAAGATGGTTATTTATGATCATCGCAGAAACACCAACAGAGTGAGCAAACATGTCTATACAAGAAGAAACTATCCAGCCAGCCTCTATCCATATGTCTGGTCAACGCAACATGCCATTTCAACCATGGATGAATGTTGAGTACGAGCAAAATATACGAATTCACGCAAAACGCTACAACCTCCCAATTTGGGTTATGCGCAGACTGGATTATATATTCGGCAGCTCGCCATACTCCAGTATGGCCAAGGAAGATCTTTCCGTCGAGCATTTCGGCACAGTCTCTTAGATGAGACGCGGGTATCGAGCAGTCGAACCCGCACCATCTTTCTGCAGCTAATTTTTTACTTAAGAGGACACCATGTCAAAAAACATTCAATCTCACGAACCGCTGAGCTCAAACGAAATTGCAGAGCAACTGGCACAAGCAACAACCAGGGTTCACAAACCTTGGGATCGACTACCACCACGAGAGGTTGAGTTTGTAGAACGGCCGTCCTCTAAGTAACACATGGCTTCCCCGCCATAGGGCCTTGACCATTTCTTCTACAGATCTGGTCGGGCTTTCTACGGGGATGCTAGGCATCGACGGTTAGTCGTGTCGGATGTGTGCCGTGCCGAAAACTGGTAATCAATTCGTTAAAAGGTTCCAATTTGTATTTGCAAACAAAGCAATTCCATCACCATTTGCTAACGCATTTGGTCTTGTACCCGCTGTAGCGTAATAACGCTCGCCGGTGCGATGCAGTTTCAGTAAACGTCTCATACGCTGAACACTGTAGAATAGCCATGAGAATCGATACAGCTAGGTTGTTCGCTTAGTTGGTCAAAATTGTAAGAACTCGAGTAACTAGTGTTTTGTTTATTCTTTAGCTAGCTACTTTAAATCAAAGAATATTCTACGCACGGTAGAATCACATTCGCACCCTAATTCGGACGCGGGTTCAACTCCCGCCATCTCCACTCTTAAAACACAGCCACCCATTTGGGTGGTTTTGTGTTTTTAAGTGGAGATGGAGAAAGTGAATAGTTTCACTTTCGTCGGGAGTTGAAAGACGGAAGCATGTGGCGCTGCCACAGCTGAGTCGGGGTCGAGAAAATTTTCTGAAAGAAAATTATTCGTGACCAACTCCCGCCATCTCCACCAGACATGGAAATATATAGAAGAATATTGAAGTTTAATTCCATACAAAAAACCACTTATAGTAAGTGGTTTTTTGTTACTTATGGCTGAAATGCATTCCATATCGGCTCAACTAAATCATCCGTAACTTTTTTATTGTGCTCTTTACAATACCGCGTTAATGCAAACATCATTGACCAAGCCATTGCACCCAACGCAGCTAAATTAGTTTGCTTAATGTGTCCTTCCTTTTGCCAGACGACGAACGGTTTTTGCAATTCTGCAAATGATTCATTGGCCTTTTTCATTGCTTCTGGTGACACTAATTTCAAGTACTTCACATTTTCAATAAAGAGAAACTCGTTATAGTTTTGTGTAAAGTGTCGAACCATTTTTTTAGTGAGAGCCTTTATATTCGCTTCAGCTCCTTGCTCTACATCTAACGCTGCTAGAAACACCTCCGCTTCACGTTGCTTGATATAAGTAAACACTGCATCCACAAGCGATGCTTTGTTCTTAAAATGCACAAACAAAGTACCCTCAGCAACTCCCGCTTCTTTTGTAATTTGTGCAGTTGAAGTGTCCCCCACCCCTTGCGTCGCAAAAAGCTTGAGGGCAGTTTCTAATATTTGCTCTTTCTTAGTCATTTAGTAATTCAGATTCTAGCAGAGTTTTAGCAGCCAATTTCCCTAATTCGTCACATGCTCTTGGACTGTCACCTGACAATAATTTCCTGTCTGCATAGACGTACCCTTTAATTTTGTCATTAATAAAACTCATACCTTCTTCAGACAATGCCTCACCCTGAAACCAAGGTAATTGTCCTGGTAAATATCCGAGCGAGGGTGATTGTTTATCAATACTGTCTGGGAAAATTGCCATTTTATATCCTTTGTAGGGATGTTCTTCATTGGAATTTACTGTCGCAGCCATAAGTGCAGCTGGACCATGACAGACCGTGATCATGTATCGGTCTGATTCTTTTACCCAACGAATAACTTTACCGACGTTCTCATCATCAGGCAGTCCTACCATACTGCCGTGTCCACCTGGGAAAAATACTGCAATGTATGGAGAAGATTGATTTAATTCACCCCTAGATACCAGCTCAGCGACAGAAACAGGATTCTTGAACTTCTCTTTATGCTTTTTCATGAAGTTGAGTACTTGTTCGTCTTTTTTTGGCACTGACCAATCCTCTAACACTGCTGGCGCTCCCGTAGGTGTAGCCACATCAAAGTCAAAACCAGCGTCTTCGAGATTCATCATCGGCACGGCCGTTTCTTGTACGTTATTTCCAGTAGAAAAAGACAAACCGTTTGTCATCTTGAAATATCGTTCTTCTGTACAGATAACCAAAATTTTCTTATCGCCTTCATAAAGGTCCTTAACTTCTACCTTTTTATATCCACTTACCTTATCTACCCCAAACCGTAAACCGAGCGGAGACGGAATGTAACCTTCACCGTCCTTTTCTTTAGTTGGAGCTAGCCCTAAAAACTTTTTAATCATATATTTAAAATCAATGTGAGTAATCACTCATTATTCTACCCTTTTGCTTCGGATAAATAAAGAACACTTACTGATTACCAGAGATCAACAATCTTCAGGAAATTAGTACACTCCATTTCAATCAAAGAGGTT
>CAYGTV010000004.1:0-80579 GCA_964353135.1 uncultured Candidatus Saccharibacteria bacterium
GTAGATCTCTATCGGGTCGACAACATCAAGTACGTGGTGTGGGATCCCGTCCATTTCTTCCTTGGTAACCTTACTTGTTCCAATATCCATCCCGCGGTAGATTTGCCGTGAGTCAGCAGAAATCACCTCACCATCGACGTGCTTGGCGATCTTTATGGATAAGGAAGTTTTTCCAGCTGCGGTTGGTCCGACCACAGCGATGACTTTTGGCTTGTGTGCCATATGTGCCTCGGGAGGGGGTCGAACCCTCATGCCTTGCGGCATACGATTTTGAGTCGTACGTGTATACCAATTCCACCACCGAGGCGTCGGGATGTGCACAAGAGTGTAGCAAGGTGTGGGCTTATACACAACCGTGGAAATCCGAGCATGTTATACTGCCAGTAACCAAGCGTAGAGCGCTCGGAGGTATACTATATGGCTTTTCAAGGTGACTCAATATTCTGGGTAGATACAGACAAAGTGGTTCCAAACCCGTTTCAACCCAGGCGGGAATTTGACCAAAACAAACTCCAAGAATTATCGGAGTCTATTCGTATGTACGGTGTGCTGCAGCCGCTGACGGTTACCCGCAGTGAGGTTCAGAATGACGATGGTACATTTTATACAAAATATGAATTGATCGCCGGAGAGCGGCGTTTGCGAGCTAGTAGGCTTGCTCAGGTGGCCCAAGTACCAGTGATTATTCGTGAAGGGGAACAGAGTGAGCAAGAGAAGCTCGAACTAGCGATTATCGAAAATCTGCAACGAGAAGACCTTAACGCCATTGATCGAGCAATTGCCTTCCAGCAACTGGCAGAACAGTTTGGTTTGTCTCACACCGAGGTAGCAAAAAAAGTACAACGAAGTCGTGAATACGTCTCTAACTCGATCCGTTTACTGGCCTTACCAGAACATATTCAGGGTTCACTTCAGCGGGGCGAACTAGGGGAGGGGCATGCTCGGACACTCTTGATGCTGACCGACCGTCCAGAAGAACAGGAAACTATTTTCCGAGAAATCTTGCTCAAGAAAATGTCAGTGCGAGAAGTCGAGCGAATTGTACGAAAAATTGCCACTGATAAGGTGCGGAAGAAACAGTATTCTGACATCGATGATCATCTAATCGAGATTGAAAAAGAATTTACCGAGACCCTTGGTACTAGAGTTCAAATTCAAAAGACTGAATTTGGAGGAAAACTCACCATTGATTACTTCTCAGAGGAGGACTTATCTGCGATTTTGACACGCATGAAAGATGAGTCTGTACGTCGACCACACACCAATGTCCAGGCAATGGCGGCTGTCGCAGCTGCAACCCCTCTGGCTGTCGAGCCGGAACTTGTTTCGGTGTATGAGGAACCATTGCGGCCTGAGACTGCCCCTGCTGTTATGAATGACATTCCTACAGCACCGGTAGTCATTACTGATTCTGATCCGGCTGCAGCTCCTGAGGTGCCAGCTAACACTCCAGAACCAGAACCGGCCAAAGAAGAAACAGCAGCCAACGTACCTCAGGCAGATCCTGGGTTGCTAGCAAAACTCGCTGCTCACACCTCGTTTGGGTTTAGTCGCCCTCAACCCGTACATCAGCCAGAGCCGACCGTTGCTCAACCGATACCCGCAGTAACTGGTCCGGTTCCTGAATCAGAAGTAATTGCTGGACAATCTGTAGTTTCTGAAACCGAACCATCAAAAACAGAAAAGCTATCCACTGATGAGACGGACAATATCTATTCAGTTCGAAACTTCTCTATCTAGAATTTTCTTTGTTACGATCTAGCCAGCTCCGTATTTTACGCTTGGCCACAGATGTTTTTGCAGCTTGAAGCCACTTCTCAGTAGGATGAGATGACTTCCTAGTTTCGATCTCAACGATGTCGCCGTTGTGAAGCTCAATATCAAGTTGGGCCATTTTACGGTTAACCTTTGCTGAAGCCATCTGTTCACCAATATCTGAGTGAATAGAGAAAGCAAAATCAATTGGGGTTGCGCCAACCGGGAGGTCAACCACATCTCCGGTTGGGGTAAAGACAAAGATCCGGTCTTTGAAAAAGTCTGTTTCGGCGTCCTCGATAAATTGTGACGTGCTGGTGTCAGTGGGTGTATAGGTTTTTCCGATTTGCGCAATCCATCCAGGGATTTTCTGTTCATGAGGAACGGTTGCGGTTTTTTCAACGTTAGCTACCTCAGGTGCTCGTTCACGACTAAACGGTCGAAAGAGTCGGGGTACCAGCCGTGAAAACGTAGTTTCTTCTCGTTGTGATTGTTTGTCACCTGCTTGCTTGTCTTTGTAGATGATGTGCGACGCGACACCATATTCTGCTTCGCGATGCATTTGTTCAGTTCTGATTTGGATTTCTAGGATCACTCCGTGTTGGGTGGTGACGGTCGTGTGGAGTGATTGGTAACCATTTGGTTTAGGAAAAGCGATATAGTCTTTCACTCTACCTGGTAGCGGCCGCCATAGTTCGTGGATAATTCCCAACACACGGTAACAATCCTCAACGGCTGGGACCACCACACGCATCGCTAGTAGATCAAGGACCGCTTCATCCACCCATTCCTTGCGGGTTAATTTATGATACATACTGTACAAGCCTTTGACGCGGTATGAGGTATGAAAATTGATTACCCCGACCTCAGCCAGACGTTTTTGCAGAATTTTTCGCTCTTTTTCCAGAACAATTTCAGCCTTACCGTACTTACCAGCGAGGATTTCCTTTACCTTCACTGATTCCTCTGGATACACATAGGGAAAGGCTAGGTCCTCTAGTTCCTTACGAATCTTTCGCATCCCGAGACGGTGGGCAACAGGTACGTAAATTTCTAGTGTCTCACGGGCAATTCGTAGTTGTTTTTCTGGTTTGACATGCCCGAGCGTCTCCATGTTGTGGAGGCGGTCGTTAAGTTTAATGATCAAAACCCGGATGTCCTGACTGGTCGCAACAAACAGCTTGCGCAGCGACTCGTTGTGGCGGTCGGTTCCACGGTAGCGGACGGATGATAGTTTAGTGACACCTTCAACCAGAAAGAGAATCTCATCACCAAATTCCTTGGCGATATCTTCTGACGTAACTGGTGTGTCTTCCACTGTATCGTGCAGTAGGCCAGCTGAAATAGTTTTTGGCCCCATTCCCATCGAAGCGAGGTTATAGGCAACAGCAGCTAGGTGAGACATATATGGTTCACCAGAGTACCGAGTGTGTCCCTCGTGAGCCTTGGCAGCATATTGGTAAGCCCGAGACACCAATTCGCGGTCAGACTGGTTAGTTGAGTTGAGTTTACTCAGGATGTCTTTGTCGGTATACATGTGTATGTATCGTACAGCGGAGGCATGTATTTGACAAGTCACAGGTTTTTGTTGCATATATTTTTACATTTGGTAGAGTGTCCAACATCATCAAGACAGGCTTGGTGTGTAATGTAAGCTCAAAACGAGGGAATATCGACAATGAAGAATAAGGCAGCTCAAACAAATCCGATTTTACGGATGGGTCTGCAACCCGGCCAATCACTTGGCGCAAATGGTGAAGTAAAGGCACTCAAACCTTTGCCTGATCATATTCCGACCCTATCGACTACTTGCGGCGCAATGCCACCAGTATTTGGTTCAGATGCAAATGCTAATCGGGACAGTTACCGTCCAAACGGCTAAACGAGGCAGAAAATACAGGCGAGGGGATAAAACCTCTCGCCGACACGCTCTTTTAAAAAACCGCCCCTGACCGGCGGATTTTTTTTATTTATCTACCTTTGCTTCAATAGCTCCATTGCTAGATCAAGCGTGATATCTTCCGTTTTGATATCGTCTGGGATACTAATCCGCTTGAAGCCTTTTCGTAAATACCTCCCACTCTTACTCTCGTACACGTTGACGAGTTTTTTTGTTTTGGGGTTGAGGCCAAGTTCCTTGCAAAGAGTTTCACCCTTACGCATTTGCTTGGGTTCCTTGAAGATTTCGAGCGCGCGTTCGTAGGTAATGTCGTAGGGATTGTCTTTCTTGGGATCCTTGAGCGAGCGGAAGTCACCGGCGTGTGCGATATACGGTCCAAACTGACCGCTGTTGGCCACGATTGGTTCACCAGTTGCCGGGTGTTCTCCTAGTTCGCGGGGAAGGAGTAGGTATTTAACAGCTTCGTCTAGAGTCACATCTTCTGCTTTGACGTCTGCTGGCAGACTCGCTCGACGGGGTTTTTCTTGTTTCTTGCCTTTTATTTTCTCTGGGATTTCGCCGAGTTGGACGTATGGTCCAAATTTCCCAGTCATCACAAATACTGACTCACCAGTTTCTGGGTGGTTACCAATCGGTGCATCTGGTTTTGGAATAGTTCCATCAATTAAACGCGCACCAGTACAGTCAGGGAAGCGTGAACATGACAAGAACGTTCCGTTTTTACCGAGCTTCTTTTCCATATCTGCTTTACATTCAGGGCAGGGGAATTCTTTCGGTCCAGGTCCTAGGGTAGTTAGTTTAGGTACGTTTTCTTTGGCTGCAACTGCAGCGTGGAATGGTTTGTAGAACGTTTCGAGGGTTTTGACGTATTCCCGGTCACCACTGGCGATATCGTCGAGTTGGTCTTCCATGGCACTAGTGAAATCATCACCGATGTAGTCCATAAAATGCTCTTCAAGGAAGGTTGACACCACGTCACCGGTGTCGGTAGGGATCAGGGTTCGGCCTTCTTTTTCTACGTACCCGCGCGCAACAATAGTATTCATGATCGAAGCAAAGGTAGACGGTCGACCGATACCTCGTTTTTCGAGCTCCTTAATGAGGCCAGCTTCACTGTAGCGGCTTGGCGGTTGAGTTTGTTTAGCTTCGATTTCGACCGAGGTACAAGTTAACTTGTCACCTTCGGCCAGTTTTGGTACCTCAGTGTCTTCTCCTCGGGCGCGAGGGTCAACTTTCAACCACCCGTCAAACAATACGCGTGAACCATTGACTGCAAAGTCGGGGATGGTTTCAGTAGCGTCCACAACGTTTGTTGAGAGTTTGGTTCGAAGTAGTGCTGCATCAGCCATTTGTGATGCGGTTGTACGCTGCCAGATGAGCTCGTAGAGCGCTTTTTGGTCGCCAGTGGCACCAGCACTCAGTTTAGTGAAATTGGTTGGCCGTACCGCTTCGTGGGCCTCCTGGGCATTTTTGCTCTTACTCTTATAAGATCGAACTTCTAGGTACTTGTCACCGTAGTTTTTCTTGACGTACGTGATGATTTGTTTTTGGGCTTGATCCGACAGGTTTGTGCTGTCGGTACGCATATAAGTAATGTGTCCCGCTTCGTAGAGTTTCTGCGCCGCCCCCATGGTCCGGGACGGAGAAAACCCCAGTCGGGTAGATGCAGTTTGCTGCATAGTCGAAGTAGTAAACGGTGGTTTTGGACTTCGTTTAGCTTCGGTTTCTTTTAGTTTTGTGATTACCCAGTCGTGTTTTTCACCGACTTTCTTGATGCGGTCGGCTTCTTTTTCTTCACCTGGTTCTTCGACACAGGTAAACGGAATAGCCGTCTTGCTGTCTTTCAGGTTAGCGGTCAGGACAAAATAATCATCCGGAATAAACTTGCGGATCTCCCGTTCTCGCTCCATCACAATCCGTAGGGCAGGCGACTGTACTCGTCCGGCTGACAAACCATAGCGAACCTTTTTCCAGATGAGGCCAGAGAGGTCGTAGCCTACAAGACGATCAAGCACCCGCCTTGCTTCCTGGGCTTCCTTCAGGTGCATGTCGATCTGGCGGGGATGTTCGATGGCTGCTTTGACTGCTTCTTCGGTGATTTCGTTAAACGCCACTCGTTTGAGTTGTACGTCTGGTTTGCTTTCTTTGAGCAGTTCAGCTACGTGCCAAGCGATTGCTTCTCCTTCACGGTCGGGGTCGGCTGCGAGGATCACTTCGTCAGATTTGGCTGAAGCCGCTTGTAGACTTTCGATCACTTTGGCTTTCCCTGGACTGATGATATACCGGGGGACAAACCCAGCTTCAACGTCAACCGCGTCTTTGTTGGTTTTAGGCAAATCACGAACATGCCCAATACTGGACATTACTTTGTAGCCTTTTCCAAGGTATTTCTCGATAGTCTTGGCTTTAGCCGGAGACTCAACGATGACGAGGGTTTGTTTACTCATATAGTGTAAATAGTAGCAGTATGAATACTAGCATAGTTGAATTGTGTCAAGTTTATTTGACATCTCTGATGATAGTGTGCAGAATGCAGCCAAGTTTCACAAGGGAGAAAACTATGGAAGAGAAATTTGCTGTTCATTCTACATCATCTGAATCTGAGACGATTCTCTTTAATGCCTCAGCATTGTTAATCATTGGTGTTTTGTGTGGTCCAAGTGCCATCCAAAATATTTTCTGGGCTGTCGAACTACAGTCAGGTAATGGTGCACTTGCTGCCACAGTGCTGGGTGGACTATCGCTGATGGTCGGGATTTTTTGTACGGTCCGTGCGGCGATCATGTTTGAAAAGTCGGGCTGATGCCTAGCTAGCCAGACCAAGTCACGTTAGTTTACCTACTAACACGGTACTTGCCACCCGCCTGCACAATCAAGCCACTCAGCTCCATCATCATGATGAGTTGGGTGGTTTTTGCTATATCCATGTTGAGGGTGCGGATGAGTTCATCGCGCTGCATGGGTTCGTGTAGGGCTTTTAGGATAGTTTGTTCATCTTCTGATAGTGATGTCAGTGAGTCCATCAAAGTCGGCTGTCGTTCATTGGTAGTGTCTATACCAAGTACCTGTAGGATGTCAGTCGCGCAAGTCACCGGTGTCGCTCCTAGTTTCAAAAACTGATGAATGCCGTCATGCTGTTTGGAAAAAATACTGCCCGGGACGACGAGTAATTCACGATTGTAGTCAGCACATAGCCGGGCGGTGATCAAGGTACCACTTTTTTCAGCCGCTTCGACTAGTAAGGTTGCATGGCTGATGCCAGCTTGGATCCGGTTTCTCTGTGGAAATGACCACTTGGTTGCTTGAAAGGTGGGTTCAAACTCTGATAGCAAACATCCGCCAGCTTCGAGAATTCGCTGCGCAAGTTTTTTATGGCTAGCTGGGTACAGGACCGAATCATCAATCCCTCCGCCCGGGATCACTAGTGTATATAAATTATTCTTGAGAGCTGCTTCGTGTGCGAGGCTATCGATCCCGAGTGCGAGTCCAGACACAATCCCGACGTTATATCCACGAAGACCATCGATCAGCTCATCAACACACTGTTTTCCATAGCTGGTGTACTTCCGGCTACCGACTACGGTGAGCAGCTTCATATCGTTCGGGGGTAATATTCCGCGGTAATTCAAAGATTGTGGCGGCTCTGGGATGTGTTTAAGCAGTTCTGGAATGGCATTTGATTCCAGCTTTGAAATCGGAAACGACGTCATTACTTTGATTTTATCACGAGGGGCTTTGACATTCTCAGTGAAATAGTTTTAGCTTGTCATCAGATCACTTTTGATCTGATGCGCAGCAAAAAATGAAAAGGGGAAGAGCATGCGGTTTTTGATATGGGTGTTTACAATTGCAATATCGACAATGCCAGCACAGGCGTCTGAGTTGTCACAGTCATACGTGTCGTTTGGTCCAGGGTACAGTGCAGCGCAATTGTCGCTGGATGTTGGTTCTGCAGATGGCTCAGTCGAGGTGTTCTCAATCGATACAACCGGAGCGATCTTTGAGGTCTGTGCTGGCCGACAACAAGGATTGTGGCAGAGTCCATTTTCGGTCGGAGCTGAATTCTGCGGAGTTTTTGGTTCCGTATCGGGTACAGGTAGCTATACCTTGTCCGGAATGGATCAATCGGGGACCTTGCGGCTATCGGCAGAGACTGATCAGCGATATGCGCTGAGGTTGCTTGTTGGGGTTGCTCCGACAGACCAGTGGTCCGTCCATGCATACGCTGCCGCCAACGCAGCCAGGTTTAAACTCTCAGCTGAAATTCAGACTGAAGATGAACAGTTCTTTGATTCTTCTGAAGGTTGGGGTTTCGGCGCATCGGTTGGCCTGCGGTCTGTAAACCAGTTTCCAGGAGGACAATCCTTTGTCATCAGTCTCGACTACAGCTTGTACGAGGCAGAGCAAGATTTTCTCCTCGATGAAGAATTGTTTACTGCCAAAGCGCGTCAGCCGACGTTGTCTTTGATGGGAACGTATCGTTTCTAAATGGCGCAGTGAACTGAAAAAGCCGCTCCGGTTTTGGAGCGGCTTTTTGTTTATAAAACAATGATTTCGTGTATACTTCTAGGCGACTTATTAGAAACCGTAGTGATGAGTCTTCGGCTAGCCGCCCTAGGAAATGGGCGTCTATCGAAGTAATTAAAATATAATCACTACGTTCATTATTTCACTTAATGTTAGACATTAAATTCATCAGAGAAAATCTGGACATCGTCAAATTGGCGGCCACCAAGAAAAAAATTACCATTGACCTTGATCGGTTGGTGTCCGTTGATGATTCTCGTAAAGAAATAATGTCCCGAATGGAGGAAAAGAAAGCCGAGCAAAATCGCGTCGGAGCGCAGATTGCCCAAGCCGAGGGTGATACCCAGCGAACTATCATGCTGGGTGACATGCAGGTGCTCAAGGCTGACATTCAAAAAGACGAGGAAGCGCTCAAACCAATCATGAAAGAGTGGCAAGCGTTGATGTTGCAGGTCCCGCAGGTGCCAGACATGACTGTTCCAGATGGTGACAGCGATGAGGATAATGAAGAGGTGAAAGTCTGGGGTGACAAGCCAACCTTTGATTTTGAGGCTAAAGACCACGTGGAGCTGATGCTCAAGCACAACATGGTTGATTTTGAGCGTGGTGCCAAGGTCCACGGCTTTCGTGGTTACTACTTAATGGGTGATGGTGCAAAACTGTCTTGGGCTATCTGGAACTACGCCAACCAGTTTTTTATGAACAAAGGCTTCACTCCGATGATTCCTCCAACAATTGTGCGTAAAGCCAACCTGTATGGTACCGGTCACCTACCTAATGAAGCGGAGGACGTCTATAACACTCAGGATGATGATTACCTGATCGGTACTAGTGAAGTTTCAATCATGGGGTACTACAGTGACGAGGTGCTCGATCAGAGTGTGTTCCCAGTCAAATTCCTTGGCTTTTCACCATGTTACCGCCGAGAAGCTGGTAGTCACGGCAAAGACACTAAGGGGCTCATCCGCGTGCACGAGTTTTATAAACTAGAGCAAGTAGTGCTCTGTGAAGCATCACACCAGCGGAGCGTCGAGCTACACGAAGAAATCAACCGCAACACCGAGGAATTCATCGAGTCACTCGGGATTCCGTATCATACGGTGCTTAACTGTGGCGGCGACCTAGGGCAAGGGCAGGTCAAGAAGTACGACGTAGAACTATGGGTGCCAGGGGAACAAAAATACCGAGAAATTAGTTCTGCTTCATATTTTCATGACTTCCAGACTCGCCGGTTCAACATTCGCTACAAAGACGAAGCTGGAAAGATGCAATACGCTCACTCACTCAATTGTACCGCGATCCCGACGCCACGGATCTTGGTGTCGCTGGTAGAAAATTTCCAACAAGCCGATGGAACAATTAAAATTCCTGACGTGCTACAACCATTTTTTGGGAAGGAGGTCATTGGATAAAGACTGTACACAGAAGTCATAACACAGTATTTGTCTCGCTAATTCCCTCGGTTCGCTGCGCTCCCCTTCGGTGTCAGCTTCTGGGGCAGAAAAAGCTGACCGCTTGTCTGCAAAAAGTGTTATAAATTCTGCTACAATGGCGGCATGCGACCAGAGACCAAGCAACTCCTGAAAAACATCCTGATTGGATTTGGGGTGTTTCTGTTAATTGGTTTAATTCTATACGGTGTCTGGCACGGGACTCGGGTGCAGGCTCTTACTATTAATGAGGTCGTTGTCACAGGTGGCGAGACGATCTCGCACCAGGTAGTTGCGAATGATGTTTCGCAGCTGCTCGAGGGTGAGTATGCACGGTTTATTCCGCGTCGGTTTGCTTGGACGTATCCTGAAAAGGAAATCATGAACAAGCTACAAGAAGTGGATCGGGTGAAAGACCCGGTGCTGGAGCGAGATGGCAAACAGTTGTTGGTCAGCTTGGCAGAATATGAGCCAGTAGCGCTGTGGTGTGACAGTTCTGCGTCAGAACGATGTGTATTTTTAGATACTGATGGCTATGGCTTCGCAGAAGCACCCAGCCTGATGGGTGGTGCGTTTGTGCGCTATGTCCAAATCGGCCAGTCAGCTAGAACAAATGAACCCTTCACAGTTACAGCGGATTTTCTCTTGCTGCGTGAATTAACTTCACTCCTGAAAGAATATGGCTGGCCGGTTGTGACGGTTGAATTTGATCAGGCTCGTGACGCGTTTGTATATTTGTCCGGTGGTGGAGAGCTAAAAATTACATTGCTCCAGACCCCAATAGAAACGATCGACAACCTGCAGACAATTTTGTCGACCGAACAATATAAACACTTGCAACCAGGTAATTTTGCCTACATTGATTTACGATTTGGCAACAAAGTGTTTGTAAATGAATTTGGAGTTATTGTTGATGAGGCACTAGAAACAGAAACCGCCACATCAAGTGATGAGGTGCTTGAAACGTCAAACGCCGCACCATCTGGTGATGGCGCGGCGGCAGTAAACTAATGATCATGGACCCATGTTTGGTCGACTAGGCGGCCTGGCAGCATATGAGTCTCGATGCCTTCGAGACAAACTGCTAAAGGTAGCATCTTTTGGGGTGCATGCTCTTTGATTAGCATGTACACCCGTACACACAAGGCATCGTGTGCGACTTCTTTGTCAAAAAGTAAACTGCCGGCAGCTGCAGCAGCTTTCTTTTTCTTGAAGCCGCAAACTTTCTTTAGGGTAGTCTCGCACACATGACGAGCTTCTTCTTGTGTGTATGTCGCTGTGTCATCATGCTCGCGAAAAAAGTATTCGTTTGCAGGTTTGGTTCGAGAAAGTATGAGGAGACAATGATCACCTTGATTAGTTCCTTCAACAGAGGGCCTTTCATCTGAGTTTCTGGCGCCGAGTTTGAGCATTGCCCACTCTTTATGAACTTCTTCTGGCATAACGGCTTCCTTTTTTCTTGCTCAGGTTGCGTTGTTTTCGTCTTCCGGTACAATGCCACAACTATGAACTTCTGGCAACAGATCCCCAAACCAATGATGGTGGTAGCGCCGATGGCTGATGTCACCGATGCGCCTTTTCGGCGGATGATTGCTAAATACTCGGCTCACACTCGGGCTGACGGAACAGTTGGCGGACCTGACGTCATGTGGACGGAATTTGTGGCGGCCGATGGTCTGATGCGCGCTACGCCGGAAGGACGGGAAAAACTAATGGCTGATCTGATCTATGCTGAAGAAGAACGCCCAATTGTGGCTCAGCTGTTTTCGAGTAACCCAGAATACATGGAAGCCGGAGCGAGGCTAGCAGCAGAACGGGGGTTTGATGGAGTTGATCTCAACATGGGTTGTCCATCTCAAACCATCGAGAAACAAGGCTGTGGAGCAGCAATGATAAAAAACCCGGCACACGCCAGGGAAGTGATCAGGGCTGCTAAACGTGGGGCTGGTGATTTGCCGGTGTCTGTCAAAACTCGCTTGGGATACAACAAAGATGAAGTAGAAACCTGGATTCCAGAAATCTTGGCTGAAAACCCAGCAGTGCTGACAATTCATGCTCGAACAAGAAAAGAAATGAGCAAGGTTCCAGCTAAATGGGATCGAGTTGCGCGGGTGGTAGAACTACGTGACAAACTGGGGAGTGAGACTTTGATTATTGGAAACGGCGATGCTACCTCGCTAGCTGATGGACAGGAAAAAATTGCTGAGTCAGGTGCGGATGGGGTGATGTTCGGTCGAGCGTTGTTTGGGAACCCATGGTTTTTCCACCCGACTAAACGTCTGCCATACAACCTCAAAGCACTTCCAACCAGTGGGGTAAATCGTGGTGACTTGATCGAAGAGGCTTTTGCAGAAGACGGAATTGAATTCATTTCACTTGAAGAGCGGCTGCGAGTGCTAGTTGAACATACGTATTTATTTGCCGAGCTGCTGCATTTTAAAAACTTTGCCATTATGAAAAAGCACTACAAAGGCTACATCAATGGCTTTCCAGGCGCTGCACAGTTGCGCGCAAAGCTAATGGAGCAAAATACCCCAGAAGAAATCGAGCAAGTTGTACACACCTTTTTGCAGACCCAACCATAGGGCCTCCGAGTGTTGTTACACTATAGGTATGAATGAAATCCTTCACGCCAATGTGTTTTTTGTGATTGCCAGCATCGCTACAGTCATATTCTGCATTGTCACTGTCCTAATCCTGTTCCATGTCCTCAAGTTGGTAAAAAGCGTTAGACGTATCGTCGAACGAATCGAAGACGCAAGTGAGCAAGTGGCAGACGACATGGCTCATGCCCGCGAGATGTTTTATAATGGTGGTATGATTGCACGAGTGATGGGTTTCATGGCCGGGACTCGGAAACGGACGCGGCGGACACGTAATGATGATTAATTTATTTATTTAAATACTATTTATGGCAACCAAGAAAAAAACAACAAAAAAGACTGAACTATCTACTGAACAAAAAGTAGCAGCCGGAGTAGGTATTACTGCAGCTGCAGTAGCGGCCGCAGGTGCTTATTTCCTCTATGGTAGTGAATCAGCTGCAAAGAATCGTAAAACTGTTAAAAGTTGGGCGCTAAAAGCTAAGGCAGAAGTGCTAGAAAAGCTTGAAGACGCCAAAGAAATGACAGCTGATGAGTACGAAGAATTGATTTCAGCTATAGCGGGAACGTACGCTGGTGTAAAGGGCGCAACTAAAAAAGACCTTAAAGAATTCGCTAGCGAAATGCAGGACCACTGGAAGGTGATTGAAAAAGCTGGAAAGAAAAAGAAAAATCAAGTTAAAAAAGCAGCCAAAAGTGTCACTGCTGCCGCCGCAAAAGGTGCAGCCAAAGGGGCAGCAAAAGGCGTAGCTAAAAAAGTGACTAAAAAAGCTTCAAAGAAATAAACAGGTTCAATAAAAGAGCCGGCAGCCCATGGGCTGCCGGCTCTTTTTGTATCTGTTATACTAGTCCTACTATGTCTACTACCACTGCTCTGTACCGCAAATACCGACCCGAATCATTTGCCGACGTCCGTGACCAAGATCATATTGTAAGTGTTCTAGAAGGAGCAATCAAAAAAGGCGAAATCCCACACGCATTGCTATTTACCGGCACCAGAGGAACCGGTAAGACGACCCTGGCTCGACTATTTGCGGCGGCAATCGGTACATCTGAAATGGATCTGTACGAGATTGATGCGGCGAGTAACCGTGGAATTGACGATATCCGTGAATTAAAAGAAGCGGTCCATACATTGCCGTACGAATCAGAACAAAAGGTGTACATCATCGACGAGGTCCACATGCTCACCAAAGAAGCGTTTAACGCGCTCTTAAAGACCCTCGAAGAGCCGCCAGCGCACGTTGTGTTTATCCTAGCAACTACCGAAGTTGAAAAGCTGCTTGATACGATTTTGTCGCGATGTCAGGTGTTTACCATGCGGTCACCATCACGAGCAGTGCTGGCTGAAACTGTCACAGACGTGGCTAAAAAAGAAGGTTTCACCCTCAGTCCTGACGCTGCTGACCTGATCGCAGTGGCAGCCGATGGGTCGTTTCGTGATGCGCTTGGCGTAACGCAAAAAGTCATTATGGCCTCAGGAGACACTATTGGTGAGGCGGATGAAGTGGCCGCGATTATCGGCGCTCCCAAGGTCGCCACAATGCAGGCACTGGTCACAGGACTGCACGAGAAAAACGTCGATGCGGCTTTGAGTGCCATCGCAGCCGCAAGCGCTTCCCAGGTAGACATGAAACTATTTGCCCGAGTTCTGCTCGAACACATCCGAGCAGTGATGTTGGTTCGCAACCAGCCAGCTAAAAAGGCCGATATCCTGGCTAACTTTGGTGGGGAAACTGCGACCCTACTCGAGTCAATTGCTAGTGGCGAGACCGCTATTAATTCACACCTACTCCTGCGCTTCTTGCAGGCAGCAGAGCAAATCCAGCACTCACCAGTCCCACACCTTCCACTAGAAATCGCTGTAATGGAGATGGGAGAGAAATAGTATGAAAAAGGTTTATTTGGTAAGACATGGTGAGACATCCTATAATCGTGATCATCTAGTCCAAGATGGTTCAACTACTTTGACTGAGTTAGGTCACAAACAGGCTGAATTAGTAGCAGAACGTTTACAGTCTATAGATTTTTCACACTTGATTGTTAGTGATTATGAACGAACTAAACAGACGGCACAGCCAACGATAGAAAGGAAATCTATCGAGGCAATTTATACCCCTTTATTTCGAGAGGTTCGTCGGCCTAGTAGATTTTTTCATACCTCAAGAAAAACAGATGAGTATCAGAACTTTATGAAATTGGAATTTGAAAATTTTGCTAGTAATCCTGAGTGGCATGATTCAGACGAAGAGAATTTTGTCGACGCTTCAACTCGTGCATTAGAAGCACTGCAATTTCTAAAAAACTTAGACGGTGATGTTGCTGTCATTAGCCATGGACATTTTATTCGTCATATTGTTGCTCAGGTCGCAACAAATCTACAATTAGATGGTCCAACATGGAAAAAAATGTGTCGATCATTTTTTGCTGTAAATACCGGTATTACAACACTAGAATACAGTGCATCTGAGGACCATTGGCACATTCTTACTTTTAACGACATCGCTCACTTCGCGGAATAATTATGAAAGTGATATTTGTTCGACATGGCCAAACTGGTGAAAACGTGGTGCATCGCCACCAGCCAAACAACACGCCGTTGTCTATAGAAGGGCGACGGCAGGCTGTGATGGCCGGGGAACGTATCGCAGCGATCAATCCAACCCACATTGTCAGTAGTCCACTGGTGCGATCACTCCAGACCGCTAGTTTGATCGCCAATGAGTGTGACATGATTCCGAGTATTGACTACTCACTAGTAGAACTAGAGCGTCCGCCAACTGTGACTGGATATGGCCATATGAGTAGCCGCTCGCTGTTTTTCTATCTGTGGTGGTACTCTAGTTTATCGCGCAGTGGTGAGTCGTACAGCATGATCCGCCAGCGGATTGCGATTGCTCGACAGAACCTAGAGCGACTCCCAGCTGATGCAACCGTTGTGGTGGTGTCACACTCAGTGTTTATCAGCTTGTTTATTGCTCATGTCTGCCGGACACACATGCTGGGTCCAGTGGGGATTGTGCGGGCGTTTTTTATGCTTAAAAAGATGCCTAATACCGGCATGACCGAGTATGAGGTGTCGGTAGCACAAGGTCTCTGTGGTTGGGTGAGGACTAATGACTTGAATCTAAGCTAGATTCTGGCACTATAGTGCCACCAGGGAAGAAAAGTGATGAAAGAGAAAAGACCTATTGCCCGATCATTTATGGTTAGGTGCACAGGTTACGATCATTGCCCGATCGTCTAGTGGTAGGACTGCGGTTTCTGGTACCGTCAACCGGGGTTCGAGTCCCTGTCGGGCAGCAAGCGGCACGCCTCAAACACGCAAGTGTTTGAGGCGTTTGCCGTTGCTTGTTCCGACAGGGACTCGAAAAAAGCTTCTGGCGAAGCCGGAACGAAAAGCCTTTCGTTCCGCACAGAAGCGCCGGGGTCGAGGGAGTGAGATAGTTTCAAGTCCACAGGACGAAGAAACTATCCACGAGAGTGACCGAGTCCCTGTCGGGCAGCCAACTCGTGCATAGCACGAAGAGCGTTAATGTAACGCTTATCTTATTTTGCATAGCTTAGCAAAAGTTATGAGAAGCTATATAATTAACAAATGGAGATTTTATGCCAAGTTATTGAATTTATTTTAGGATACGACTTTCAGGTATCTTTCTGGTCAGGTATAGCCGTATCTGTAGTTGTTGGTTTTGTTGTGTATCAGTACACGGATGTCTTCAAATGTCCTAATCTGTTCTTTGTGGTAAAGCAAAACGGATCATACAGAGACACTATTCTTCTGACAGATGATGGAGAGTGCTACACAGCAAGATTTCAGTTTTCAATAAAAAATACTGGAAACAGGCCAGTAAAAAGTAACGAGGGTTATTGGCATTTATATTTAAAGGTAAATTCTCCTACGATGTTTTCCGCACCTGAAGAGGATAGTCACAGCAGGGGTGCTATTGAAGGCACAATTTACCCTGGTTCTTTTTACGATATCAATTTAGTGTACGAGCTAAAAATTAAAAAAGAAGACTTGATGGGATCTGAAATACCATATTTTTTCAGTACTGATTACGGTCAGTATCCAAAAACTGCCGTGGTTAACCAAAATACTGGTAAGGTTCTTTTTAAGAGTATGGGCTACATCAAATTTGAATTACCAGAAACGAAATAATTATGACCAGTCCTTTTGAGTTAATAAAAGATTCCACGCTCCAATTTATATTCCTCTTTTCCAATGCTGAAGGTTTCTATATAAGCGCTCGCAGAGCATTGGCTTACGGATGGGTGCCTGTAGGTTGTTCAAATGCCCATCAGTCACTAGAACTATACATAAAAGCTATTCTTAAACTAAACAACGAGGAAGAAAGAGGTCATGACCTAGTTAAACTTTTAGAAAAGTACAGCGCTAGAGACCCGTATTTTGTTTCAATACTTAACGACGAACAAAAAGCTAAATTCTTAAACCAATTATCAGAGGGTTATTTGACACACCGATACGGAGAGGCTGGGTCTAAATCAAATTCACAGGAAATCATATTCATACTAGATGAAATCGTCTTCAATTTGAGGAAAATCTATTTGAGAAACATTAAGTCTCCGTCAGATAAGATATATGTTCCTTTTAAACTTCAAGAGGAGTTTCTACTAAACAATCATAAATTTACCTTTAGTGATTTAACCAAAAATCCAATGGCTCAAATTGGTCTACCAATTGATATGGAGTTGCCAGAGGGCTTTGATCAATAGTATTTCTAGTTTTAATGTATTTAAATTTATCGACTGCACGAGACGCGTCGAAATTGATTCTGAAAATATACTAAAACCGTCAAGCAGGGCTTGGCCGTGTACTGTTCTAGCCCGAGACGGCCAGCAATATTTAAACAGTAGCTATAATGTTAATCATAGAGTATGAATAACAATCTAGTCATTATAGTGATGTTAATCCTCGGATTTATTTTAGGAGGTATTGGTATCTACGAACTATTCATAAAATAGTTCGAACATCTTTCTCTGGAGGTCCGACCTCTGGAGAAAGGAACACACAGTTTTCTCTCCTAAGATATAGTTACAACCTAAAACAGAAAATTCACTAATCAATGCGACTGGTCTGGCTGATTGTGAATAATTAATTTGAGACTAATCCCGCAGAATGACCGTCATTCTGCGGGATTAGGCTGTTTAGGCCTTTATTTGCTACTCTTACATCAAGTCGTATTGGTAGGGTTGATTTGCTACAATACACTCATGGCAAAACTCTATTTCTGTTACTCGGCGATGAACGCGGGGAAGTCGACCAATTTACTGCAGGTGGCTTATAACTATGGTGAGCAAAACATGGGTACGTACCTGCTGACCGCTGCACTGGATGATCGCTCTGGCCAGGCCGGTAACATTGCTTCGCGGATAGGGATTGAAAAAGAAGCGGCTACGTACCAGGCGGATACAGATTTATATACAAAGCTAGTAGAGGAAGTAGATGCTGATATGGCTGCGGTTTTGATTGACGAGGCGCAGTGGTTGTCTGACGCCCAGGTGTGGCAATTGGCCAGGTTTGTCGATGTGAAAAAGATTCCGGTTATGTGTTATGGGATACGGACTGATTTCCAGGGCAAGCTATTTCCGGGCTCACAGGCGCTGCTCGCGATTGCGGACGAGCTACGCGAGATACGCACTATTTGTCACTGTGGGCGCAAGGCGACGATGGTACTGCGGCTGGACGCACAAGGAGAGGTATTAAAAGACGGTCCACAGAACTACGTCGGTGGAAATGAGTCATACAAATCAGTCTGTCGTCGACACTGGCTGGAAGCGATGGGGGAGTTATAAAAGAGAAGAGGCTGCCTGGGAAATTCCAGGCAGCCTCCTTTGCTTGATGTACTTAGTCCATGCGAGTTTGAACCAGACCCATGTCGGACAGCATGTGGTTACAGAAGACACAGTTTGATGAGCCTTCGCACCCACACCTGCTGTCGCCAGCAAATTTTGCGCGAAGTTGTGATTCGGTCATAGACCGATGTAGGGCGCGTTGCTTGGCTACTTTACGATCATTGTATGCCAGACTCCAGTCCTGCATATTTTGACCGAATTCTGCCAACCTGGTGGTCAGCCACGCCCAGAATATCTGTAGCGTCCCAGTCATCGTCTCTTCGGGATGCTGGAGACGTTGTGCCTGTGGTGCTGCGATCGGTGCCGGTGCTGTTTCTTGTGGTTCCGCTGCCTCAAATAGAGGGATTGGTTTTACTGCTGGATAGGCGCTAGTGCCTGAAAGAACGGTATTCATTACTTCGAGTTTCCTATTTTTCTTGGTTTGCTGCAATTCCTTCGAAACGAAGGAAAGGAGACAATACGTGTTTAGTTGATCGGGGTCAACTAAACTGCTGTGGGTAGTGATTTAGGACACAGAAATGCAAAATCGCCAGCAATTGCTGGCGATTTTGAAGCGTCCTCAGTTTATCCCTTGCTGGCTTTGAAACAGTCAAGGCACTTGAGGTTGGCGTTGCCGCGCGGCTCAAAGGGGAGTGAGGTGATGGCTGCGCCACACCCGGAGCAAGACCAGTTCCCAGCTACTTTTGGTTTTGTCCCACTTGAGGCTGACCCCGCTGCAGCTGGTGCAGAATCCTCTAGTCCGGCAAAAGCGCCTTCATCAGGCATTGGTTCTGAGGCACTGCTGCCGTATTCATCAAAATCTGGAGCATCATCCATCGGTGGAGCTTCGCTAGCGGTCGCCATTTCTGGGATTGGTTGCTCGGCTTTTTCTGCGTCTTTGGTTTTTCCGTAGCAGGCGCGGCAGGTTAGTCCACTTTCACTTCGGGGTTGAAATGGGAGTTGGGTGATTGCTCCTCCACAACTACTGCATTTCCAATTTCCTTCGTACATTGCCATATTGATTCACGGTTATTCGTTTAGTGTTTTCTAGTATACATCATGGATGAAGGCTGCCCAAAATGACAAAATTTGGTATAGTGACACTAATGAAAGAAACCTGTCACATGTGCCTGGTTCTGCTCGAGGTAGAGCATGCAGAGCGAGAGCATTCCGATTACTGTAATTACTGTTACCAGAACGGGCAGATTGTATATAAAAAAGACGATATTCACGACTTCCGTCGACGGTATTTTGATAAAATGTACGCCGAAGGTTCCAACGAATTTGTGGCCCGATTTCACACCCTTTTGATCGGGTCCGCTCCTTACTGGAAAGAAAAACGAGGTCTATAATTTATGATACAAGGCCGAGTAATCGAAGTTCAGCGAGTGCATATTACAGTTGCTCTACCTGACCAAACGGTATTAGCCACTGTGCGTGGTGAATTTCATGCCTCAGGTGACTACCCAAAAGTCGGGGACTGGGTACATGTCAGCCTAGTTGACTCAAGTGAAGAAGCCCAGGCTGTTATCGAAGAGATTCTTCCGCGTGAGACAACTATCGAACGTCTGGATCAAGAAACCCTCCAGCCACAGATTCTGGTTACAAACGTAAACCTCATTTTTATCGTCATGGGACTAGATGGTGATTTCAACATCAGTCGCCTAGAGCGCTACTTGGCGCTCGCCAACCAGAGCCATATTGCACCTGTGGTAGTACTAAACAAGGCCGATATGGCCGAAGATCTGGACGCTCAGGTGCAGCAAGTGTTGTCAGTCGCGTCTGAACATCCTGTAATTGTTACCACAGCCACTACTGGCGAAGGGCTCGAAGCGATTGCTATGCATATTAAACCTGACACAACCGCGGTGTTGCTTGGTTCATCTGGTGCAGGAAAGTCGACTATTACTAATTGGCTACTGGGTAGGGATGCTCAGGAGGTGAATGATGTAAGGGAAGATGATAGTCGTGGCAGACATACAACAACTACCAGACAGTTGTTTACCTTACCTCAGGGTGGTTATCTGATCGATACCCCGGGAATGCGTGAACTGAGTTTGGCTGATAGTGAGACCCTTGAGCAGGATCATTTGATAGAACGGATTGAGTCGCTGGCTTCTGAGTGTCGATTTTCAAATTGTGATCACGAGAAAAGCGATGGGTGTGCAGTGCTGGCAGCTATTGAAGATGGAGAGATCGATGAGCGGTCGCTTGATAACTACTACAAATTAATGCGCGAACGATCTTGGCTGCAGGATAAGACTGCCGGAAACAAAAGTCGCTACAAAGAACAGACTAAAAAACGTAGCGAACAAGCTAGAGCAGCAGTTAATCGGAAACGTTTGGCCAGAGGCCGGTAGGGCGTGTATACTAGAGACGTAATTTTATTGATATGAACGAACATCCACAACAACCAATGATTGTCGTTGCGACACAACCACTCTGGAAAGACTTACTCGTACCAGCCTCAATCGTGATTGCTGGAATTGCGATCGGGCTAGGTTTGTTTATGAGTGGTGGCACAGCTACGCCGGCTCAAATCGCCGGACAACCAGCGCCAGCAGCTGAGCAAGAAGTAGATCGAACTGACCAAGTTGCTGAAGTAACAGAGGCAGATCACCGCAAGGGGCCAGTTGACGCACCAATTACCATTGTTGAATACTCTGACTTTGATTGTCCGTTTTGTAGTCGATTCCATGACTCTATGAATGCACTGGTTGCAGCAAACGATGATGTGGCCTGGGTGTACCGACACTTCCCGCTAGAACAGCTTCATCCACAGGCAGAGGGAGTAGCCCTAGCGTCAGAGTGTGTGGCAGATATTGCCGGTCAATCAGCCTTTTGGAGCTTTACAGACGGCTACTTTGCCGCTCGGGGAGCACGAGATGCAACGCCACACGATGTACTGGTGCCACGTTTAGCAAACGCAGCTGGGGTAACTACCGCCAGTCTGCAAGAATGCCTTACTAGTGGTCGAATGCAGGCCAATGTTCAGGCTGATATCGACAATGCTATTGCTACGGGTGGACGAGGTACGCCATGGAGTATCTTGATTGGACCAACCGGTAAAACCTACCCAATCAATGGAGCACTTCCAGAGGCAGCGATTCAGCAAGTCATTCAACTAGCACGAGACGAAGCATAGTCTAGTTTTGATACAAAAAAGCGGACCTATGGGTCCGCTTTTTTGTATTTGGTTAGTTAGTTTGAACCGTAGACCTGCTCCAACTTTTCTTTATGTTCTTCGTAGGTTTGTGAACAATAGTAGTCACGTGATCGACTGTGGAAATAAAAGATACAGTCACTAGCAATGGGATTAAGGGCTGCTACGATCGCCTCGACTGAAGGGTTGGCGATTGGCTGCGGTGGCAAGCCTTTGTTTTGATAGGTATTAAATTCGGAATCAATAAATTTGTCTGCCGGGCGCACTGCTGGCCACCAGTTTGGTTCATACGGATTATCAGCCCGAGCGAATTGTAGGCTGGCATCAAGCTGTAAAGGCATATCGATAAACAATCGATTCCAAATGACGCCTGAAATTTCTCGCATGTTTTGAAAATCACTGGCTTCACGCTCGATAAGCGATGCAATAATGAGTGCGTCAGAGAGTGGAACCGTCTCCTCAATTTCTTCTGTATACCTATCCAGCACTGAGTCAGAGAACTCTCGCTCTAGCACCATCATGATGTCTTCTGGGGACGCTTTGTGGTGAGTGATGTATTGCCCTGGAGGAATAGTTCCTTGGTCAAAATTAAAGGTGTTATCGGTCATGTAGTTGTTAAACGCAACCCGTTGGCTGGCATCCCAGTGTAGTACATCGCCAATGTTCTCGGTTATTTCTTCGGTGCGTTCCCCAGGCCAAATTACAATAATCCGACTCACTGGGGAGGCCAGCATTTGAAAGCCGGTATTGGTTTGTAGACGCGCAGTTATCCTCGACCACCACGAGTTTGACTGAAAGTCAGTCTTGGCCAGATATTGCTCGTAGAAATCTTCTACTATGAGTTGCTCTGTAATCGTTGCATTTTTAGGGTCAACTCCAATTGGGAAAGGTTCAATGTTGGTGTCGGCAGCCGTCTGAGTTTGGATGGCAAAATTGTAACTGGCTTGCTGGCTTTGCAATACTACAAGTAGGCTTGCAGCCACTCCAATGCAAACCGACAAGCCGCCAAACAAGCTAATTTTTTTGACTATGGAAGTCCCGTATGACATGAGTACTAGTATGCCATGAAATGTACTGTGTGGGTGATATACTGGGTATATGAAAACTGTAGGAATACTAGCTTTTGGAGCTTTACTGGTTGTAGCTTTTGGTTACTTTACTATCTTTGGTGGGCCACCAAGTGCACCTATTGAACCAGCAGCAACTGATACTGACATCATTGCAGAACAGGTAAGCACTGATCCAGACTCGATTGAACGTGACCAGTTTGCTGGGTCTGGTAGTATCCGCTCCTTGTATAGCCGCGGTGATTCAATCGAGTGTCAGATTACCTATATTCCCAACCCACTCGAAGCAGAAATTAGCGGCAATATTTTCATGGCAGACGGGCGAGTGCGCGGAGACTTTGTAGTCCCAGCACCAGACCTCAATGGTCAGACAGTAGCTTCTATTATCTATGATCAGCCAACCCTCTACATCTGGTCGGAAATAGACGGTGAAACGTTTGGGGTAAAGCAAGTTCAAAATAGCTTTGCTGGCCTAGGGGACACAGCAGCAGCGATCGATTATGACACCGAGGTACAGTATGACTGTCTGACGTGGCCTCGGGTCGACCAGACTATCTTTCAACCACCAACCAATGTTTTGTTTAGCGACGTAGCAGAAATAAACGCCAACATGGAGTTTGGGACGTTGTTTGAAGATGAAAATGGAGAACTGCCGCTCTAGATTCGACCATTTACCAAGACAAACACAACAATCACGAAAAATATAGCGGCTGTGAGCACTGCCCCGGCTGCCATGTCTTTACTCTTACCGATCATGTCATTTTGTTCTGGGTGGATACGGTCCAATGCAGCCTCAAAGGCCGAATTTTGCAGTTCGGTGATCAACATGAGGGTGTATGCCAATAGGACAAACAAAACCTCCCATTGCGCCAGTGGTTGTAGGTAAAACAGTATTCCAATCACGATTACCCCGATAAAGTAAAACTGGGTACGATAGCTACGGTCGTTAGACAAGGCGTACATGATGCCACGAATCGGGTGTGAGAATTTTGTTGCTATCTTTTTCATTACCACTAGTGTACCAGATTGCTAGCTGACCTTGTTGTAGTCTTTTTCGGCGTAGATTGAGATAGTTCGACGTCGGGCCGCTTTTCCTTTACTGACGTGTTTGTGTGAGCGATAGACCTTGCGGACGATAAACTTTTCTTCGAGGAATTCCACCAACTCTGCCTCGGTGTAGACGTGTTCTGCTACTCCCATAACTGGGTGAATATAACTACCTTCTTCGGGTCCAGGGTTATCTTTGATCAAGCGCTCGGTGTGGAGGTCTTTGTCACGCAAGAATGTTTTCATAAACAAGAATCCGCCTGGCTGCATGATTCGGTACAGCTCGTCGCGCAGGTTGATACGACCCTCCTCATCTAAAAAGTGGGATGCCATCATGTCGAGCACCAGTGACTGGGATTCATCAGGAACCGGCAGAGGGGAACCAGCGCTACCTACAAAATAGTGAATGTCTTTTCCTTTACTTTCACCTTTGGCTTGGGCAATAGCGGCACTCGAGATGTCGACTCCAGCGCCTTTCATGTTGAATTCATTGGCGAGGTAAATGAGGTTTCGGCCGTTTCCGCAACCAGCATCAAAGGCACTCGCGCCTTGGGCCAACACATCACCACGTCCAAACCGGATCACCCAGCGGGTGAATTTAGTAAGGTCACCACTTTCGTTCAATGAAAGCTTGAGGTATTCCGGGTTTGTGTACTCACGATCCCAAAAAGTAGCGCCGTGCACTTTGCGTTTCTTTTTCTTTACAAAATTAGGTTTCCGCGCCATAGAGGTAGTGATTAGAACACTATAATGACTTTTATTCAAGTATTTTATTGAATATTTCTAAAAATAGCTCATCTCCTTGTTGTTGGTTGCGGTGGTGCTCTGGGTGAAATTGTAGTCCGTATATTGGCTTCTGCCTGTGTTTAAAAGCCGCAATTGCATGGTCAGAGTACGCTAAAGCAATTAGGTCTGTTCCTAAATTGCTTACTCCGACTCCATGATTTTCATATACGTCGATTGTCTTACCATTAAAAACTGGCGAGTTTTCTGTGAAATTAATTTTAATGGTCCCAGTGTGCTGCTTATCGAGATTGAAAAGTTCAGAATTAAATGCATGAGCAATGAGTTCATGACCTAGGCAGATACCAATCATTGGCTTTGTTGTCCTTCTGATCAGCTGTAATTCAGCTACAAATAACTCATCGTTACCGATGACTGGGTATTTACTGCTGCCAGACAAAACAAGGCAACCATAATCATCTGTATTTTGTTGATGTATCTCACTAAAATTGATCAACTCGACATCTCCGGGAATTAGGTCTTTTAGTTTTTTTGTCAGGGTTGACCCGTTGTCGATTAGTAAAGTTTTCATACTAATACTTCACCAAAAATACGTTAGCAAAAGCTTTGAGGATTTCTACGATGATTACTTGTAATACAAGCCAACCTGCTACGAACAGTAGCCAGTTGGTTGGTAGGGAGACGATGTCAAATTGAGTCTGGAAAAATGGTAAGTACAGGGTAAGAATCATAAGGGATGATCCGACAACAAATCCGATGTTGAGGAGTTTGTTTTGCAAGAAGTTGTAGCGCCAGATTGGGCGGGATAGATCAAGGAACGAGTACGCAATCAGTAGGGTGTAGAAACCAAATGAAGTAAATAGCACAGTGCGGGCGATTTGTTCGCTGACTCCTTGTCCGAGCATGACAAGGTAGAGCGCTAGAAGAAGTCCTGAAATCACAGTTCCAACCCCAATGGTAAGGAACATAACGCGTGGGTCAAACAGCGTTTTTCCGGTCGCGTCAGTCTCACGCATCAGTTGGCGATCAAAGGCAAAGGCGATGGCTGGGATACTGCCGGTAAAGAGGTTGACCCAGATGATCTGTACAGCGGTCAGTGGAAGTGCGACTCCGGCTATGATGGCCCCACCGACGAGCACTAGCTCATCCAGAGCGTTACTCATTAGGTACACAAATACTTTTTTGATGTTAGATAACACTTGTTTGCCTTCTTCGATGGTGGCCACGATTGTGCCAAAATTGTCGTCGAGTAGTACGAGGTCAGCGACACTTTTAGCCACATCAGTCCCACTACCAACGGCGATACCAATGTTAGCTGCTTTGAGTGACGGGGCGTCGTTGACGCCGTCACCAGTCATCGCGACGATCTCGCCTCGCTTTTGATGCAACTTCACAATCCGTAGTTTATCTTTGGGAGTAACGCGGGCAAATATATGGATTGTATCTAGTAGTTCAGTTAGTTCTTCGTCTGTCATCAGGGCGACCTGGGTACCGGTCAATACATTTTGCTCAGTCACATCAAGTCCGGCTTGTTTAGCGATCGCCAATGCTGTTCCTGGTAAATCGCCCGTGGCCATAATTACTCTGGTACCAAATTCACCAATTTTCTCTAGTGCAGCTGGGACTTCGGGTCGAATTGGATCGTAAAAACTAAGGATGCCTAGGAACGTAATGTTCCGCACATCATCAATAGTGATTCCATCATCGCCAGTGCGCGGAGTCAGTAGAGCGATCCCAAGGATTCTTCGCCCCGCGTCACTGTGAGCATGCACAGACTGGAGCAAGCGTTCTTTTTCTGGTTCAGATAGTGTCGCTCTCTTGATGAGTACGTCTGGGGCACCGAGAACCACGTGCGGGTCATCAAACTGGCTGAGGTGTGCTGGTAGGTACCGACTAGGAATCCTGGTGACCGAGAACTTGTATTTAGAAGAAAAAGGAATCCGGATGGCGATCGTGCTACGATCAGATGCAGTTTGAACGATACCTAGTTTCGCTGCTGCTTTGACAATGTTACCCTCGAGGTCATCCCCACCAATATGCCAATCCTGAGGCGAATCTTCTGGGTTATCAATCAGCACATCACATGAACAACGGGCTAGTTGTAGGTAGGCCTTTTGCTCATCATTGTATGGTTCGGTTTGTACCTGGGGGGCGAAATTATCGGCCAGTAGCTGGGTTGTGCTATCGATGTCTTTGAGCTGCATGTCAGCCTGCGTCAGGGTGCCAGTTTTGTCAGTGATGATAAGGGTGGTTGACCCCAGGGTTTCAGATGCTGTTAGGTTGCGGATGATTCCGTTACGCTTGGCGATACGCTCTACTCCAATGGCGAGGATAGCGGTTAGTCCAATCGGGAGAGCCTCTGGTACGGATCCAACCAGTACAGCGATCGATAGTAGTAGCATTTCATGGAAATCTTGCCCACTGTTAATTCCGATGAAAAACACGGCGGTAACTAGGATGGACGTCACAATAATAATTATCCAGGTTAGTTTACCGAGCGCTTTTTGGAGGGGTGTTTGCTCTGACTCAGTAGCTTGGACCAGTTGTGATAGTTTTCCAATTTCAGTGTTGCTTCCGGTAGCGGTCACCAGTGCATAGCCTGATCCGCCAAGCGCCAGTGTGCCTGCATACACCATATTAGTTCGATCAGCGAGTGCTGCTTCAATTGTCAGTCGTCCTGGATCTTTTTCTACTGGAAGTGATTCCCCCGTGAGAATGGCCTCGTCAACGGTAAAGTTTAGTTCACGAATGATCCGAGCATCGGCGGTGATTCTACTACCATCGGTTATATGGATCAGATCACCTGGGACCAGCTGTGTCGCGTCAATTTCGATTTCTTGGCCATTTCTGATAACCCGGGTGCGTTCGGTTATATATGATCGGAGGTTGGCAATAGCTTTCTCTGCCTTGTACTCTTGGATAAAACCGAGCACAGCGTTGACGATGACGGCAAAACTAATGATGGATGCATCGAGCCATTCCTGCAAACTAGCTGTCAAAACAATTGCCGCGCATAAAATGAGGATAAGTGGACTGATGAACTGGTGGATTAAAATAGTCGCAATTGATTTGCCTTCAGCTTCAGCAAATTCATTTGTACCGGCAAGTTTGCGCACAGTGGCCGCGGTCGTATTGGTCAATCCCTTGTCTGAAGAGGTTTTTAATTCAGTTGCTAAGGCATCAATATCCTTTGTCCACGGGATAGAAACCATCGGGTATTTGTCCATATAATATGATTGTAGCAACATCACTGCAGTATCGCGTCGGTTTTATACCTATGATACAATCGAGAACATATGAAAAATTCATGGCTTATTTTCGGAGGAATTATTGTTTTGCTATTTGTTGGTGCATTTTATATCGCCAGTACAGCCGGTGAAGCGAACAATGAAGGGATTGAAGAGATGACACACATCAAAGGTAACCCTGACGCCGAGGTGGTGCTGGTTGAATACAGCGATTTCCAGTGTCCAGCGTGTCAGGCAATGTACCCGGTGGTGGCAGGTTTACTTGCAGAATATGGTGATCAATTACGATTTGAATACCGACATTTTCCAATTGAACGAATTCATCCATACGCAGTCCAGGCAGCAGTAGCAGCTGAAGCAGCGGGTCAGCAAGGTAAGTTTTACGAATTCCATGATGCGCTATTTGATAACCAGCAAACCTGGGGGCAGAGTCCAGCACCAACTGCATTCTTTCAACAATATGCACAAGAGCTTGAGCTAGACATGGACACATTCCGTCGGCATTCAAATGCGAGTGTTTTACGTGACAAGGTTCGTGGACAGCAGCAGCAGGGGTTGGCAGAGGGTGTGACTGGAACTCCAACCATGTTCCTTAATGGTGAACGAATGGTATACGCCACTTATGATGAGTTCATCGCTCAAGTGGCAGCTGCAATCGATCCAAGTCTAGCTCCACAACCAGAATCTGAAGATCCAACCGTGGTAGGAGAAACAGCTGGCGAGCCTGTTCGGTTTGGGATTTAATTACCTATGAAGAATGTCAATGTTGTTTCCGTCACAGGAACAAAAGGGAAAACAACAGTGGTAAATGTACTAGCTGACCTTTTAAAAGCGCTTACTAACAAGAAGACTTTGCATGTTACGACCGTAGGTCATTTTGTAGATGGTGAGCAGCAATCAAGTGCGGCAGATTCTTATGCTACATGGGGATTGGTGCCAACTGTGTGTCCAGGTAGATATTTGCACGAGTTTTATGGTGCAAAAGAGCCAGGTTTGGCAGTTCTAGAAGCCGCCTTAGGTAGTAGTGGTTTGCCTGGTTTAGGTTATCAGCGGCATAACATCGGCGTCTTTTTAAACGTATTTTCAGACCACATTAGTGCAACTGGACGGATTAAGACTCAGGCAGATATTGTTTTGGCTAAAAAATTTGTTTTTACTCATATACGGCCTGGTGGGTGGGCTGTTATAAATGGTGATGATGAACTTGTAATGCAGGCTCGCACCTACATTAAAAAGGATGTTCAGCAGATTGTGTTTGGCATTGATTACGATACGAGTGATATCACAGTACCGGTGGTGACGGTGAAACACAATACGGTCGTGTATGTCCAGATTGGTGGTGATGAGGTTGAAGTTGTTGACCTCGGCGATGTGGTGTGGACTTTTGGTGGCCGGTACCAACCGTCGGTGTATAACTTGTTAGCTGTGGTGGCATCTATAGTTGCCTATCATGATGGTGTGGTCCCGGATGAACTAGGGCGTCTACTTAGCCAGACACGGCTGGATCCATATGGCGGACGTTTAACTTTAATGAAAAATAACCAGGGAGTACACGTGATAGCAGATTATGCTCATGAAGAAAAATCTTTAAATGCAGTTGCAGAATTAGCACGACACTACACGGCTGGTGACGGAAAAGTCATTGGGGTGTTGCGGCTTGCGTACGATAGAACTGAAAAACATATCCAGGAAACCGCGACTAGTATTGCAGATTCATACGATACTTTCGTTATTTACGACAAGATCGACGGCTATTACCGACAGCCAAATAAAAAGCTGCTTAGTAAAAAGTTTACCCAAGAAGTAGGAAAGATAGCCACTAGCTTTAGTGATGCTCTGCGATTGTCTGGTAGAAAAGTGGAGTGTATCTATAGAGAGGACCAGGCAATTGCAAGAGCTGCCGAAATAGCTCAGCCAGGTGATGTAGTGGTTCACATTGTGAACGACGACATAGAAAGATCTATTAATTGGATCAAAGATTCATTTCAAGCTGACTTTATTTAAAGTAGCTGTTTATAATCTCTTCACCAATCTTCGTTACGATATCTGCTCTTTTATACTTTTCTTTGATGTACATATAGCCAGGATTAGCATTGATTTCTATTATTTTGTACGACCGAAGGTCACTAAACGCTCCCTCAATAAATACATCAATACCAACTGCTCCAGTGTTGAGTTTCTTGGCTAACGTCAGCGCCCACTTCCTGACACCAGACGGGATATTTGTATGATCCGCAACGAAATCATGTGAACCCTTTCTGGTGATGTGGTAGGGTATCTTGAATCCCTTGGTAAGGATAGATTTATTGTTTAGCTTGTGTTGGTGTAGGTTTTGTGTAAAAAACGCAAGATCTTTATCTTTAGAAATTTGTTTAAATAACTGTTCTGCTGTACTTTGCCCGTCGCCGACAATTGAAGGGAACTCCTTTGAGTGCATAAACATAACTTTGTTATTGATCACAAGAATCCTATATTCTATCTGCATCACAATCTCTTGCAGCATAAAGTTGACTTTGGTTGAGTGTAGTTTACGCACGATTCGCTGTAGCTGCTTATCGTTGGTTATTACCTCGATTCCTTTTCCCTTTAGGCCTGATTCTGGCTTTATGAGGCAGGGATAGTGGATATTTTTTACCAATGTGTGGCTGACATCGTCAGCACTAGGGTAGTTTAGTGTGGTTATATCAATACTACGGATAGTGTTGTAACCTAGCTGCTGCAAAATATAATTTGATTGAATTTTGCTGTGGGTTAATACGGCAAACCATCTTGTTGTGTCAGGGTAGAAGCCAATGTTGTTTCCGTTTAATAAACAAAACTTTTTACCGGCAGTAATTTTCAGCATTTTCTTTTCTGCTCCACCAAGTAATAGCTCAGTTGAAAATCCACTGCGCAAAGCCGCCTGTTTAATTGGGTGTAAATGTGATTTTGAACTAATTGTATATTTCATAGTAAGAAAAGTTTATAACAGAAATGACGGGTTTCTTGTCAAGTGTTGTATTTTATAAGTTGTGTTGTTAAGTGTTGATTTGGGTTGGTTTTAGGGTATGCTTTCATGTTGCACGAAGGCAAATGAGGCGTTGACTGCATGAGAATGGCATTTATTTTTAAGATTGTCTATGACACTAAGTAAAGAAAAAAAGAAGAATATTCTGTTGTATGTAATGGCGCTACCAGCCGGCACCATTGAGGCGGTCAAAGAATATGAAAGAATATTTGATGAGCCTATCCGGGTCATGCTATTGCGTGACTCGCGGGTTCGCGATCTTAAAAACAGTCTTTCTAGAAAAGGGCTAGATTTTGCACTGACGTGTGATTTTTCTAAACCTGAGAAAATTGCAGAAACACTCTTGCCGTATCAAGACCAACTACTAGCTGTGAGTTGTCGGCAGGAGCAAGCATTGGCACGATTTGCTCAAGTGATACCCCATGTACCGTACTTACGGACTCCGAGTACCGAGTCCTTACGTTGGGCGAGTGACAAGTATGAAATGCGTCGTCGCTTTAGTGTGATTGATAAAACTCTTAATCCAAAATTCACTAGGATTAAAAATAATTCACATATAGAGCGCGAACGTGTCATCAAAAAGGTTGGGTTCCCAATGATCGTAAAGCCTGCCAGTATGGTTGCGAGTCTATATGTGACGATTTGCTACCACGAGGACGAACTAGAAAAAGCCGTGCGGACAATCTCAAGGCGTTTGAATGCCGCTTATAAAAGAGACAATCGTCTGGAGGTTCCAAAGATTATTGCCGAAGAGCATATGGAAGGACACCAGTACTCAATTGATTCGTACGTAAACTCGCGCGGAGGTATCACTCATTGTCCACTAGTAAGGCAGAAAACAGCTAGGGAAATTGGGCATGATGATTTCTATACCTACCTACAAACCACCCCTACTGCACTAAAGAAGAATACTGTTCAGGCTGCAGAAACTGCCGCACAAAACGCTATCCATGCTCTAGGTTTGCGTAGTACTATCACCCACACAGAATTAATGAAAATTGACGACGAGTGGAAGGTGATTGAAATCGGAGCTCGAATGGGAGGATTTCGGCATGTGCTGCATAAACTAAGCTGCGACATAAATCACTCGCTGAATGACATTTTGGTCAGGGTCCCAAAAAAACCTATTGTTCCCAAAAAATGTAAAGGTTTTGCTTGTGCCATGAAGTGGTTTGCTGAAAAAGAAGGTCAGATAATTGAGATGAAGGGAATTAAAAAGATCGAGGAGCTGGAATCGTTCAATAGCATTACCCTTAATAAAAAGCTTGGCGACAAAGCTATATTTGCCCGTAACGGGGGACGCTCAGTGTTTAATTTGTTCATGTATAATTCTGATCGGTCAAAACTACTGGCAGATATTCGTCGGGTTGAGCAACTGGTAGAAGTAAAAGTTGCTACGCGCGGAACAGCTAAAAAGTCCGTCGTTGCTAAAAAAATAACCAAGAAAGTGACAAAAGCGAAGAAATAACGGTGTAGCAAAGTGGGGAGGCCGGCCGGGTAAAACTGGTCGGCCTTTGGTATGATAGAGCTATGTTTCGTACTCGTGATTTTATTTTGTTGTTTTCGGCAATCATGTTCTTGGTGATGGCGATTGGTACGACCCTAATTAATCAAAAATGGTCATCGGATGATACAGCCTTTGTGCTTGTTGAGACCGAGAATAGTACAGAATATATAGCGATGGTTGCCTCAAGCGAAGAAATCAATAGAGCGGAAAAAGTTGCGCAAATGCGCTCAAAAATATCTCAACAGACGTTGCTAACAAATGAGGTTGCACAAGAGGCTGTCGAAGATGTGATTGATGATGATGCTCCGACGTCCAGTCCGGAAGTCACGACTGAATCAGCAGCTGTTTTGTGTCCTTCGTATCGACCATATACTAGTTTTTGGGATGCGAGGGACCTAACCTTAATGGAAAGTGAGGGTGCCCGCATCTTGTCTCGGGGCGAAATTAGTCCTACGTCTATTCCTGAACTAGTCCTACAATTACCGGTACGGACTGTACCAAGCGGTAATCCGAGCTGTTTATCGTCTGATGTGATTGGAATTGCTAACGATGGCTCATTGATCCGTAACGATGAAGTGGCGCTATATGGTATCTTTTCGGCCGATGCTCTCATCGGCTATGCACTTGATGGATTCCCAATCTATGGTAGCGGCAATGGTGCTGGTGACGCTTGTGGTGGGGTGACCACTCCATCCGGTTACCGATACGAGCTGTCGTCTGAGCGAGACACCATGATCAACTGCTTTGCCGCTGCCCCGGTCTTACTTCCTTAACTGACTTTCTATGGCTACCCTGATTTTTGATATTGAAACGACAGGAAAAAACTGGGACGATATTCCAGAGTCTACCCAGTATGCTCTTACTAAATGGATTGGCCAGCTACCAATTAGTGATGCTGAAAAAGAACGTCTGAGTGAGGAGGCGCAAGAAAAGTTAGGACTCTCTCCGTTTACGGGCGAAGTGATTTCACTGGCGATGTACGACCTCGAGCGAAAACAAGGGGTGGTGTATTTTGTAGCTGATGATTCTGTGCTGGATTACTCGGATGGAGGTTGGAAGTACAAAGTAAGAACAGAAAAAGAAATGTTAGAAGACTTTTGGGAATCAGCACGGAGCTATAACGTGTTTGTAACCTTTAATGGTCGGTCGTTTGATATACCGTTTCTTATTCATCGCTCGTTAATTCTGGGTGTACGACCGTCAATAGAGTTATCTGGTCAACGGTATGTCAACCGACAAACTTCTCCATATCATGTTGACTTACTCGATGAGTTTTCATTTTATGGTGCAATGCAACGTCGCCCGTCACTGCAGTTATTGTGCAATTCATACGGTATTACCTATACCAAAGAAGGAATGGGCGGAGAAGACGTGACAGAATTCTTTACCAAAAAGAAATACCGCGATATCGCCGAGAAAAACGCCGCTGACGTCGTGGCTACCACTGAGCTGTTTGAGAAATGGAAAGTAAACCTCGCACCAGCAACGTTCATTAATGGGGTTGAATTTTAGTCTGGTATAATTTTTGTATGAAAAATTACTTTACCCTTGGTTTGATACTAATCGTTCTTCCAGCACTCAGTTTTCTTTACTATACATACACAATTGCCGAGCCGGTTGATCGAGTATTTTTGTCAATTTCAACATTCTTATACTCTATCTTTACTGGGTTCTTTATCTCGAGGCAGGCCAGTCGGTTTAACAAAGTGCGCGAAACTGTGACCAAATTTGACGGTCTGATGTCAAACATCTACCGAACCAGTGGTCATATTTCAGCGAAACTGCAACAAGAAATCGGTGAGGTGATCAAAGCACACTACGAAAAAATATTTGCCACCAAGCAGTGGAACTATCACTTTGAGCATAAATCGGTCACACTGTCATCCATCCATGCTTTGTTAGACGAACATATTGAAGAAAAGGAAGTCACTAAATTATCTAATCAATCAATTGGCGCTATCGTCAAAGGGCTGGCGACCGCTCAAGATGTCCGTAAATCAATGCTGGCGCTGAACCGTGAACGAGTCCCGTCAGAGCAATGGATACTGATTCTATTCTTTGTGGCTATGCTTGTTGCGACAGTCAGCGTTATGCCATCGGTTGGTGTGTTGCTACCATCTATTCTCAAAGCCGCTTTTGTAATATCTGTTCTGTCGGTGATGTTCATTCTCTACCGTCTCAATAATTTAGAATTCACCGAAGATTTAATGGGTGCCGAATCAGCCAAAGACGTGATCGATATCATCGACGGAAATAAATAAGCTTATGCAAAAACGTGTCTCACTCTTGGCGTCCTTGATACATAGGCCGCGCTTTCGGATGATTTTGGTAGGTGGCTTTAGTTTATTAGCTTCATACGGAGTCTTTCTTAGTTTACTGATGCTTAACGTACACTATCTAATAGCTTCGGTAGCAAACTTTCTAACATACATGTGCTTAAATTTTGTTTTAAACAAAAGGTGGGCATTCAAAAGTAGTGGTAATACTAAAAAACAGGCGGTTGCACACTTCAGTTTACATGTAGGAAATCAATTTTTCATAATGGTTGGATTGTTTGTACTAGTAGAGCTAGTATCGCTCAATGCTGCTTGGGCACAGGTCTGTATGCAAGTTCTAGCAGCACTCACGGTATTTATTGTAACGCCTATTATCTTTACTGATAAAACAAGATTACTCTAATGTTACTCTGATCATTTTGATATACTTTACCTATGAAACGAGATTTTCCAGAGGGTTTTTATTGGGGAGCCGCAACTGCTTCCTATCAGGTCGAAGGGGGAATCGATAACTGCGACTGGGCCGAGGCATCTCGTCAGGGTCGGGTGCCGGTATGTGGGCGAGCGTGTGATCACTACAACCGCTATGAGGCTGATTTTGATATTGCGAAGGAGCTGGGTCATACCGCACATCGTTTCTCCATTGAATGGGCACGAATCGAGCCAGAAGAAAGGCAGTTTGATCACGAAGAGATACAGCACTATAGAAACGTAATTCAAGCACTCAAAGATCGCAATATGGAGCCAGTTCTCACTCTCTGGCATTTTACTCTTCCAATTTGGTTTTCAGAATCCGGTGGATTTGAAAGATCAGATGCTTATGAAGTCTTTGGACGATACGTTGAGTTTGTAGTTCGTGAATTAGGTGGTGAAGTTACACATATTACAACCATGAATGAACCTAATGTGTATGCGACACAGGGTTATATAAATGGTGAATGGGCACCATTCATTGTCAGCACTAAACCATGGCAACGTAGCTACGGCGGACAAACTATCAGTAAAAGATCTAAACTTTTTGGTTTTATTAGCTATCTCAAGGTGATGAAACAGTTGGTGAAGTCACATAATCATGCGTACACAATAATAAAAGAGCATGCGCCACACGCTCAGGTCAGCTTTGTTAAACATGTTCATGTATATTTGTCTCCGAAAGGTATACTGAATAAACTAAGAGCAAAACTAAGTGACTACTATCAAAATCACCGCTTTACTAAGCAGACGATTGATCATGTCGACGAGATCGGAATCAACTACTACCAGGCTTCGCAATTTGGTATTGAAGTAACGCCAAAAAAAACCGATATGGGATGGTATTTTGTACCTGAACATATCTATGACGCTCTTATGATGATGTCAAAGTATGGAAAGCCTATGTTCGTGTCTGAGGCAGGTATTGCGGACTATGATGACTCTGATCGGGCTGAGTACATCACCAAGCAAGTTGAGGGAGTGAGGCGAGCAATCGCAGACGGAGCCGACGTGCGAGGGCACCTGTACTGGTCGCTGATGGATAACTACGAATGGGCACTTGGCTGTGAGAAGCAGTTTGGTTTAATCAAGATCAACTACGACACCCTTGAACGAGAAATCCGTCCTAGCGCCTGGGTGTATAAAGAACTGATTGAGAAGTACTCCAAGGTACAATAATCAGTAATGAGTTGGATCTTACTTGCGACCATTGGTCAGTTTTTCAATGCTGTCGTAGCTATTGTCGACAAATATATAGTGTCAGATGAAAATGCTCTGCCGCGACCGTTTGTATACGCGTTTTATTCATGTCTCTTAACTGGAGGTTGGGCACTCATTTACTTTGCCGGGCTGATCCCAGGTTTGTCTGATCTAGGTGCTCCTTCTTTTGCAAACATTCAGACACCTACCTTGGTAGTAGTCGCCATGGCCTTTTTAGCGGCATATACATTTTTCATGGCGCTGGTGTCGATGTTTGATGCGCTGAAGCATGCTGATGCGAGTAATGTCATGCCAATTATCGGATCAGTATCTGCTTTATCTGCGTTTGCCATGAGCTACATGTTCCTCGATCCAGCACACTCACCAAATTTCATTTGGGGAATTGTAATCTTGGCAACCGGAACATTGCTGGTGGCACAAACTTTGCCAAAAGTCGATGTGATTTTGCATGTGTTTCACTCTGGCCTTTTCTTTGGGTTGCATGCCATCACCATGAAAGGGTTGTTTCTAGAAACCAGTTTTGACGATGGGTTTTTTTGGTCTCGGGTAGCGTTCGTGCTGTTTGCCTTGTCACTTTTATTGGTTCCAGCGTACCTAGAAAAAATCCGTGAGCAGACCAAAGAAACTAGTAAGAAGACTGGTGGGATTGTTTTGGTAACAAAAATTCTAGCTGGAATTGCTGCGTTTTTACTTCTAAAAGCGACAGACATGGGGGAAGTCTCGGTCGTTCAGGCTCTCGATGGTCTTAAATTTGTCTTTATTTTAATCATCAGTATTCTCTGTGCACAGTGGTTGCCTGATAGTGCGACTGATCGGGATACCAGGCCTGGTACGTTCTTCCGTAAGTTGTTGTTTGTGATTGTTATTATGGTTGGATTTGTCATGCTGTTCGCGTGATAATATAAAAGTATGTGGAAGAAAGTTCTTATCGGTACTTTAATTATTGCGCTATTGCTTGGATTTGCCGTCTTTTTGTTGGCGCAAAAAGATAAGCCGGAAGAAATCGTGTATGGTATGTCATTTAATACCCCTTACGCGCGTGAGCTGGGGCTGGAGTGGAACGAGGCATACGATGCCATCCTGGACGAATTGGGTGTCAGACACTTACGCTTGGCGGCCCACTGGCCGATGGTTGAACCGATCCCAAATATTTACAATTTTGAAGAGCTTGATTACCAAATAGAGCGGGCTGAGGAAGTAGGCGCAGAAGTAGTGTTGGCTGTCGGGCGCCGTCTGCCACGCTGGCCAGAGTGTCACACTCCTAATTGGGCTGATTCCCTAACAATTGCGGAGCGTAATTCAGCCCAGCTACGCTATATGGAAGCGGTTGTAAATCGCTATAAGGATAGTCCAGCAGTGAAGGTGTGGCAGGTGGAAAACGAACCCTTTTTAGCGGTATTTGCGTTTGATCATTGTGGTGAGCTGGATACTGAGTTCCTCGACCGAGAAATAAAGTTGGTACGCCAGCTTGATCCAACACGTCCGATTTTGGTAACAGATAGTGGAAATTTGGGGTTGTGGCATGGTGCGTACACACGCGGGGATATGTTTGGCACCAGTGTGTACGTGCATTTTTGGAACCCTGAACTAGGGCAATTCCGGACCTGGCTACCGCCGTGGTTTTATCGTGCCAAAGACAACCTGATGAGGGTGTTATTTGGTGACAAAGAAACAGTTCTAATTGAATTGTCTGCCGAACCTTGGCTAGTTGCACCAATTGTAGATGTACCGATTGATGTCCAATTTACACGGATGAATTTACAAAAATTTGAAGACATCCTGGGATATGCAGAGGGGACACATTATGAGAAGCAGTACCTATGGGGAGCAGAGTGGTGGTACTGGTTGCATTTGCAGGACCGTCCAGAAATGTGGGAGCGCGGAAAAAAGTTGTTCCCCGAGGCACAAACCACTGAAACTGCTGAATGAATCGTATATACTAGAGTTATATGGAACGCAATCCAAAAAAAATCATTAATGCTTCACTAGACATTGTAGACTCGGTGCAGGAGGTGTTAACCGAAGTCGAAAATGGGATGGAGCAGCGACTGGCTCCAGTGCGCAAAAACTTGATAGAGCGTTTCCCAGTTTTATTTATGTTGGTTACTACTGCGGGCTTTGTTTTGGTTCTGTTTTCAATGGAAGCTATATTTGCCAACTGGTTCCTCCTCCAGAATTATCCTTGGGTCACCCTCACAATTGGGATTGGAATACTAGTTGCAACTGGTACCCTGTATAAGAAATTGTCCTAACTAGTATCTATGAAAGATTTTTTTCGATTTGCATTTAGCTTTCTCTACACCCGCAATTGGCACACTGGACGTAAAGAGCTGTCTCAGTCTCGGATGGTGATTTTTGGTTGTGGAGTAGTTTTTTTAGTGGTCTCACTTATCGCTATTGGATTTCTGCAGGCGCCAGTGGAGGCAGTCATTCCAGCTCGATAGCGTGGTAGTATGTAGCTATTAGACATTTGTTGTAATTACTATTTTATATGGCTGTCCCTAAACCTTTTCTTGCTGCTTTTGTCCTGTTTTTTCTTACAGTCACTGTTGTTCAGGCGAACGTTGTTGTAAGAACGGCAGATCAACTAGAGGTGGCAGAAGGAGATATCGTTGACGGGGAGCTGATTGCTGTTGGATTACCAGTAGTACTCTCAAACAATGTAGCCGAAGACGCTACCCTCATCGGAAATCGGGTGACTGTAAATGGTCAAGTTGGTATGGACCTGCTCGCCGCCGGCTTTTTCGTAGATGTTAATCAACCCGTCCAAGACGATGTCCGGATAATCGGAGGAGAAATCACTCTTTCTAGTGACATTGCAGGAGATGTGCTTATTTTTGGCGGTGCCGTTGATATTCTTTCAACCGCCAGTATTACAGGTGATGTAATCGTGTATGGTGGAACGGTTTCAATCGCTGGAACTGTAGAGGGTGACGTCGTTGGGTCGATAGAGGAGCTGCATATCAACGGCTCTATCGGTGGTGGGGTAGATGTAACTGTAACCAGTCTTTCTTTGGGTGACCAAGCTGTGATTGCAGGTGGGGTCGAGTATGTCAGCTATAACCTAATTGCGACATCGCTAAACGCCACAGTGCAGGGAGATACTGTGCGCAGTGATCCACCAACGTTACAAGATTCGGGCTGGATGCAAATGACACTCGTGACTTTTTTGGTTGCTCTATTTACTGCTTTGGTTTGGTACTTATGTTCGCGCAAAACTCTCATGGTTGTGGTACGACAAACCAACATGCACCTACTGCGAAGTGCATTCATTGGTTTTTTGACTCCAGTGGTTCTCTTGATCGTGATAGTGGTCCTGTTTATAAGTCAGATTGGTGTGTACGTCGCGTTTGTTGGCTTGTTTGGCTTGATTACTCTTATGCTCTTGGCCGGTGCTGCTGCTCCTGCGATCGTGGGACATTTGCTGATTCAGGCAATTCAGCACCCACCAATGGATGGCCCATTGCCGATAGTGTTCGGTGTCCTAGTGCTCACCCTGTGTATGTTTGTACCAGTTGTTGGAATACTTCTGGTTGTAACAGCAGCTGTGCTAGCGTTTGGTGGACTGCTCGAATCGCTATTTAAGGCTAATCGTTAATATGTGGGGACCTTCGTTTCTATCAGTGCTACATGATTTGTGGCTCTTTTGCACTGGTCAGGCTATTGCTGTAGAGCCCACTCCAGCGTCAAATCAAATGGGTCCTAGCTATAGTCGCGATATCGTCACACCAGTGATTCTAAAAAAAGTCCGCTTGAATCCAGGAGTGTTCTATGTAGCCACAAATCCAGACACTATCCAAATCCGGAGTCGTCTTGGCGCTTACGATTCTCATATCATTTCCTCTGGACCACTAACTGAGTATGAGTGGCTTCTGTACAGTTTGCAGGATAAACATCTGGCTGTACCACTATTAGCGTTACGCCTGACCCCGCTGGGTCGCTGGCACACAACTCTCAAGGGACAGCCAAGTGTGAGTATCGGTGTGACACCGTACACTGATGCCTTGATGGAATGGAGAGAAGGTGAAGTAGATCGGATTGGTTGGGTCCATGAGGTGTCACCAGATGAATCAATCGTACTAGGTGAATTAGGCACAAGCGAGCCTGGTCTATATCAATCGCGTTCATTACAACGTTCACAGTGGTTAGAGTTACGTCCAGTGTTTACCTCGTTTGTTTGATATTTGATACAATAGTATATATGCAAAAACCAGTAGCATTCTTTGACGTAGACGGCACACTATTCCGCTCCAGTTTACTGATCGAGTTGGTCGAAGAACTGGTGCGTGAAGGAATTTTCCCTAGTGATGCGCAAACTGGCTATGCCCGATCGCATGCCGCCTGGCTGGCTCGAGAGGGAGCCTATGATGCGTACATCGACGCCGTAATTCAAACTTTTCTAACTCATATTAAAGGCGTACACTATGGGCAACTAGCAGACATTGGTAGGCGGGTAGTGGCTCTCAAGAGTAAACGTGTGTATACATTTACTCGTGATTACGTCCAGGAATTAAAAGCGGATGGATATATAGTGATCGCGATTTCTCAGTCTCCTAAAACTGTCCTCGATGAATTTTGTCGGCAGTATGGCTTTGACAAGGTCTACGGACGGATGTATGAAATTGGCCCCAGTGACTGTTTTACCGGTGAAGTGACAGATGAGCATTTGATTTCAAACAAGGCGAACATTGTAAATCGAGTGTTTGAACGCCATCTTGAGCTAACTCGGGAAGGTTCAATCGCGGTAGGTGACACCGATGGTGATATTCCACTGCTTGAGAGTGTCGATCGACCGATCTGCTTTAATCCCAACCGGGCGCTACTTGATCACGCTAAAAGTCAGGGATGGGAAGTGGTTGTGGAGCGAAAGGACGTCATCTACAAACTGTAGTTGACGACATCTTATTTATTTTGTATTTTAAGTAAGTCTTTCGGGACTATAGACATAAACGCGCTCATATACACGGATCGGACCCGGGGGCGGTACCCGGCGACTCCACCAAATTTCCATGAACTACTGTTCAGGCATCAGGGGTCGAAATAGGATCGACGAACGTTTAAAAGGGTTAGCTTTGTCTCGGTGAGTCACCACCGTTATCGGTACAAATTTGACAAATGCAGATGAAAATCTTGCTGATGTGCCGCATCCGGCGTTTTTGCCGGCTGGTGCACAGGGTTCCGCAGCTTTTGCTTAAGGATCCGTCACTTTAAGCCCTTAGGTTTTGCAGCCTGAGGCGGGGTCCGAGGGTACCTGGCAACAGAAACCCTCATTTAGTTATTTAGCTTTAGAGATCAGCCTGGTGCGGCTGTTGTCAGAGGGAGTAGCGTGCCCTCATCAATGTCAGATTGCCACTCGCGTGATCTGACATTTTTCGTTATTATATAGATATGAAAAAGAAATTAACTCGAAATACAGAAGACAAATTGATTGCTGGCGTCATGTCAGGTTTGGCTGATTATTTTGACCAAGATGTGGTTTTGTTCCGTTTACTTGGGGCAGCAGCTTTTGTGTTTACTGGGTTTGCACCGTTTGGGATTTTGTACATCTTTGCCTGGGTGATTATTCCTGAAAAGGGAGCGACTGATCCAGAATATACCGTGGTTGACTAGTATGGTCGACGAACGTCGCGTACAACTAAAAAACGATAGAGAAGCTGGATATGGTCCGGTTGTATATGTGATGGCTCGTGAGCAGCGGGTGGATGACAACTGGGCGCTGCTGTACGCCCAGGAACAGGCCGTAGAGCGCGGTGTGTCTCTATGTGTACTGTTTGCCTTGGGTCCCATGTTTTGTAGCGGTACAGCGCGTCACAACGCCTGGATGCTGGCTTCGCTGCAAGAGGTCCAGTCAAACCTAGAGAAGCACAACATTCCTTTTTTTATAGAGATCGGTGAATGGAAAGATGTTATTCCTGCATTTGTAGACCGGCATGATGTGGGTGAATTAGTGTTTGATTTTAATCCGCTCCAGCCAGTGCGAGGTTGGCGAGATCAGGTTACGGCACAAGTGAATTGCAAAGTGGTCGAGGCGGATGCTCGCAACATTATTCCAGTCTGGGAAGCGAGTGATAAACTCGAATTTGCCGCTCATACTATTCGCAAGAAAATCCACCGTCGATTAGGTGAATTTTTGACAGATTTTCCAAATGTTAAAAAACAAAAAGTTGACTGGTTGGGCGAGGTGTCAAAGATTGATTGGGATGCTGTGGTTTCGTATCGACAGTTTGAGGTTGATGCTCCTGTACCAGATACATTCACACCTGGATCTGACGCAGCACAAGCCATGCTGCAGGATTTCATCGGTAATCGATTAGTTGGCTACAACGAACGACGTAATGATCCAAATGAAGATGGGGTTTCTCACCTCTCTCCATATTTACGCTGGGGCAATATTTCTGCCCAGCGAGTTGCTCTAGAGGTAAAACGTCTGACCGGTATTCCAACCGAAGACAAAGAAGCTTTTTTGGAAGAGTTGATTGTTCGCCGTGAACTGACCGATAATTATGTCTACTATAATCCAGACTATAATCAGGTAGGTGGAGCGCACGCATGGGCCCAAAAGACCATCAGAGCGCACGAAAGTGACAAACGTGAGTATATCTACACGTTAGAACAATTTGAGCAGGCACAGACTCATGATGACCTCTGGAACGCTGCTCAGATTCAGATGGTGCAAGGGGGTAAGATGCATGGGTACTTGCGGATGTACTGGGCAAAAAAGATCCTCGAGTGGACACCGGACGCGCAAACTGCTATCGATACAGCCTTAACGCTTAATGATCGCTATAACCTTGATGGGCGCGATTCAAACGGGGTTGTGGGTGTAATGTGGTCTATCTGTGGGGTGCACGATCGAGCGTGGACCGAACGAGACGTGTTTGGAAAAATCCGCTATATGAATTACAACGGATGTAAACGAAAGTTTGATGTCCCCGCGTTTGTAGCGAAATATACCGTTGATCAAGAATCGATGTTTAATGACTAAACAAGAACAGGAGTTTCAAACCTTCGTACTAGATTGGTATGAAAAGTGTGGCCGCCATGATTTGCCGTGGCGACAAACACATGATCCGTACTGCGTGCTGGTGTCGGAACTTATGTTACAGCAGACACAGGTAGTGCGAGTCATTCCAAAGTACGAAGCTTTTATTAAAAAATATCCAACTGCGCAAAAACTAGCCAAGGCAAGTCTTGGTGATGTGTTGCGTATGTGGCAGGGATTGGGTTACAACCGTCGAGCAAAATTTTTACTCCAGTGTGCTCAAGAAATTACCTTAAGTCATAAAGGGAAATTCCCGACAGAATATACTGACTTATTGAAACTGCCAGGAATTGGCCCTTATACAGCAGCAGCTATCTGCGCATTTGCATACAATCAGCCGATCGAACTAGTAGAAACAAATGTAAGGCAGGTCTATATTCACCATTTTTTCGGGCGGGTAGAAGAAGTGACTGATGTCCAGATTCTAGAGAAAGTACGCCGTACACTACCTGCCGATCATTCACGCGAGTGGTACGCTTCCCTGATGGACTACGGTAGTCATTTAAAAGCCTGTAATGGCAATAACACCAGGAAGATAAAGGGGTATACCAAACAATCCCAGTTCAAAGGTAGTGACAGGGAAGTAAGGGCAGCGATTGTGCGAGCTTTGACTAAACAACCTTTAACTAAAACAGAGCTGTGGAAAGAATTAGATCGCTACGACCAAGCGAAAATCCAACCCCAGCTAGATATATTGTTGGCTGAAGAGATGGTGGGTGAAAAGAAAGGGAGTTATCGTTTACCTTAATTATTTCGTATCCTCAATATACAGCGTGCAAAACATCGCTGGCACCATCAGGAGAGCAAACACAACAAACAAAAAATGAAACGGGATATAGAGTAGAGCCAAACTGGCGATAACAGCACCAAGAACGTATGCCAGTGGCCGAGTTAGGCGGAAGAAACTGATGATCTGTGCATCCGATGATTTGGTTTGTTTAAAGAAGTACGACTCAGTTGTTACCTCAACCAGGGCCGCACCTACCCGGGTAGTAAACATGATGATTGACCAAACCAGTACGCTGGCAACTGTCACAAAAGACATCCACGAGGTGGCGATGATAATAATGAGAAAGCCAAAGCCCATCATTTCCTTTTCACCAATGTACCGGTCAGCAATGATTCCAATTGGGTACTCAAATAGCACGTAAGCTAACTGAGCAAAGAACATGATAATCCCAAACTCAGCCCAGCTGAGTCCAATACGGCTCGTAAGATAGAGTGGTGTATATACCACCATCATCATAAAAAACATCTGGAGCAAAAACCCCGCAATAAACACACTACGAATATTCACATTTGCCCAAAAGGTGTTAATAGCTGAGAACAAATCAATTTCGCCATACTCTGGGTCGGAAAAGTCCTTAAAGAAAAATAGCAATATAATTAATACCGGGATCAAGGTTGCCGCACTAACTAAATATGCATTGGTAAAATCTGATCCGTCTGTACTGATTAGTAGCCCACTAATCAATGGCGAGCAGGCCCCAACTAGACTGGCAAGCGTGAGTAGTAAACCACGACTAGAGCCGGTCCCACTTTCGTCATTCCCGATGCGTTCCTCCATAAACACATCTAGGTTAAATATAATCAGCGGTACAGTTATGAGGTGTACGATAAACAACGGTATGGCGACTTCAAGCGTGGTGGCAAACGACATCCCTAGTACGGCCGCAAAGTTTGCACACAGTAGTCCAACGGTTAGTTTAAAGTTGCCAACCTTCTTCAGTACTCGCGAAATGAATAAAAAGACCAAAACACTTAGGGCTGATCCAACTGTGTAGATGGTTCCTACACTCGCAGTGTCTATGAATTGCTCAAGAAACGATGAGTTGATGTATGCAACGACAAAGGTGTGAAATACCAAGAGCAAAACCGCGGCATAGACCGGGATGAGTTTCCGTTTAGGGTTACGGCGAAGGACAACGCTGTGGGAGGCTTTGGGCATATTCATACAGTATAAGCCGCCCGGGACGTAGTCCCGGGCGGCTGTACACATTGCTTCACTATGCTTGGATTAAATACCGATTAAAACCGGGATTACCATTGGGTTCTTGGATGTCTTTTGCATCAAGAATCCGGAAAGTTTGTTAGTGACTTCTTCTTTGGCAATTTCTAAGTCAATTGGATGTTGGCCGTTTGTGCACTGTTCGATTGTTCGTTTTACGAGTACTCGTGCCTCTGATAGCAACTGCTGATTCTCTCGCAAATACACGAATCCTCGTGAGATGATGTCTGGAGATTTTCGAAGCTTCCCAGTCTTACTGTTTACGGTGGCAATCACCACAAACATTCCATCTTCGGACAGGCTCTTTCGATCACGTAGGACTACTTCTTGACGAGTTCCGACGGTAAATCCATCTACCATAAGTTGGTCGTTAGGGATTGTCATCGATAGTCTGGTCAGTTCCTCACCGTTTTTGATGTCGATGATGGTTCCGGTATCAGGCACAATCACGTTATCAGCCGGGAAGCCGTTTTCAACCGCTGCGTACTTGTGAGCCTTCAAGAATGCATGGTGTCCGTGAACCGGGATCAGGAATTTTGGTTTGACGGCTTTATGCACCCAAACGAGTTCTCCAGCGTTTCCGTGACCAGACGCGTGAACGTGTGATCCTTGGAAGTTGGTAATTCGTACGTTCATACGTGAAATGTTGTCTCGTAGTTTTTGAACAGAAATTTCGTTTCCAGGGATAACTGATGATGAGAGCACAATAGTGTCTCGCTCAGTTAGAGTGATGAACTTGTGTTTGTTGGTTGCCATTCGCATCAACGCGGCAAACTCTTCTCCTTGGGCGCCAGTTGAAAGGACGATGATCTTGTCAGACGGGTAGTCTTTGATGTCGTGTCCTTGGATAAATGTCTTTGGATCAACTTCGATCAATTTTGCTTTGATAGCAATTTCGACGTTAGTTTTCATACTTCGTCCTTCAAGGATCACTTTTTTACCAGTTTCTTCACACACTTTGATCACACTGATGAGACGGTCAAACTGTGACGCAAATGTCCCAATGATCAGACGACCCGTGGCGTTACGGATGATTTCTTCTAGCGTTTCAAACACGCGGGACTCAGAAGCAGAGAAACCAGCTCGTTCAGCGTTAGTCGAGTCACATAGTAGAGCGAGGTTGTTGTTGAGTCCTACCTTTTCCCATGATGATCGTTCTTCGACAACCACTTCACCGTCTTCGTGGACTAGCTTGATGTCACCAGTCACAACCACGTCACCGTGTTTAGTTTCAACTCCGATACCCATAGCGTCAGGGATTGAGTGAGTAACTGGGAAGGTCTTGATTCGTGTTTTTCCAACCGTGAACGCTTCACCTTCTTTGATTACGTTCATAGTCACTGGTTCCATTTGTGGGAACTCCTCCTGTCGCTTGAGGATCATCAGTGAGGTTAAGTATTGGGTGTAGATTGGCGGGTTGCCAATTCGCTCCATAATAAATGGAATTCCTCCGATATGGTCGAGGTGACCGTGAGTCACAACTAGGGCGCGAATTTTATGCTTTCGTTCTTCTAGGTACTGGGTGTTTGGCAGGATGTAGTTGATCCCAGGGGCATTTGATTCTTCGGATACAAACTGGAAACCAGCGTCGACAACGATGATGTCGTCTTTGGTTTCGATTATGTTCATGTTTCGACCGATTTCTTCAACACCAGAGACGGTGATGATTCGAACTGTGTCTTCGTCAGTGATTTCTGGAATTTTTCCGCCATGAGCCTCGCCCGCACCTAGTCGGTGCGTTAGGGCAGGAGCTTTGTCTGATCGCCTTTGCTGAGGTCGGCGTCCCTTTCCTCGCTGAGGTCGTCCTCCACCAGTTGGTGCACCACCACGCTGAGGTCCCCGTCCTTGTGGTCGAGTCCGTGGTCCACCAGTTGGACGTCCGCCACCCGGACGCTGTGAACTACCACGTGTACCACGTGGTCGAGCAGGAGCAGCACTGGCCTGCGGTGCTGGTCGTTCAGCCGCTTTTGGGTTTGAACCATCACGATTTCCAAATGGGCGTCGCGTTCGCCTTGGCTTGTCAGCGTTACTGTTTGTTTGAGTATTGTTTGTTTCGTTCATGTTTACTTGTTTAATTAATTACGTTGTTCGCAATATGAAAATTATTGAGTTGCTTCTACCTCTGTTCTAAAAAATGGCCATAGCGCTCTTGTGTCTGTGTTCCAGAGGGCAATGTTGCTAAATCGGTCTGATGGGCGAGAAATTTGGTTCATCGGTGCAGTCCTAATGTCAGGAGTCACGATGTACACATTGGTCGGCTGGAACAAAAAGATTGCTGGTCGTTCGGCTGTGATAACTGCTAGAGCGCTGTCGGTCGCTTTGTTTCGGTCAGCTTGCACCTGGCTGACTCGGGCGGTCTCAAGGAAATCATCCACAGTTAAATTGGCGTACTGGGTGATATTCAAGCCAGGATCGTTTTGTTGTGACGAGTGCCAAAAAGGGAAGAGATCGCGCGATCTACTGATGTCTAGTCCAAACAGCAAGACATTAAAATCTCGTGGTCGAATGACGGATTGGACTAGGTCTGTTTGCTCGTATTGCTCTGTCAAAACTGTAACCCCGAGCTCGCGCCAGCTAGCAGTCACTGCTTCCAAGGTTGATTCTAGAGTAGGGTTGTTAGCTGTACGGATTGTAACCGTAAGTGGTACAACCGAATCGTCAATTTCTTTCTCCCAGGTTCCGATTGTGTTACGTGTCCAGTCGGCTTCTTCTAGTAGTGAACGAGCGGCAGCGAACCGCTGTTCCTGTGATTCTGTACCCTGGAGATTGACTTCTTCTGATTCTACCGTAGTTGTCGAGGTTGCGGTAGACGCTAGGCTGGGGATGCCGCTACCGCTGAGAGCCTGGTCGATGATTGCTTGCCGATCCAGTACCAGTTCGAGGGCTTCTCGCACTGCTGCGTCTCGTAGTGCAACGGATCGGTTTTGGTTAAAAAATAGCCCAAACGTTCTCGGTAGCGGAGTGTTGATTACGTTGAAATCAGTCGTGTCCACTTCTGTCAGAAGTTCGGCTGGAATGTAGGCAGTAGCATCGATATCACCAGCCTCTAGTGCCGCGATCAGCGACGCTTCGGTCGCAAAGAACTGCAAGGTGATAGTCTCAATTAGTGGTGACTGGTAGTGGTTTGCTGCAGCAGTCAGGCTGTATGCTTCGACGGTTCCGCTACGTGAAAATTTAGCTTCGCTAACCATGTAGGGACCACTTCCAATAGGAGTAGTATTGAACTCACTAAATGGTACTTGCTCAATCGGGACAGTTCGCCAGATGTGCGCTGGCAATATTCCTAACGTAAAGTTTTCAATAAATGGTGCGTATGGTTCTGAAAGCGACACTAGTAGTGACTGTTCATCAACTACTTCCACAACTACTTCGTTCCAGTTTCCACGCAAGGGACTTTTCAGGTCAGCATTTTGAGCCAGGTCAATGGTAAATAGGACATCGTTAGCGGTTAGTTGTACACCATCATGGAAAAAAACATCAGTGCGTAGATTGATCGTATAGGTTGTACCGTCGTCAGACACAACGACAGATTCAGCAATATCAGTAACCAGGTTTCCTTCGGGATCGATTTTCATCAAACCACTATAGACAAGGGCTGTGATGTCCTGATCGGCTCGGGTTAGGGCTAGCACTGGGTTAGCAAACCGAGGGGTGCCCAGGATCCCTTCGGTTAACTCACCTCCAGCTGATACACCAGGTACAGAAACGATCTGATTGGCAACCAAGAGCGTCCAGATGAGTGCTGCAACCGTAATAGCTAGTAATATTCGCAAAAACCACCGATCGCTAGTTTTAGCGTTTTCGATCACGTTAACGATGTTTGTAACAGAGAAAAAGCGGGTCATGTAGTTCAGGCGTGCACGCTAGTGCTAGCACGTGTTATACAAATTATTCGACGACTAGAGCAGTACGTTCAAAAACGTAGAGAACACAAAGAGAATTGACACTCCGATAGAAAATCGAAAGAGGAATTCTTCTGCACCACGTCGCTTGTTGAACGCTGAGCTAAAGTTGTCTCCACCAAAAGCGCCACCTAGGCTTGATCCTCGCTGTTGTAGGAGAATTGCTGTGACGAGTAGGATGGAGAGAATAATCTGAATGTAGGGCAGTACGTTGAGTACCGTTTCAATAAGATTCATGTGGCCAGAAGTGTATCAGAAGGTGAAATGGTTGGCAATAGAAAACGGCGAGACTCATGGCCCTGCCGTTACAACCCTGCAGAAGGAACAGTAAACGGTCCCAGCATCACGCATCAGCCAGAGAAGTTTGATTTTGCTGCTGACACGCACCCTGACCACAGCCCTACGAACGTAGCGGAACGAGTGTTAGGGTTGGTGTTTATAAAATAGTTTATATTTTAAATTATTGCAATATAAAAGCCGCCAGGAGAGTGTCTCTCCAGGCGGCTTCGCATGTTTAGATTGATTCTGAACTCACATAACTTGCGCTAGGTAAGAACTTGGTCAGTCCTTGCTTCACACAACATTGCGCATGCGATTGATCCAAAGAACGTTCCAGTCAGCAATCCGCTGAGTAAATCACCCGCAATCCCTGCTGGAATCCCAGTCGGTGCTGGCCAGATGATTCCGGCCAGCAGTCCTATGGCTATGATTACACCCATCAGTACCAATGCATAATTGCGTGTTAGCGCAAAAGCGTCCGGTTGTACGTTCAGATCTGGTCTGTGTTGTTGATCTTCATCGGTTGCGGCTCCAAACATCGGTCCAAAGAGCCCAATCAAAAAGAAAACAAAACAAAAAGCACTAAATGTCATTACTCTATTCTCCTGTTGTGGACTGAAGGATAGTGATACATTGTTGCAAAAATTGCAAACCCTCGCACCTACTATATAATGTGTTCGCGACGGAGGTAATCGACGGGTTTTTGCAGTCGCAACTGAACAAATCGTTATTTATTGTAATTTTTCTAAGTATTTATACCTATGTCAGACAAAAGTCCGATCAAACCATTGGGTGATCGAGTAATCGTCCGCCCACTTACCGACGAAGAATTAGGAACCGTATCAACTAGCGGGATTATCATTCCTGATACTGCCAAGAAAGAAAAACCAGAACAAGGAATCGTGATTGCAGCCGGACCAGGGAAATGGAACGAAGACGGCGACGCCCGGATTGCGATGGATGTACAAGAAGGAGATCGAGTAGTATTTTCAAAATACGGTTTTGATGAACTCAAGATTGACGGAGCAGAGTACTATATCGTTGCCGAATCAAGTGTATTAGGAATCCTCAGTTCAGAGAAGTAATTACTAACTAAAACTATTTAATATGAGTAAGGAAGTAATTTTTGGAGAAGACGTTAAGAAAAAGCTAAAAAAGGGAATCGATACCGTGGCAGACGCGGTGAAAGTCACGCTTGGACCAAGAGGTCGCAACGTGCTGCTGGACAAAGGCTACGGTGGACCGATGATCACCAATGACGGTGTATCAATCGCCAAAGACATCACTCTCAAAGACAAGTTTGAAAACATGGGAGCGGAAATCATCAAAGAAGTCGCTAACAAAACTAATGAACTAGCTGGAGACGGAACGACAACCGCCACGGTACTGACCCAAGCACTGGTTCACGAAGGTCTCAAGCAAACCACTATGGGTGTTAACGCCATGGCGGTCCGAACTGGGATGGAGCACGCAGCGGTTGATGTGGTGGCTGCTCTCAAAGACATGTCGACCCCGATTACCAACGTAGATGAGATCAAACAGGTAGCTACAATCTCGGCTGAAAATGCTGAGCTAGGTGAGAAAATTGCTGAAACTATCGACAAGGTAGGGAAAGACGGTGTGGTAACCGTGGAAGAGTCACAGTCATTTGGGATTGAAACTGAATTCACTGAAGGAATGCAGTTCGACAAAGGTTACGTGTCGCCATATATGGTAACCAATCCAGAACGGATGGAATCTGAATTCAAAGATGCTCACATTCTTCTCACTGACAAGAAAATCACCGGCGTACAGGAAATCCTGCCACTGCTTGAAAAAATTGCTGCTACTGGCAAGAAAGAGCTGGTCATTATCGCAGATGATGTCGAAGGTGAAGCGTTGGCAACATTTGTTGTGAATAAACTAAAAGGTGGTTTTAGTGTGTTAGCAATCAAAGCTCCAGGATATGGCGACCGAAAGAAAGAAATCCTGGCTGATATCGCAATCACCACCGGTGGAACAGTTATTTCAGAAGATCTGGGACTTAAACTAGAAACAGTTGAGCTAGCACAGCTCGGGAAAGCAGATCGAGTGGTTGCAACCAAGGATAATACTACAATTGTTGGTGGTGGCGGAACAAAAGCAGAAATTGCGGATCGAGTAAAAGCACTTAAATCTCAGCTCAGTAGCGCTTCGAGTAAATATGATAAGGAAAAGCTGTCAGAACGAATCGCTAAACTATCAGGCGGAGTAGCTGTGATCCGAGTTGGAGCTGCGACTGAAACTGAAATGAAGTACCTCAAACTGAAAATCGAGGATGCGGTAAACGCTACCAAGGCCGCAATTGAAGAGGGAATTGTACCCGGAGGAGGAACTTCACTCGCGCTTGCTTCAGGCATCGTGGGTGCTGCAATGGAGAAAAAGAAACTTGGTCGTGAAGAAATGATTGGTTACAGTATTGTCCTGACTGCACTGATGGCACCACTGAAACAAATTGCTGACAACACCGGGATTCTTGACGGATCGGTGGTAGCTCAGAAACTGATTGATGCGGTCAAAGCAGACCCAAAGAGTAAGATGGGCTATGACGCAGCCAAAGGAGAGATGGTCGAAAATATGATCAAAGCGGGGATTATCGACCCAGTAAAGGTTGAGCGTTCTGCAGTGCAGCACGCTGTATCTGCCGCAGCGATCCTGCTCACAACAGAATGTGCAATCGCCGACGAACCAGAAGAAGGTGGCGGAATGCCAGACATGTCCGGCATGGGCGGTATGGGAGGAATGATGTAGTCCTGCTTCGTTAGCTAAGTAAAAAGCAGCACCATGTGGTGCCGCTTTTTGTTACAGCTCATCTCGTCTCCATAGTCTGTATCCGATCCCGTATTCACTAACAATTATCTTTCGAGCTAGCGATTGGTCGTTGGTTAACTTCCTACGTATTCGTTTGAGGTGTTCGTCTACTATCTGATGCCGTCCATCCCAGTGTGTTTCCATAGCGGATACAATAGTGTCTTTTGATCTGATTTGCTGTGGCGCTTGTAACAAAAGATACATCAACCTGAATTCCACCCTGGTTAAATGAATCTCTTGTCCACAAAAGAAAAATCGGTTCCTTCCGGGATGAATAAAAAGACCCAGGTACAATAACGGTCGAGGCCCTTTCGCTTTTCTTGAAGTGCAAACATTCATGTTCATATGATGCTTTCCTCATGCAAAGAACTCTCATTATTATGACATGATGAAACTTCCTTTTGCACATTGTTTTGAAATTAAAAAGGCGGCCGAGCGGTCGCCTTTTCATTCCTCTAGTTTAATAACCATTGTGTCATCAGCTATCCATGCTGACTCATCGTCTAAAACTTGTCCTGAGCCTGAGAAGTCTTCTTTCATAGCATTGACTGCCCTCCCAGGACGATTTTTGAAAGGTTCTTCTTTGATCCATATTTCATCAAGATAGCCAAACCTTTCCCCTTCGGCAATTGATCCAAACGGGACGCGTCTGCCGAACGTGAGTAGCGTACCCATGTTTACCTCCGTACGTTTGCAGTCAAAGATTACCGTACTAAAATACCATCCGTCAAGGTTTTGTGGTAAAATATTATCACTTAAAAAGTAATATTTTTTTATGTTTGGATTAGGAATTGGGGTGGTAGTGTTGATTGGACTGGCAGTAGTACTGTTCTTTTACGGTGTCTACGCGTACAACATGTTTGTGCGACTTACCCAGCGTACAAAAGAAGCGTGGGCAGATATTGACGTACAACTAAAGCGTCGCTATGACCTGATCCCAAACTTGATTGAAACCGTAAAAGGATACGCTGCGCATGAACGGGAAACTTTTGACGCAGTAACAGCAGCCCGAGCAAACGCAACTGCAACGCACGTTGACCCGAGCAATATCACCCCAGAACAAATCAAAGCCATGGCCGGAGCCGAGGCTGCGCTTGGTGGAGCAATTGGTAACCTATTGGCTATCGCCGAAGCATACCCAGACCTCAAAGCTAGTCAAAACTTTAGTGAACTACAAACTGAACTGACTGATACAGAAAACAAAATCCAGGCAGCACGCCGTTTCTACAACACCAACGTACGGGATCTATTGATTGCCTTGCAGTCATTCCCAAGCAATATCATTGGAAATGCATTCAACTTTACCCCGATGGAGTACTTTGAACTACCAGAAAACAGTGTTGAACGAGAGGTGGTAAAGGTGGACTTCTAGTTTAACTAGAGTATGTCAACGGGTAATTTATATACACATCAATCAGCCAATATATTCAAAACCTATCTTTTGATGGGGTCTTTCTTATTGATGGTGATCGCCATTGGCTATGCGGCGGCGTGGTACATGGGGAATCCAGCGATTTTGTATGTTGCCGTGGCGTTTGCACTAGGGATGAATGTCTATAGTTACTGGGCGTCAGATAAACTAGTATTACGGATGACAAACGCCGTCCCAGCCGACCCGACTCAACACCGCAACTTGATCAATATCGTTGAAAACCTATCGATCACTGCTGGTTTACCGATGCCTAAGGTCTACGTGGTACACGACCCGGCGCCCAACGCCTTTGCCACTGGTCGTAACCCAGAGCATGCCGTGGTGGCGGCTACCACTGGTTTGCTCACGATACTGGATCGAAATGAGTTGGAGGGGGTGATGGCACACGAACTAGCGCACGTTGGAAATCGTGACATGCTGGTGATGACAGTCGCGGTGGTCCTGGCCGGCTTTATTGCTATTTTGGCAGACTTCCTGACCCGGTCGCTGATGTTTGGTGGTGGCAACCGAGACCGCCACCCAGCCTTTTTGATTGTCGGTATCGCTGGGATTATATTGGCGCCGATCGCTGCTCAGCTGATGCAAATGGCTGTCTCACGGCGGCGCGAATACCTGGCTGACGCCACGGGTGCGCTTTTGACTCGCTACCCAGAAGGACTAGCCTCGGCTCTAGAGAAAATCAGCGGTGCCAACATCCCGATGCAAAAAGCCTCACACGCCACCGCGCACTTGTTTATCTCTGATCCTTTTTCCGGTGAAAAGCAGGGGATTATGCAGAAAATCAGCACCATGTTCCATACGCACCCTCCAGCTGGTGAGCGTATCGCTCGGTTACGGGGGATGAATATATAACATGCTGTATGAAATTCTACATCGCGGGGAAATTTGAAGAAGTTAATCAGATACACGCACTGTTCGATCGTGTGCGTCAGCTGGGACATGAAATTTCCTACGATTGGACAACTCATATAAAAAGCAAGCCATATACTGAGCACGTCGATCGTATTCGTGGCTATGCCGAAAATGAATTACGGGCAATCTTGGATTCTGATGTGTTTGTATATCTCACCCATGAACGTGGCACTACACTACATATGGAATACGGTGCTGCGTTGGCCAAAAAAAGACTCGGAGGCGAAACAAAAATTTATGTAGTAGGTGAGCATAATACTCGATCTCCTTGGTACTTTAATCCACTTGTAACAAGAGTAGCTTCGGTAGACGAAGTTTTTATTGATCTAGGACTAGAAATTTAAAATATGAATGAAGGTATAGAAAAACAATCTACCCCAGAAAGAGAGAGGGCACTAAAAGAAAGCGTATTAAGACTTGTTGATGAGATTCGAAAGGCAAATATACTTGTTCCACAAACATATGGTTCAGTTCGTGTGGCCGGAGCACTCAGTTTTCTTAAAGAAACCAGTACAGAGTACGACTTTACTCCGCAAGACCTAATAAATGGATATAATGCCCAGAGTAATGAGATTGATCGGATGTTGACCGAACAAATGCATGCAGCACACCGTCCTTTTAACATCAAACCAGAGGCATTTGCTGGTAAAAACGAAACAGAGGTTGTTCAGCGGATACATGATTTGTTGGGTCACCATTTAGATGTTGCACTGACTGCGACTGGTGATGCTCTTCTACAGGCTGATGAGATGATCCCTGATGGCTATGAAGGCACCAGTCAAGATTTTACAATTAGTTTGATGCAGCCAATTTACGATGCTTTGTACCATGTCGATATGCGAGAAGCAATCCGAGATTACCGGAAAGATATTGCTGAGGATCGGGTTAGTAGAGAAGAATTCGCTGAAGAGCTGACTGCCATGTGGCTTCAAATCTATATCAACTTGCTTGAAGAGCGAGGATTGATGCCTGATGATCCAAAACAACGTGAGTCGTTGGGTACGCTTTTTGAAATTGTGACTGATTCATCTGCCAGGGTCATGTCAGATGATCTAGATCAGTATATAGCGCAATTAGACGACTAGAATTGATTGCAGAAGGCCGCCTCAAAGGGCGGCCTGTCTAATTTTTGTCTTCACGTTATATTTGTGCTGCAACCCAGAGGCCTACGGTATTTATCTGTATATGTAGTAGGAGACACATCAACAACGCGGTTAACCAGTTGTTTCGCTTGAGGAAATAATATCCAAACCAAAAAAGGATCAATCCACCGGTGCCAGGTATCAAGATCGCTCCCGCATTCATTCCATGAAGTGATCCAAAGATAATTGAAGAAGTGAGTGCGATGACCCAGATATAAGCAATCCGAGGTGTAAACCAGCTTATAAAGGCAAAAGGAATTCCCCGGAAAAGCAGTTCTTCAATAACCACCACCTTCAGGACTAAGAGATAGAACTGGCGGTCAATAGTTATTCCATTGCCGACGGCTTCTGAAACAGCATTGATTGGTAGTCCAGCATTGAACTGAATCAATATCTGATAACTCAAAAAGCTACACAGAATATAGAAAAAATAACACAGCTGGAGAAGAGCGAAGTCTTTTAGAAAACGCATAGGGATACTCCTTCTGTTGCGCGTCTGGAAGTTTTGTATCATGTATAAGAATGCTCTGCAAATATGCTATAAATATTGATCCTGGAGAGATGGCAGAGTGGTCGATCGCGCATCCTTGGAAAGGATGTATACGTGAAAACGTATCGGGGGTTCGAATCCCCCTCTCTCCGCTCAGTATATAAGTGAATCCTGTCTTCTCCGGAGATTTGCTTGTTATACTATTGATATGAAAAAACAGGACTTGCTAAACATTCTTTTTACCTTTGTGGTTGGGCTAGTGGTCGGCGTGTATATGTTTTTTGCTGGATTTGCGCCAACTACAGCGGTGATTGAAGATACTGTGCAAGAGATCGGTCTGACATTGATAGTGACAGGTGAAGCCTATGGTGGGTGTGATCGCGCTGGAACGTGTCCTTCGTTTAACATTGCTGATAATGGCAACTATCGTTATTCGTATACACCTCGTGGTGCTACCGCCCAGGTGCTACGTGAGGGGTCGCTACCGCTAGCAATTCAGCAGGATTTGAAACGCTACGCGACGGCTGTTGCACTAGAGAAATTTAGTGAGCCAGTTGATCCAGTCATGTGTGAATCGTTTGTGGACGGGATTGATGTTCGGTATATCATCGAACTAGAAGATGAAGTATATGAATTGGACTCTTGTGGAACTAACGTCGACGCTGACACTAAATTGTGGGAGACACTGGCTGGATTGTGGTACTACTTTGATGGTTCGCAGCGGTAGATTTGCTTGAATATTTGGTTTTGTGTTTCGTAGTTTGAAAGGGGGTTTTAGGTAGGTCGTAGTAATAGAGGTAGCAGTCATTATGGCTGGTGCACTAGCTAGATCTTACAAAAAACTGAAATTTGAAACACTATAGAAGTATATGAAAACAACATCTAAATCATTGTTTGTTGCAGTAGCTGCGTTTGCGGTCACAGCTTCAGGCGTGCATGCATTTGGTAGCACTGAACTACTAACCAGAGCCGGACTAAGTGATGAACAGGTAGTGGCGGTCCAAGAAGCACAAGAGCTGAAGGTGATGGGAGATATGAAAGGTGCCAAAGAAGTACTTGAATCAGCCGGAGTTACCAAACAGACGATGCAACAAATCAGAGAGGTTGCAAAAGAGGCAAAACGGGCAGTACACGCCGCAGTAGAAGCAAATGACTACGACGCATTTGTGGTGGCAGTAGCGGACTCACCACTGGCAGACGTGATTACCTCTGAAGCTGAATTTGAGCAGTTTGTAGAAGCGCACGAACTACGAGCGTCTGGTGACAAGGATGGAGCGAAAGAGCTGCTAGAAAGTCTGGGCGTAGATACAAAAAAGCATGGTAAGAAACATGGCGGGCACAAAGGGTTGCGAACACACGCTCACGCTCACGAGTTGCTTACAAACGAGCAGCGTGAAGCATTGCAGGTAGCCCACAAAGCAAACGACAAAGAGGCTGTTCGAGCGATATTTGCTGAGGTTGGAATTGACCTGCCGCACAAAGGAAGTTCACGGAGTCGGTAAGGTTTATTGTCTAGAGTGTAAACGGCGGCACCATAGGTGCTGCCGTTTTGTTTGTGTATAATGGAGTGACTATATGCGTATACTACTCGCTGCGATCATTATTGTGCTTCCTAACCTAGCTCAGGCTTTTGTTGTGGTCGAAACTGACATCAGTCGACCGTATGAGGTGTTCCCGATTGAAAGTGCACTACCGATTGAGACTGGGTACCTGGGCACGCTTGATAACTACCCAGTTATGTACGAAGTCCACTCAGAAGAACCATTTACCTTTACAGCCCAGCTGCAACAGCCAGCTAGTCGACCAGCTGAGCCACTATCGCTACTACTGATCCGACGCAACGACCGAGGTGGCGGAGTGACTGAAATTGCCCGGCAAACTATCAATCCAGCTGACTGGATGCGAGAGCGCGATAGTTTGGTCGGGATGACATTTCTAACGGCAGACTTGCTCGAGGTAGATGTTGAACCAGGAACCTACCGCCTAGAGGTCAGCAGTCCCAACAACCTCGCTCAGTATCTACTGACAGTCGGCGATGAAGAGCAGGATACCGGGTACGTTGAGCAGTTGGGCTATATCCGCCAGACCCAGTCGTATTTTGGGTATGGTTTCTTTACCATGTTGCGCTCGTCGCTGGTGTACTACCCAATTGGGATTTTGCTTCTCCTGGGGGCGATTTTCCAAACCTGGCGGTTTGCCAGTAAACGACGGAGTAATGCTTAAAGCAATCATTATCGTAGCGTTTGCGGTTGGTTTGTTCTATTTCGGTGCCACAATTCTCGAACCTGGTAGTGATTTCGATGAAGTGGTGAAGGGCTGGTTTTGGTGATTGACCAAATCGCCTTAACAAGGCATACTGTGCCCGTTATTCCCGCTTGGGTGCGGGACTTTTATTTTCACTCAATTTATCTTATTTATGTCACAAGAAATCCGTAACATCGCTATTATCGCCCACGTAGACCATGGGAAAACCACTCTGACCGACGGTCTGATGGAATTTACCGGTGACCGTATTGGTGATGCTTCAATGGACAACAACGCCATCGAGCAAGAACGCGGGATCACTATCTACGCGAAAAACACCTCTGTGACGTACAAAGACACCAAAATCAACATCGTGGACACTCCTGGTCACGCCGACTTTGGATCAGAAGTAGAGCGAGTGCTGCGAAGTATCGACAGTGTGTTGCTTGTCGTGGACGCGCAGGAGGGGCCAATGCCACAAACCCGGTTCGTGCTGAAAAAGTCACTGGAACTAGGCCTCAAGCCAATCGTGATCATCAACAAGATCGACAAACCAGCCGCTGATCCTGACAAATGTGAGGAACAGGTACTGGAACTCTTTCTAGAACTAGGAGCTGACGACGAGCAGTCTGATTTTGAAGTGGTATACGCCATCGGGCGAGACGGAAAGGCAAAACGAAAACTAGAAGATGAGATGGTAGACCTTTCACCAGTACTAGACTGTATCCTTGAAACTGTACCAGCAGCTAAAGGGTATGCAGAAGGCGACGCCCTACGCGCACAGGTATTTAACCTTGGGTACGACAACTTCCTCGGGCGACTAGCGGTTGCGCGTATCTACGAAGGAATGGTAAAGAAAGGGCAGTCACTTTTCATCAAAATGGAAGGTTCTGACGAGGTGAAAAAAGGGAAGGTAGTCAAAATGTCTGGCTACAAAGGTGTATCACAGGTGGAGCTTGACGAAGCGTTTGCTGGAGACATCGTTCTGATTGCTGGACTTGAAGACATCAATATTGGTGAGACACTGACAGACAACGAAGCGGCAGAACCACTGACAGCCATCCACGTTGATGAGCCAACCATCGGTATGCAGTTCTTGGTGAACTCTTCACCGTTTGCTGGACGAGAAGGAAAATACGTAACTTCACGACAAATCGCGGAACGACTAGAAAAAGAGCTAGAAATTAACGTTGGACTACAGGTTGAATTTAGTGGGGACGTGATGGAAGTATACGGACGTGGAGAAATGCACATCGCGGTGTTGCTCGAAAACATGCGACGAGAAGGGTACGAATTATCAGTGTCACAGCCACAGGTAATCGTCAAAGAAATTGACGGTGTGAAATCAGAACCGTTTGAAGAAGTAACGATCGACATCCCAGGAGAATTCCAAGGACCCGTGATCGAACGACTCTCAAACCGTGGATTCATCATGCAAAACATGATCACACATGGTGACCAGGTGCGACTTCTATTTGAAGGACCAACTCGAGGGCTACTCGGATACAAAAACCAATTTGTGGTAGACACCAAGGGTGAAGGAATCCTCGCTTCACAAGTGATCGGTTTCCGACCATACGCTGGTGAAATCAAGAAACGAAAGGCTGGATCAATGATCTCGATGGCATCAGGAAAAGCGCTTGGCTTCTCACTGGCCAACCTACAAACACGAGGAGAAATGTACATCGAAGCTGGAACTGAAGTCTACGAAGGAATGGTAGTTGGAAACACCAGTAAGGGGGAAGAAATGATGGTAAACCCAACTAAAGGAAAGCAGCTGACCAACATGCGATCATCAGGTAACGACGAAGCGATCAACCTGATCAATCCAAAAGTCATCTCAATTGAAACCGGACTAGAAATCATGGCTGAAGATGAATATCTAGAAGTCTGCCCAGTATCAGTTCGACTTCGAAAGAAGTATCTGAAGGAAAGCGAACGAAAGAACGCCCCTAAATAGTAGATAACAAAAAGAAAAGCCCGCAAGGGCTTTTCTTTTTTGCAGCGACGCGTTACAGTTTATGTGATCCATAGAAAGGGGAGTACACAATGTCTTCATGGGGTAAATCATACGCCGATCGTAAGCGTTCCTTAAGGCGCATTCGACAATCAGCGAAAAATCATCGAATTCGCAAAATTCAGACTATCGCTGCAAACCTACAGCGACATGATAAGAATCACCCAAACACTGCCGGAATATATAGTAGAATCGAAGCCCGTCGGAAATTCTAGCTTCTCAAGCAGTGCAATTACGCAATAGCGGGCCGGAATCGACAGGGGTCGATTCCGGCCCTTGTTTATTAATTTGCTATACTCAACTCATGAATTGGTTTCTTTGGGTACTGGTAGGGATTGGAATTATTGGAACTGTATTGTTTATGACTGGCTGGTGGCGGTATGGCTTGACTGGGTATTTGATCGCTCGGGTGACACCGTATGAACAGCTGGGTGGTGGAGCTGGGTCGATTTTGTTTGTTGGCGATAGTACTGGATACGGAACTGGAGCGAGTCGGTCAGATGAGTCAGTGGCTGGGCGTCTGGGTAATGACTATACCTGGTACACAATCACTAACAACAGCTCTAACGGACGTACAATCGCTGGTGCACAAGAGGTAGTTGATGGTTTGAGCGTAGATGATCGATACAACTTAATCGTCTTTCAAATTGGTGCCAACGACATGTTGGGCGGAGCGTCAGCCACTGAAACTGTACAGCGGATGCAGAGCTTGATTGAATCTGCTCGTCTGTACGCTAACAACATCATTGTGCTTACCTGCGGAAACCTCGGTGGACCAATGATTTTCCAGGGCAAGGATGGTACAAAGCTGACCAACACCTCACGATCTTACGATGATCTAATGATAGAAATGGTGCGTCAATTCCAGGGCGTCTCGTTTGTGCCACTGTTCAATGAGCCGGAGTATGACCCATTTCTCGCAGAGCCACGTAAGCACACTGCTATCGATGGTCTGCATCCAACCAGCGCTGGCTATGGTATTTGGTACAGCAAAGCCAAGCCGTATTTTGACGCTGTTTTAGAGCAACAGTAAACATTAATAATTAAAAACGGCGCCTATGGCAAGGCACCGTTTACAATTTATTGACCGTTCCAAATATAATCAGGTTCACCTTCTCCAGTAGGAAAAAAACTCACCTTCCTCCAAAATGGAGTCGCGTCGTCTGCCACTCCTTCAGCAATGAGCCGCAGTTGCGTGTCGCGACTCCATTCTTTAAAAGCTTTCACAACACATGTTCCAACCTGTAGGTGTTTGTTGCAGGGATCAAAAGACTGTAGCCATTTGATCACAGCAGCATCGTGGATCAGTTTATAATTTACTACAAAAAGTGGTGTTTCAATTACATTGAATGTTTGAGTTGGTGTAATTGTTGCTGGAAATCCCGTGTATTTTTCCATATAGGTATCTAGTGACATAAGAACTCCTCCGTCAGCTTGGTTGATGATGCCAGATATGTAATAAAAAATAAAGTTTATTTAAATGATTCGCTGTATTCATTTATTCAAATCGATTATTGTTTTTGTTTAGCTCTCTGCTACACGAAAGCCGAGCCGTAATATGACGCTGTTCTAGAGCAGCGCTAGCAGGTGAAACTACAAAGGCCGAGATCATTACAATCTCGGCCTTCTTAGGTTTATGTTCCACCAGACTCCACTCTTCCCAATAACACAAAATCCACGACGTTTCCAATATCCGACTGCTTCTGGTAGAACGTCGTGAAGCATGATTGATCCATAACCATGTGTCTGAGATACATGCTTGAGCGAGTTGATAATATCACTCCCTATTCCATTTCGCTGAATTTGAGGTCTAACAAAAAGCCGTTTTATCATGATGCCGTCCGGCTGCCACGCTACCTCTAGTTCAAATGGACGGCTGCAGTCATCATACTTTTCTTTTTTGTAGAGAAGATTGGTTTCGTTGATGTGGTCTGGCTGACAGTCAGCAAAAGTTAGTCTGTTTGTTGCTTGATAAAGCAAACTTGGAAATTCTCTCATTTTGATGTTCCTGAACTGAAGGGACTGAATTTTGTAGTTTAGAGTACGACTTTAATATTAAAATGCAAGGTTTTTATCAATAAAGCTAGAAAATGAGTTAGTTTACTGTATACTGTGCCTTTATATATTTATAATGGATTACCTCATACCCCTAGCCTTAGTGTTACTTTCTGGATTATTTTCCGGGTTAACGCTAGGGCTCCTCTCACTTGATTCACAATCACTGCGGCGCCGTGCAAAACACGGTGACGCTGACGCAGCTATCATTTACCCAGTTCGCCTTAAGGGTAACTTGCTACTCACTACTTTGCTGCTTGGAAACGTGGCGGTCAACACGACGTTGTCGATTTTTCTGACAAACGTTGCCTCTGGTGTAGTCGCTGGGTTGTTGGCGACTACTCTTATCGTTCTCTTTGGAGAAATCATTCCACAGGCAGTTATTTCTCGTTACGCATTGTGGTTTGGTGCGCGAACCATCTGGTTTACTAAACTGGCACTATTTCTAGCGTATCCAATCGCGTGGCCGATTGCTAAACTGCTCGATAAAGCCCTGGGCTCAGAGCTGCCTACGACCTATTCGCATAAAGAGCTGATGGATATTATCTCTGAACACGAGGACTCGGAACACAGTCCAATCGACGGGGATGAGGAGCGAATCATGCATGGCGCCTTGCAGTTTTCACACCGTCAGGTCCAAGAAGTGATGACTCCAGCAGCACAGGTTGTGTCCTATGACGAAAACGCGACTCTAAACGATCAGATGCTGGCAGAAATTAATGACCATGGCTACTCACGTTTGCCGGTGTATAGCGGGGAAGAGTCAAACGTAGTTGGGATTATGTACGTCAAAGACCTCATCATCGAAAAAGACGACGTTAAAATCAAACACACCGAATCAGCTTTTGATAATGAGTATCTAACGGTACAAAGTACGGCCTTGCTCGACACAGTGTTGGGGCGGATGTTGAAGTCCAAGCAACACTTGGCAATTGTAAAAAACCGTAACAAGCAGTTTGTCGGTGTGATTTCACTCGAAGACATCATCGAAGAAATTATCCAGCAAGAAATCGAGGATGAGGATGATGTCTAGCTGATTTACTACGCTAATATGGATACGTGGTAGACTGGAGTATGAAACTATTCGGTCTACTGTCGTTGGTACTGGCGTTATCTGTATCTATTTGGATATATAACAATAGCGTTACATATATTGGGACGGGAGATGACACTTCGCTTGAACAGCAAGGTATACCAGATATCCTAGAGTCAGCCCAAACCGCCGCTGATCAACTGGGCACATCAGGACGTCAGGTTACTATCTACGATGGTATCTCGGTACCAGTCAACAGTACGCTGGTCGATCTCTCTGGCCGCGGTTTGAGTGGATCACTGAAAGCTGAAATTCGCCTGCTTAGTAACCTACGGACGCTCGACCTGAGTAACAACAACTTTACCGGCCTACCAGCCGAAGTTGGTCAGCTGACAAGTCTCGAAAATATCAATCTGTCCAATAATCCACTGACTGGATTACCAAATGAACTAGCGAATCTTACCAATCTGAAAACTCTCGATTTACTAGGCACGCAGTATTCAGAGCAGGATCTAGCAATAATCGAAGCTGGTCTGCCAGCTACTACAGTGATATTGAAGTAGATATTTTAAAATGCTGTTTGCTGTGCTAAGTTAAGGTCAGAGTTCATAGTTAGGGAGGCTGACATGGCACATCTCAAGAAAAGACACCGCGATGCAATTAAAAACCTCAGTGCAGAAATTTTTATCGCTTGCTTTTGCGCACACAACAACATCCCGTCTGACGGGCAAAGGCGTGGCCCAAAAAAGTCTGACCCGGTAAAGAAGATTTGGTTTGGCTATATGCATTCCGATGGTATCGGAGATCACTCCTTTGCTGGCGGTTTTCCTGAAATCAAACCCGCCAAACGCCCTGACTGGTATGACGTCCAGGTTGTCGGCATTGGCAATGGCTATAAAGCATTTTCTGTTGTATTTGAGGTCTATGCAAGGGATGCTTCATTGCAGTTGGACGATACTCATGAATCAAACGTAAACTTTGCTTCATGGGACATTAGTGACAAATACGAATACTCAAATACTCCGCGTATTACACAGCAGCTTTACAAGGTCTCGCTTTATCCAATACTCGCTGTTCTAGTCGAGGTGATTCCTCCAGCTAAGGACCAAGAGGCTGACGAACTTGTTGGCTTTCATCTGAAAAAGACAGGACGACTGCTGTGATTGTTTTTTGTTTAAAGGGCCGCAATTCATGCGGCCCTTTTGATATACTAATTACATGAAAACAATTACGTGTCTTGATTGTGAAGAGCAGTTTAGCGGGAATCTGCCAGAGGAAGTGATGGAGTCTATGATGATACATTACATGGAGGATCATCATGACTTGCTTGACCCAGAGGCCGAAGAACCTCGAGACGGCTGGTTTGTTGAGTTTAATGAACGCTGGGATACTGCTCTAGAAGAGTAAGATCCACTATCCTCACACGTCATCTGCTATATGTATATGAAACAAATATCATTATTTTTACTATTGTTAGTATTGGTCAGTATAGCGCTGCCGCAGTCAGCGGCAGCTCTGAGTTGTCTTGATCCAGCGAGCTCAATTGAGTACTACATTAGCGAAGAGCAAAACACCATTTTTACTGCAACAGCAGGAGATACCGTTGAGCACATAACCCAAAAAGCCAGCACCGACGGTGATCCAAATATGCAGTACAACGCTGGTTATGTCGGTCAGTTCGTCACAGTTTCAGAAGTGTACAAAGGAAGCTCTGAAGCGCAGAAGTGGGTCTATTACAATGTAAACGGCACCTGGGGCTATATGTGTACCAATCAACCTCCAGCCGTTGGAGCTACCGCTTTGTACGTAGTAAACAATGGTACTGGTACTTTTGATTTGCCAACCGTAGTGCAAGTATTTGAGGTCGACTCTGAGTATGCAAAGCAACTGTTGGCTGGTTTGACTGATAGTGAAGGGTATCTACAAGAAACTACTGCAGATAATTGGAAAGAAGACCTCGGTCAGACACTAAGAGAGATGGTAACTATTCTGCGAATCAAGCTAGCTGAATGGCGATTTTGGGGTAGTCAGTAGGTATGGCTATAAAAGCTGAACCGACATTCTCTCTCAAGGATCACCTGTTTAACGAAGCGAAAGTTCGGCTTATAGCGGACGAAATTGCTTGTGTGTATCCAGCGTTTCAAACCAAGGTATTTGTAGCCACGGTTACTAAAAAGTTTCCGGAGCTTGAACTGATGGAGCGATTATATTGGATCCGGGATTGTCTGCGAGACTTTTTGCCAGAAGACTATCAGACAGCAGCAACGATTCTAGTGGAATCACTGCCAGCCCCGTGTGACCCGACTCTGACCGACGATGATTTTGGTGATTTTATCTATGGCCCGTACGGAGCATTTGTTGCGGAATACGGTTGCACTAAACAAGATGTACAGTTCTCAATCCGTGCGTTGCACGAAATGACCAAGCGTTTTTCCGTCGAATTTCCAATCCGCACGTTTATCAATGCGTTTCCAAAAGAAACAATGGATTTTTTATTGGGCTGTACTACAGACAAGCATTACCATGTCAGGCGTTTGGCTAGCGAGGGAACCAGACCAAAACTACCTTGGGCCAAGAAAATAACTATTTTTCACACTGACCCGCTTCCAATCCTTGATTTGTTACATAGCGATCCAACTCGCTATGTCACTCGATCGGTTGCCAACCACCTCAATGACATTGCAAAAATTGACCCAGATGTAGTGATAACAACCCTTAAGCGATGGCAACAGTCAGGCAAGCAAAGCGACGCAGAGATGAGGTTTATCACCAGACACAGTTTGCGCACACTGGAAAAACAAGGGCACACCCAAGCGCTCAAAATGCTTGGTTATAGTAAACCGGAAATACAGCTTGAAAATATAAAAATCCACACCAACGAGGTGACAATTGGTAACGCGCTTCAATTCAGTTTTTCAGTTACCTCTACCGCCCACAAACCACAAACTCTGCTGATTGATTATCACCTTTACTTTCAAAAGAAAGCCGGGGAGTTGGCGCCAAAAACGTTCAAGATAGCTAAAACGAGCATTAATCCAGGTGAAACGCTCAGTTTCTCTAAACAACAGCCGTTACGTCCGATGACTACCAGAGTCCTATATCCAGGTAAGCATGAGGTAGAATTACAGATCAATGGTACTACCTACCCGCGAAAGAAATTTATCCTCACTGCGTCATAAAAACTATATGAAATATATTACCCTCTTGTTTATCGCCGTACTTCCAATTACTACCTTTGCTAGTCATAATGATCGCGAACGTGCCCCTATGGGGGGCGACGCCGTCGATTCGTTTGCTATACCGGTTCTGTTTGCTTTGGACATTGACCAAGTTACACCAGATTTTGGTGCCCCTCGTGGTGGTGGTACTCGTACTCACGAAGGACAAGACTTTATAGCACCAAAAGGTACTCCGATTGTCTCACCGACTAAGGCTATAGTAACCAGTAAGGGGACAGGTTCAAGTGCCGGTAAATACGTATACACGGCTAACCCTGGTGGTGAATCATTTCGTTACATGCACCTAGATGAGATTGCTGACATTGATGTTGGTGACAGGCTGTCAGTTGGTGATTACATCGGTACTGTCGGTGACACTGGAAATGCACCAGAAGGTGTCTATCACTTACACTTTGAAACCCTTGATGAAGATCGGACCCCAATTGACCCATACCCACGGATTACTGATGAATTTACGCTAGAAGACCAAATCGAGTTTCTCGATGATGTCTTTTCAAAACGTCGAGACGATGACAAATACGCCACGTTTTTAGTTGAAACGTTTCCAGATGTATTCAGGCAAGCACTGGCAGAAGATATCGATTTACCTCGGGCAATTGATCGTGCGTTAGAAGGTACTGATATAGCAGAATCGATCAATGAATTGGAATCAGTTCAAAAACTGATTGAATCTATTCCATCTTTGTTGCCAATTGAAATTAAGACCGGTGATAGTGGAGCAACCGTTGCTCTGTTGCAAATTTATCTTATTTACGGTTCAGAAGGACCGGCGCGCGACCAATTAGCGGCTGCTGGCCCAACTGGATACTACGGTTCGATTACAGCTGCAGCGGTAGAAGAGTTGCAGGATGAAGAGCGGATAAGTGAATCAGGTGTCTATGACACAAAAACGCATCTAGTGTTTGCTGACCGTACAATTGAGCGTTTGAACCTAGGTTTATAGTGATGAAACAAACAATACCCCCTAGATTTCTCCAGGAGGTATTCACAATTAAGGCAGATCTAGCACTTGGCATTGAGTAGCCAAAAAGTGCTTTTGGGCCTTGGCATACGCTGCACGTACAGCAAACCCTCGATCATACGCCCGTGTTGCAAAGCTGTCAGGCGTAGCTTCAGCACAATATAGTGCAATCAAATTCATATCAATTGGACCGCTACGATAATATTGACGCGGATTGATGTCTTGGCAGGTTGGGCACTGTTCCAGTGCTTTATCCAATGCTTCGGTTTCAGATGCAGCTTGCGCATAACCAATTTCACCAGCTGGGCTAATCACAACGGCGTGATGACTTTGCGCCTCCGCAACGCTCGTGAAAAGCAGGCTGTAAAACAGCACGATCAGCAGATTTCGAACGTTCATTAGATGACTCCGATTCAAATTACGATTACTACAGTTTACAAAATATTATAGAAACAGTTGTTTGTAAAGTTTTTTTATTTTACCTCGAGCTGTTTGAGGAAGTCCTTGAGTTCAGCTGGTTCTAGTTTTCGATACTGGTTAGGTTTCAGCTTACCGAGGTCGATATTCATGATCCGCACTCGCTTTAGGGTTTGGATTTGGTACCCCAGGGCGGCACACATCCGACGGATTTGGTGCTTTTTACCTTCGGTAAGGATTAGGTAGAACCGTTTGTCATTTTTAGGGTTTGCTGTGATGGTAGCTGGTTTCGTGCGGTAACCTTCGATATCTACGCCAGTTTCCATAGCTCGCTTAAACATACCGTTGATTGGTTTGTCGACCAACACATCGTATTCTTTTTCTTTGCCACTTTCAGGATCAAGCATTGGTCCGGTGATTCGACCGTCATTTGACAGGATCATTAGTCCTTCCGAATCTTTGTCCAGTCGACCAATTGGAGTAACGTGGGTGATACCGTAATCGTTGGCTAGTTTAGTAGCGATATCAGTTTCACCTTCACCGGGAGAATGAGTAATAACCCCACGGCCTTTGTAGTACGCGTAGTATGATTTGGCTTTGGTTTTGCCAAGGACACTGACTTTGTCACCGTCGTTTACAGCTTGGCCCATGACTGCCTTGGCGCCATTCACTTGCACTTTACCATTGGCAATGAGTTCGTCAGCTTCGCGACGTGAAGCCACCCCGGTGTGGGCGAGGTATTTGTTGAGTCGAATAGGGAATTCCATAGTTGCACAACTATGCCATGAAAACCCTTAATTTACAAGGTTATGATGCTTTGATAGTTGTTTGCATCAGTTCATCTAGCTGGTTTTGGTGAACTGTTGTTCGTTTCGCATTGATCCAGTATGGGATTTTGGTGATAGTAGCTGTCAGATCATCAGTTGCCGGTTCGCGTAAGGTTGCGATTATAAATAGTGTAAAGATAGCAGTATCATCCTCTTCGATTCCATATCGAACCCCTGTTAGTTGTGCTCTACTCAACACCAAAGCAGAACTACCAAGAATGTCTGCCCCTGCTATTTCATATCCCACCACATCGGCCCGACTGGCATACGTTACTGTGCTACTGGCAGCAACCGGAATTTCATAGTCACCAGCAGATGCTTTGAAACCAAAATCAATAGTGATTAGGGCTGTGGTGTCATTTATAAGTACAGCACTGGCTTCGGTGGTACTAGGTGTGGCGTATAGTGCAGCTACAGCCAGTAAGGCTACTAGAATCGTTCGTGTTTTCATGCGACTATTGTACAAGTAACATGGACGACCAACAAGTTTCAGATGAAGAGATTGTGAAGGACTCCCTAGCTGACAAGGAGCAGTTTGGTATTTTGATGGATCGCTACGAGGCAAAACTGCGTCGTTACATCGCTAGGCTGGGTGTGCGCAACCCTGACGATCAACTTGACGTATTGCAGGATATTTTCCTCAAGGTCTACCGTAACCTCAATGGGTTTGATACCGGATTAAAGTTCTCTTCCTGGATTTACCGGATTGCTCACAATGAAGCCATTAGCGCGTATCGCAAGAAAAATGTCCGGCCCGAGGGGCACCTAGTGGCCGATAGTGAAGAAATACTGTCATTTGTGTCTGGGTCCCTTGAGTCGGCAGATGAGAAGTTTGATTCAGCGGTAAATGCCCAAACAGTAAACGATGCGTTATTGAAACTCGACAAAAAATATTATGACGTACTGGTACTCCGCTTCTTTGAGCACAAGGAGTATGATGAAATATCCGATATTCTGCAGATACCCACTGGGTCGGTGGGCACCTTGATTCATCGGGGTAAAAAGCAGTTAGCCACTGTCATAAACAACGACCATATACGTATATAGCTATGAATACAGACATGAAACCAAACCTAGACACAAACCAAACATCAGAATCGATCCAGGATCGAGTGTTTTCACGGATTACGACTGATTGCGTCAAACCGCGATCAAAATATGTCTTTTGGTGCCAGAACTCAGGTGTGTGGCTACTGTGGTTATTAACTGTCCTTTTAGGAGGTCTAGCAACAGCCGTATTGATTTTTACCTCGACGTATCGTTATTACGATATATACGAAGCCATGTATGACAACTTTTTCACCTTCTTTTTTGAAGCGCTACCAGTATTGTGGATCGTAGCGTTTGTAGGACTAATGCTCGTGGCTAGCCGTGGTATGCGAGCAACGAGGCGAGGGTATCGACTGTCGCCATGGTTTGTTGGTGGGTCTAGTGTCGGAGTGAGTGTGTTACTTGGGGTTGTGGGAAGTATGGCCGGATTTGGTTTCTTGGTTGATAAGGTACTAGGTGAATACGCTCCAATGTATAACTCTCAAGCTGAGCGTGAATATGTCATGTGGCAGCAGCCAGTTGAGGGTAGGCTCATAGGACGACAGCAGATGGCAGGATCGGCAGCAGATACTGTCAGGTTTATCGACGCTATTGGAAAAGTGTGGGATATGGATGTGCAAGAGCTGCGGATGTTAGACCGCGAGTTGCTAGGCTCAGAGCGAGAGGTGCGAGTTTTAGGGCAGGAGGTGCCCGGTGATGAGGGTCGTTTTCACGCGTGTGGGGTGTTTCCGTGGATGCTAGATCGAAAATATCCAATGCGTGAACTACAGAGTCATCGCCAGGCCCATATTGAGAAAATCTATGCCCACGCTGATTCACCCGCTGATCGCTTGGAAGGGCTAGAACAAATAGCATTTGGGGAAGCTCGCGCTGACAATGTCCCTAGTATGAAAATTTGCGCAGAAATTGCCGCCGTACGACGGATTTCAGAGCAAATACGATAATCCACACTTTTTGTCAACTAGCTATTGCCATTGCTAATTTATTGTGGTGAATAGTTGCATTTTGTGAAATAAAGGAGTAAAGTGGACGTAACACGACAACTATTTGTGGGTGCCGTGGTTCTATTACTCAATAAGAATCAAACTATTATATGAATATTATTAACCTTGCAAACAACGGTTTCTCTGCGCGACTTTTCGCGGGAGTAACCATACTGTCCTTACTTTTGAGCGCCCTTCCGGTGGCTTTTTTTGTTGCGAATGCCGCAAATACCGATGCTGTAGGACAAGTCGCAGTTTTTGTGACACCACAGCCAGGTGCTGGAAACACAGAAGCGGTAAATATTAAGTTTACCGGAACCGGTACGCTAAATCTGGAAGGATGGACTATTTCAGATGATATTGGACTTAAGCACACAATTGCTCCAGGTGTATCACTTTTGACAACTGAAAATTACGTGATCTGTGGAGATAATACCGTTCCAGCAGCGTGTGATGCCCAAATTGACGCCGGTGGAAACACTGTCTGGAATGACGCTGGAGACACTATGACACTACGAGATGAGAACAACGACGTGGTGCACACAGTAACCTGGACCTCATCAACTGAGGGTGAAATCAAAGGGGTTGGACAATCTTCAGCCATTGACTACACCCCAGTAGTACCAGCTGGACCAGTAGAAAACATTGATACAGGTGAAACATTTCCGACTGTACAAGAGGCAATTGATGACGCTGATACAGATAACGGTGACGTTATTGTGATGAGCGCAGATGAAACTATTGGAGCTCAAATTAACATCACTAAGGAAATCACCTTAGATGGTAATGGCTATGCTGTTAACGCGGAGTTCTACAAAACTAGCAATGATAACAACGCTGCAATTGGTATCATTGGAACTAATAATGTAACCGTCAAAGACATAACACTTGATGGCGCTCTAGCCTTTGCCTTACAAGCATCTATCGACGTGACTACTATTCCGTCTTCAGTGGCCTCAGCAATTGGTGCTGGATCATCAGTTGATGAAGGTGATCGGTGGCGACTTGGTCTTCACGGTCTAAATGTATACGAATCAGAAGGAATCACTGTTGAAAACGTAACATCAAAGAATTTCCGATCAGGAATGGTAGTAAATGGTTCTACTGTAGACGCCTCTGATTTCTCAACTGAAGGAAATATCTGGCACGGAATTAACGTTGCTCCTGGATCAGGAGTAACTACTCCATCAGTGCTAAACATCTCAAACACGAGTGAGCATGGTGAAGTGGCACCTGTTCCACATATTTTCACTGACAACATCAATGCCGGACCAATGATCACGGTAAATGATATTGATGATCAATATGATGTCTTTGATATCCCAGAAGTGGCTGCTCTGTCAGTAGAAACTGCATTGGTTGCACCGCAAGGAAAAGTAGCGAGAACTTACTTCCTTAAAACTGAAGCTGAATTTGAACCACTGCAACTGACAGCTATCTGTACAGCATCTGATGATTCAATGCGGTTTCGGGTACGAAACACAAACCCATTCCCAATTACAGCCACATACGAAGTGGTAGGAACTGCTGACACTGGAACGGTGGAAGTAGCTGCGGCTGGTCAGGGGGTAATCAAATTTGCCGGTGCGACTGATGGTGCAGATTACACTTTCTTTGACACCACAGAAGTAACCTCAGACGGCACCACAATCCTGAACTATTCATTTGATGGAACAGATTATTCACCCCGAAAAGCATCCAACAAAGACCGATGTCCAAAACCAGTGCCAGTTAGTCAATGTCTTGACATTGATCAAAACCTACTCACCAACGGTTCATTTGAAGAACCAGAAGTGACCAATAGTTCAAAATGGCAGAAATTTGGCACTGTACCAGGTTGGACAGTTACAAAAATGTCTGACAACACGCTGACAACTCTAGAACTACAAGAAGACCTGTTTGGCAATGAAGCGGCTGAAGGAAACCAATACGCTGAACTAGATGGTGATCATTCAACCAAAGTGACTCAGTCAGTAGCTGGTCTACAAACAGGTGCAACGTACGAACTATCGTGGGCATTTGCCGGGCGTCACAACGCTGGTGGTGACACCCAAAACCAAATGGACATCCTAGTTAACGGCACATCTGTAGCAACTGAAGGTCCACAAACTGACCCAGAAGGACTGCTAACTACAGACTGGACTCGTAGTGCGATTACCTTTAAGGCTGATTCTAACTCTGCTGATATCGCATTTGCAGACCTGGGACCAAGTAACTCATTTGGAACCTATCTAGATGATGCTCAGCTCTGTCTAGTAGAAGAACCCAAAGCAATGATGCGAGTATGTAAAATGATCGTAGATGAGCAAGGAAACATCTCAAACGGAGCTGGTACAGCTGGTGAATTCTCAGTAGATGTAACTGGTCCTGGTGGATACGATGAAACATTCACATTTACCACACCGCTAGTTGCAAACACAGACCTAGTTAACGACAACGGTACTGATCTAGATGCCTACTGTGAAGTAGTCGAGCTAGACAAGACTGGTCAATACAAATACACCGAAGAAGTAGTGGTAGCTGGAAACGCTATCTGGGCAACGCCGCTATACCACGACTTCTTTACTGAAACCCCAGATGAACTGGCTGACTTTGCCGAGTTTACTATCGACGGTAGTCAGAATGATGATGACGACACTGACGGGGTTATCAACGTTCAAAAAGGAAAAACTCGAACCCTGGCGATGTTGAACACTATTGCATCGGTTCCGTCGGTAACAATCAACACAACAAAAATTGTGTGTGACTACGAAGAAGAGCTGCCTGACTGGAGTGGATCAATTCCAACTGTGACAGCTAACACAGCTGCCGATTGGCTTGCCGAACAAGGTAAAGACACAACTTGTCGAATCGTTCCAGACTGGGAATTTGAATGGGCTGATAGCTCAACTGCAAACCCTGGTGACGACTTTGTTGGATCAGCTGGATCAGACTGGACTACGTTTGTTGGATCAACAAATGTTCCTTTAGCTGCGGTCAACTCTAAATCATTCTGGATGCGAGAAGTACTGCCAGCTGACTACATTCCATTTGTAGGTGGTGCAAACAACAATGATAAAGATTCTGCAGAGTTGTACTGTCACAAAGATGGGCTTAATTACGACAACTACGACCGTATTGACTCTCCAAAAGATGGCGAAACATACCACTGTGTAGCTTGGAATGTTCCAAAAGAACTACCGCCACAAACTTGTTCAATCTTTAGTGATACTCAAACACTAGTAGTTGAAACTAATGAATTTGCAGTTGAAACGTATGTTCACAATAACTGGACTGATAATATCGACGACGCAACTTGGGTATGGGCGACAGATCGAGTAGAAAACCCTGAAGAAGATGAAACATACACCTTCTCTGAAACATTCACTGTTAACGGAGCAGTTAGCGCGGTGATTGAAATTGCTGCAGACAACGGTTACATCTTTACTGTTAACGGTACAGAAGTTATCGATCGATCAGATCTAAACAACTATGCTGACTTAGCATTAAAAGAATACGATATTCTTTCGCTGTTGGTAGATGGTGAAAACACCTTTACTATCAAGGTAAACAATAAAGGAGTAGATGGTTCAAACGACCGTTCAAACCCGGCTGGAGTTCTCTATCGACTAGACATTGAAAGTCCAGTGGCCTGTGAAGTAACAACTGAACCAGCTTTTGAAGGTTCACTTGAAATCACTAATCCTGCGACCAATGGTCTAGAGCTATCTGGAACATTCCAATTCCTAGCTGATTACCAAGACGCAGACGATGACGTTGATGAAGTATTCTGGGCTATCCGAGCTGGTAGCTGCAACGGAACTGACGTAGTTGGAAATGCGCCAGCATCACCAACTCCAAATAACCCAAGTTCGTTTAATCCAACAACTGGTTTGTTTGAAACAACAGTTGATATGTCGACTTGGGCCAATGGTGACTACTGTCTTGTGGTTAATCCACGAGAGGACGCACCAGCTCCTAACCTGCGAGCAACTCGAACCTTTACACTCCTAAACACAGCTGAACCAGAGCCAGAAACAGAGACAATCTCTGGATTCAAGTACAATGACCTAAACGGAAATGGTGTACTTGATGAAGGTGAAGAAGGTCTTGGTGGATGGACAATCACAGCAACTGAGATTGAAGATGAGTATGTACCTGTCTATGCAATTACAGATGAAACGGGGTACTACGAATTCAACTTACCAGCTGGAGAATGGTCAATCACAGAAGAAGATCGATCAGGCTGGACTCAGACTGCTATCTTCCAAAATGGTGATGCTGTAAACACAGATCAAAGTGGGGCACAGTGTTTCTTTGACACCACGCCATATGTTTACGACGATCTGCAACAAACCACACGAGTGTCAGAGATCTACATTGCGGACTACGAATGTGATTTCCTCAACCAAGAAGACGAGATTATTGAGGAAACTTCAACACCAACAAGACGATCTAGTGGATCATCAGGAACACGAACTCGTCTGGCGACTCCAGCCCCAGCACCGTTGGTACTTGGAGCGTCAACTGATACATGTCCATTCCTAGTTGATTACATGCAAATGGGAGCAGAAAATGATCCAATGGAAGTGATGAAACTGCAGCTATTCCTCAACATCTTCAAAGATATGTTTGGTGGCACTGCTAACCCAGTAACTGGAACATTTGGAATCATTACTGACACCAATGTCAAGAAGTTCCAAGAGACGTTCAAAGACGACATCTTGCAACCGTGGTTCAACCAAGGGATTGTTGGACACACAAAACCAACTGGATTTGTGTACAAAACTACACTCTGGAAGATTAACGACATAGTGTGTGGAGCAACGTTCCCAAGTCTAGAAGGGGAAACTCTACAAACAAACGTTGATATCAACGCTCGAGCAGTCCAAGACTAACGCACTCTATAGACGAAAGACAAAAGCCGCCGGTGTAACGCCGGCGGCTTTTCGTTTTCTTGATTTATTTGTATCAAAAATGAGGATCGTAGTTGTCTCCTGACCCACCTACTTTTCTGGTTTTGCCAAAAATTGGATCAGGTGAACGTCTGAGCTCTACTGTTTGAGTCAACTCCTCTTTCCAGCTTCTTGCAACTGACGGACGACCATATTCTCCGTTTTTCGCGAATTCATCTGCCCATTGAACAGCTTTATCGCTGCGTTCTGTTTTTTCAGCTAGATGTCCTGCCTGGTCATCCTGCGGTGGTTTTGAGATTGTGGCAACTTTGATCATTAGGTACTCTCCCTCTACTTATGGTGCAGATTTTACCTGAAAGATAGTAATAGTCAATGGTTTATTGATTATAATAGTATAACTTTCATTTTTTACAAATTTATGGTGTAATACTGTATTATATGCAACTATTTGCACCACACGGATCGCGCGCACCAGATCCAGTCCAGCGTTTTTCAATGGTCATGATGTCAGTTTTAGTGCTGCTTACTTTCTTTGGCGCCAACATGCAGGCTTTGTTGTGGCAGTCCTCTGACTGGCTGGTTTCAACGGTGCTGCCAGCGGTTGTGATTGATTTAACTAACCAAGAGCGTGTAGAAAATAACAAGTCCCAATTGGTTCGCAATGCGGTTCTAGATAAAGCAGCAGCCGCCAAGGCACAACACATGGCTGATAATGAATACTTTGCTCACTTTGCACCGGACGGAACCACTCCTTGGGAATTCTTCAAAGATGAGGGGTATGTCTACGCCCATGCTGGTGAAAACCTAGCGATTCACTTTACCGACTCGGCCGAAGTAGTGGAAGCGTGGATGCTTTCACCTGCCCATAAGAAAAATATCGTTGATCCGAAGTTTCGTGAGATTGGAGTTGGGACTGCCCGAGGAACGTTTGATGGGTACGATACGGTGTACGTAGTGCAGCTATTTGGAACTCCAGCTGTGCCAGCACCGGTAGAAGTACCAGCTGTTGCTCCTAAGCTTACTGTGACTGCTGATGTTGATGTTTCAGAAGTTATCGCTGAACCAGAACCAGCCGCGTTGCCAGTAGCGGTCCTAGCGGCTGAAGACACCAATGAAGTATCTGAAACACAGCCTGAGGCGGTAGTGCTCGAGCCAGCTGAAGTAACCGCTTCTGAACCCTCTCCAGTGATTCCAGCAACGCAGCCACTAGTTGAATCAGCTTCAGAAATCAGGACTACCCTAGTTGATGATGTAGTGGTGATTCAAACCGAGCTGTCAACCTCATCTGGTTTAGCGGTGGCAACCATGATTGATGCGTCTACCTCACACGCGGGAGCAACCATTGCATCAGTTGCAACCAGGCCGAATCTAGTGCTGCAATTCCTCTATCTGGTTGTGGCCAGTTTGATCGTCATCTCACTTGCGTATGCTTTGGTGGTTGAAGCCAGGCGACTTCATTACGTACAGGTTGCTTATAGCGTAGCGCTCATGTTCGTTATGGGTGGCTTGTGGTATCTGCATATCGCTCTGACCAGTGGCGCAGTCATTATCTAGTGGTACTATATGTGCATGCGAGAAGCTAAAATTACAGCTATTTCAGCTGTTTTGGAGAGTAATGATGTCACAGAGCACCCACTGTATGCGGACGCCGTAGCGGCCGGTTTTCCGTCTCCTGGCGACGATCTGGTCGAGCAACCACTTGATTTAAATGATTTGATGATAGACAACCCAACGTCGACGTTTTTTGTGCGGGTGCAGGGTGACTCGATGGAGGGTGCTCGGATTTTTGATGGCGATGTGCTGGTGGTCGACCGATCAATCCAGGCTCGCGAAAATATGATTGTAGTTGCTGCGGTATATGGTGAGTTGGTTGTCAAACGACTACAAAAAACCAGAACTGGACTAGCACTGGTCTCTGAAAATGATAATTATGCTCCCATCCTAATCGATGACACCGAAGGGTGTTATATTTGGGGTGTTGCCACCGGCAGTGCCCGGGTGTTTCGTTAGGCTTTCTTAGTTAAATATGCTACAAATCACTGAAATATTTATTTTATGAAGACTAACGTTACAATCTTGTATAGTACTAGCGTTCTTATTTTACTTGGAGCACTTTTGGCCTGGCTGCAATTGTATAATGAGTTGCCAGCTGACGCTGATATAAATGACTTGCATGTAATACAAGATCAACTTATTGCGGAAGCTAATAAACAGCAAACAACCATCATATCAAATCTACCGCAACCAGTTACGATACCGATTACTACGACCATGGCGTGGTGGTATCCAGGTGAACCTGCTTGCCAGGCGATAATAGAAGCTGAGCAGATGCAACTAGATGTTGTTAAACCAGAGTATTTTGTAATCCGCGATGGTGGCCGGTTTGAGCTTATGAGCGAAGAACTCTATGGTTGCAATGGATATTCTCAACGAAATGTTGAAGTAACACGTAGCTTAGCCGCTCAGCAATTTGTTATGGTCTCTTCTGCGTATGCCCCAGATATGGATATTTTTCTCACATACGACGGAAAAACTGGAGAATATACTGAACAGCTCGTCAATTTTGTAATTGAAAATAATTTTACAGGTGTAGAACTAGATTTCGAAGATTTTGGTGGCTGGACTCAAGATATTTATGAACGGTACAAGGATTTTGTAACTCGCCTTGGCACGGAACTGCATTCTGAGGGTAAGCAGCTGATGATTGACCTACCAGCAGTTCGTAGTGAAACAGAACAGCAGTGGTACTCATTACGTCTTAGTGAGCTTGAAAAACTTCCAGTTGATTATATGGTAATTATGGCGTACGACTACCAGTTTGACCATGGTGTGGGCCAGCCTGTCTCACCTCTAGATTGGCTAAGTGAAGTGGTTTTGTTTACTAGGATGCAAGTCGAGGACGATAGTAGACTAGTAATTGGTGTTCCGTCATATGGATATGTTGGTGATATTAAAACAGGACGGATTAGAATCGTGACAAACGAGCAAGCTAAAGAACATCCCCTGTTTAACATGGCTATTCGAGATGAGCGGTCGGCTGAATTGATAGCAAATAATGATCAGGAATATTTGATTTATCAGGACGCACAAAGTATTCAAGCAAAAATCAATACAATCTCTCAAAATGGAATAGGGAAAATTTCTATCTGGCATTTAGGTGGAAACCCGCTACATCAACAATAAAGACTAGACAAATACAATTTTATATGATATAAGTCACCCATATTTTTATGGGTAAAATCACTATCAATTTTGGAGCACTGCTGAGTATGACGCTGTTTACGGCAGCTTACGCAATGGGTGCAGTCTCTCTTTTGTCTCTATTAACAAATGTCACGTACGTTATTGTTTTTGGGTTGATGGCCTTAATTATCTATATCAACTTTCTACGCTATTTTATATTAGAGATTTGTTCATTGTCCCAAGCACGCATGACAGAGTTCTTTATTTACACAATCATGTATGCAGTTACCGCTAGTGTATTGTTATTGCCACTGTTTCTAGAGCCTGTATTTGTTTTTGAATCACCAACCTTGCGGATTTTTATAATTACTTTTGCTTGTATTCTTTTGGCCAAATACACCATTTTTATGATTCTTGGGCCCTGGCATGACATCAAAATGAGTATTCGCCACAAGCTATATTTTGATGGTATTAAATATACTCCAAAGGTGTCTGTAATAATTCCTGCATGGAACGAAGGTGTTGGGGTCATTAATACAGTGCAATCTGTTTTACAAAGTACATATCGTAATTTGGAGATCGTTGTTATTAACGATGGATCTACTGATGATTCTGATGAGAAAATAAAAGCTTTTCTTACTGAGCACAAAAAAAGTAAAAATAATGATGTTTCTATAATTTACCGATATCAAACCAATACCGGTAAAGGTGGGGCCTTGAATCGTGCTATAGAAGTAGCAACGGGAGACATTTTGATTTCGATTGATGCCGACTGTGTGGTTGATAGTGAGGCAGTCGCTAATTTTGTAAAAGTATTTAAAGACAAAGAGATTTCTGGAGCCGTCGGAAACGTAAAAATTGGAAATCGTAGTAATACAGTGGGGATTGTGCAGTACCTTGAGTTCCTATTTTCCTTTTACTTTAAACGAGCAGATGCTCTACTTGGAACCATCTATATTATTGGCGGGGCTGCTGGTGCGTTCCGAAAGGAAGTGTTTGAGCAACTAGGAGGATATAACACTACAAACATAACAGAGGATATTGAACTGACTGTACGTATGCAAGACGCTGGAATGAAAATTGAATTTGCCAGTGACGCGATTGTTTATACAGAAGGTGCTAGTGATCTAAAGTCACTCAAAAATCAGCGATTACGGTGGAAGCGAGGACGTTTCCAAACGTTCTATCAGCACATGAGTATGTTTTTTAGTACTAAGAAGCGACACAATAAGTTCTTGACCTGGATCATCATGCCCTTGGCGATATTTCAGGAGATTCAGCTTTTGTTTGAAATTCCTTTCTTGATATTTCTGTATGTATTTTCAATCATGAACTCTGACTTCACTTCGTATCTTCTGGGTGTGATGGTGGTTGGTTTAATGTTTGTAATTCAGTTCACATTCTATGACAAGAGTACTCGTCGGTTGTCATTTATCGCATTAGCGCCAATCGGTTGGTTACTTTTTTACATTGCTACTTATGTAGAAGCTTGGGCACTTATCAAGTCGATTGAGTCACTGATATTCAAAAAAGAAGTGGTTTGGCAGAAGTGGGATCGAAAAGGTGTCGGTGTAAGCACGGCAACATCAAATTAAATTACTATGGATTTCTTCAAAAATTTTATTTCTTATATTATCGTTCCGATTACATTATTTTGTATTTTGTACGTACTTACAGGGTTGCTTCTCACAGAGCGGGACTTGCGGCACGACCAACCAGTTCTAGTTGAACCTCCAATAGGACTGGGGGCAGCTGTGCCACAAGACATGCGGATCACCGATTGGTATCCATATTACGGTGGTGGAGAAGGTGTAGAT
>CAYGTV010000005.1:0-21981 GCA_964353135.1 uncultured Candidatus Saccharibacteria bacterium
AAGTCGTAACAAGGCACGGCTAGCGGAAGCTGGTCGTGGATTAATTCCAATTGGAAACGTTGTCGTATATTTGGTAACAAATGTACAATGATGACTAATTGGTCGATGTTAGGTGCCTCAATTGAGCATCTAACGAGCAATGACACTCAACACTCTGAAGTGGTGTCAGACACTAGGGAAAGACCAGCCTATCGGATAAGACAAAAGAGGACGACTCTTTTGCTTGCACTGTGAATCGATTCAATTTTCAATATGTGAAACAAAACAACCGCCAAGTCGCGGTTGTTTTGTTTTGTCTGACTCTAGTTCATGGGTGGTAGGGGTTGTGTTGGTGCGGTTCTGTTGGGACTTGGGTCATTAAATGGTCCAGGTAGTGACGGCAGTGAATCTGGTGTCGGGGCTGGGGGTTGTGTTGGTGCACACGGCTCAACTTGGCTTCGAGGTGATCCATCTAGTCGCGCTTGTTCTGCTACATAGTCTGTCACTTGACCACTGAAACAGTCGCGGTTGAGCCCAAAGCTATTTGCTAGCAAGTTTATGATTCCCCAAAAAATAATAATAAACACAAAGGCACCGACTCCATATACAGCGAGCCGCTTGGCTTTGTCCTGGCTGTCGGCGTTGGTTCCTCCGAGGATAAAAAACCTAAATACGTTAATGACAAACACTAAAAATGCCATCCCCAGCATAAACGGGATCACGATGCTATTTAGGACCGAGATAAGGTCGGCGATGTACGTCTGCAAGTTCATATATGAAAGTATACCGCAAACTCGTTTGACAACTCATGATTGACATTTTATAAAAATAGTGTTATTATATAGTTTGAAATGCGGCATCAAGCTCGCATAAAACTCTATGAGGTAGAGCATGGCACTTTTTGGAAAGAACAAAGATAACGACGGCTTGTCCGATTGGGCAAAGATCCGCGACGAAGAAGACACTGATAGCTTCGCTGCCATTAGTCGGTCATATCATGCGATCGCCGACTATTGGGATGAAAGTTTTAGCAGCAAGCTCAACGTCATTTGTATGTTGATTGTTGCTGCGCTGATAATTGGAGGTTTCTGTTTTATACTTGGTTATTTCGTTCCGACGTTTGACCCAGCCCGTTGATTTTGGCCGCGTTCGCACAACTTGCGAGCGCGGCCTTCTTGCTTTTATTTTTCCTCTATATCTGGTATAGTTCTGCGCACGAAGTAGAAACCACTGTCCGCGCTTAGCTCAGTTGGCTAGAGCATTCGACTGATACTCGAAAGGCCCTAGGTTCGAATCCTAGAGCGCGGACAGTGGTTTTTACGTATCTAGTGAAACGCTAGTTCCTGCTATAGCAACACCTCTACCCAAGTGACTCCTGCTACTAGCAACGTCTGTATGATCAGTGCTCCCACAAATAATGGAACAATCAGTACTCGCCAAGACACTCCGACAAACGCAAGTGGTACTAGGATAAGTTCGTTTGGTAGTGGGGCAAATCCTGCATAGACAGCTACAAACAACATAATCCAACCAGGATGCAAGGTAGATACTTTGTTTGCTAACGCAACAATTTTAGGGTGTTTCGTTTTTATGATCGACCGACTGGTTCGACCAATCAGATACCCAATAAAATCAGCCGCTAGTGTCCCAGCCGCTAGGAAAATAATAATAAATGGAATGGTTAGACCAGCTTCAATAAATAGTGGTGACAGAGTCGCGGCGGGAATAGGGAACACAACATTGAGCCCGGCAATCAAACCAGCGACAAAAACCCCAACATAACCAAATGAAGCAATGATTGAAACTACCGTTTGGCTGGATTGCAATTGCAAGCTAGCAAAAATTGCCAGTCCGATAGCAGCAACCAAGCAGACAAATAAAATTGTATTAGTGTAGTGTGCAGTTGTTCCCTTACTCTCGCTTCGCATGCTAGATCTCACGCTCTGTTTCCACCTGGGAAATATTTAGTTTTTGTACTTGAGCGTTCTGCAACTCCGCAGTTGCTTGCTCGACCTCATTGGCGAGGTTGTATACAAACAGCGCAAACCCAGCGATTAAAGCCCAGGCGATGTAGGGAAATATTTTGTACCCCTCAAGTGATCGTTTGCTAGAATTTTGCATATAGCACATGATAGCATTGTGGTACTAGATTTTTATGTTGGCTGGTGTACTGTACAGTATTATGGAGGGGAGTTTGTATGAAGGAAACAAAAAAAGAATCTTCTGATGATACCTTGGCGCAGGGAAAAGGGCGCTGTGGAGCATGTTCAGAAGTATACGAGTTACGGTTAGGTTCTTGCCCAAACTGTGGAGGTCTCAAGAAATGAGCAACACACACGCGCATATCACTTGCTCCAAATGCCAGAAAAAGTATCCGGCAGAGAAAGTGGTGTGTCCAGACTGTCTCTTGAAGCAATCTGAGTAAACTTTGAAGAAATGGGCCGGCGTACTGCGCCGGCCTCTCTGCGTCTGACCGCAACCCTTTCTTTTTATACATATTTCAGTAGACTACTAACAATGGATTTCAAAGATTATTTTGCTGGCAAGAAAATTACCGTGATGCGGATTGGGCTACTTGGGCGTGGCGTAGGTGATGCTGCGTTTTTAGCTGAGAGTGGGGCACAGGTACTGGTGGTCGATGATGCACCGCAAGACGTGATGCAGCCTTCAGTTGATGCATTAGCTCAGTATGACAACGTTACATTTAAATTTGGGCCGTATGATCCGACTGATTTCACTTCGGCAGACTATGTACTAGTTGGGGCTGGTACCCCACTTGATGCAGAAGTGTTAGCAGCTGCTCGCTCTGCTGGTGTGCCTCTTAAACAATCAGCCGCCTGGTTTGCAGAGCTAGCCAAAATTCCTATCATTGGAATTACCGGTACTCGAGGAAAAAGTACTGTCACCCACATGATCCACCACATGCTTGGACAGATTACCGGCGAGGAAGTCTTGCTTGGTGGGAACGTGCGCGGTATGTCAAATCTGCAATTGTTGAAGCAAGTAAAAGAAGATTCACTATGCGTGATGGAGCTAGATTCTTGGCAGCTACAAGGCTGGGGTTGGTCACATATGTCACCACAGGTAGCAGTGTTCACAAACTTCATGGAAGACCACCTGAACTATTATATGAGTGAAGGGATGACTAAAGCAGAAGGGATGGAACTATACTTTGCTGACAAAGCCAACATTTTCCGCTACCAAGAAGACAGCGGAGTCTTTGTTACTACTCCCGAAGTGTTCGAACGAGCAAAAACGCTGCCAGATGTTACCCTCGGTCAGGAGGTGATATTGGCCGACGCATCGACCATCCCCGAAGACGCACTGCTCGCGATGCCGGGTGAGCACAATCGGCTCAACGCTGCCTTGGCGGTAGAGGCACTCAAGGCCCTTAGTTTGACCGAGGAAGAGATCTGGCCAGCGTTGGCGACCTTCCCTGGGGTGGAAGGACGGCTTCAGTACGTAGGCGCTATCGACCAGGTTGCTGTATTTAACGATAACAATGCGACGACCCCAACTGCCGTTGTTCGAGCACTAGAAGCCGTAGGTGATCTTGAAAAGAAAAACGTTATCCTCATCGCCGGTGGTGCAGACAAAAAAATCGACCCGACTAATTTACTTGAAGCTATCCCGCAGTACTGTAAAAAAGTGATCTTGCTCGCTGGAACAGGTACCGACACCATCAAAGATAAAATCGATGGGGTTGAAGTAGTCGACAGCATGGAAGCTGCCGTAGAAGCTGGGCGAGCAGCCGGAGAGGCTGGTGACATTTTGCTCCTGTCACCCGGCTACGCGTCATTTGGAATGTTCAAAAACGAATACGAACGAAACGATGCATTTCTGGCGGCAGTTAAGCTAGATCAGGACTAAAATTACCCTTAATTTCTTTCTTATTACCACGTACGGTGGTATGATTTTTACACTGATATGACTACAAAAAAGATCGATTTACACAAAATTCAGAACATCCACTTTATTGGTATCGGCGGTATTGGGATGTCTTCGCTGTCTCGACATTTTCTATCTGAAAAGAAAGTAGTGCGTGGTTCTGACCGTGAGTTAACTGATTTGACCAAAGCCCTCGCCGCCGAAGGGATCCAAGTCTGCTGCCCGCAAAGTGTTGAAAATATCGCTCCAGACACCGAGCTGGTTATCTATACCGAAGCAGTCACAGAGGGGAGTGACGGCTGGGCTGAACTACAAGAAGCGAAAAAGAAAAAGATTCCGTGTGTAAATTATTTTGAAGCCCTTGGACTGGCAATGAACCCGTACTATCTGATCGCAGTGGCTGGTACTCACGGCAAGTCGACTACCACCGCCATGCTGACTGATATTTTCGAAGCAGCTGGAAAAGACCCCACAGCCGTGATTGGCGCCTTGCGAGCCAAAACAACCAGCAACTATCGCCCAGGCAAAAGCAAATACGCAATTGTTGAAGCCTGTGAGTACAAGCGTGATTTTCTATATTTACGTCCAGAAATTCTAGTTATTACCAATATCGAACTGGAGCACGTCGACTACTACACTTCACTCGAAGATGTCCAAGATGCCTTTCGAACCCTGGTGTCTCAAGTGTCTGATACCGGTTATGTAGTATGTGACCCCAAAGACCCAGTGGTGGCTGCAGTAGTGGCCGAAGCCAAAGCAAAAGTGGTTGATTACACTGAAATGTTTGATATCCAACTACCACTCAAACAGCCAGGAATTCACAACAAACTAAACGCCGCGGCTGCGATCACTGCTGCCGTGCAGGAAAAAATCAATCGTAACGATGCCAGTCAGGCGCTCACCGAGTTTGCTGGCACCTGGCGTCGCTACCAGTACAAGGGCGAGCTTAATGGTGTCCCAGTCTACGATGACTACGCCCATCACCCAACCGAAATTGCGGTAACTATCGCGGCTACCAAGGAACTCTACCCAGACAAACGAATCGTGGTGGTATTTAAACCACATACATTTACCCGAGCAGCCGCTTTGTTCGATAACTTTGCAAAATCGTTTCGTGGTGCTAGTCGGGTTTGTCTGCTGCCAATTTATGGTGCTCGAGAAAAAAATCTAACTGGTGTGAGTAGTCGTGAAATGGCAGTTAAAACCCTCGAATGGGTTCCTGACGCTCAGTATTTTGATAGTCACGAAGCGCTCGAAAAAAACCTGCGCGACACACTCGTGCCAGGCGAAGTCCTTGTAATAATGGGAGCCGGGGACGTGACGCTAGTGGCAGATAATCTGACAAACTAGCATGGAAACAAGCAAACTATCAATCGTCGCTACTCCAATTGGCAATCTCGAAGATATGACGTACCGTGCCGTACGGACGCTCTCTGAGTGCGACTATATTTTGTGTGAAGATACCCGCGTCACGGGTATCTTAAAACAGCGCTACTCCATTGAAACTCCACTCAAACGCTACGACGCCCATGCGAGCAACCAAACCCATGCAGACATCATTGCCGACCTAGAAGCAGGCAAGCATGTTGCGCTGGTAAGTGACGCTGGCACACCGGGAGTAAGTGACCCTGGCGTGTTACTGGTGCAGCAGGCACGTGCAGCCGGTATTTTGATCGAAGCCATCCCTGGTCCATCAGCCGTCACTACCGCCATGTCGCTCGCTGGGATCACCGGCAACCAGTTCACGTTCCTGGGGTTTGTCCCACAGAAAAAGGGTCGCGAAACCTTTTTCAAAGACATCGACCAGTGTGTGCAGCCAGCGGTATGCTTTGAATCTACCCACCGGATTGTGAAGGCGCTGGAACAGCTGTCTACCATCCAGCCCAGCGCAACAGTCTACCTCGGTCGCGAGCTCACCAAAATGCACGAAGAAATGCTAGTTGGAACCGCTGCAGAACTACTAGAAACACTCACCAACACACCTGTAAAACAAAAGGGCGAGTTTGTCATGATTGTGGATAGCCGGTCGTAAGTTATACTGGCTGCAACATATGAGAAAAGCAACACTGATTGGTCTACTTGGCTTACTACTGACTGTGCTCCCGTATCTAGGAGTCCCAGAAACCTGGAAAATGTATGGCACATCCGCGGTCGGAGCGCTGTTATTGTTGCTTGGATACATGCTTGTGCGTGACCGGATTCACGCTGAATCTGACCTTGGAAATGGTGAGCGAGGGAACGAATCATACGTTGAGACTACCGAGTCGTTGTTCAAATAAGCTACAATAAGTCATATGAAATTTTTACCAACACTGATAATTGCTAGTGCGGTTTTTGTGGCAGGTATACAGTTTGCTCCAGTTGGGTTGTTTGCGGTGCAGTCAGATAGTAGCGACCAGTCCTTAAGTGGAGTGGACCCTATGCCGCTGAGGCAACCAGAACCAATATCTACACCAGAACCAGTAGATGACCGGATGGTGGTAGAACACGTACCTATCCCAGAACATGTCAAAGCCATCTACATGTCGTCATGTGTAGCTGGTACACCATCATTCCGTGACCGCCTAGTCAAGCTCGCAAATGAAACGGAGGTAAATTCAATTGTTATTGACGTCAAAGATTACTCAGGAACCATTTCTTTTAGGCCACAAAGTGAGGCTTGGCTCCCAGCCTGGAACGCAGCCGAGTGCGGCGCCCGCGACATGCGTGAATTCATCGCCAGTATGCATAAACAGGGTATCTTTGTGATTGGTCGCATCACTGTCTTCCAAGATCCTTTCTATGCTCCCAAACATCCAGATTTAGCCGTACAACGTTCAGACCAGCAGTCAGTTTGGCGCGATGGTAAAGGGTTGTCGTTTGTGGATGTCGCCAGCCGGCCATATTGGGATCATGTCATTGAACTAGCGGTCGAGTCGTATAACGTCGGATTTGACGAACTTAATTTTGACTACGTGCGGTATCCGTCTGATGGAAACATGCAAGATATATATTTCCCGCAGAGTATGCAAAGCGAGTACGGGTCCGATAAACAAGCCAACCTCGAAGCGTTCTTTGCCTATCTCAAAGAGCAACTAGATGACGAGGCACGCTTTGCTGCTGTGCGACACGAAAACACTGGGCGCGAAACCAACATCCCATGGCGGTCCGCTGATTTGTTTGGGATGACTACTACTAACTATGATGACCTATCGATCGGACAGGTCCAGGATCGGGCAGCACCGTACTTTGACTTCATTGCCCCGATGGTCTACCCGTCACACTACCCAAACAGTTTCTTGGGACTGGGCAACCCTAATGACCACCCGTACGAGGTCGTGTATCACGCAATGAAAACTGGTGCAGATCGCATGCAGTCCAGCACTACACCAATGCAAGGTTTTTTACACACGCCGCTAACTACAACGAATGCGAGCGGTACGGTGTCACTAACTGGCCTGTATCAGAAACCGGTCTATACTCCTGACCGACTACGTACCTGGATCCAGGATTTTGACTATGGCGGAGACTACGACGCTGCCGACGTGCGGGCGCAAATCCAAGCCAGCTACGACGCCGGTGTACATAGTTGGATGATCTGGGCCCCGAGTAATATCTACACCAAAGCGGCGCTATTGCCAGCTGAGTAACGCAGGCTGGTTATTGTTAGTATTAGATAGTATGAATATTCTTGTAACCGGCGGAGCGGGTTTTATCGGCAGCGCAACAGCCAAACGTTTGTCAGACGACGGTCACACGGTTGTTGTGGTGGATAATTTCAACACCTACTACGATCAACAGCTAAAACGAGACCGAGTGGCTGCTTTGATACCAGATGTATCGATAGTTGAGCTCGATATTACCGATGGCGACAAACTCGATCAACTGTTTTCTGAACATACATTTGAGGCGGTATGTCACTTTGCCGCCCAAGCAGGTGTCCGTTATTCGGTAGATGCTCCTGAGGTGTACGTAACCACCAATGTACTTGGAACACAGATTCTGCTAGAAACTATGCAAAAACATCAGGTGATGCAGTTTGTATATGCCTCCACTTCTTCGGCCTACGGGACCGATACGGCCGCTCCATTTAACGAGAGTGTTGCAGCTGACCGACCAGTGTCAGTGTATGCGGCAACCAAACGAGCAGGGGAATTACTTGCTCACAGCTACCATCAGCAGTATGGGATACAGGTGACGTGCCTACGATTTTTTACAGTGTATGGTCCCTGGAGTCGGCCAGATATGGCTATGCTCAAGTTCGCCCAAAAGATTGACGCTGGTGAATCGATCGATATCTATAACCACGGTGATTTGCGTCGCGACTTCACCTACGTCGACGATATTGTTGAAGGGTTTGTACGGGCGGTCGCGCAACCTCTCGATTATGAAATAATCAACCTAGGAAATGGTGCGCCAGTAGAGTTGGTGTACTTTGTCGATCTGCTTGAAAAGGAACTCGGAAAAACTGCGATTAAAAATATGCTACCCATGCAGCCGGGTGACGTCTATGAAACCTATGCTGATACAACCAAAGCAAAAGACCTGCTTGGATTTGAAGCCAAAACTCATTTCGATCAAGGCGTGAGAAAGTTTGTTGACTGGTACCGATCGTATTATAAATAGTACCCACACTCACCTGTGAGCTAGTCCCATTTCTGCCAAAATAGCAAGGTATTATAAGGGTAATGTTTCAGAAACCGAAAGACACTCTGCAACTCATTGTCCATGAGTCAGATCAACCGAACGTCAGTAAAGGGGCTCTTATTCCGTTTAAGCCGGCGGCTATAGTAGAACCTCCAACCCGAGCGCTGGCAATTCCAGCTGTACGGTCCCTGGCTAGGGTAGGGGTGGTTGCACTGATGTTCGCTGTATTTGGTCTAGCTGGGACTATTGGGTATGGTTCGTTTCTGCAATCGACCCAGGTAGCGTCACCGATTGTGACGATAGTCGACCCGGTAACTTTGTCGGTTGCTCCATTTGACTACGGTCCTCAAGCCGCTCTCTCACAAACTTCTTTTTTTGAAGAAACTCGCGATGCTTTCATCGAGGACGAAACAACATTTATCGAGTTAGATATAGAGCGAAAACAGTTGCGTTATTTCACTAGGGGTGTACTGGCGTATAGTACAAAAATAATCCAAACCCCGGCAAAGGGTTCGTGGTGGGAGGTAGAGGCCGGGTTGTATCAAGTAGATGAAAAGAAAGACGAATTTTTCTCTAACCTGGCTCAGACTGTGATGCCGTGGACGATAACGTTTCAGGAAAACTTTATGATCCATGGAGCACCTCAATATCCGGACGGATCATCAGTCCCTACAGAATCAGCGGTCGGCGGTGTTCAGATTGCAACTGACGACGCGCAGCGGCTGTATCAGTTGGTGGGTAAAAACACCCCCGTACTAGTCCATGTGGGTGGACAGTCCGTGGATTCTTTTGTGTACCGGCCGTCGGTACCTGATATCAGCACACCGCACTACTTTATTGCTGATCTCGACAACAACGCGCTACTAGCCGCTAACGATATCTCGGTACCGGTACCAATTGCGTCTCTGACAAAATTAATGACTGCCGTTGTCGCAGCCGAAGAACTACCACTAGATCAAAGAGTGTTTGCAACTGCACCTAGTTTTGTGACCTCCCTCATTCCACGCTTGTCAGAACGCAGTAGCGTATCTATGTACAGTCTACTCCAATTATTATTGGTCGAATCATCCAACGAAGCGGCCGAAGTAATTGCTAGCGAATATGGTCGCGAAGAATTCATCGAGGCTATGAATAAAAAAGCTAGACAGCTAGGGATGCTCAACACCACCTTTGCTGACCCATCGGGACTCAGTGCTGACAATGTTTCAACTGTTGGCGATCTGTATCGTTTAGCCCAGCACATCGACAAAAACCGAAGCTTTATTTTTGACATCACCCGGGATGTGAATTTGCCTTCGGCGTACGTTGGTGGCGATTTCGCCGGCCTAGTTAACTTTAACGAGGTGGAAGATGTAACAGGGTTTGTGGGCGGCAAGGTAGGAGAAACCACCGCAGCCGGGCAAACGTCACTATCACTGCACGAATTAAAAATAGATGGAACTACTCGAACGGTAGTAGTCATTGTGCTTGGGTCAACCGGCCGCACTGCAGACGTACAGACCTTGGTTTCATTTGTCGAAGATCGCTTTGGTGAGTAATGCTATACTCCTAGTATGAGTGGTTTAGATCCAGAAAAAATCACATTTTTTGCCAAAACTGACACTCGTGGTCAGCAGATTCCCTTTGGTATCAAAGCCAAAGATCGCCAGAAACACATGTATGTGATCGGGAAAACCGGTATGGGTAAATCCACCCTACTGGAAAACATGGCAGCCCAAGATATCCTCAATGGGGAAGGGATGGCTTTTATTGACCCCCACGGTTCTGCAATTGAAGTGTTACTCGACTACATTCCTGAGCACCGGCTAGATGACGTTGTGTATTTTGCACCGTTTGATATGGACAACCCGGTAGGGTTTAACATCATGGAGGATGTCGGCATCGATACTCGTCACTTGGTGGTGTCAGGTTTGATGTCGACCTTTAAAAAAATCTGGGAAGACGCCTGGTCAGCTCGAATGGAATACATTTTAACCAACGCTCTGTTGGCACTGATCGAGTACCCTGACACAACGTTGCTATCGGTCAACCGCATGCTGGCGGATAAGGCGTACCGGGACAAAGTAATCGACCACGTCAAAGACCCATCGGTAAAGGCGTACTGGATCGACGAATTCAACAACTACACCGAGCGGTTTGCTGCCGAGGCGCTCCCAGCGATCCAAAACAAAATTGGGCAGTTTACCGGTAACCCCCTCATCCGTAATATCATCGGGCAACCAAAATCATCGTTTGATGTTCGCAAGATGATGGATGAACGAAAAATCCTTTTGATTAACTTGTCCAAAGGGTTGGTGGGTGAAACCAACGCCGACCTAATCGGGTCGATGCTCATCACCAAAATTTATCTAGCGGCGATGAGCCGAGCCGACCTGCCAGCAGCGCAAATGAAACAAATGCCGAACTTCTATTTTTATGTTGATGAGTTTCAAAGTTTTGCCAACTCCACCTTTGCCAATATTTTGTCTGAGGCTCGAAAGTACCACCTCAACTTGATCATTGCTCATCAGTATGTAGCACAGATGGAGGAGAAAATCCGCGACGCCGTGTTTGGAAACGTCGGTACGACTGTAGCATTCCGTACTGGCCCGTTTGACGCCGAGGTGCTTGAAACCGTATTTGCTCCACAGTTCGAGGCGGCTGATTTAGTAAATCTAGGGTTCACTCAGATTTGTCTCACTCTTATGATCGACGGGGTCGGGTCGCAGCCATTTTCAGCCACGACACTCCCACCAGTTCAGACACCAGCCGTCTCACACAGAATGATGGCTATCAAACGAAGTCAGCAAAACTACAGCAAGCCTCGCAAGGAGGTAGAACAAATGGTAATTGATTCACATGCTCCGGTCGAGCGCCTAGAAGCGGCAGTCGAAAACGGACACGGTAACAAAGGAGGGTTCACCAAACCTAGTGGCTTTTTCAAAGTAGGGACAGACAAAGGTTTCGAAAAACAAAAAGAACAGCTGAAAAACGGCGGCTCAATCAAACGAGGTCCAGCGCAAACACCACCCGGTACAAAATCACCAGATAACTCTAGTCAAAAACCCGATCCTAAAAACAACAAACCTAGAACTGACCAAAAACCCCGGCCAAAACCACACAATGAAAAAACCCCCGAGGACCTCAGGGCCATTTTGGCACAAATGACAGGTAATAAACCATCAGCTACAGAGACAGAAAAAAGTAACGAAAGCGAAATCCCGCTAAACCAAAATAGGGAAGCAAAGTCGCAGGATGTGGGCACTGCCGCAAAAGAAGATCGCTCGTCACAAGAGCGTGTAAAAAGTTCAGCAGAGGGTGCCGATCAAAAAAGCAATCGCAAAGAAAAACCCGAACCTCGTAATGCTGGTGAGCAACCTAATCGGCCCAACAACAAACAACGCAACGAGCAAAGAGCGAAAGAACAACCACCCTTCAACCAAAAACAGCAGTCAGAAAACAAACAGCCTGAAGTGGAAAAAGATTCAGTTGCGATCAAAAAAGACGACCTGAAATCGGCCCTAGCTGCGTTGGTGGTAGAGACACCAGGTCCAACACAGCCAGATGAGGCTCAACCAAAATCAGAGATCAACGTAACTCAGTCTAACGATACTCAGGAATTTCGGCGGCCTGAAAGAAAACCGGAACCTACCCCAGAGCCACGCCAGCAATTGGTGCAACATCCAACCGAAAATCAGCTACAAACTCAGTCGCGACCGGAACCATCGCTGTACCAGCCGCCTACAGTATCCGCCCCTGCTGTCACAGAACCGATACCAGAAACGATCGAGGTCAAGCAGTCAGACCATGTTCAAATTGGTGGAGCTCGTCAGCCAGCCTTTGCACCGGTTATGCAAGAAGCACAGCCAGATATAGCCAAGGTAAAACAAATGCTGCGCACTAGTGGCAAAGAACGACCGCCAGGACTATAAATAGCTTATGAAGTTTTGTGCCCCAGCCATCCTCCTATTATTCCCAAGTCTTGCACTCGCGTCAGTGCAAATAGCAGAGGTAGCCTGGATGGGTGGCTCAGATTCTGCCAATCACGAATGGATTGAGTTGCACAATCCCGGTGCAACTGTGTCCCTAGATGGCTGGATTCTGCATGATGCCAACAATCTGACTATCGAACTAAACGGCACGCTGACCAGTGGTCAGCGTGCCGTTTTGGAGCGCACCAGCGACGCGTCGGCTCCTGGTACAGCGTTTTTGATTTATACCGGCGCGCTTGCCAACACTGGTGCGACGCTCGTATTGCGCGATGCGACAGGCGCAGTAGTCGACCAGGTTACCGGCGGAGATAACTGGGAAAATATTGGTGGAGACAACGAAACCAAGGCCACTGCGCAATTGCGAAATGGTGTCTGGATGACAGGAGCAGCCACCCCAGGTAGTGCGCCAAATATAACCACTGACTCCGAGCCAGGCCCAGATCCAGAACCTGAAACAACCCAGACTCAAACCAACAACGTAGCAATTCGCTCCAGTGGAGGTGGCGAGACAACTGCCCTAACTCTGCCCGACATTTCATTACAACTAGCTATCGACACCCGAGGTACTGTTCACGTTGGACAGTCATTTTCACTATCAGTTAAACCAAGCGGAGTTGGTCCGACTATCGCAGACTCGCTGGTGTATGAGTGGAGTCTTGGTAACGGGGAAAAACGTGCTGGTAAAGAAATAAACTATACATATGAGTACCCTGGTCAGTATGTTGTAGTGGTATCAGGAGAATATAAACGTCAAAAGCAATTTGCTCGTAAGACCATCACTGTGCTGCCGGTTGAACTTCAATTAACTAAATCAGTCAACGGACAATCACACATCTTGCAGAATCTAAGTGACACCGAAATCAATGTCGGAGGGTACCGGTTAGTTGGTACTAGTGAGCATATCTTTCCAACCCACACCATCATCCTGCCGCAGAGCGAAATCCATATCCCAATCAAAGTAGCTAGTCACAAACAAGCTGTTGTTGCTCTGTATGATGAAATGGATCAAGCTGTCGCCCTACACGTTCCAGGGTTCATACCGGCGGCCAGCACCCAGCGGTTAGCGTCAGGTGGTGTGACACGGGCGACTACGCCGCCCGCCCCCGCCACCACTCCATCATCCAACTTCGGCTTTGTCTCAGATACACCACCCACCCCGGTCACTACAGCTGAAGCGCCGCCACTCATTCCAGTCGCCCTAGCGGCTGAAACCGACCAACCACCAACTCCGGACTCACAACCCGACTGGCCAATCTACGGCCTTATCTTGTTACTTTTGCTCGGTACCGCTGGTATATATCTAGTACCACAAAAGAAAGACGACCCGCCTTGGGTTTAAACCCACTAAGTGATAGCATGAATGAAATTATGGAACAGAAAAAACTAGCAGTCGTAACCGGAGGAGCTGGCTTTGTCGGGTCACACCTGTGTGAGCGGTTAGTAGCAGAAGGCTACCAAGTCATCTCACTGGATAACTACTTCACTGGCTCACGCGACAATCACGTCGCTGGTGTCGAATACCGCGAAGGCCACACGAAAGACATTGCCAATCACATCCATGAAACACCCGACATTGTTTTTCACTTAGGGGAATATGCTCGAGTAGAGCAAAGTTTTGCTGATGTAACACAGGTGCTTGAATTCAACCAGACAGGGACAGCTGCCGTATTAGAGTTCGTGCGTCATACATCTGCCAAACTGGTCTATGCTGGTTCTTCAACTAAATTTGCTGATGCTGGAATCGGACGCGACCAAAGTCCCTACGCCTGGACAAAAGCCTCAAATACTAACTTGGTACAGCGCTACGGTGACTGGTTTGGGATCGAATACGCGATTACTTATTTCTATAACGTATACGGTCCACGCGAACGTGGAGACAGTGCAACCGGAACTCTCATAGGGATTTTCCTAGATAAACATAAAGCAAATCAGAAGCTAACTGTTAGAAAACCTGGAACTCAAAAAAGAAATTTCACCCATGTTCTCGACATCGTAGAAGGATTATTTTTGGTAGGAGAACGAGGGTCTGGCGACGAGTATGGTCTTGGTAACCCAAAATCGTACTCAGTGGCAGAAGTGGCAGAATTGTTTGGCGGAGAAGTTGAACTGCTAGAAGAGCGACCTGGTAATCGTATGACGTCTGAAGTTGATATTCGCCGCGCTACCTTAGAACTTGGATGGCATCCACAATACGAGCTAGAGGATTATATTAAAAGTGTCACCCAATAATAATGAAAAAGAAAATCCTCATATTCTCAGGTTCGTATTATCCAAAACATATTGGTGGTGCCGAGGTGGCCATCAAAGAAATCACGGATCGACTGTCAGCAGAGGATTATGAATTCCATCTAGTATGTAATCGATTTGACTCGACGCTGCCTAAAACTGAACAAATTGGGAATGTGATGGTTCACCGCATTGGACTAACTACGAAAGAACCATCTATGGGTGACTTACGTAAACCACCTCTGCATCTCAACAAACTAACCTACCAATGGCAAGCCTTTTGGGCTGCTAAGAAACTGCATAAGCAACATAAGTTTGATGGCATCTGGGCAATGATGGCACACAGTTGTGGCGTGCCGGCTGGTAAATTCAAAGCCGCTTTTCCTGATGTAAAATATCTACTAACTTTACAAGAAGGTGATCCTCCGGAATACATAGAACAAAAAATGAGACTATTTGAAAAAGCCTTTGACAAAGGGTTTGCTAGCGCAGACACCATCCAAGTCATCTCCACCTTCCTTGGTAACTGGGCCAAACAAAAAGGCTATCAGGGTGAGCCAGTACTGATTCCAAACGCAGTTAACACCGCTCATTTTACTCAGTTCTATACAGAAGCAGAATTACAAGCGGCAAAGCGTGAGTTAGGAAAAAAGGCCGACGATGTATTTCTGGTCACCACCTCACGGTTGGTCAAAAAAAATGCAACCGATGACGTAGTGCGAGCCATAGCTCTGCTTCCTAAAAATGTACATTTTGTGGTGTACGGCACTGGACCGGATCAGCTAATGCTGGAGAAATTAATTGCTGAATTAGGTGTGTCAGACCGTGTACACCTGCTCGGACACATCGACCACGCTGTGATGCCAAAATACCTCAACGTCTGCGATGTTTTCATCAGACCTTCTCGGAGTGAAGGAATGGGTAACTCTTTTGTGGAAGCAATGGCAGCTGGTTTACCAGTTATTGCGACCCAAGAAGGGGGAATTGCTGACTTCCTATTTGATGAACAAAAAAACCCAGATAAACCAACCACTGGCTGGGCTGTCGACGCAGACAGTCCAGAACAAATTGCTGAAGCCGTGACAGACATCATGACCCGACCAGAAAAAGTCCAGCAGGTGACAGACACAGCCAAAGCCATGGTGTTAAAAAAATACGACTGGGACTTGATTTCCAATCGAATGGAAACCGAAGTGTTCGAACCACTCTTCAATCAAAAGTAAAGTCACTAATTACCACTGGTTTTGTTATAGTCAGTGACATGCAGAAAAAACGGATTGTAACTATTGGCGGCGGGACTGGAACTCATACTGTTTTGCGTGGTCTCAAACGTTATCAAGACCAGGTCGACTTGTCAGCGGTAGTTACCATGGCCGATAGCGGTGGCTCTACCGGTCGACTACGCGACGAGTTTGGCTACCTGCCGGTTGGTGATGTACGCATGGCCTTGGCGGCCCTCGCGAGTGACATCGACCAGCACGAAGAGCTGGTACGCGAACTATTCCTCCACCGGTTTTCCAAGGGTCACGGCCTCAATGGTCACAACGTTGGGAACTTGCTGCTGGTTGCGCTCACTGACATCCTCGGGTCCGAAGAAGCCGCCATTCGCGCCGCCGCCAAAGTGCTACGCGTACAGGGGCGAGTGCTACCAGTGTCAACCGAGCCGACTAACTTGGTTGCAACCTACAGTGATGGTGTCGAGGTGATTGGTGAACATGAAATCGATGAGCCCGAAAAAGAGCGTCTTGGACATTACATCACTAAACTAGATGTCACCCCTCGAGTTTCAGCACACACTAGGGTAGTAGAAGCGATAGCCGAGGCTGACCTGGTGTTGCTCGGTCCGGGCGATTTGTATACAAGTGTCCTAGCCAACGTAGTAGTGCCTGGAGTAGAAACAGCCCTACGGGACACTACCGCTAAACTGGTCTACGTAACTAACCTGATGACCAAACAGGGGCAGACCAATGGTATGGGTGTTGCCGAGCATGTTGCCGAACTTACAAAGTATGTTGGTCGACAACCTGACATCGTGGTCGTAAATGTCACCCCACTTCCGTCCGACCTGTCAGCCACGTATGCCCAGTGGGGAGAATTTCCGGTTGAATTCAATTATGAAGCCGATGATATCCAATTTGTACCCGCCGACCTACTCGCCAGTGAACAAGTAGTCACCAAAGCCGGCGATACTCTCAAACGCAGTCTCATCCGACACGATTCAGAAAAACTAGCCCGCACAATAATAAAATTGCTGTAGTTATGAAATACCTCCTAGACTTCGACCGGACAGTGTTTAATATGGAAGGCTTGTATCAGGCGATCGATCAACATAACCCAAACGCAGAACTGGGAACTGTGGCCAGTTTGCAAGGGCTCGACCTCGAACAATTTTTATACCCCGACGCCCTAGCATTTTTTAATACACAAGATCCCGCCAACATCGACATTGTTTCCTCTGGATTTGGTTTAACCGGTCAATGGGAAGTCGAATACCAAACCAAGAAAATCGAACTCAGTGGCGTCGCTACCTACGTCAACGCTGTCCACGTCGTAGCTGATTCTAAAATATCTACCATCAAACGCCTCGCTCGTGAGTCAGATGATGTCACGTATGTTGATGATCATCCCGAACACATAGCTACCGCCGTCCAACACATCCCTGGTTTGGAGGTTGTGTACATAGATCGCAGTGGTGTACAGCAGATCATTCCCGGTGCGAAAACCATCGCCTCCTTAGTTGATCTCAATGCTAGTATAAGACAACTATGATCAAGGTATTACTCGCAACCGGTCTATATCCTCCAGAAATCGGAGGACCAGCCACCTACGCCAAAATGTTAGAAGAAGATCTTCCTGATCACGACATTGAACTAGTGACCATCCCATTTTCCGTAGTGCGACAGTATCCAAAAATTGTCCGGCACGCAGTTTACTTTTGGAAATTATTCCAGGCCGCCAAACAAACAGACATAGTGTATGCCCTTGATCCAGTCAGTGTCGGGCTGCCAGCAGTCCTCGCTGCCAAACTTCGCGGCAACAAATTCATGTTACGCGTCGGCGGCGATTACGCCTGGGAGCAGGGTGGTGTCCGGTTTGGTATCACGGAAACGCTGGACGATTACATTGCCGGTGAATCACACCGGCCTCTACCGGTACGGGTGCTGGCAGCTATCCAGTCCTGGGTTGCTCGCCAAGCATTGGTCGTGGTTGCGCCCAGCAACTACCTCAAACGCATCGTTGAGCAGTGGGGAGTGAACCCTGGTTCAGTTGGGGTGATCTACAGCACGCTATTTCCACTCACGCCCAACCAGGACAAACAACAAACCAGACAGTCACTCTCACTGGGTTCACCAGTGTTGGTAACTGCTGGTCGGCTCGTGCCCTGGAAAGGTATCGACACCGTGATCGACGTAACTGAAAACCTAAAAACTATCTACCCAGACATCACCTTGGTTGTAGTGGGTGACGGACCCGAGCGTCCGGTGCTTGAGTCACAAGTTGCAAAACATAGCTTACAGCAGCAGGTTCGGTTTATGGGTCGTCAAGACAAAGTGTCGCTAGCTAATTTGAAACAAGCTGCCGACGTGTTTGTGTTGAACACAGCGTATGAAGGTTTGTCACACGAATTGCTCGAAGTCATGGATCTTGGTGTACCAATTGTTACTACGAGTGTTGGCGGTAATCTGGAACTACTCTCCAACGGCGTCGACGCACTTTTAGTTCCATTTGATAATCAATACCAGCTAGAGCAGGCCTGCCTGCGGGTACTGAAAAATCCCGAGGTGGCCGATGGCCTGGTGCGCTTCGCCAAGCGTCGCACCGAGGACTTTAGCCAAAAGAAAGCTATCAACGAAATCGTGACCCTAATCCAAAATGTTCATGCTCAAACCTAATGTCATCGGAGTCGGCTACGGCAGGCATATGTTCAGCACTAGCAACCCTGAGCGCCAACGGCTGGAGTCAGTCGCTGCAGAAACAGCCGTACTGCACCAAATCATTTTTACCCATCGGTCAGATGGACTTACCACAGAAACCTCCGAAAGTGGCTTGGTATTACACCCAACCAACTCCCGCTTCAAACTGCTGATGATGTTCGATGCCTTTGTCCTAGGTCGCAAACTTATCTTGTCTGAACCTAATCCAGTTACGGTGACCACTCAGGATCCGTTTGCCACCGGGGTCGTCGGTTGGCTATTATCAGTTTTCTATAAAACACCGCTAGTGGTTCAGGAGCATGGTGACGTGTTTGGAGAACCGTACTGGCCCCAAGAATCACTAGCTAACCGGTTGTGGTACGCAGTTGGTGGGTTTATTTTGAAACGGGCAGATGTTGTCCGGGTAGTAGCAAAAAGAGTGGCAGAGCACGTCCAGGCTATAGGGGTGCGGCCAGAGAGAGTCAGGCAACTCCCAGTCGCGATCGACCTCGCTCAATTCACCGGTGTAGAGCGAGTGGAACGTACGGACGATACCTTCACCTGTATTACCGTGGCCAGACTAGTGCCCCAGAAAAACCTCCCGTTACTACTCAACGCGTTTCAGGCTGCTTGGCTAGAACAACCGCAGCTACGTCTACAAATCGTCGGCCGTGGTCCCGAACAACAACGGCTCCAAAACATGATCACACAGCAATATACCCATACAGCAGTAGTACCAGTGACAATCAAACCGTGGTCCGACAATGTCCCGGGTCTACTAGCCCAGGCCGATGCTTATGTCCTCAGCTCAGACTACGAAGGGTGGGGTAGAGTGCTAATCGAAGCCATGGCTGTAGGTTTACCGATTGTGACTACTGACGTCGGCTGTGCTGGCGAAGTCGTGCTACACGAACAGCACGGGCTAGTCGTACCTGCTCGCAACCAAACCGCTCTTAAAAACGCCTTGGTACGTATCGCTATTGACAAAAAATTACAAACGACTATTCATCTAGCGCTAGCAGCACTTGATCGGACTACAATCCCAGGTACTGACCTGCACTCGTATGGCAAACATTGGGTAGAAAGTTTGGAAATACAGTAAGGAGACACGTTATACTAAAGTCATTATGGCAAAGCGTGACTTGTACAAAGATTCTTCCTCTCATGCTGCCGGCGAGCTTGATTATGCGTTGCGCAAAGCAACAGTTGATGCGGTTCCTACCGAGTCGGTTGATGATGCAATGCGGTCTACCCGATTGGCAGAGCATGCTTCTAGTCGCGACGTCACACGGGTGTTGTTCATATCGAAAAATACCGCCTTGCTCAACCCGGCACAACAGACGTTGGACGGCTACATCAACGTGTCTGATATGTTTGATGAGGTTCATATTCTGGTGATGCGTACCGGGATTACTCCACGACAACCTGTGCTGCGCCCAAACAAAAACGTTTGGATCTATACCGTCGCCGCAAAATACTGGTGGCAGTTACCAGGAGCCGCCAAAGTGGTTCTAGAAAAAGAACTTAAATTTGCAACTGGGTTCCGGCCTGATTTGATCGTTGCGCGTGACCCACTGGAATCAGCTCTGGTAGCTCTACAAGCGGGAGTTGACTATGATCGACCAGTCCAGCTCCATGTCACCAAATCAACCTACGATCGAGAAGTTTCCATGGGAATCCTACATCGACTACTCGCTTGGTACACCATTCCAAAATTCCCGAGTGTTCGAGTGACCAACAAAATGATCTGGAACAAAATCAGCAGTCGGGTAACTGCGACTGACTTCTCGATGCTTCCTCGCCTCAATCCGTACGAGTCAATCTTGCAGTCGCAGACCAAAATCGATTTACATAAAAAATACCCCCAATACATTTTCAACATGTTGTTTGTTGGACAGCTAGAGGAAGGCTCGTCAGTATTAGAAGTAATCAATGCAGCGTCAGAGATGCTGAAAAACTCAAGTGTCTCGCTGTTCATCATTGGTGATGGGCCAATGCGCGCCGATTGTAAACGACGAGCCAAGGCGCTAGGGATCGAGAGGCAGATTGTCTATTTGCCCAGCACTGTAAACGTTGCTCAATACCTCAAATCAGCGCATCTACTATTTATTACAGACACGGATGAATTTAGCGAAGACGTTATGTTGCAGGCTGCCTACGCGGAAATTCCAATGTTGTTATCTAAAACCGAACAGCGACTTGATTTGTTTAGTCATTTGGAATCAGCGTATTTTTGTGAACCACATCAAATCGAACTACTTGCCACTGGTTTGTCTGCTTTGATGAACGACGTCGAATTACGAAAACAATTGTCAGATCAAGCGCTGTCAGCAATTCAGGACTACTTCCATCAGGACCCCACAGTGTTCCAGCGCAAATATCGCGAAAGCGTCGAGCAGGCCATGTTTGTAGAGGAGGATTAGCTACAATTGCAAATATGATATGATGCTCCAGATATGGAAAAACTTACCCAGCTATTGAAGCCAAACCGAACGATAGAAAAAGACGGAATCTATGTTACCAACGATATCGCCAACAAAACTGTCTGGGACAAATTGGCACAAGAAAACCCTACCCACGCGGTTATCTCAGCTAGTGACGAGGCCGAAGCGGCGGAAAAATCAAAACCACAAATCGCCAACATCAAAGCCCACCTCAAGGAAACCGACGTATTACTCGACTATGGTAGCGGTTATGGTCGCGTCGCCAAATACATCCTGCCTGACATGCCGTTGGGTGGTTACATAGGCCTCGACAGCTCGTACAACATGCTCCAGCTATTCAAAGAGCGCTATGACCGTAGTGAGGCAGAGCAGAAAACACCTGTACTATTTTTGAACGCCGATATTCACTCTATTCCACTCCAACCCCAGTCAGTCGACAAGGTGATCGTATGTGCAGTGTTTTTACACAACCACAAATCAATCGTGACCAATGCCATGGAGCAGTTGACCAGAGTGGTTAAACCAGACGGAACTGTCCTAGTGTATTCATCGTTCCCCAATGCTTGGACAGTTATGGGGCTACAAGGGCACATGTACCAGATGCTTTTAAACCTACTGGGTCGTCCATTTAAAAATGGTCCGGTGCGTTACTACTCCAGAAACGAAATCAAAAAGCTGTTTGCTGACTTTAGTGAGGTTGAAATTGTGGCAGAGGGTTTCACTATTGTTCCAAAAAGTATCATCATTCTCCCTGGCATAATCGATAAGGTGTGGCGATTGGTAGTCGCCAACCCACTTAACAAACTACTGTCAGTGATTATCCCCAAGTCACTTCATCGTTACTTTGCATACCATTTGGATGTTATAGCAAAGCGATAGTATGAAGCTACTTATCATCACCCAAGTCATCGACACCGAACACCCTATCCTAGG
>CAYGTV010000005.1:22081-44498 GCA_964353135.1 uncultured Candidatus Saccharibacteria bacterium
TCACCCAAGTCATCGACACCGAACACCCTATCCTAGGGTTCTTTCATCGCTGGGTGAGTGAATTTGCCCCTAACTGCGAACATGTCCACGTTACTGCTCTTCAGGTAGGGAAGCACGATCTACCTGCTAACGTCACTGTGCACTCATTAGGCAAAGAATCCGGCGTCGGTCGTCTCACGTACCTCTGGCGCTTTTATAAACTCATCTGGCAACTTCGCCACGAGTACGACAATGTTTTTGTACACATGAACCAGATTTATGTGATTCTAGGCGCGCCATTATGGCGAGCGTGGGGCAAGCGGATTGGGTTGTGGTACGCCCATGGTGCGATTCCGTTTGGTCTGAGGGTAGCCACAGTTCTCTCTCACCACGTCTTTACCTCTACCAAAGAAGGAATGCGAATCAATTCACCTAAAAGAAAGATTGTCGGACAGGGAATAGACACTCAGTTATTTACATCAGTTGCAAAAACTGACTCCAACACCACTCGGCTTGTTACCGTTGGTCGTATTTCCCAGTCAAAAAATATCGAGACCCTCCTGCACGCTTGTAAAGCTCTCAAACAAGCCGGCTTAGAATTTTCTTTTCGAATTATCGGGCCAGCAACCACACCGATTGAAATCGAGTACCAAAAACAAATGCAGGAACTAGTACACACACTTGGTTTAGTAAATGAGGTGCAGTGGGTGGGTGGGATGTCACAAACTGCACTTCCGTCAGAACTGCAGCCAGCCGACTTTTTCATTCACGACGGTAGTACCAATAGTCTCGACAAAGCTCTGCTTGAAGCCGCCCTGTGCGGGTGTATCGTGATTTCATCTAACCCAGCATACGCAGGCCTTACTCAGTCGCTAGCTCCTGATTTTCTGTATCCCGCTCACAACAGTCAGGCTCTAGCCAACCTAGTTCTGGCAGCTGCACAACCTAGTGACCAGGCAGTATCAGCCCAACAAGCCGTAACGCAACACGTACAAAATTCTTACAGTATTTCAAATTTAATTTCTGGTATAGTAGCTGAATATTAAATTATGAAACTTCTCTTTGTTACCATACCGCAGTTAGCCAGGGCACTTACCGAATCGTTTGTAGGTGCATTTCGCTTAATGATTACACTGTGGTTTTTTGCAATAACGAGAAAATTATTTGGCGAGATAAAAGATTTTAAAATTGTCGCCATTAGTAATGGTAAGCCAGTTTTATTTTATCTACGCTATGTTATGGATATAGCAGTACTTCGAGAAATATACCTCGATAAAGAGTATGACTGGTGTCCGATTGAGGATCCTAAAGTAATCATTGACCTCGGTGCTCACTTTGGCGACACCACACTCTACTATGCAACTCGTTTCCCGAACGCTAAAATTATTGCGGTTGAACCGTCACCAGAAAATTATGACCGTTTGGTGCAGCATACAAAAACTATCACTAACATTACCCCAGTTCAGGCTGCAGTTGGTGCAACAGATGGAGAAATCACCCTCCATCTACTAGCAAGTTCTCTGGGGCACTCAGTGACCGATAGAAAAGGAATCTCGAGCTCAATAGTAGTGCCACAAGTGTCACTGAAAACGCTTTTCAAAAATCATGGAATTGAAAAAGCTGATTTGATTAAATTTGATATAGAAGGAGCCGAGTTCGACATGCTTTCAAATATCGATCCAAGAAACTTCGCATCAGCCTACACCGGAGAACTGCACTTCGATTTAGTAAAGGAATTCGATCTAGATAGATTTAAAGAATTATTTAGTGGTTTCAATGTAGTTGCTGAACAGCTTCAAAATAAACATAGATATATTATTAAGGCTTCTAAAAATGATTAGGAAACTTTTCATCTATATTGATATTTTAATCGTAAAAGTAAGGACCTTTACTTGTTATATAAGGTTTGGTTACTTTGGAAAAGGTTCGATGATTTACGGAAGAATAAAGGTCTACAGTCCTGAAAATATTCATTTGGGACAGAATTGTAGTCTAAATGAGGGTGTGATTTTGAACGCGAGAGCCACAATATCCATTGGTGATGATGTTCACATTTCGCCAGGAGTGATTATAAATACTGGCGCTCTTGATTACACTAAAATAGGGAAAGATAGAACGCACTTTTCAAAACCAGTCTCAATTAGTAATGGTGTTTGGATCGGTTCCGGCGCCATTATTAACCCAGGTGTAACGATTGGGGAAAATTCAGTTGTAGGTGCAGGGGCTGTTGTGACAAAAGACATTCCACTTAATTCAGTTGCTGTTGGAATACCAGCAAAGGTTATTAGAGGTATAAACTAAATTTCGTTTATGTGGTGATAGATAGACAAAATAATTTAAATATAAAATTTATTTCAGGTAAAGTAAGATACTAAATATACAAAGAAACTTTAAAGGTAAACAATTAGTTATCAGGTCAGATGGTAAAACCTAATTAAAATTTCATTGGTAAATTGTTTTATAAACAACACGTCTGATGTAAACTAACCTGAATATGAAAAATATATCCTACGCCCAACAAATTCTCACCCCTAAAGGGTTTACTGAAGAAAATATTTTCCCAGAAGGGTGTAAAGTACTTCATATTGGTTCTGGATCAAAGAAATTACCCGGCAGTCAGACTGTCGATATTCTTGATTTGCCTGGCGTAGATCTTGTTCATGATTTAGATATCTTCCCTTGGCCATATGCCGAAAATTCTTTTGATTTAATCTATGCTCATAGTGTCTTCGAGCACCTTGAAGACATATTAGGAACAATGGATGAGATGAACCGCCTGCTAAAGCCAGGTGGGAGAATAGTTTTAGCGGTTCCGTATTTTCGACACCCCGATGCGTTTGTTGATCCGACCCACGAACACTTTTTCACTTCACGGTCCATGGACTATTTTATTGATGATGGTAGCGCTTTGTCAGGGTACTCATATACCAAAAGTAAATTCAAAAAAATTGATTTCTGGTTTGGTTGGCCACAAACTCCAAAAAATCCAATCAAGAAATTGTTTAAGAGTTATATTCACAAACATCCAACTTTTTACGAAACATATTTGTCTTATGTATACCCAGTTCAAATACTTGTTTGGGAATTAGAAGCAATAAAATAAAATGAGTGAAAAACCTCTTCACATTTATTATGTTGTAAATGCTCTTTTGCCAAATGAGCGTGCTCACGGTATTCAGATTTCCAATACATGTTCTGCAGTATCGAAAGAAGCGGGTGTTTCTCTAAAACTTTGTACACCAAATAATCCACATACAAAAGAAACTATTTTCGAAAAATACGATCTCGATGAGACCTTTACTCATAAAAAGATTTGGAACTTAAATCCAAACGTTGGAACTATTGGTTTTTATGTGCGAACTTTCAGTTTCTTTCTCTCGATAATCTTTTTTCTACTTTTTATGAAGGTGTACCACTCAATAAAAAGAGAGGAGATGGTTGTTTATATTAGAGGTGAAGCTGTACTACCATTATTTTGGTTTAATTTTTTTGTACCAGTTTTTTTTGAATCCCACCAAATTAGAGGCTTCGAAAAATTGTATGTTTTTGCTCTAACAAGAGTTAGTGGAATTGTAGTTATCACTAATAGATTAAAACAAAAAATGATAGAAGAGTGCGGAGCAGATCCAGGTAGGGTTTCAGTCGCCCGAGATGCGGTTGATACCGATAAATTTTCGTCGGCAGTCTGTTCTGCTCAATTGAGAGAAAAGTACAACATCCCTAAAGACAAAGTAATAGTTTTATATGTAGGCTCTCTAGGCAAAGAGAAGGGTGTCCATGGGCTGCTTGAGTCAGCAAAACTACTTAACAGTGAAGTACAAATAGTCATTGTTGGTGGGATAGGTGGGCAAATCCAAGATCTAAAAAATGCCTTCAATAGCAAAAACATTTTATTTCTTGGTCAGGTGCACCATGATGAGGTTCCAAGTTTAATGAAGTGTGCCGATTTTCTGGTCCAGCCCGAGTCAGGGCAGGACACCTACTCAAAATACTTCACCTCTCCCATGAAGCTGTTTGAATACATCGCTGCTTCAAAACCGATTATTGCGGCTGACGTTCCATCTTTACGGGAAGTGCTAGATGATGCTACTGCTTTATTTTTTAAACCTGATGATGCAATTTCATTGTCAGAGGTCATAAATACCAACTATAATAACAAAGAGTTGAAAAATTCTATTTCTTCAAACCTACAAGTTTTAGCTCGTGAGGTAACTTGGCAGAAGAGAGGTGGGTATATAGCGAATTTTATAAGAGAAATAGTAAACTTTGAAAAAGTATGAAAATAGGAATTACTCTACATCCATATGGGGAAGGTCAGCCTGCCGGTCTAGGAGAGTACATCCTGTCACTAAGTGAATTTTTGGTAAACCAACATCAAGAACACCAATTTGTCTTTTTTGTAAAAGGTTTAGGTAAAATTGAGCCAAAATTTATACAAGGGACTGTTCATGAGTTTCGCAAGGTTTCAAAAAGTTATTTCTGGTTAGACAAAGCTTTCAAGGAAAGTCCAGATATTGATTTATGGATTTATCATAATCCGGTCATGCCCTTCTTCCACAAACCAAAAAAGTCAATTGTTATTGCACTTGATTTTTCTTTCTTGGAGCTCATGAGGGGATCTGTAAGCCAGTTGGCTAAAATGTATTTACATAAGCTTATTCAGAAAAAAGCGTTAAATTCAGCATCCCATATCGTAACCATATCTGATTTTACTCAACATGACTTGCAGTTTAGATTTCCCAAAGTAGATGCTAATAAAATTACACCAATTTATGCTGGATTTCGTGATCTAGCGCAAATTAAAGAAGAACAGTTTGAACTACCTGAAAATTTTTACCTGACGCTTGGTGTTATAAAACCGCGTAAAAACCAACTGCGTATTGTAAAAGGTTTTCTTCAGGCAAAAGAAAAGGGGTTAGGAGGAAAGCTAGTTGTTGCAGGGAAAGGAGGTGGCGAATATTTGGAAGAGATAAAACAAGTTATTGCTAAATCTCAATTTTCTACAGAGGTTATACTTCCTGGATATTTGTCAGATGCTAAAGTAGTATACGCATATAAACAGGCAAAAGCGTTGGTTTTTCCTTCATTGTTTGAAGGTTTTGGATTTCCAGTTCTAGAAGCAATGAGTTTAGGGGTTCCCGTTATTACATCAAATACCACATCTCTTGATGAGGTGGCAGGAGAGGCTGCTCTTAAAGTGAAACCTGAATCAGTAACAGAAATAGCTGATTCCTTTATAAAAATGGAAAATATAAAAGTGCAACAAAAATACATTGCACTAGGTTACAAACAAATAGAACAATTCTCTTGGGAGAATACCGCGAACAAAATGTTGGAGGTGATTAATAAGATTTAAACGATATAACGAATATGCCCAAAAAAGCTTTTATTTCAGGAATTTCTGGTCAAGACGGTTCTTATTTGGCTGAGCTGCTCGTAAGTGAAGGGTACGAAGTCCACGCCCTTATTCGTCGCAGCAGTAATGACCCCACTGTCCGCCTAAACGACATGTTTACTGGTCGAAAAATCAAGTTTCACTATGGTAACCTGCGGGACTTAAATCGAATACATCAAATCCTACAAGAAGTAAAACCAGATGAGGTTTACAATCTGGCTGCTCAGTCACACGTTGGGATTTCATTTGATTGTCCTGATGAGACTTGGGACATTAATTATTATGGTGTAGGTCGTATAGTAAATGAGTCTCTCAGAGCCAATCCTGAAGTAAAAATTTATCAAGCTTCCACTAGTGAGATGTTTGGTAATTCTCCTGCTCCTCAAAATGAACAGACTCCATTTGATCCACAGAGTCCCTACGCAGAAGCAAAAGTGTTAGCGCATCAAGATTTTATCGTTAACAAACGAGAGCAACACGGCCACTTCCTTACTTCTGGTATTCTCTTCAACCACGAATCACCTCGTCGGGGTTTACAATTTGTAACTCGTAAAATTACCCACTCTTTCGCCAAAATAAAACATGGTCAGCAGGATCACATAGAGCTAGGTAACTTAAATGCAGTAAGGGATTGGGGTTACGCTGGTGACTACGTAGAAGCCATGTATCTCATGATGCAACAAGAAAAACCCGATGATTATGTGATTGCTAGTGGTGAGGCTTACACAGTAAGGCAATTTGTAGAACATTCTGCAACTTACTTTGGCTATGAAATAGAGTGGGAAGGCGAAAATGAAAAAGAAATCGGTAGAAACAAAAAAGACGGAAAGGTTCTAGTGAAAGTCAATCCAGAATTTTATCGCCCGTCAGAAGTAAATTTCCTACAGGGTGATCCGAGCAAGGCTGAAAAGGTTCTAGGTTGGAGGCGGAAACATAGTTTTGAAGAGTTGGTGGAGATGATGTGCTCTTCAGAAAAAGTTTGAGTTATGAAAGTCTTTACAAAGATACCTATTGTATGTTGGGAATTAGATAATAGTTTCTTTAATCTAGTATCAAATAACATTAAATTATTTGGTGTGTATTCAACTAATAGATTTTTTTCAAAAAATAAGTCTGTAGCAATAAATATTTTTGTAAATCAAAAAAAAATTACTTTCTCAGTCTCAAATATTGATGACATAATAGCCTTATATGAGATATTTATTCTCGAAAGTTACAAAGCTAGTGATTCAGCAAAAACTATAATAGATCTGGGTGCAAATGTCGGTATTGCTTCTTTATATTTTGCTTCGAAATATCCATATGCAAAAATTTATGCATTTGAACCAAATCCCGAAGTTTTTACAATTTTGTCAAAAAACATGAGCGAGTTTGATAATGTAAAAACATATCCTTTCTTGATTTCTGGTGTAACAATCGAAAATAAATCATTTTTTGTCTCAAAAAAAAGAACTCATTCAAGTTCACTTTTAGATAGAGGTGAAGAATTTGTAGAATATGGAATAAGATCATTTAAGTTAACTGACTTAATGAGGTTTCTGCAATTACAAAAACTAGATTTACTGAAATTTGATATTGAAGGAGCTGAGTTCGATTTATTCAAAGATTTGAATGAAGTAAAAATTAAAGAATTCATTGGAGAAGTTCATATGGATTTAGCTCCAGAAGGGACTGAGCTAGAATCTTTTGGTTTAGAAAATAAATACAATATTAAAACAACAGGGTCAGGAAGAAGATTTAATGTATGTGGGGTAAGTAAGAATTAAGCTAAATAATTTTATTAGAACAAATCTTTTAATTAGAATACGCAAGAATAAAACTCATTACACATACAAAAGCTCTATACAATACTCTTGATATTACTACTCCTAAAAGACCTAAAAAATAAAAGAGAGTAATCACTGCAAAAACCTGGAAGATTGAAGTGCTGAGATTAAACCAATACAAGCCATTGTTATCCATGTTTGATCTTAAGGCTGATAGAGGGATTCCACCTACTCCAAAAATAATTCCCCAGACATAAATCTGTGATAAGAAAATTGATTCTTGATAAAGGGGGAAAAGTATTGCAAATAAGTATGGCGCAATCAGAGCGTACACAGTCGCGCATACAACCAAAAAGAAAAAATAGAAAATACTTTTTCGTAGCATATTTTGTTGGACAGATGCTTGTGAGTGTTGAGAGAATCTAGGAAGTAGCAGGCTCTCTACTGACTTTGTAATGCTTTTGTACTGATCTGGCAAAGCGGTAGCGAAGGTGTAGGTCGCTAGTTCAACTGCTCCCATGTTTTGGAAAACTATAATTTTGTCTAGTTGGCCAGAAATTCCACTGATAATATTTTGAAATGAGGTATGTTTCGCGTACCCAAATAGCTTCTCAGTCTTTAAAGTTTCTTCTTGTTTACTTAGATCTATTTTTGCAAAATAGTTGATTATAAGATTGCTGACTATATTGCTGACAAAATACGCGGTTAGGATTATGAGTACATCTTCAGTATAAAAAGCACTAGCGATTAGTGCGATACTCACAACCAATGTCTTAAAAGTGTGCATCTTCGTCGTCTCTTTAAATTTTTGAGCACCATTAAGGTATGAAAAAACCAGGTTTAAGGAATTCATCAATGGTTGCAATAGTGCAATGATAAGCAAACCGATTGCCAACAAATTATTGCCAGCAAAAAAGTAATAGACTGATCCAGTCAGAGCAACAGCAGTAGTGATTAGTCCGTATTGAAAACTTTTGACTAAAGCAAATCGGTAGAAACCTTTTACATCTTTTGCCGCCGCTTGTATTACCGCTATTCCGATACCTGATAGAGAAAAAGCACTAATCATCATCCCTACGCTAAGAAGGTATTTATACTGACCGTAAATGTCTGGGTCAATAAAATTGGCAAAGACATAGGAGGTTGCGAGTACAGTTACAAAAGTTGCGATGTAGCCGAGCATCAACCAGCTACCACCATTAAAAACGTAACGAGTGTCAATCTTGAGTTTACTTCCTAGTCTGTCTATTAATCCGTTCATGTTTCAGTAAATGTAACATTACTATGAAACCTATAGTTACAACTGAAATTTCCTCAATATATATTCTTGAAAAGATAGAGTATCAAAATACGCAGGTGTCTGTATAGTATTAAAGTTATATGTTTTTGATTTTTAATCGCAAATCAAGTGTTGTAAGTGATTCCGCCTTTCAGCACATGTACTGGATTGATGCTCTACGTGGTTTTGCTGCATTAGGTATATTGTTTTGGCACTACCAGCATTTTATTGTGGGTTCCGCGATTCAGTATCCTTTTTATAATTTTTTTAATATTTTTTATAACTATGGCGGTAGAGCTGTACTGTTGTTTTGGATAATATCTGGATTTGTCTTTGCTTATGTTTATATAAATAAACCAACCACAGGAAAAGATTTTTTTGTAAATCGATTTGCTCGTTTATATCCATTACATTTTGTTACGCTTCTTATAGTGGCCGGTTTGCAGTTAATCAGTCTACATCAAACAGGCGAATTTCAGATATATCAAATAAATGACCTGTACCACTTTTTCTTAAACCTATTTTTTATTTCTCATTGGGGTTTCCAGGATGGATATTCTTTTAACGGTCCAGTCTGGTCAATTTCCATAGAGTTGTTGATCTACGGTGTCTTTTTTATCAGTTTATCAGCAATAAAGAAGTTTGACTTGGTGGTTGCATCAGCGCTAGCGGTCGTGTTTCTTCAGATGTATATGGTTGGATTACCAGGTAGTTCAATTTGGCAGTGTGGTGGATTCTTTTTTGCTGGTGTTGTTTTGTTTATGATTTTCAAACGCTTTAAATCTGACAGATTACTCCTAGGTTTAATTGCAGTTTGTTTAGCTGTATCATCTTGGTTTATTCACGGTTCTGTTTTTGATAATGCAGTTACTCTTTCGTTATTAATTGGATTTTTAGCACTCGTACTAACATTCGCTCTGCTGGATATTACCTCTTTCAGCAGAGCAGGGAAAATATTTAAATATTTAGGCGACATATCGTACGGGACGTACTTATTACACGTACCCATTCAGATCATAATTTTGTTGATTTTTGATAGATTGATGCTAAATACGGATATATTTTTATCGAATACATTTTTTGTGATGTATTTCTTGTTGGTGATTGTATGTGCGCATATGTCATTTCTGTATTTTGAAAATCCAATGCGAAAATATATACGTAATAAATTTAGTAATTAATTACGTAAATATTTTTATGAACGTAACATTACCAGGAAACCTATAGTTACAATAAACAATGAAAAAAATAGTAATATCTGGTGGTTTTGATCCGATTCACCCCGGTCACATAGCGATGATCGAGTCTGCAGCAGAGTATGGTGAAGTACATATTGTGGCCAATAGTGACGATTGGTTGATTCGCAAAAAAGGTTTCTTTTTTCAACCCTGGGTCGATCGGAAAAAAATCCTGGAAGTATACACGCCACATATTCACACGGTAGACGATACTGATGGCACGGTGTGTGAAGCCTTGCGTCGTATCAAGCCGGACTATTTTGGTAACGGTGGAGACAGAGGAGCAAAAAATACACCAGAGTTAGATGTGTGTGAAGAGTTGGGTATTGAGCCGGTCTTTGAACTTGGCGGTGGAAAGTACAGCTCAAGCTCAGAAATCAACGCAAAACGAAAAGTCGATACCAGATGGGGTTGGTATGAAGTGCTTATCGACATGCCTCAATTAAAAGTCAAGACATTACACATCGCTCCAGGAAAGAAACTTTCCCTCCAGCGTCACGAAAAACGAAGCGAGTTTTTCTTTATGCCTAACGGAGAGGTGCGAATGAATCTGCCAGGAGTCTGGCACGCGCCTCAGGCTCCAGCAGATAAAGAGTTAGTGATACTAGAGGTCCAAGTGGGTGTCTCAGAAGAACATGATATAGAAAGAATTTCCGAAGATCATGACACTTATGAACAAGAAGTTGGTAAAAAAATTGATTTAAATAGATAGATTTTTATTAGCGTACGCCCAAGTAAACTAACTTGGACTTTGTTGCGTCTGCTATACTCAAATTATGAAAACACCCACCCCAGGGATTCTCGGGATGATCATCGCTACCTTGCTTGCAGGTGGTGCTGCCGGGTATGGGTACACGGTGATCCGCGATAACGACGCGGATATTTTTGAATCCAGTGTTCACGAAGTCACTCACGTAGTAGATGGCGACACGATCGATATAGAAAATGATATCCGTATCAGGCTACTCGGTGTCGATGCTCCTGCTCGTGGTGAATGTGGCTATAGTGAATCTCGGTCGTATTTAGAAGAGCTACTACAGTCCAAACAAATTTATATTGAAAAAGACATTACGGGCGCCGATCGCTACGACCGGCTGTTGCGTTATATCTACGTACCGTCAGACGACATTCGTGAGGATGATGTCTTGGTGCAAGATGCACTGCTGCGCGCCGGCTGGGCGCGAACGCTCGCGATCGCACCTGACACCCGCTACCGTGATTTGTTTGCTTCAGCTCAAGAAGAAGCCAAGCGAGCTGAGCTAGGTATTTGGGGACTGTGTGATCCGACCGAGGAAATTATAGCTGAACGTCAGGCCGATGCTGATCCGACTGACCCTAGCTGCACCATCAAGGGCAACATTTCCGAAAAGTCATACGGTAGAAATTATTTTGAAGTCGGTTGCCCTAACTACAACCGTATTAAAATTGATGTCAGTAAGGGCGAAGGGTATTTCTGTACCGCAGAAGAAGCGGTGGCCGCTGGCTTCACCCGCTCCGTCTCGTGCGCCAATGCGTTTTAGACTAAGCTAATAGACATAATCAGCTAGTTGACAATCTAACTGTTGTATATACAATGGTTATATATGAAAACAGTGTTAAATGTTAAAACCGATGCTGACGTAAAAAAAGAAGCCCAGTTGCTGGCAAAACATCTAGGGGTACCTTTGTCAGTGGTGGTTAATTCGTACTTAAAAGAATTTGTTCGTTCTGGTGAGTTTACCCTCAGTCGTGAACCAGAACTAAAACCAGCTGTAGCTAAGCGTGTGCAACAAGCCATGCAGGATGTTGCTGCTGGCAACAATCTATCTCCAGCCTTTACCAATGTCGATGATGCTGTCGCGTGGCTAAATAAATAGCCATGGAAATTGTATTTCACAAGACGTTCAAAAAGCAGTACAAAAAATTATCACCAAAAATTCAATCTAGATTCTCAGAAAGGCTGGAATTGTTACTAGCAGATGAAACCAATCCTTTGTTACATGTACACAAATTGAGAGGCGATCGTATACCGCTGATCAGCATGAACGTTACTTCAGACTACCGAGCTTTGTTTTTAAAAACCAAAAACACTCTTACTTTTGTCGAGATAGGCACCCATGCTGAGTTGTACAAATAGAAGGTCTGGTCCGGCACCAGACCTTCAATTTTTTTGCTCGTCTAGTGATTCAGACATGTAGGTACATGATATAGTTTCACTCATATGAAAGATTTCTTGAAATGGTCGGTATTTGCAGGTTTGTTTGCAGTACCGTTTTTAACCCTCTATGTAGCCAACGATATGTTCTTCCCGTATATCACTGGGAAAAACTTTTGGTTCCGGATTATTGTTGATTTCACCTTGGTAGCGTGGATCCTGCTCGCGCTCTATGACGCTAGCTACCGACCTAAATTCTCCTGGATTGCTGGGGGATTTGGGACACTTTTGGTTGTGATGTTTTTTGCGAACCTATTTGGCGAGAATCCCAACGCCAGTTTCTGGAGTAACTTTGAACGAATGGATGGGTACGTATCGCTTGTCCATACATTCCTATACATGTTGATCCTAGGTAGTGTGATTACCACCCATAAACTATGGAACTACCTGCTGAACACCTCGCTGATTGTCGCTGGGTACGTGTCACTCTATGGTTTGGCCCAGTACGCTGGTATGGTCCAAGGTTCTGGACGAATCGACAGTACGCTTGGAAACGCGGCGTACATGGCGATTTACACTTTGTTCCATATCTTTATCGCGTTGTGGTTGTTGGTGTCTGCTTCACAAACGTGGCAAAAGGCCCTCTATGCGCTATCGATCCCGATGTTTACCTTTGTGCTAGTAGAAACTGGGACTCGTGGTACCGCGGTTGGCCTCGTAGTTGGTATCGCGGTGATGTCTGCGTACATTGGTTTGTTTGGGGCTCAGTTCAAGCAGTTCCGCAAGTACGCCATTGGCGGGTTTGTCCTGCTCGCGGTTGCGGTTGGTGGGTTTGTCGCGGCTCGCGATTCGGCGTTTATCCAGGATCAGCCAAACCTCGCTCGGATTGCGAACATCTCGATCGCTGACCTCCAGATCCGAGGGATCATCTGGGGTATGGCCTGGGAAGGCGTCCAGGAACGACCATTCCTCGGGTACGGTCAGAGTAACTTTAACTACGTGTTTAATGAGTACTATGATCCACGATTGTATGCGCAGGAACAGTGGTTCGACCGCGGTCACAACATTTTCATGGACTGGTTGGTAACCGGTGGGTTCCTTGGACTGTTCGCGTACCTCAGTATCTTCCTCGCAGCTGCCTACTACCTCTTCTGGCAACCACTACGAAACAAAGACGATCAAACCTTTACCGTCATCGAGAGGGGAATCTTGCTCGGGCTACTGGCCGGCTACTTTACCCACAACCTCGTGGTGTTTGATAACATCGTCAGTTATATCTTCTTTGCGGTGATTCTGGGAATGATTCACTCGAGGGTAGCTACTCCAATCAAATCAATCGCGACCAAAAAAGTCGACGAAGCTGCTATTACGCAGGTAGCCCTACCACTACTGGTAGTTGCCTTTGTTGCGGTTGTATATGTCATGCACGCTCCAGGTATGGCGGCCGCAAACGACATCATCAAGGCGTACGGTACCGCTAGGCCTACAGTAGTAGCAGGTGTCCAGCAGCCTCCAGCTGGGCCGGCAGCTATGCTAGAGCAGTTCAAAACTGCCATCGAGCGTGACTCATTTGCTCATCAGGAAATCACCGAACAACTATCACAGCAAGCTATGAACCTAGTTCGGGCCGAAGGGGTAGATCCGGAAATCAAGGATGCCTTTGCTGCGTATTCAGAAGAGCAACTGCAACGACTAGTGCAGGAAAAACCAGGTGATGCTCGCGTACACGTGTTTGTCGCTAGCTATTATCGGGCGACCAACCAGCTCGACCGCGCAGCCGCTGAAATGGCAGTTGCTCGCGAACTATCGCCAAACAAACAAGCCATCATTATCCAGCAAGGATTCATCGAACTAGCACGAGGTGACAATTCTGCTGCCAGCGAATTCTTTAAAACCGCCTTTGAGCTAGACGAACGCAATGGAGAAGCTCGCGAGTACTACGCTGCGTCACTGCTATACCTAGGGGATGTTGAAGGCGCAACTGCCTTGCTCGATACCGAAGCAACCAAGACCCGGTTTGCCAACAGTGACTTCCTACTGAGTGCGGCCAACCAAGCCGGCGCCAATGAGCTGATGATTGAACTGTTTGCGCACCGAATCGAAGCCGACCAAACCGTTGCGCAAAACTGGGCAACCCTAGCGTTCCTCTATTACAACCAAGGCGATGCAGCCCGTGCGGTTGAAACGCTAGTCGATGCTCAGGTGGTGATTCCTACGTTTGCTTCAACTTCGAACTGTATCATCAGCAATATCGAAGCTGGTCTAGACCCACAACTAGGTTGCTAGTGCGACTATGTCGATACAGGAACACGTCGAGTTGGCCCCATTTACGACACTCAAAGTGGGTGGTCCCGCTCGGTACCTGGCAACAGTTACATCGATAGATGAATTAGAACAGGCGCGTCAGTTTGCCCAGCAAGCCGGCGTGCCGGTTTTGGTGCTGGGTCAGGGTTCCAACGTCCTGGTGGCTGATGCTGGCTATGATGGGTTGGTGATCATTAACAGTATTGTCGGTAGCGACTATCAGACTGCGTCCGATGATACCGTCACCGCTACCTTTGGTGCTGGCTCCAATTGGGACGAGGTCGTTGCCGACACAGTCGAGCGTGGCTATTGGGGACTAGAAAACCTCAGTCATATTCCCGGTACCGTCGGCGCCACTCCGGTGCAAAACGTCGGTGCCTACGGGGTCGAGGTGTCCGATCACATTGTCTCGGTCGAAGCGTTCTCGCTACAATCAGGTGAAATCAAAACCTTTACCAATCCTGAGTGTCAGTTTGCGTATCGTGATTCTTACTTTAAAACCACCGAGGGTCGTGCGTGGATCATCACTAGGGTGACGTTTACCCTCACCACTGATCGGGCTGCGGCAGTGCTCGGCTACGCTGACCTACGCACGTTTGCAGAATCAAAAACCGACTTCACCCAAACCGAACTTCGGCAGGAAATCATTCGTATCCGTTCAGGCAAATTTCCTGATTGGCAGTCGGTGGGCACCGCTGGGTCATTTTTTAAAAATCCAGTGGTCACGCAGCTCCACCTCGACCAGTTACTCACCCAGTATCCCGAGTTGCCACACTTTGTCCAGCCAGCGGGTGACTACAAAGTCACGCTCGGGTGGATCCTCGACAAGGTCTGTGGACTGCGCGGCTACTGTGACGGTGATGTGTGTTTGTCAGAGCATCAGGCGCTCGTGTTACTCAACAGTGGTTCGTCAGCGACCGCGGTGCAGGCTTTTGTTGATCATGTCCAAGCGGCAGTCTACGAAAAAACCCACATTACTATCGAGCCCGAAGTCCGTTACGTCTAACCTTTGCACTGGGCGGATATCACCTATATACTAGCCACTATGTCATTTTTAGATAGATTTTTCGGCCCAACCTATACAAAAGAGCTTAAACAGCTACAACCCCTTGTTGAGGCTACAAACGCGTTAGAATCGCAATTTGAGGCTCTCAGCGACGAGGAATTACCAACCAAACTAGCAGAATACCGGCAAAAAGTAGCCGATGGAGCGTCACTTGATGATGTGCTGGTAGATGTATTTGCCCTCACTCGCGAGGCTGCCAAGCGGACTATGTCGATGCGGCACTATGACGTACAGCTCATCGGCGGGATGATCCTCCACAAAGGCAAGATTACCGAGATGCGAACCGGTGAAGGAAAGACTCTCGTGGCCACCCTGCCAGCGACCCTTAATGCCTTGAATGGAAAAGGAGTCCACGTCATTACCGTTAACGACTACCTGGCCCGACGTGATGCGGTTTGGATGGGGCAGATTTATGCTGCACTTGGATTATCAGTTGGTGTGATCAACCAATCAGGTTCATTTTTATATGACGAAGCTCATCAAGAAAAAGACGCCGAACGCGACGCCGAAGGTTCGTACAAAATTGTCTACGAATTCCTACGACCATGTACTCGCCAAGAAGCCTACCGAGCAGACATCACCTACGGGACCAACAGTGAATTTGGATTCGATTATCTGCGTGACAACATCGAGTACGAAGTAGATCGGTTGCGACAGCCAAATCACGCTTACGCCGTGATCGACGAGATCGACTCGATCCTCATTGACGAGGCTCGGACACCACTTATTATTTCTGCTCCGGCCCCTGACACAGCCAACCTATATACAACGTTTGCCCAAATTGCTGCTGGCATGAAAGCAGAGGAACACTTCATCGTTGATGAAAAAGCCAAGAGCGCGACCCTCACAGACGCGGGTATCGAGCTGGCTGAAAAAGCATTAGGGATTGAAAATATCTATACCGACAAGGGGATTAAATACGTGCACCACCTCGAAACTGCGGTGAAAGCCAGGGCTATCTTTAAAAAAGATATCGAGTACGTTGTGCGCGATGGGCAGGTAGTGATAGTCGACCAGTCAACCGGGCGACTGACTCCCGGGCGACGCTGGTCAGATGGTTTACATCAGGCAGTCGAGGCCAAAGAAGGGGTAGAGATCCAAAAAGAATCCCGCACGTTTGCGTCTATCACCTACCAAAACTACTTCCGGATGTATGACAAATTGTCAGGTATGACCGGCACTGCGATGACCTCTCAGGAAGAATTTTTCACTGTCTATGACTTAGAAGTGATCCCGGTTCCAACCAACAAAGAAGTCCAGCGGATCGATCGTAACGACCTCATCTACCAAAACGAAAACGGCAAATTTGAAGCCATCATCGCCAAGGTAAAAGAAGTGCATGCTACTGGGCAGCCAATCCTAATTGGTACCGCTTCGATTGATTCAAACGAACGTCTGGCAGCAGCTCTTGAAAAAGCGGGTATCAAGCACCAGATGCTCAACGCTAAAAACCACGAATCAGAAGGAGAGATCATCGCTGCTGCTGGAAAAAAAGGAGCAGTGACGCTAGCCACCAACATGGCTGGTCGAGGGGTAGACATCAAACTCGGTGGTCCAGACGCTACCAAAGAAGAGGCTGAAGAAATCAAAAACCTAGGCGGACTATTTGTTCTTGGGACTGAGCGACACGAAGCGCGACGGATCGATAACCAGCTACGGGGTCGATCAGGCCGGCAGGGTGACAAAGGCGAGACGCAGTTCTTTGTCTCGATGGACGACTCCTTGATGCGAGTGTTTGGCGGAGACCGAGTAAAAAACCTCATGGGTACATTCAAAATCCCCGCCGACCAACCAATCGAGCTAGGAATGATTTCCCGGACGCTAGAAAGCGCCCAGACTAAAATCGAAGGGTTCCACTTTGACTCCCGAAAACAAATCTTGGCCTACGATGATGTTCTCAACAAACAGCGTCAAGAAATGTACACCTTACGTCGTGGACTATTAGAGGCGGACGAAGAAAAAATCCGTAACTTTACCGAGAAAATGTTCGATCAGATCCTAGAATCTCGGCAAACTAGCCTTGCAAAACAAGCAGAACTCGGGGAAGAGGTCTACAAAGACATCTTCCGTCGATTGTCACTCCAGATCCTGGATATGCTATGGGTAGAGCACCTGGAGGTAATGTCATTTACCCGTTCGAGTGTAAACCTGCGGGCCTACGGTCAGCGTGATCCATTGATCGAATACCGAAAAGAAGGAACTCGACTATTCAAACAGATGCAAGAAACAGTATTCGAGCGGATTGCTTCGACCTTGCCTCAAGTGCAACCCCAAGCGGTCAGGGCCGAAGAAGAAGAACGCAAGCAAGCAGCTATAGCTGCGCAAAAAAGTGCGGGAGCGACAACTGCTTCAGCCGTAAAACCAACCAGGCAAACTCCAGTAGTAAATGATTCATCAGTAGGGCGAAACGACCTTGTAATCATTGAAAAAGCGGGTGAATTAAAGGAGATAAAATTTAAAAAAGCTGAACCTCTCCTGGCGGAAGGGTGGACTCTCAAAGAAAAATAAATTTGCTAGATATTTCTCTAGCGGTATAATCGAGTAATGAAATTCATTGCTCGATTTTTACTTAGCGTTCTGGGCTTACTGATTATTGCTCAGTATGTTCCTGGTATTACTATAGAAGGAGTGTACGTAGCCATTATATCGGTACTGATTTTAGGGCTCTTAAATGCAGTGGTGCGCCCAGTGTTGTTTATTCTCACTCTGCCGATCACTATTCTCACTTTGGGCCTATTTTCATTTGTTATAAACGCTTTTTTGTTCTGGTTCGTGGCTTCTTTTGTCGACGGATTCACGGTTGATGGCTTTCTGGTAGCCCTATTTGGTTCACTTTTGATGACAGTGGTGAACATGCTAGGTTCGACTTGGATCAAATAACATTGCTATCTTTCTACCGCTACGGTAGTGTATCTGCATGTTTGTAGATGAAATAACTATATACGCAAAAGCGGGCGACGGCGGAAACGGCGTTGTTCGTTGGCGTCAGGAGAAATTTATGCCCAAAGGTGGTCCAGCTGGCGGAAACGGCGGAAACGGCGGAGACGTGTACGTACGAGCGGTCAAAGACCTCAACCGACTGTCAAAGTACACCGGTAGTAAAAAGTTCATCGCTACTCGTGGGCAGGATGGTGGCAACAGCTCACAGCACGGTCCAAACGCAGACGATACTTTTATCGATATTCCGGTTGGTTCAAAAGTAACAGACATTGCCCGTAACCGAGTATTCGAAATGACATCAGTCGGAGAGGAAATTCGAATTCTCAAAGGCGGGGGAGGCGGACTCGGTAACGAATATTTCAAATCTTCAACCAACCAAAGTCCGCTCGAACAGACAGACGGGAAACCTGGAGAGGATGGGGAATTTTTAATCGAGGTAGCATTGATGGTTGACCTCGGTTTGATTGGTTTACCAAACGCCGGCAAGTCAACGTTGCTCAATAACCTAACCAACGCTAAATCTAAAATTGGTGCGTACGCGTTTACAACCCTTGAACCTCACCTTGGTGACATGTACGGCTACACGATTGCTGACATTCCGGGCTTGATTGAAGGAGCTGCAACCGGAAAAGGACTTGGACACAAGTTCCTACGGCATGTTTCCCGGACAAAAATGCTTTTGCACCTAGTTTCACTCGAGAACGAGAGTGTCCCAGATGCGTATTACACCATTCGAAAGGAGCTAGAATCCTACGCGGAGTCACTAGTTGAAAAGGAGGAATGGATTATTTTAACTAAAAAAGACCTTGTTTCACAAGACTCAATTGACAGTATAGTTTCTAGCCTTGCCAAAACCAAGAATCGTGTCTTTGTTATTTCAGAAAACGACCCAGATTCCATTAAAAACCTACGAGATGAGCTTGTCTCACATCTAGCGAGCAAGTACAATGCAACGAAATAAATAATTTGTATGAAATATTTTCCAACAATTGGATTAGAAGTGCACGCAGAATTAAATACACAATCGAAAATGTTTTGCGGTTGTACCAATGCGCCGCATGCATCAGAAGTAAATACAAATGTTTGTCCGGTTTGTCTTGCCCACCCAGGAACACTACCAGTGCCAAACAAAGAAGCGATTGAAATGGTCCTTCGTTTCGGTCAGGCCATCGGAGCAACCAAGGCCGACTTCTCAGAATTTGATCGAAAAAATTATTTTTACCCAGACATCCCAAAGGCGTACCAGATCAGTCAGTACGCATTTCCTTTTTTAACCGGTGGTTCACTCAACGGTGTCGAACTCACCCGAGTTCATCTTGAAGAAGACACCGCGCGAAGTAGTCACGAAAATCCAGAAGGGAGTGAAGTTGATTTCAACCGAGCTGGAGTGCCACTAATGGAACTAGTGACCGAGCCAGTGATGCATGATGCAAAAACTGTCGGTGACTTTGCTCGGGAACTGCAACTGGTTTTGCGAACTCTAGGAATTTCAGACGCAAACATGGAGCGCGGAGAAATGCGGGTCGAAGCAAATATTTCAATCAGTCCAGTCGAAGGGGAGTTGGGCACAAAAGTAGAAGTGAAAAACCTCAACTCATTTAAAGCCGTTGAAGCCGCAATCGAATTCGAGATCAAACGACACGCAGCAGCGCTAGAAAATGGGGAAGTGCTTGTTCAAGAAACTCGTGGTTGGGATGAAAATACCGGCAAGACGTTTAGCCAGCGTTCAAAAGAGACAGCCAAGGACTACCGATACTTCCCAGACCCAGACATTTCAAAGATTAAAACTTCCGAGATACCTGACTTTGATGCTAGCAAGCTAGCCGAGAAAATACCAAAAATGCCCAATGATAAAAGGACAGAAATGAAAAATCTCGGACTCTCGGAGCAAATGATTGAAACCCTTATAACTGACTCCGAACTAGACACCTTCTTTTACAACGTGGTCACCCAGCTCAAGAGTACAGATCCAAAGGCGGTTGTTCTAGCAGCCAACTACATTTCCACTGACCTAAAAACCATCAATGATTCAACTGCTATCAAGCCAGAGGTTTTTGCTTCTTTGATTGATATGCTTCAGAGCGGTGAAATCGGCTCCAGAGGAGCAAAAGACCTTCTTCCCAAGCTTCCTGGCTACACTGGTGAGGCAAAAGCCCTGGCCGAGGCAGAAGGCGTCCTACAGAACTCAGATCCAAACGCGCTAAATGAACTTATTCTGACTGTGATTACCGATAATCAAGTGCAGGTTGAGGAGTACAAATCTGGAAAGGATGCAGTTCTCAAATACCTAGTTGGTCAAGGAATGAAGTTGTCAAAAGGCTCAGCCAACCCAGCTGTGCTAGAAGAATTACTAAAAACCGAGATAAGCAAGTAATCCACATTATTTTTTTGTATATCTCGTTTAGGCGCGAGTGTTTGTTACACTACACCTAGTGCAGAAGATTTCTTTTGGTAATAGGGAATACGTAAAAGCGTCAGAGGCCGCCAAGCGTTTTAAATATACCCAGGACTACATTGGTCAACTGTGCCGTGGCGACAAAGTTGATGCCAGGCTAGTTGGGCGAGTTTGGTATGTGAATCTAGAATCAATTACCGAATACCGCAAAACGAAACACACAACCCAGAAAAAAGCAGCCAAAACCAGCGTTAGCCAGAAAACCAAGTCTAAAGGACTCTCTGTGGAGCCAGTAGTTCGAGCAAAGACCGCTCGCAAGCTCCAAGAGGCATTTCCAGGCGATGCGAGCCGGGCTGTAAAACACGTGTCTGCAAAGTATTCCAAAGATGACGGAGCAATCATTCCGGTACTGGGCGCAAAACCAACCAATACTGAACCTGTCGTTGATCGAGCACCGCAGAAGCGACCATCAGTGGTAATAAAAGTTAAACCTAACACGAGAAAAACTACCGTTTATCATACCGAGAAAATACCCGAGATAACCTTAAAATCAAAGCTTAAAGTAACAGATGACATCAAGGATCACGTCCCTAAAACAGTCACTGATGTTAGGCGCGAAGATGTGCCTGATCAAACCAGAGACACAGCACCTCAACCTTATCGCGTTGTAGTGTCACCAGCCACGCAAAAACCAGCCCAAAAGTCCGTAAACTTTCACCCACAGTCTGTTTCTACTAAAAACCAACCAACAGCCAAACAAACGCTTTCCGCCGGTCAAACCGCGGCACCAAAGAAAAAACGACGAATCCGACTCCTTGCAAGTTTTTTGTACATGCTCGGTTTGATGTCAGTGGCACTGCTTGTGCTTGGGTTGTCGCATTTTAACGAAACAGGATCAGTTGCGCCGCTTTCAGGGGTGACTTTCAGTGTAGAAGTTGCGCTCGAAAAAGTGCTCGAAATCCTTCAATAGTTGTTAACACGCAGCTGATAAATATTTACGATATATCTATATAATTATATAGATATCGATATGAATGCAGCTTTGGAAATTAATGGAAAAATGTTTGTACCAGTCAAGCAGGCTGCTGAGTATTTTAACTATTCTCGTGATCATCTCACCCGACTCGCGAAAGCAAAAAAAGTTGAAGCCGTCCAGCAAGGACGGCTCTGGTATGTGAGCGAGTCTTCTGTAAAAAATTATCTCGATGACCAGCGCAGTGAAGCAGAGGTCCGTAAACAAATGCTACGTAAACAACGGCAGGTTGAATTACGGCTGCACAGCGCAGTTGGGATCGCTAGCGATAGTCACCTCAAAGTATCGCAAAAAAGTGGTCAGCTGACCGTTGTGCTGACTTGTTTGTTTTTCGGAGTACTCCTGGCTACAGCTAGCCAGATCGTCCCAACCAAGGTTGTGTCAGTGGCCTCAGTGGCTTCGTCGATTCAGACCGAGTCGGTGAACCCAACTAGCAATGTTCGGGTGACCGAACCGGTTTTTACGTACGAAGATAAAGTCCTAGTAAGCGATACCAATCGTTGGGTAGAGAAACCAGAGGTAACACCACAGTGGGTCCAAATTTCACCATGAGTAACCCGGCATTCACAATCTGGTTGTACTTCCGTCGTATAGTCACGATCGGTTTGTTTGTGTCGTTGTGTGGTGCATCTCTAACCTCTATCGCGCTTGCCCAACCAACACCCACCGTCAACTACCAAGGCAAGTTGATGGATGACACTGGTGCTGCGGTCGTCGATGGTTCATACAACATTCGCTTCTGGTTATTCCAAAACACTGGCCAAGCAACTACCAGTGCAATTTGGACCGAGGCCCTCACCGGGTCAAACCAAGTGTCAGTGGTAAACGGTCTCTTCTCAGTGATGCTCGGATCAACCTCACCCCTGACCAGCGTTGATTTCAATCAAC
>CAYGTV010000006.1:0-40708 GCA_964353135.1 uncultured Candidatus Saccharibacteria bacterium
CCAGAGATCAACAATCTTCAGGAAATTAGTACACTCCATTTCAATCAAAGAGGTTTTAACTTGTAGCAAACTGCTCCATATAAAAATATGTAAGACGAGGTAAAATTTTCTTTATGAGCTTTGTACTGGATATTTCTTGTTCAAGTCTTTCAAACCAGCTTTGATTAGCTTTTGCAGAACCTTTAAATCAATTTCTTCTAGATTCTTCACGTACAAGCAGGATTTGCCAAATTTATGAGGTCCAATATTCTTTAGCAATGAGCTGTAGTCACCGTAGCCTGGCATAATGTAAATTGTTGGACCGCTTTTCCTTATCGCAAACCCAGTAGCAAGAAAATCCCCTTCTCTGCCTGATTCATATTTGTAATGATACGAACCAAAGCCAAATATGTTTCCCCACATTACTGGCTTCATACCCGTTGCGTCTTTGAAAAAGTTTACCAGTGTCTTCGCTTGCTGCTGTTCAGGGGCAGATAACGTTTTTATATACGCAGCAGGAGTCTGCTTGGTAAGCTGAGTTTTATTTTTTGCAGATGAAGCATTCATGTAAATCATTTTATCAGATCGCAGACTTTTTAATTTTGCTATAATTTAGGCGTGAAACCTATTGCCCGGAGAGAAGTGGTTATTGTCGACCGAAACTCTCATCAAACACAAAATATCGCATTTGAAATCATGCCCCCATACGCTATAGACGATGGGGACAATTACATGTGCAACGCCAACATTACTGGTGACATCGAGGAATCGTTCCAGGTAGGAGGGGTGGATTCTTTGCAGGCACTCATGCTGGCAATTCAACACCTAGAGATTAAGTTTGATGAAATGAAGAAGAATCAGTACGACTTTTTCTGGCCAGACAAAACAAATCCCATGAAATCATTCGATCTCATACGAGAAGATATGAAAAAATTTACGAGATATAAGAAAAATTAATTTCTTACCTGAAATCAGCTACCTTAAGTAAATTCGCACATTCTATTCCACGCAAATAGGTTCTATTCTCTGTTACACTGCTCTGTAACATGAAAGACAAAGAAAAAAATGCAGCCGGTGAAGCTTGGCGTGACCGGTTACATAAAACTAAATCAGCTGCAACAGGATCAAAATCAAAGAACTCAAAGAACGCGGCTACAGTAGCACGCAATAAATTTACCCAAACCGCCTCTGGGTCTACGGACCGCAAATCGCGCAAAGGCTTGCGCCCTGGATAAACTCCGCTAAACAAAAGACCAGCTCTGGCTGGTCTTTTGTTTAGTCTCGTTTGAAGGCGTCGGTGCAAATTTGCATGTATTCGGCGTATTTTTCTTGTTGTTCCTCGGGAGATAATCCCTGCATATTTTCTACTGCGTCCTGGTGGTCGCTATCCCCCGCCTCCACCTCTGCCATAACGTGTTCCTGACAGTTTTTTACAATTGCTGCCGGATCGTCACCCCGAAACTCTACTTCACATGACTCGGGTCCTCCTAGATCGCTGCAGGTTATTTTTTTCATATAGTTTGATGGTAGCACGAACGTCTGTACAGGGATAATCTACTTGGTACACTAGAAGTAATATGCATGAACGATTTAATGACTCCAAACTTGAGCAAACTGGCAAAGAGACAATAATTTTTTCTAAGGAAAAACTTCGTACTACCTTTAAAGAAATTCGTGGACGAATGACACGTCTGGAAACTAATAACGGTATTCCTGCTGATAAACAATCAGAATACGATGAGCTCGATACTTTTTTCAAAGTAATGACAGGACTTCAAGAGTATGTTGGAGGAAGTGTTCCCGAAACCTGGGAAGAGGCCGGCCTTCCCGACTTAAGTACCGCTGGAAACATGCCAATTTTTCGAGCTGATAGCTATTCGGACGACGGGTGGTCCAAAGACTACGAAGTTGTATATTCCCCAGCTGACTTTATAGAAAAAGCTGGGTTAGATGAAAATGCTGTTAGCGATACACTGCGAATGATACGAGCCCGGATGCCACAAGCAACCCCAGCAAAATACGATTCCACTCCAAAAACTCAAAGCGAAGAACCAAAACCAAAATACGATCCAGAAACAGACCCATTTAAAAACCTGGGTAAAAGTACAGCAAAACCAAGAAGGAAGTGGACGTTTGGTCGCTAATTCAAAATCACTGACGCTAGGATGTCGTTAAACATTACCTGCATCTCGTCCCCTTCGGTTTCATACTGACCAGTGAATATATAGAGGTCATCGGCATACAGTGCTAGGTATACATTTTGTTTGTACACTGATTCAGTCTGGTATCTAATCGCTTGCACGCCATCTACCTCGACCCTCTCTGGCTCGGTAGTGGCTGCGACCCACGATGAAAATTGTGGATTAGCAATTGCCCAGGCTTGTAGTTTTTCTGCTCGCTTCATTTCTTCTGCACCGAGAGCCTCTACGTACGGCACAATAAAAATACTAATAGATGCTGGAGGTGTACCACCTTCATTTTTACTAAATTCGTTGTAGTCATTGTTATCCATCATCAAGTACACTTCCTTGATCCCGGTTGAGGCGACATTACCGGTTGGCGGCTCGATCAGAGCAAGAGCGTCTTGCCCACTAGGAAATTTGAACATCAGCGGTGCAACTGGTGAAGTGATGGTCATTTGTGACGTTTCCACCACAGTGCGGTTATCTAATTCTGGTTTAATGAATTGGGTATAGACAAGACCGACAACAAACACGATGGTTACAGCGACGGCGATATATAAAATAGTATTTTTGGACATGTGTGTTATGACGATTGAAAGAATGAGCTCTTACAATTAGTTATAGCGTACCAGCTTTATTGCTTCTGCGATAGATGATCGCTAGGTGGTCGGTTATGTCAGCCAAACGGGCACTGTCGATACTATCATTGGCACGCAGTCCACAGACCACGGCCAGCTGACCTGGCATCTACCTGAGCGGCTGCGAACCGAGTTTGAAACTGAGTGTTTGGTTTGATAGTCATGGTCGTTGCATATCCCTCACTCACCAACTGTTCATTTACCAGCATATCATCGACATACACATAGCGCAGCAGGCGGTCGTATTTGTCTTTATTTTCGATATCAGGAACAAGGCGCACCTCGCGGTCAGCGACCAGTTCACGATTGCGAGCGGAAGCTTCGCTGCTATAGCAGGCCGGCGCCGCATCACGGTATGGCTCAGGAGTATCGATACCAATGTACCGAACAGTTGTGACCTCACCGTCTAGTCGCACTCGAATAGTGTCACCATCTACCACCGACACCACTTGTACAATCTCTTCTACTTCGAGATTTTCATTACTAGGCGCCTGAACCCCGCCCAAATCAAGCCCAAAGAATTGAGACATAAACAACATAGCTAACGCAAACCAGACTTCCATATAAATAACAGTATACTCCAAGATGCTACACTAGTAGGGTATGGAAAAACCAATAGTTTTAGTGATCGAGGATTCATCATATCTAGCTGACTCACTGATCGACATGCTCGATATGCATAACTACCAACCAATCCACTGTCCAACTGGGAGTGAGGGTGTAGCGGCTGCTTTGGAATACCACCCTGATCTGATCCTGTTAGATATCCGTCTACCGGACATCAGCGGCTACGAAGTCTACGGACAAATCCGTGCAACCGAGTGGGGCCAGACTGCACGAATCATGGTGCTCACTGCATCTGAATCAATTGAAAACATTGCAAAAAACATCGACCTCCCACGAAGCGATGTTCTATTTAAACCTGACTGGAGCATGCAGCAGCTTGCAGCAATCATCGCCAAAAAACTTGCGACCCCTTCTACTCCACCGCCTCTAGTGGGATCTGGACAGTAAACACAGTTCCACTACCTTCGGTAGAAGTAAAGGTGACCTTGCCTCGCAACACTGATACTGCCTCACGGACGATATACAGTCCCAAACCAGTTCCATCAGGAACGTCACGCACAGCGTTACTGGCACGGAATAGTTTTGAAAAGATTTGTTCCTGATCTTTTGCTGGGATTCCCATCCCAGAGTCAGCGACTTCTAGTTTTAGCAGCCCGTGTTCCTGTTTATACACCACTTGAACCTTGCCACCGTCAGGACTGTATTTGACTGCGTTACTGCAAAGGTTGGTGATGATCATCCGTAACAAGTTAGGGTCACTCACAATGTTTATGATTTCTGGATCATACTCAGTGTGTAACTGTAGGTTTTTGTATTTTACTTTCTCTGCCAACTCACCCATCACATCGGCAATTAGTTGCGGCAAATTGACAGTCTGGTATTCAGCCTGAAAGTTACCCAGTTCAAATCGCGATACCCGCAAAAAATCATCAACCAGGACCGACATACGGGCGATACTCTCGAGCAACCGATCCATGTATTTGTGCTGTCGTTCGGTCAGGGTGTTTGGACTGTCCATTTCGAGCAACTCCGCACTCCATTTCATACCCGCGATTGGCGTACGCAGTTGGTGTGAAGCCAACGATACAAACTCTGATTTTGCGTCCTCAGCCTTTTTTTGTTTCGTGATGTCTACCAGTGTTAGCAGGCCTTGTTTTTGCTGACTCGCGTTGGTGAACTGGAACAACGACAATAGCCCCCACACCTCTTTGTGATCAGATCGTTTGAGGCGCACCAGTTCGTCACTCACTCCGATCCCGTTGGCAAATTTGGTGATCAGTGTGTCTTTGTGCTGGTCGCTGGCTGTATCAAGCATGTTAAACACCTCTATACCGACCATTCGTTTTTGCTGTATGCCGAGCAGTCTAGCTGCTGCCGTGTTGGCAGAGGTCACCACACCAAACTCATCGATTACAAAATACGGGATCGGGCTTTTTTGGTATAGCTGCAAATACATCGACTGGTTGGAGTCAGGGACAATCAGTCGTGCAGTGCGTTCATCTAGGTGAGCTGTGAGTGTGACATCATAGACATTTTTAGTGATCAGCACACAACACAAAAAAGCCACCAGAAACAACAGCCCACTCAGGTTCAGTGTCGAGAAATCATACAAAAGGCCCAGTAGGACAACGCCGCCAAACGTTATAGCAAACACGCCAAGTGCCAACAAAAAAGCGTGTTCTTTTACGTCATCCATGTTTTCCTGCATACTATAATATATGTAGTGTAACACTCACCTACTGCTGCAGGCAGGTAATTATTCAGTTTCTGTTGCTAGTGAATGATCTGACCAAAACTACTGAACTGCCACTGGTCCGGTCAATGTAGCCTGATCAATCTGGTTCGTTGCAGTCACGGTTGTTGTTGCGGTATCTACCGCAGACCCCCCACCAATGTTAGTTGGTGGCGATTCTGCGTCTAGTTGCTCTTGTGCTTCGACCCCATCATCTGAACTAGTTGCTGTTTGTTCAGATGAAGTTGCACTACTAGAAGCGCTTGGCACCAGACCAGCGGCAGGAGCTCGTTTTGTTTGGTCAGCCGATGGGATCAAACCACCATCAGGAACAGTCGCACGATTTGGAGAAGGTGCAACAATCGTTGGACCATCAACATCAACCATGTTTGCCATCTTGGCATTTTGCACTCTGATAGTCTCCTCTACGTTGATTTGTCCAGCCGAAGAATCGTTAAACCCAACAGCCGCCGATGCTCCTACCCCCATAATTAGTAAAACACTCACCACTATAATTTGGGTTTTTACGGCGCGCTTTTTTGCGGTCTCGTTAGCAAACACTGTTGGAGCCTTTCGTTTTTTTGTTGCCGCTGCCATGGCCATGTCTGTTACCTCCACAACGTCAGTTGCTGAGTCTTCTAGATGTTCCTCGGTCACCACAGCTTTTTTGGGGGCAGTTTTTTTCTTTGGACTGGCTGTTTTCTTGGTTACGGGTTTTTTTGGGGCAGTTTTTTTCACGTCTGTTTTAGTCACAGTCGCTTTTTTCTTGGGCGCGGCACGACGACGCGTGGTTTTTTTGACCACTGTTTCGTCTTCGGTTGTAGCGCTGACTCGAGGCATAGATCAAATCTTAGTATAGCACCTGTTATAATAAAACTGATTATGGAAAACTTGTTAACAACCAGTGGATTGCTTGTGGGTATCCTGTTGATTTACTCGGTAGTGATTTTCTTTATCTCCAGGATCGCTCATGACAACAGTGTCATGGATATCGCGTATGGCCCAGCCTTTCTAGTCGCATCGGCTGGGGCACTGTATCTCAGCGACACAATAGAACTATTACCTACAGTTGTCATTGGATGTATCGCTGCGTGGGCAGTGCGGCTTGGCAGTCGCGTCTTTCGTAAGAACTTTGGTAAACCGGAGGACCCCCGCTATGCCAAATGGCGAAATCAGTGGATGGAAAAAGGCCGAACGTATTTTATCATCCGCAGCTACCTACAGGTAAACTTGCTGCAGGTTGGTCTGATTTTTATTATTTTGGCACCAGCGCTCTGGGCGCTAGCATTCCCGACTGACTACAACCAATGGTTCGTACTGACCGGATTCATTGTGTTTGTGTTTGGATTAACCTACGAAACAATCGCTGACCTCCAGCTCGATCGCTTCATCGCCGGAAAGAAAACCGGCACTGAACAAGCCACCTTGATGACGCGCGGACTGTTTGCACTTTCCCGTCGTCCGAACTATTTTGGAGAAACACTCATCTGGTGGGGACTAACCATCATGGTACTTCCTCTCCCCTACGGCTGGCTTGCGATCATCAGTCCACTGACCATCACCTACATTGTGACGCGCATCACTGGTCCGATGCTCGAAGACTCATTCCTAGAACGCTACCCAGAGGAATACCGACACTACATGCAAACTACCAGCTACTTCATCCCGTGGTTCAAGAAATCATAGATAGAACTAAAAAAGCCCGGCGCATGCGCCGGGCTAGTTGTATCTGCCCGAGTTACCTCGGATAGATCAAAGAACTTATTGGGTGACAGTTGGCGGCACCGGAGCGCCGTTTCCTGGTGACGCGGTCAGGTTGACTGTTGCGTCGCCGCGCCGGACAACTAGGTTTTGTGCGTAGTCCACATCCACCGGACCAGGGTACACCGTCACCTTTGCTTCAACGTACATCGGTTCGAGTGCTCCAGAAATACCGAGGCAGAACACCCAGGTCGCCGATGTATTTGTACTTGCAAACACACCGTTTGGTTCCGGCTGACCGACAGCAACAGCTGCGATCGAACCGCTGGTACCGCGACGGATCCAGTCACCCACCCAAGGATTGGTGAGCGACGTGTCATACGGCAAGCCGTACCCCATGCTGGGACAGTCACCTTCGACGATGCCGTAGTCAGAGCGCCACACCGAGTGCGTGGTCACTTCCTGGTTACGGACATTGTACAGCTGAATCAGCAAGTCGCGCTCCAGCGACCAGTCATAAGCCGGGATTGGCTGTCCGATCTGGTACTGCGCCTGCTGCCGTTCAACTGCTTCGGTATCGCGGGCATTTGAGTCTTCTTCCGGGATACACGCGATCAAAAGTGCAATCGCAGATACCGCTGTCACAGTTTTCAACGAAAGTTTCATGTTACTTCTCCATCTGGTTGATTTGGATAGTCAGAGCAGCGGCCTGTGCTTGCAGGTCCGCTCGCTGCACGTCTGTCAGCGAACCCGCTGCCAAGCGTGCCTGGACAGCTGTCAGTTCAGCGTTCATCGTGTTGAATCGTGCCTCTTGCGCAGCCGAGCGTTGGTAGCTTTGCTCGAACACTTCGCGCTCTACAGCTGTCCGGCCGATGAGCCCGACCGAGTTCAAGCCAAAACCAAGCACACTCAGGAAAATCACGAGACCTGCAAATGGCCAAGCAAAGCGCCGCAGTGTCCAGCCTGTCTCACGAGCGATTTCGTCCATATCCTGGCGATAAGTATCAGTGTCAGATTTACTCTTAGTCATGTCTGCCTCCTGGCATTGTGAAGTTCATACTGGTGTCATCGAGAACTCTCGACCAGCAGGGGCGTTTGTGTGTGCCCCACACAGGACTATTTGCAACCAGTCCTGTGTGGGGCGCGTCAGATTTATGTATGAAAAGGTTGTGGCCGGCGTACCGCCCACAACCAAAGGCATTAGTCGGCTTCACGCCAAACATGCCAAACGCAGACACCGATGAACACCAGCACCTTGCTGACAAACATCCAATCAAGAATTGTCATTCTTCTACCCTCCTTTAACTCAGGACCATCAGTCCAAAGACAAGCAACCAGGCGTACCAGCGGCGCAACTCACCGCCTGATATAGCAACTGCCTCACGAAAATCGTGAATGACCATCGCGTCTTCGATCTGCCCCACCGGAACCGGTTTAGGGTCAGGTGGGTTTGTCAGATACAGCAAGCGCTGTGAGACCTTGTAGGTTTCGATCAGCACAAGTGTGAGAAAAAACCAGTCAAATCCGTTGAACGATGGAATATCCATGTGTATCTCCGTTCATTGTGAAAGAATTCGCGTCGTCATCTGGACGAACCAGGACGCAAAAGAGCGTTTCCCAAGGGAAACGCTCTTTGCAAAGCTCTTCTATTACCACACTAAATCTGACTAAAATGTGGCAAAGAAAAGCCTTGCAAGGAACCCTTCCTTTGCATGTCAGATTTAGTTGGTTGTAAAAGTGCTTTTTGATGGCTCTTCGCTTCTCTTCCATCACAAGTACTATACTGGCTTTTCTATTTCTTGTGTAAATATATAGTTCAAAATGTACTGTTTATAACTATTCTTTCTAAATCGATATTGTAAAATAAGTTTGATTTATGTATCAAAAGTTGTACTATTGTAGTACATATGAAACTAAAAACCCGCCTAGAGGCACTAGGGCTCACCAAAGCCGAAGCAGCAGTATATGTGGACTTGCTCATCCATGGTATCCAGACCGTTTCAAGCATCGCCCGCACCAGCCAGCTACATCGCCCGGCGATTTATCGCGCCCTTCCCTCTCTCAAGCAAAAGGGACTGGTGACCGCACGCCAAGTTGGCAAGCTGGTCCACTACGCCGCCGAGCCACCCGAGCGGTTAAACAGTCTCGTACACACCTTTCAAAATGAACTTGACGAGTTGGTACCGACCCTCAACCAGATCCAGCACAAAAGTACCCCCATCGTCCGCCGATTAAATGGTAAAGCTGGCGTGTATGCCGTGTATGAGGACATCGTAAACACTCTCAAAAAAGGTGAAGAGTTCTATCGCTATAACGCCGCCAGTCACGAGGACCTACTTAAAACCGGCTTACCTAAAAAATACGAACAACTCCGTGACGAAAAACAGCTCGAGCGACTGGTGATCTCGAACCCTGACTACATCAAATCACGTGAACCACGGCTCGAGGATTCGCTCGTGGTCGTGCCAGAAAATTTCTGGCCGTTTGACTACAATGTGTCCCAGATCATCTACGGCGACAAAATCGCCTTTATCGACTACACCCTCCCGATCGCTACCATCATCACCAACCCAACCTTGGCCAAATTCCAAAAAGATATTTTTATGATGCTGTATCGGCAGTTGAGGAATAAGTAGTAATTGACTTTTATTTAAATAAATGACTTAATAGCCAAAGAAAGCAGGACGAAAGGACACCCCATGCTTCCACCACCCGGACCAGAACGTATCGAAGCTATTGCAGCTGAAATCGACAAGATGAGCGGCCGTTGGAAAACCATCAGCGAGTCACAATTTGAAGACTACACTTCTTTGATGGCTACGCAGGCAGATGATCTTGCTATACAGCCAGTCTCATGTGCGATATCGATCTTAACCGCAACCAATCCTCCAGCAACTGTCGGCGAAACTGTCGAGATGCTCGAGGTGACTGTAATGTACTGTGGCTGTGGCATGGTTTTTGACAAAGAGGCCATTCTCAAAGGGATAATTTGGGCATGGTCTGGAGAATGCAACGGGCCGTCCATGGAGGCACCGCATATTGCCCAGAAGGTTCGTAGCCTCATTCCACTTTTGCGTGACCCAGCTTCCTACTGATCATCAGACGAACGCCGCACCAACAAGAAACGCCACATCGTTTCAGGTGTGGCGTTTCTTATTATCTAACTTTTATATACAGCTTCCTGCAGTAAATCAAAGCTACTGCGCACCTTCTCTACCCCCCCATCTCTGTCGCTACTGCATTACTTCCATACTTAGTAGCAATGAGAGCCGCCAAGTCATTAAAGGCTTCAAAACCATTTTGCTCATACTGTAGCAACACAAAGTTAATAAACTCATTGAGCTGTTCATTCTCTGAATCTACAAAAGACATGTCAGCCACAGTAGCTCGCTGTCCTCGACTAATTATTTCTTTATCAAACGCAATGAATCGAAGTAAGTCGTACACGTCAGAATCTTCAGCTTTGAAGGCTTCCCGGAGCGTCAGCAGTTTTTCCAACTGCAGCATCACGTTTATTGGCGACTACGCCTGATACACTACACATTCGTGCTCTCCCGATAGTTTATGTTTCAAAATCCAGGGTACCTGCCCCAGACTTATGAATATATGCTGACACGTATGAGCTGTCAACTTTCGTTACCTAAAATGTACAAATACTCGGCCGTGGTTTTTGGCGTCTACTTCTACTCTTTTGTATAGCGGTTTGATGTCTTTTCGGACTAGAAACTTTTTCACCCGCTTCATCAGTTGACCAGTCCCCTTGCCAGGGATGATCTCGGCCGTTTTAATTCGCTTCTGCACAGCAGTGGCAAATAATTCTTCCAACGCTTCGTCGATCGCGCTGCCATTTTTAGCAACCGCATGCAGATCAAGATGTGCAACTGACTTTGACATACATGTACTATACCGTGCCGGGCAGACTCTTACTTCCCCCAGCCAAACGCGCCTGGTTTACTCCCATACTGGTCCCACCATTTCACGCCCGCATATAGTCCCAGCAGCAAACCAGCCAGCCACAATGCAGATCCTGCAACCGCGTGGATCAATTTCCACTGCGTCCACCAGACACTTTCGGCATGTGCCGGGTTACCAAAAATCACATCAAGCGCCACCAACTCAACCACAGCGTGGATGACAGTAGCCACAATCAACCCCAGAAATCCAAATAGAATTATGTATACAAGTTTTTTCATTTATTCAACCAGTTCTTCAATACTAGTGATTCCCCTTAGCGCGATTATGAGTCTTACATAGTAGCTGACAGTTACTTGCATCAGTAGTGCCACCCTTACTCCAAGCAGTAACATGATCGGCATCCATCTCTTTTAATAACCACACTTTACCTTTACTAGAATCATGACCAATTGCACACAGTGGACAATTTGACACACCATTAGACTTTGCCAGCTTTGTTTGAACTGAGTATATACTTTTTTTTGTGGCTTCATCAAAAACACGTACATTTAGCAACTTAGACTCCTTCATTCCACCCAAAACGTACTCAAAAATACCTTTTCTATTTTTAACATACGGGTCTGAATATAATTTATGGACTTGCTCTGATACTTTTTTAGGGTTATAAGAATTTTTGTAATACTTACTATATAACCGACCCCACTCGAGACCACACATTTCACTTTCAACATCAATAAACACACCAGATACCCAATCAATCACACTGTTAAAATAATTTTTAAGCTCAGTTATATTCGAATCATTACGATGAAAACTCATATAGCCATCAATATCTCCTTCACTAACCCAATCTATTGCACGCTCCAAAAAGTCTTGACGATTAACACTACCAGAAACATATGCACTCCATTTTTGAACATTTGCGTTTTGAGTATTACTAAATTCCTCTTTGGCTAAAGTTACAAATTGACCTGAATAAATGGCATTTAGCAACTCTTGTGGTTTCAGTGGAACACCAGCAATATTTATAGTTTTAAACCAATCTTTTATTTCACTCTCAGTTCCTTCACATTCATATACAAGGAGTTTAGTCTTAAGGATGAGATCCTGCTTATCTTTAGGCAGTCCACTAAAATATTGCTGCATACCATCTGCATCTTTAATGGGAAGTTTTCCTGTAACAAAACGCCCTATACTGGTAATGCGCTGCTGCCCGTCTAGAATTTCAAGATTGCCGTCTGTATTTTTATTAAAATATAGGAGGCCGATAGGATAGCCTTTCAAAATTGACTCAATCACAGCAACGTCTCTTTTTCCGTCGGCGTAGATATAGTTCCTCTGATACTCTGGTTGAATCATCAATTTACCAGAAAGCCCAAATAGACCTCTTGCCTCAAGTTCGTTATACACAAATCCGTCGCAAACATCTTCAATCGAAACCTCTGTTTGTAGTTCTGTTTTCATAAAAAATCTATCTTTTATGCTTTATAAAAATTCTCATGTAAAGTGATGTGACTATCCTTTTTTTATTGTTCATATAATAGGTCTTTCCATCATTTTTTCCAAGTAGAATTGGAGCCTCATCAATCTTTCGTCCATTTGAACCCTCGACTGTATCGTCGCTTGTCATCTGCACATAGCTGTCGTATTTTTTTGTATCTGGCAAATCATCATGACAACCCCTTTGAGCCATACCAACTATTTCAAATTGATTAGGTGAGTGTTTACTGAGAAAACTTATTGGAACACCCATCACTCCATCATAGTCACTAGGAATATACTTCACTTGAGGGACTTCAATTGCATCATAGTTATCATATTTTTGAAAAGGTTTTTTAAGACCAAATTTTACAACCTCGTCTTGTGTCATCAGCGGTATTGATTGATATCTTTTACCATGATCTAGGTTAGTGAACCAAATTGTACCTGCAACAAAAGCATATTTTTTACCATCTTCTTGTTTGTGAAACTTTTCATAATGATCTGGCACTTGATACCAAACGTTCCGTCCGTCGTTTTTTCCTGCGCCCAACCACATCTTGTTATCCTTCAAAAGTGGAAAAATTTCTTTGTATGTAATGGCATTCATATTGCCAATTATCAAGAACTTTTTATTGTGAGTAATGAGCTGTTTAACATAATCCCTAAATAAACTAAAAGGCGGATTGGTAACAACAATATCCGATTCCTTGAGAAGCTCTATACACTCATCACTACGAAAATCACCATCTCCTTCAAGGGGGGTCCATTCATTATTCTTATTGGTTTTTAACTGTAGTGCTACATCTTTTAAATTAAATTGACCATCACCATCAATATCTCCAACTTCATTAATCACAAATTTGTTCGCGTTGACTTTTGGTCGACCTTTTAGCTTCACCAAACTTTTATCATCGCCAAACAAACCTATTTGGGTATTCGCTACAGGCGACGGTTTATAACTAGTTGTAATAAGTCGTTTTAACCCCAGTCTGTTGAAGTTCAAAACAAAATAACGAAAAAAATTACTTTCGTAGGGATCGTCTGCGTTGCAGTAAACGACTTTATTACTAAAGGATTTAGGGTCGTATTCCAAGTAAGATTCTATTTCTTTTTGAATATCACCATACTGAGTATAGAATTCATCATTTTTCCCGCGTTTTGCCTCGGTGAGATGATTTTTGGCCATTTGATATATAGACTACCACCTCCCCCCTCTTTCCTCAATCGGCCTTGGCTGTAGATGACTAGGTCACCCAAAACAATTTGCAGGATTGGGTTTTAGATGTAGAGTGTTTATAGACGATAAAATAGCACGCAACCCCTAGGCGCAGGAGGGCCTCATGAAACTTACACTATGTATCGCGTCTTTCTGCACACTGTTGTTGCAGACTGTACCAGCACACGCACAAGACAGGAGTAGTGCACACATAATCATTGCCGCCGACCATAGCGTCAGCATGTATTTGAGCGGACATATGAGAATGCAAACCCGTAGCTTGATTACAGCTATGGATAATTACATGGAAACCTGTAGGGATGTCAGGATGACATACCTCCCATGGGGTACAACCGTTGGTGATATGCATACCTTTATGCTTAATGATCAGCAGGAACGGGCTGAATTCCAACTCCTGCTCGACAGCGACCAGAACACGCAAGCGTTTGGAGGTACAAAGCATTTGTATGGCCTACATGGTGCTTTGCACCTATTTGAGCTGTACGACTCTGATTTCAAACTGCTGGTATTTATCACCGATCAGAGCGGGCGCGGTGTGAATGAAATAATGCCAGCACAGGTTCAACTTTACAAAATTGCTCTGGGCGACGGCCAGGTCAGAAGTTACATGAAAAACAGCTTTATGCCGGAGGCTGGGTATCCCTTCCATGCCCGTACGGATATAGAGCTGACCGAACTGCTCGATCACGCCCTGAAGATAACAGATGTGGGTTGTTTGGGTTGAACTCGGGGCCTCCAGCTTTTGCTGGGGGCTCTTTTTCGTAATACAAGGTATACTCAAATTATAACTATGAAAACTATGTTCTATGTAATTGGAGGAATCGTTGGACTACTAGTTGTATGGGCGTTGGGTTCATATCTAGCTGTACGAAATCTAGAAGAGCCAAGCTACACCGTAACTGAGAAAAAAGACGGGTACGAGCTGCGACAGTATGATCCATATATAGTAGCGGAAACAGTGGTGAGCGCTAGTGAATACAACCGCGACATCAGCAACGGCTTTCGAGCGGTGGCGGGATACATTTTTGGTGACAATACTACAAAAGAAAAAATTTCGATGACGACACCAGTACTAGAGCAGCCTGGCGACCGAAGTGAGAAAATCGCGATGACCGTACCAGTGCTCGAGGGATCGTCCGACAGCGCTACCCGAACCGTGGCGTTTGTCCTACCGAGCAACTACACCCTCGATACCCTTCCCACCCCAAACAACGAGGCGGTGAAGCTACGCGCTGTGGACGGACGAAAAGTGGCTGCGCTACGATTTACCTGGTACGGGACACCAGCACGAGTGGCGAGCAAGAAAGCCTGGCTACTGGAGCAGCTGGAGCAAGATGGGTTCACCGTCGTAGGTGAACCCCAGGCCGCGTTTTACAACCCGCCACTGTCGATGCCGCTGGTGCTGCGAAATGAGATCTTGATCGAGGTGGAGTAAATGGTGTTATTCACCTTGCAAAACAACGCTTCTCCTAGTATATTTTGAAACAGCAATACGCCGCTGCGGACTTTGGTCACTGACCTCGCAGACGCGTAACGTTATAAAATAAACCCCATTCACTTGCCAGCACCACAACGACGATTCAGCGGACCAGATACCCGAACCAAGATTAACAAGGCTATTCGTGCGCCGGAGCTGCGTGTGGTTGGACCTGATAACGAAAACCTGGGAACTCTTTCCCTGGCTGACGCGCTAAAAAAAGCTGACGAAATGAAGCTCGACCTGATCGAGATTTCACCAAAGGCAAAACCACCGGTAGCCAAAATCACTGATTTTGGACAGTACCGGTACGATACCAAGCGAAAAGCTAGCGCCGCCAAAGCCAAAGCACACGTGACTGAAACCAAGAGTGTCCAGGTAAAAATCGGAACTGGTGAACACGACCAACTCCTCAAAGCCAAACGTGCCGCTGAGTGGCTCCAGGAGGGTCACCGAGTAAAAGTCGACTTGTTCCTGTGGGGGCGATATAAATACATGGAGTCTGACTTCCTCAAGGAACGACTGGACCGGTTCCTCAAGATCATCCCAGCAGAATACAAACTGGCTGATCCGATGAAAAAGAGTCCAAAAGGCTGGACAGCGACCCTCGAACGACTCGGGAAAGCACCAAAAGCTGGCGATCGACCAAAAATCATCGAGGAAGTCGATGTGAAGAAGGCTGCTAAAAAAGCCGAGAAGCCAGCCAAAGATGCAAACAAATCAAAGAAAAAGTCACTGGATGACTTGCTCGATATCGAAGGAGGGTTGATATAAAGGATAAAGGGCTGCTTGATTAGGCAGCCCTTCCCTTTTTATGCACACATACCAATTAAGATGTATACAGGATCCACTCTTGCAAGATAGCGAGAGCGCCATTTCTGATAGCTAGCATCATACGCACAGAACCAGTTGATCCGTCATTAGCGGTAAAAGATTCATCTACAAACGCCGTCTCGCCTGTCTTATCGATCTCGATTCGAAGGGTTTCAACCTTTGGTGCGACATAATCTACTGCCGCATACTCAGCTTTTAGTCTTTCCTGAATTTTGTCTCGGCTAGATGCCCAGAGTTGTCCAGAAACCGATATTTTGGCACTGCGAGCATACAGATTTGCGACTGACGCCGCATCACACTGCCCCGCAGATTTGGTGTACTGTGCAAGCAAAGCTTGTATAGTTTCTTTCGTAATTTGTGTAGACACTTCCCACTCCTTTGTTGAACATTTGTCTCGAGTCAAAGAGTATAACATTGATGATAAAAGTCAAAGAAAATCCTTTACTTCTACAGCCAAATACGGTATATTTTGCCCACTTTGTCGTCTCCCTCTCTTGACGCACGGAGCCGGAAGAAAAACCAAAACTATTATGAAAACAAACAAATCATTCAGTAAACGAATCAAGGTTACCAAAAACGGTAAGCTAGTTACGCGTAAGCCTGGACAAAACCACTTTAACGCGCGACAAACTGGTCGACAGCGACTTGCTCGGAAACGAAGCAACACTATTAGTATGTCAGAACGACTAGTTCGACGGTTCCTACCTGGAAACGCCGGACGAGCGAAAAAAATCGCAGCTGCTGCAGCCGCAGAAGCCGTTACGACTAACACCACTAACTCTTAATCTATGGCACGTGTAAAAGGAGGGCTAATGGCCCAGAAGCGAAAACGAAATATCCTAGACGAAGTGAAAGGATACCGGTTTGGACGCTCAACTAAAAAAGCGCAAGCTCGAGAAGCAATCTACCACGCACAAACCTACGCGTTTGCTCACCGAAAAGACAAGAAGAACGACTTCCGTCGACTGTGGACAGTCCGAATCAATGCCGCACTGATGGAACACGGAATCAAGTACAGCCGATTCATCGATATGTTGAAAAAAGCTGACATCCAACTCGACCGAAAGATCATGGCTCAACTAGCAGTTGAACAACCAGAATCATTTGCCCGAGTCGTAGCAGAAGTAAGTAAATAAACGTTACAAGCAGAAAGGCCCGCGGAATCATCCGAGGGCCTTTTTGTGTGGGACTGTGTAGTACCTGATCAAGTAGCTGTACCACAGAATATACACAGCAACGTGGATCATCAGCATGTACGTGAAACTGTATGAGGTATACACCATAAGTGTAGGATAGACAGTGGCCAGACCTGTGGAAGACCAGATAAAAAATCCACCAAACAACCGACCAAACAACCACCAGCTAGGAATATGGATCACAAATACAATGACCGTAAACAGGACTGTCATCGCCAACAATCCAAGACCTAATGCCAATAGCCCAGACAGTATCATCAGCGCGCACAACTGCTGAAAACAAATTTCGGTAATCTTGACCGTTTGTCCTGCTGCCGTCGGACACAACTCTATCTGTGCCGTTGGTGGAATTCCGAACATTTGGCAATGATCGAGTCCGGACATACGTTCATGTTGCATCACACCAAATACACAGTAACCAGCCACGAGCACGCAGATCGCGACCGCGGTCTCGTAACCTGCTATAAACAGCTGTTGATTGGCAAGCATCAGCAGCAGCGCTATAGAGCTTGTAGCGTACAAGACCACATAACTCACAGGCGCTGTAGTGTACGACATCGCGTACTGTCTTTTCAAAATAGAGTTAACAAACCCCAAAACGATTCCAAATGACAGACAGCCAATCAGAATCAACTGTATACCGTAAGTCATTTTGCACCCCTCTTCCCACGTTTCTACGTTGAACTTTCTATATCCAGATTACAGAAAATACCCAGACTGCGCAAGCCGACAGAACACATCATCGCTCTCTCCCCACTCAATTGCATAAGCAAGCAATTCGCTATGTATAATAAAGCTGTAACACGTACAACGTATGACTAACAAAGCCACCTCGCGGTGGCTTTGTTAGTTTCAGTATTACTTTGTATCTGATAGAGCACTTTGTAGTAGATCGTTTACTTGCGTGTCTACTATATTCTATCTGACTTGCTTCAATGCTGATGTTCCCTCGTTGCCTGAAACGAGTTCCGGCAGGTTGGGTTGTTTCCCTAGCTCGCGTACCAAGCAGTACGCTTCAAGTGGGTGTAACACGATAGGTTCACCCGGAGGCTTCCCTACCAACGTATGAGAGATAAATCCCTCGTACGTATCTGCATTATATTCTTCTCACCCAACTTGGCAAGCAAAACGCTACTTACAGATTACTTTATGAAAAAGTAAACAGTAGATTTGTTGTCGGGTATAGCTTGTATCAGATTCTACCTTTATACATTTGCATCGACCGCGATACGATAAGTAATAATACGTACACTGACAAATGGAACGTAAAGACATAATAAAATCCGTACACAAATGTATCTATCACCCACGGTATAAAAAGGGCAAAACCAGTGGAAAGTATCGTTAAAGCAACACCGTATATCCTTCCAATGATTAGCGGAGCCGGAATATGCACCACAAGTACAACCAGCGCAAATAGTAAACCTGCCGTCAAATGACTGACGTTCATCAGCAAAAGCTGAGTCACTACCAGTAGCATAACGACATCCTGTACAAGCACCTCTCCCGCTTTTGAAAAAGCTGAGCTTAGGTTGGGTTTGAGTAATTGGTAGTATGACTCAGACAAAGTGTCTACCCCATACATATCATCGAGACTGTACCGCCTACCCCACCAACTACAAAAGAGAGCGTACGAGGTAAAAGCTGCAATACCAATGAGTATGCCAGTAGGATTTGTAAACGACTGATTTTGGCTGAGTGAAGTTGTCAGCCACATTCCAGCAACACCTGAGAGAAACAAACTCACAAAAACAACGACGTTTTTTTGATACGTAATACCAAAGAATGTCTGGAGTATGTTTGCAGCCCCAGCCAGAACGGCGAACCACAGAATTGCTACTAAGATTTCAAACATGGAAGAATATAAATTAAGCCAAAAAGATTATTGCAACTTCTGTGGTTATACAATTAAACATTTAGTGTAACCCTGTTCGACCAGATAATTGTACGCTGACCATACTTCGCCAGGAATGTCCTGTTCAATTTGGAAGCCTTTTGCTGGATACTCCCTGATACGTTGCAAGTCTCCAACCATTGCATGTAGCCAATGATCATTATCAGGTGCAAAACCTGCCTCGTACTCTTCTAAAGTCAACTGCGGAGAGGTTGCGAGGATTTCTTTATCAGGCCACCACAGTTTTCCGGTCGCGTAGGTTCGACGTTCCATATACGGTTTTTGCACCGCAATCACGGTATGAATTTTTATCCCGTTTTCTTCAAGAAGTCTGGTTGTGAATTCATAGTTCTGGCCAGTATTTTGAGATTTATTTTCAATAAACAATGTTCTCATGTTACTTGTTTCTTAATGATTTTCTTAACTGCCAGATTCCAACCACAATCATTATTGAAGCTGAATAATAGAGTGTTTCAAAACCCTCCTCATTACTCAAATCATTTAAATCAATTGTATAAGCGAGGATTATTGTCACTACTCCCATAAAAAAACTAGCTAGAAATTTTACTTTTACTGATGATAGGAAAATGGATCGGGGATTGCCACCTGACACAGCTTGAGCCACTTCGTAATTAGCGCGAAACGCTGGAAACCAAGTCGTTAATATTCTGTCTTTAATTTCATAATCAGTGTTTTCTATAGTGCCATATCGCTTTCCAAACCAAATATTGATTAATCCAGACAATACCCACCCAACAAAAATCGTTGCGACCGTTGCACCAAACATACCCCATCCATTTGTTTGCGAAAGCACTGCCAGCACAACCACTACCGATGAACCCGGAATGAAACTACCTAAAAAATACAAACCTTCTATAAAAATAGCGACAAAAGCAGCCAGCAATATCCACCACCCAGACAGACTTTCTAGCCAACTTATGAGCTGTTCAAGTCCGGGAATATCATGAATTAAGATACCGACTGTTGCATATACTGTTAGCCCTAAGCCTGCAGCTAACCAGACTAATCCTGATCTAAATAGTGATGTATCCGTCATACTAAAAATCAATTTCAATCTCGGCGTTGGGTTCAGGGGCGATGGCGTTGACTCCTAGGTAGTCGCGTAGGCGTTGGGTGAGGAACAATGACGCCCGTTCTTCACCCATGGTGACAAACACCTGTTTTGGCTGATAATCCTTGGTTCCGTTGTAAACCAAGTCAATCAGCTGGTTACGGTCAGCATGACCAGAAAAACCTCTGATAGTGGCAATTTGAGCCTTTACACGCACGTCTGCACCATCAATCCAGACTTGTTTCGCTCCATCTTGGAGTAAGCGTCCCATACTCCCTACCCCTTGGTATCCAACCAGCAACAGAGTTGTGGCAGGGTCACGCAAGAACCGTTTTTCGTGTTCACGAATTCGCCCACCATGACTCATACCTGATCCAGCGATGATAATTTTCGCACCGCCATAGCCGGCGATTTGTTTTGACTCTTTCATGGTTTCGGTAAACGACAGGCCCTCAAACGAAAAGATGTCATCACCACCCTCGATCTGTAGCTGCACATCGCCTTTGAGGTACTCGATCGAGTCGCGGTACACATCAGTCACCCGGATGGCGAGTGGTGAGTCGAGGTAGGTTTTGATTGGCGGCACATCACCTGACTCGATCAGATTGTTGATCTCGTATAAAATCCCCTGGGTTCGTTCAAGCGAGAAGGCTGGGATAATGAGGGTCCCATGCTTTTTGATTGTTTCCTCGATGTGGTATTTCAGTAGAGCTGTTCGCTCTTCGACTTCTTCGTGTACTCGATCACCGTAGACACTTTCCATTACCATGTAGTCAAAATCGGTTGGGACGGTTGGGGGTGACAATAGTGGCTGAGGGATGTTCCCGACGTCGCCGGTAAAGACGATTTTCTTGCCGTACCGCTCCATCTGCACCATCGCAGACCCAAGGATATGACCAGCGTCGGTAAAGTGAATTTTGGTGTCACCCTCGGTGATCACTTCGTCATACTTTACGCCCTTCCACAGGTTCATGGCATTGTCGATGTCTTTGCCACTATAGAGCGGTTGCCGGTCATCACGTTCCGCTTCGTACTGCATGATATGCAAGGCGTCTTCAAACATAATGTGAGCCAGGTCGCGGGTGGCGTGGGTAGAATAAATTTTTCCTCTAAACCCATCACGAACCAGTTTTGGGATCCGACCGATATGGTCAGCGTGGGCGTGGGTCACAAACAATACATCGACTTTGGACGGGTCATAGGCAAAATCTTTGGCGTTGATTTGTTGGGCAAATTTGTCCCCCTGGACCAAACCACAATCGACTAAAAACGCCTGCTCGCCGGTATCGAGCATAAAGTTAGCACCGGTAACTGAACCAACACCGCCGTAGAACCCTAATGTAGAAGACATAATCAATATTGTACCAGACACGAAAAAGGCCGCGCTTACGCGCGGCCTTTTTCTATGGAACTACAGACGCATGCCCTGAACTAAGTTTCAGGTGGGCACCATATCTGTTCCGAATATTTGATCGCTCAAAATGGCATTCAGCACGAAACATTGAGACCAGGCAGCCCTGCAAAAGTGTATTGAGAACATACGTAATGTAGTTCCAGTGATAATGGTAACACAAAGGGTGAGACTGTCTAAGTCTCACCCTTCATATTATCTCAACTTCGCTTATTTCAAGATTTCTGACTAATCAGGGGTGCCGTCTAGATTCACATCATACATAATCGCTTCTTGGGCAGTTGTGTACGACATGATTTCTGATTCGTCGAACCAGAGGGCGATTTCTCGTTCTGCTTCTTCTGGTCCGTCTTCTGGATCTGTACAGTGAATTAGGTTTCGCACCGCACGGTCTTCGTAGGCTGCGTGTGAGTATGAATCGACAGTGTAGTCCCCTCGGATTGTACCTACGTCTGAAGTAGATGGTTCAGTTGAACCAACTAGCTTTTTGATAACTGCCCCAGCCTTGTTCCCTTCCCACACCATTGCAACTAGTGGTGACTGCATCATAAATACGGCGTTTTGTCGGATGATGTCCTTTCCGTATTCCATCGCTTCTTTTTCAACTGGTTTACCTTGTTCTTTGAGGTTTTCAACGATACCAGTTCCCTTTTTCATGAACCAGGCTTCGTCTTTGTTGTAGTGAGCGAACAGGGTTTCTTCGTCAGCCATGAACATTTTGAGGGCTGAGCATTTCAGGCCTGTGGCTTCAAATCGTTTGATGATTTCACCGATCAAACCGCGCTGTACAGCATCAGGCTTGAGCATGACAAACGTTCGTTCTTTGTGGGGGGCTTTTGACATAATGTGGAGATTATATAGCTAAATAATATGCGCGAAGTATAGCAAACTCTATCGGAAATCCAAGTAAAAAAAACGCCAGCACGGGGGCTGGCGTAGGTCAGTTTCTCATCAAAACACGGACAGGTGTGAAAAGTCAAAACTGGCACAACTCTGCGGCAGGTCGCAAGAAGCGGCGGTAAACAGAGAAGTACAAAAATACTATATATAAAACCTAGACTTTCGTCAATATCACCGGGCCATCGGGGGTAATGGCTACAGTATGTTCAAAATGAGCACTCCAACTATCGTCAGCTGTATATACACTATATCCGTCACCATCATCGTCAAAGACAACATCAGGCTTCCCTACGTTTACAATCGGCTCGATTGCGTATACGTGACCAACCTCAATTTTTGGACCATCGCCCTTGCGCCCAAAGTTTGGAATGTTTGGCTCCTCGTGTACAGCGTACCCCACCCCGTGGCCACACAGCACTTCTACCACTGAAAATCCTCGTGATTCAACCAGTTGCTGAATAGCTGCCCCGATGTCACCTACATGACCACCTGGCTGCGCAGCTTTAACACCGAGCGCCAAGGCTTCACGAGTCACCTCGATCAGCTTTCGAGCCTCGGTGTCAATCTCGCCGACACCAACTGTGATTCCACTGTCTACAATCATCCCGCCGTGAGCGATCGACATGTCGATGTTTACCACATCGCCTTCCTCAAGCACGATATCTTCGGACGGGATCCCGTGCTGGACACAGTTGTTGACCGACACACAGACGGCCGCCGGGTATGGAGTTGGAGCAAATTCAGGATGATACCCAAGCAGGACTGGCTCAACCCCAGCCTCGGCCGCTAGCTCCATCGCGATGTCGTCCAGCGTCAGTGTGCTCACCCCAGCCACGGCTTCTTGTCCAAGTTTTTTCAAAATGTTTGCCAAAATAGCACCCCCTTCTGCGAGGATGGCAATTTCTTCGGGTGTTTTTTTGGTAATCATTGTTACTGGGTTAGCTTAAACCTATGCTAGGTTGAGTGCGCCACAAATTGCATTATGTACGCCGTCAATATCCATCGTACCATCGATATCGTGAACTGTCGTGTTGTTTCGTTCGCGGTAGAAGTCCAGCACTGGCAGGGTGTCTTCGCGATACCAGCGCAACCGGGTTTCGATTGAATCAGGCGTGTCGTCCGCCCGAGCGCGGCTTACCATACGTTCGCGCACTATGTCTTCTGGTGTTTCGAGATTAACAACGGTCACCTTGTCTCGTTCAAAAAATGACAAGGCGTTGTCGAGTACGCGTGCCTGATGCGCGGTTCTGGGAAACCCATCGATGAGCAGGTGTGACTTTGGGTCTAACTGATCAAGCATGGCTTGCCCCCATAGCAAGTGGGTGATGAAGTCTGGTTGCAATTCACCACTATCAAGCGTCTCGGCAATTTTTTTATCGGCAAAGGTTTCACTTTTAGCGGCTAGTGCACGAAAGCGACGCCCAGTCTGAATATCGACAATCCGACGTGATGGATCGTGAGCCGCAATAACGTCGTACAGTTTTGCAATCTGGGTTCCCTTTCCACTTCCTTGTGGACCGATAAAGATAATGGTTTTTGGTGTCATGATTATTTGTTTAGTGAATCAACGATTCCTGATATAACGTTTCTAAAATTATTTTGTGCTGACTCAGCCATACCATTTTGGTTAGCAATAATAATCTCAGCTTCTGGTTTAAATTTTACCTCTTCTTCGTACCGTTCTTTTCTCAGTGCTAGCTCTACAGGATCAATGGCAGCTCGAGCAACAATTCTTTTTTCTAATTCTGACCATTCACCAGCATCGATGTAAATTACTGTCAGCTTATCATCTGGAACAATATTTTTTATTTGTTGGACACCCTGCAATTCCATTTCTTTGAACACAATTTGAGGTTTTTTAAGAGCGTTTAAAATTTCTGATTTTGCTGTTCCATACAAGTTTCCACTAAAGTTAGCCCATTCCACAAACTCATCTGCAGCAATTAGTTTTTCAAATTCGGATAAAGATATAAATTCATATTTTGGATTCTCTTCAGCATTCTCTCGTCTCGCACGACTAGTATACGTCTTTGCAAAATACATTGAATTTTGAAGTTCTCCCAATCCATCTACCAACGTTTTTTTACCACTTCCTGACGGAGCCATTAGTAGCACAAGATGTCCTTTCAGTTCTTCCATAGAGCCCTAGATTACCAGCTTGTAGCTCATCTGCAAGCTGGTAATTATGGTATTCTTGGCACATGCAAAAGAAACACATCATCACCATTTCGGGAAAACCAGGCAGCGGGAAATCATCGACCGCTGACAAAGTGGCTGAACTACTGGGGTACACCCGCCACTCCAGCGGCGACATGGTGCGACGGGTTTTGAAGCGAAATGGTTTAACCCTCGAGGAATATAACCAAAAAGCTGCCGATGATCACGACCTCGATGACCAGATTGACGAGGAGCTACGGGCACTACGAGAGTTGGACGACATTGTAGTTGATTCACGCCTGGGTTTCTACTGGCTACCTGAATCATTCAAGGTATATCTAGACCTAGACCTGGACGTTGCCACCGCCCGGATTTTCAAAGACCTGACAGCAAACAGCACTCGGTCTGGAGTAGAGGGTGGCGATCACTCTCTCCCTACTATCGCCAGTAGTGTTGCTCACCGAATGCGTGATGAGCAAGAGCGTTTTAAAAAACTATACAGTGTCGATCCGTATGACGATTCACACTTTGATCTAATTATTGATACCTCGCGACACAACCCTCACTCAGTGGCAGTGACAGTATTTGACCACTACAAAGAGTGGCTCGAAACCGAGTACTGGAAACAAAAGAAAAGTTCGATTCCATTGGGGTTTTCCTACAAAAACCAATACTAAAGAAAACGACCCGAAAGGGTCGTTTTCTGATCATGTATTACCTACTTTCACAATTTCAAAATGATTATGGATACGAAGTGGACAAGCAAAAAGCCGCGAGTGGGGCGAATGCCCAGTGAGCGGCTTTTTGCACAGTCTAATGAAGTAGACGTGATTAGTTTGAGATTGTGGTTATTCTCGCATCGATACTTGGGCGTCTAGCCGTCGGATGAGATCTAGTACCACCTGCACCGCAATCAACACGGCTGTTCCTCCGATTGCGAGCTGGGTCACACCAGTGGCAATTTGCATACCAACCGGCAGTACTGCCACAAATCCAAGGAAGAGTGCACCCACTAGTGTCAGACGCGTTACCAAGTTTCCAAGGTATTCACTTGTCTGTGCACCAGGACGGATACCTGGGATGAATCCACCTGAACGTTGCAGGTTTTTCGCTACGTTGTCTGGGTCAAATGTCACCGCTGTGTAGAAGAAGGTGAATAGAATTACTAGGATGAAGTAGGTGATTCCATACGCCCACTGGTTGTTGATGAACTCAGTCACAACATTGTTGGCATCTGTCACCCACGGTAGACTGAACGCCGAAAGGATGTTCAGGATCATTTGTGGGAAGAGGATGATCGACAAAGCAAAGATGATTGGAATCACACCAGCCTGGTTCAATCGCATTGGTAGGTATGACGCGCTTTTACCGTACGTACTACCGCCTCGACTTTCCTTTGAGTACGTTACTGGAACTGGACGTTCAGCTTCGGTCATTACAACCACTGCGTACACGATTGCCAAGGCAATAAATCCAAATCCAAGGTACAACGGTAGCTGTGACGCATCGTAGCTAAAGTATAGCTGTGAAGCAGTCGACGGCAACGTCGCAACAATACCGGCAAAGATGATGATTGATACACCGTTTCCGATACCGTATTCAGTAATCAACTCACCGATCCACATCAATAGGATAGAACCAGTTGTGATGAGAACGATGTTGAGTATAAAGTCGAACGTTGATAGTCCAACTAGTACCCCCTGACTTTGCAACAGAGTAAGGAATCCAAATCCTTGTAGTACGGCTAACGGAAGAGTTAGCATACGACTGTATTGTGTGAATTTTGCCTTCCCAGCTTCTCCCTCTTCTGTATTCAAGCTCTTCACCGCTGGTGACATCACTGTCATCAACTGCATGATGATGGCCGCCGTAATAAACGGACCAACTCCAAGCATTACAATCGAAAGGTTAGCCAAACCTCCTCCAGAGAAGATGTTCAACAGACCGAGAAATTGGTTGTTGGTGAAGAATTGCTCAAGCACTGTCTGGTCGATTCCAGGAATTGGAATCGCTGCCAACATTCGAAAGATAATCAAAGCTCCAAAGATGAAGAGGATTCGATTACGGATCGTTTTGTCAGTAAATGCGGTTTTCAGTTTCTGGAAAAATGTCATATCGCTTGAGTTTACCGCTTATTTCACACTTCCGCCAGCCGCTTCGATCTTGGCTTTAGCTGAGGCAGATACCTGACAATCTTCGATTACTAGTTTCTTGGTCAGATCCCCGTTTCCAAGAATCTTTACCACTGGTGCTTTTCGTCGTACCGTTTCAAGGATACCGGCCGCTACCATAGTTTTTCGGTTCACAATTGCACCGGCTGCAAAACCAGCTTCTAGCGCACTCACGTTTACCACCACTGGTAGCACTCGCTCTGCGTTGACTGTGCGACTTCGGTTAACACCGTGTCCTCGAAGTTTAGGTAGCTTCTTGATGTGCTCACGCATTTCTGGGCGAGTACTGTTACCAGCCCGGGCTTTCTGTCCCTTGTGACCTCGTCCTGAAGTCTTACCTCGCTTTCCACCACGTCCGATCCGCTTGGCGGTCTTCTTTGGAGATGTAGGCTTTAGTTCATGAAGTTGCATATTACGCTTTCTTCTTTAGCTGCTTGAGCGCTTCGACAGCAGCGCGTGCGTTGTTAAGTTTGTTCTTACTTCGTGAGAAGATTTTCGCTGTAACGTCTTTTACTCCAGCGAGCTCTAGAACAGTACGAACTGATGATCCAGCTACAAGCCCTCGCCCTGGTGCTGGCATAATCATAACTTCACTTGAAGCGTATTTCACATGTACGTCATGTGGGATTCGTCCTTCGGCATCCATTGGTACGACAAGCATGTTTTTCTTGGCGTCTCGGACCGCTTTTTCGATCGCTAGTTGGGTGTCACCGGCTTTACCGATTCCTACTCCAACCTTTCCTTTCTTGTCTCCGATCACCATTGATACAGAGAATGAAAAACGACGACCACCGGCCATAACTCGAGTCACTCGACGGATACTAACGATCTTTTGGTCAAATTCTGGCTTGACTCGTTCTGGACGTCCACCTCGACGACCTCCTCGACGACCTCCTTGAGCACCTCCTCGGCCCGCTCGACCACCTTGCTGAGCTTCACGACGTGCGTCAGCTCCTGATCGTCCCCTTCGTGGTGCCGCAGCGGGTGCATCGCTTGCTGCCGCCGCTTCCGGTGCAGCTGCTGGAGCAGAAGTTGTTTCTACTGCAGCGTCTGGCTTTGTGCCAGTTGTAGCTTCCTGCTGTTCTTTTTCAGACATAATAATTTTCTATTTTCTAACTAGAGTTTCAATCCTCCTTCTCGAGCACCGTCTGCTACTGCAGCGATGATTCCCATGTATTGGAAACCTCCTCGGTCAAATACCACTTCTGTAATTTTTGCTGCTAACGCTTGTTTTGCGATCGCTGCTCCAACTGCTTTAGCTGACTCGAGTCGAGTTCCTTTTTCTTTTCGTGAGTCACACGCCGCTAGCGTAGTTCCTGTCTCATCATTGATGAGTTGGGCGTACACGGCTGTGTTACTTTTGAACACCGCAAGTCGAGGCCGTACAGCCGTCCCGACGATTTTGTGTCGGAGACGATTGTGCCGCTTTGCTCGTGATTGCGCTTTGCTGATTGTTGTTTTCATACAAATTTAATTACGGGCAGACTAAACAGCCTTCTTACCTTGCTTACGGATAATGTGTTCTCCTTGGTATCGAATACCTTTACCTTTGTATGGTTCTGGCTTCTTGACCTTTCGCACGTTGGCAGCGAACTGTCCTAGCGCGTCTTTGTCAGACCCGGTCAGAGTAATGGCGTTTTTTACCACCTCAGCACTGATACCTTCTGGAATGTCTAGGTTAACTGGGTGTGAAAATCCTACGTTAAGTACGATTTTGTTTCCTTCAACCGCAGCCCGATATCCAACTCCTTCGATTTCTAGAACCCGAGTGAACCCTTCAGTTACACCGGTGATCATGTTTCGAGCGTGCGCAGCATAGGTTCCCCATAGTGCTTTAGCAGCTTTTGTTTCGTTGGCTGGAGCCATTGTCATTTCGTTTCCTTCGATTGTGATTGATACATCAGGAAGCACCGCTCGTTCAAGAGTTGCTTTTGGCCCTTTTGTCTTCAGTACGCCATCAGTTAGAGTTACTTCAACTCCGGCTGGGATGACTACTGGAATTTTTCCTAATCGACTCATATTTACCAAATGATGAACAATTGCTCACCGCCCACTTTCTTTTCTCGCGCTTCTTCGCCAGTGACGATTCCTGCTGGAGTAGAAAGGATTAGGTGCCCTTGTCCAAATTTAACCGGATGAATATCCGCAACCTTCGTGTAGAGACGTCGACCTGGCTTACTGATTCGCTTCACACCACGGATGTTGTGTGCGCCATCTGTATACCCGAGTGTCACTTCGAGAGTTTTTTCTTGTACCTTTTTCCCGGCAGTCTCTACTGATGCGAGGTATCCCGCTTCCACTAGTTTATCTGCTACCGCGTGTCGAAGTTTTGAATAAGGAACTGAAATAGTTTCCTTGTTCACTGCTCCGGCGTTCTTTAGTCGGATGATAAAATCCCCTACAACGTCGCCTACCATGATGATTTCGTTACGCCTGGAATATGACCTTCGTGTGCCTGTTCTCTGAAACAGATACGACACATATCGAAGTCACGCATGTAACCCTTCCCTCGTCCACATAGTGAACAACGTCGGACAACACGCGATTTGAACTTTGGTGTCCGCGAAGCGCGGATCAAAAGTGCTTTTCGTGCCATTTTGTATTCTTAGCTGTGGAGTAGTTTCATCTAGAATTGATGACTTGCTCCTTAATAAATTCGGCAAAACCTGATTCAGATCAAGCCTACAACGATTACTAGCAACCAATGGAGTTAGGACTAGCAACACGTCTTGGGCAGTACTATACGCTATTTATATGGGATTGCAATAGAAAAAGGCCCCGTACGCATAACGCACGGGGCCAAAGTTGATCTCACCGGTTTTCACCGGAAATATCAATTATAAAGAACCATCACCAACCAGAAGAACCGCCACCGAAGCCTCCACCTCCTCCAAAACCGGAAGATCCGCCGCCGAAGCCAGAAGAGCTGCCAAAAGAAGATGAGCCTCCGCCAAAAGACGAGCTTGGGGGAGGCTGTTGTCTCCGGCGCCGAGCGGCAGCACGAGAGCTTTCCGCGCTGCTATGGTCTGACTTAGCGCGCTTCAGCGATGTCTCAGCGCGCTGGCTTGCAGCTTGTGCCAAACCAATAATGACATCAACGTCATTAGCCCGCTCCATATCTTTCAGCAGCCTCTCTGCCTCTGAAAGTTTTGCTCGCGCTGCTGACTTGACGTCACCATGGTGATTTTGGTGATAACGCTTAGCTGTCGTCAGAGCAGCGACAGCTTCTTTCCGAAGACGCTCAGCCATTTCACGTTTACGCTTTGCTTGGTCTTGGTCCTGCACAGCAAGCGCATACGCTTCGTCAGCAATCTGATCGGCCGCCGAAGCTGCTTTTAGAGCAGCGATCACGTTAGGCTTTTTTACAGCCATCAGTTCTCGTGCCTGCTTGAGACGCACAGCTGCATTGCTCAGGTTACTCCGATGCCTCGCGACGTCGGTATCGTGTGGATTGTCGCGCAAGTAGGCGCGCGCCACGTTGATACTTCTGTCAGCTTCATCGATTTCAGCTTGAGCCTCGACTCTGTCTGTTTCCAGACGTTGTCGCAACTGAGAAACTGATTCGAGTAAACCAGAAACTCCAGCCAGGAACGCCATGGTCTCAGTCAGCATTGAATCCGCCTCATCCCAGTCCTGAGAATCAAGCAGTTGCTGTACACTCTCGAGCATTGCCGGAACTTCCTTCAGCCTAATTTCGGCTTCAGATCCATTACCAACAACACTCTCGTAGCACACTTGCGCAAATTGACGGAACATCGCATCGTAGTCCTCGTGTGCTTGTTGCACAAAAGTACCAGATGCTTTATACCGATCAATTAGCTGTGTGTGTACCAAAAGCAGACCTGCCTTGCGAGCAGGTAACCCATCAGACGTTTTTTGGACCAGGGCGGTTTGGTCTTCCGCCTCAGTCAGCTTTTCGCGGGCTTTATCGTACTCTTTATCATCGAAATGACGTTGAGCTTGAACCACCGAGATCTTTGCAGCTGCAAGCTGCTCTGACAACGACGCAACGATAAACCCTTCTGCTTCACGGAACAGAAGGCTTGCGCCCGTCTTACTGTGTGAAGCCAAAGCTTCTGCTTTGTCAGTAACAAAGCTGGCATGCAAGTCTTTTTGACTGAATATTTCAGTCTCCAAGCGTAGCAAGTTCTCTGTATGCTTCGTGAAACGCTCCAGCAAAGCTGTGAGCATATTACGAACTTCAGCAAACTCTTCGACTGTGCCAACTTCGCGAAATTGCTCTTCTTCAGACATCTGGAACGATGTGCTGTCAGAAGCGTAGTCGCTCAAGAGAAGTTCGAACTGACGACGCCAAGTACTGAGGAGCCGGGGATGTACCCAGGACACATCAGCATCTTCACCAATAGCAGCTTTGAGCCGCCTCATGATGTCTTCAAGCTTCGTAAACTGACCGTACGCACCTGTCCAAGCAGTATGAGCTTGCTGCTTTGCTTGACGCATACGCCCAAGGTAATTGAGAACATACTGCAAAGCAAAGAACAGCATTGCTGCTGCAGCCAAGCCCCCCAGCACGTAGATCAGTGGCCTTGGATCAATCGGTTCACGATCAACACGTGGTTCAGAAACGATAGTGACCGGAGCGCTTGGTGTCCGAGCACGCTCGATCACCAGCTGGGTTTCTTCAATCCCGCGAATAAACGCGCGATCAAAGTTGCCGTCACGCAATGACGGCTTCATTTTGCTATCCATCACGCCACGCCAAGTGCGATCCAGTTCGTTTGCCCAGCTGTCGCCATAGTAGATACCAATCTGCCGGTTCATGGTGACCCAGTAGATAATCAGATTGGAATAGCGGTCACCAGAAGCAACGTCATTCGACCATTGGTCGGCACAGACTGTATCGGCGATATTCTCAACATGTCCGTCAATAGACCGATACGATCCGTGATCCGGTTCGACACGAACACGAATGTCCGCACCAGTCAGCTCAGCAAGTTCTACTGCAGCAGCCTCAATGCCAGGAATATTTTTAAGCACTCCTGCCGTATCAACCACCACCTGATCACATGGATTAAGCGCAGCCGCAGAAATCGGAAAAAACGACGCTAAAAGCGTCATTGTCGTCATATTTGGAATACGCATGTGCGTTTCTCCCTGTTAGTAATATATGAAGCCGGTATAGGAGTCAGATTGAACCGGCGGATTTTCAAGTATGCGGACTAGAAGTCCAGCCCACTCCGGGTATGATTATGCTTGTTTTTTATGAAAAGTCAATAGAAAAAGGCGCCCTCGCTGTTGCGGGGCGCCTTTTTGTTTTACCCGAACAGTGCGCCGGGCCAAGCGATGACGACGTAGAGACAGATGCCAATAAGGACCAGCGGCAATTCCTTTTGCAGGCGGTCACTCCGAAAAGAATCCTTGAGGTACCGCCATTTCACATAGAGCAGAATTCCATCATTTTGAAAGTCTGTTGGGATAAAATTACCCAAAACTGCCAGACCAATGATTGCAGCCAAACTTGAGCCGCTCACGCCATCTTGGAATCTGTCTTTGACGTAGTACAGATAGGCCGTGACGGCCATCCAGACAAGCATGATGAATACTTGTGTCCACTGCCACCATGTTTCAGGTGTCGTCCAAAAATGTTCCATACAATGTTCCTCTTCAAGAGCAAACTGCAACAGCGCAGCTTTTCGATAAACTTATACCACAGTTTTTTTAAAACAGGAATACCGATTGTTTTACAGACGTGTAAAGTTGTGGTTAGAAGAAACGCATCACAGCAGAGGTACACATCGTGACAAAACCAGTTGAACCACACCAAATCAATCTCAATCACCAGAAACAAATCGAGGCGGCGCTCATCAAAAGCGCGATCATCGAGAGGTGGGCAATTGCCCGGAGAAACATTGGTATTGGAGCAACGGTCTGTGGCATGTTGCTATTTACCATTTGGGCATTTATGTATGCCTCTGTGTTGCCGAGTCCTATATTCGTTGCTATCGTTGGGCTAACGTTTTTTGTCTTTACAATCGCCATTGGTGTTGTGCTGATACTGCACCAACAATCATACCTGGCCAGGCGCGCAACTCTGGAGGACTCGCTTCGTTCTGACACTATCGGAGCCGTGAACGACGCTCTTGGACAATTGCTGCGGGACACTGTCGGCGATTTGTCAGAACATGAAGAAACAATCACTTACGGTGAAAGGATTGTGGCAGGGGTTGAAGTACTCACCGATCGGCGAGCGGGGCTACAGAGACGTATTACTTCACTCTACAGTGAAATGGGTCTCCAGGAGGCTATTCGCGCCATGGTCACCGAGGCCATGGAACTTAAGCCTGTGAGGCAAAACATCGAGCCAGTCACAAGGTTCATGGAGGTACATTCAGCACCCTTGGAACCAATTGATCAGAAACGATCAGAAGCTGTTCACGCAGCAGAATAAATGCAGAGGGCGGGTCCATACACTAGGATCCGCCCTTTCTCACGTCAAATTATATGTTCCTTTCTGCTCGTAACTCCATCCAGATCTTTCCTAGGTTATTTTCTCCCTTCCAATCTGCTCCCCTACCCCAAAATTCGTCCTTTGGTGAATCTTCTACCAACTCGGCGTCACCAGACTCGATGAGCACTTTTTGGATATACGGATGCTGCTCTAGTTTTGCTCGGCAGATTTCTTTCATAATTGGTAGCTGGTCCTCTTTCCAGGTTGGCCGCGCTTGATTTAAGTATTTTATGGCAAGTTTCAAGGCATCGTGAGCGGAGGAGGCATTATAAATTTCTTCCACAATCTGCTTATCGTCAAAGCAAGCTGCCTGAAATGCATGTTCAGAAGTCTGCCAAACTCGATCACGCCACACAACGTTAAATGCAGCAAAGTTCGAAAAACAATAGCCAAATTCACCGCCATAAAATAAAACCTGTCCACCGGTTTCTTCTTGGGAATCATTTACACCTTTAGTAATAAACATATGACTACCAGTATAACAAAAAGACCGCCGGCATAACCGACGGTCTTTCTGTTTGTTTCAATGTGAAACTATTTTGCTTCAGCAACTTCTGGCTTCTTCAACGGCATTCCCACATGACGTAGTAATGCTTCGGCTTCAGCTTTTGTTTTGGCTGTGGTCACGATTGTGATCGACATTCCAAACACGTCACGGATATCTTCATCTGCAGTTTCAGGGAAGATTGTGTGTTCCTTGATCCCGAGAGTGTAGTTACCCATTTCGTCGATTGACGTAGCCTTGAGCCCACGGAAGTCACGCGTTTGTGGTAGAGCAACGTGAACTAGTTTGTTCATGAAGTCCATCATTCGCTGACCTCGCAGGGTTACCTGGTACCCAACGATGTCCCCTTCTCGAAGCTTGAACGCTGCGATTGATAGACGCGCTGGTCGTGGTGATGCTTTTTGTCCTGTAATAAGCGCCAATCGATCTTGGATAAGAGCAATCTTTGCTTTGTCTTCTACTCGGCCGGTTCCGACTGAGATCACTACCTTTTCGATAGTTGCCGCTTCGTTCACATTCTTGTATCCAAAGTCTCCTTTATGAGTCTCATAGACCGATGCGAGGCGAGTCTGTACTGTTTCCATACTCCTTACGATTTATTTTAGTAATTTATCTGGCAAGCCGCAGCACCTATATTCTCCCTTGATAGGTCGAATATAGCTAAGCGGTTGCATAAGAAATCTATAGTCGCTTCCGCTCTTTAGATCTTCTTAATTAAATAGTTTTTCCAGACTGACGTGAGATCCGCACTTTTTTGCCGTCTTCCATCTTGTACCCGACACGGATTGCTTTGTCGCCTTCCATAAGAGCTACGTTTGATGCGTCAATTGGCATACTTTTCTCGATAATCTGTCCTGCACTTCCTCGTCGTTTTGCTTTTTGGTGTCGTTTTGACACGTTAAGCCCTTCGACAGTTACTTGGTTAGTTGCCGTATGAATTGTCAGCACTGAACCAGTTTTTCCTTTGTCTTTACCAGCGATCACTTTCACTGTATCTCCTTTTCGAATTTTCATATGATAGTTCTTATAGGACCGCTTACACCACCTCGGGCGCAAGAGATACAATTTTCTGATAACCAGCTTCGGCAAGTTCACGTGGGATTGGACCAAACACACGGTTTGCTCGAGGTTCTTTCTTTTCCTTGTCGACTAGCACTACTGCGTTGTCGTCAAACGAAACGTATGAACCATCTTTACGTCGGTACGCTTTTCGTTGTCGAACTACTACTCCGTATACTACGTCTTTTTTCTTTACTTGTTTTCGTGGTTCTGCAGTTTGTACTGCTAGTACTACCATTTCTCCAAGTTCAGCGTAACGCTTTTTTGATCCGCCAAGTACTTTGAATACTCGTCCCATTTTTGCTCCTGAGTTGTCGGTGATTTTCACCATTGTTTGTGGTTGAATCATATTATTTGTTGGTTACGAGCGTAAAGCTTTTACGTTTCGAGATTGGACGAACTGAAGTAATCTCTACTTTGTCGCCAACTTTGGCTGTGTTTCCTGCATCGTGCACGAGGAATTTACTCGTTCGCTTGAGGAATTTTTTGTACTTTGGGTGTTTAACGTATCGCTCGACAGCAACTGTACAAGTATCAACCATTTTGGCTGCTACTACAGTCCCTTTCAGTGTACGACCCTTTGTTGTATTTGTTTCTGTTGTCATAAGCTATTTTGCTTGTGGCTTATTTCGACGAGCGTTTAGTTCTGTAAGTGCTCGTGCAACTTCTTTCTTGTTAGAACGAATTACATTAGCATTCTTACTGAACTTGTCTTTGAAACGTTCTGTACGAACTGCTTCTCGACTGGCTGTAGTAAGCTCAACGAGTTCTTTGTCAGTTTTCTTCTGGATGTCTTGCATGTTTGTCATAATAAATACGATTACACGCGTGTGTCCTCACGACGCACGAACTTTGTGTTGACTGGTAATTTTGCGGTTGCCTTTCGAAGTGCCTCTCGGGCAATTTCTTCAGACACCCCATCGATTTCAAATAGGATTCGACCTGGACGTACTTCAAATACGAAGTGATCTGGATCTCCTTTACCTTTACCCATCGGTACTTCTGCAGCCTTTTTGGTTACAGGCCGATCAGGAAAGATTCGGATCCAAGACTTTCCAGCCTTACCCATTGTTCGCGAGATAACTCGACGAGCAGCTTCAATCTGGTTTGATTTGATTCGTGATCCGTCTAGTGACTTGAGTCCGTATGAACCATACGAAATAGTGATGCCACGAGTATCTGGACGATTTCGTTTAGCTTCACTTTTTCGTTGTGTCTGCCACTTTCGGTGTTTTACTTTTTTTGGAAACAACATAAGCAACTAGTTACGTGGGCTGTTAGGTCGGGCAGTTTGGTCTGTTTGACCGACTTTTCGATCTGCAAACACTTCACCTCGGTAGATCCACACTTTGATACCCAACACACCGTACGGCAAGTTGGCTTCCACTCGAGCAAAATCAATATCTGCTCGAAGTGTTTGTAGTGGTACTCGACCTTTTTTAATTTCTTCTTTTCGGGCCATATCAGTTCCGCCTAGACGACCTGAAAGGATGATTCGAACTCCTTCAACATCACGGTTTGCCATGACTTTTTCGGCTGTTTGTTTCATTACCCGACGGAATGTCATCCGCTTTTCAAGACCCTCAGCGATCATTTGTCCCACAATTTGGGCAGATGATTCTGGTGACCGGACTTCTTCGATATCGATTTTGAGTTCAAGCGCTTCACTCATTTTTTGCTTTCGCAAAAATAGGTCAACGTCTTTCTTGAGCTTTGTGATCCCCTCTCCACTTCGTCCAATGACGATACCTGGTCGGGCGGTTTTGATAACTAGTCGGATACCCTCGGCACTTCGCTCGATTTCAAGTGCGTCTACTGACATACCCTTGAGGCGAGTTTTAAGCATTTTTCGCAAAGCTGCGTCTACCCGTAGGTATTCTCGGAACTTTGCCGGAGAAGTAGTGAACCATCGGCTTTTCCAGCCTCGGTTGATACCAATCCGTTGAATGTATGGATGAGCTACGTGTGTCATACCAATTATTTTTTAGTGCCAAGCTCCACAAGGATATGGCTATTACGTTTGTTAATTCGAGACGCAGAACCTCGAGCTCGAGGCATCATTCGTTTATACGTTACCCCCTTGTTTACTGAAACAGTTTTAACAATCAGGTTTTCAGTATCTTGTCCTTGGTCTTTTGCGTTAGCAACAGCAGACTTGATAACTTTTGCAAATGGTTCAGATGCTCGTTTATCTACAAATTGTAGAGTTGTCAGTGCTTCAGATACTTTTTTACCTCGCACTAGGTCAGCCACAAGGCGAACCTTACGTGGTGACTGGCGATAGTTTTTTAGAAATGCTTTCATAATATGTAAGTACCTTAGCCGTTAGACTTAGCAGCTTTTGCAGCTGCAATTTCAGCTTCTTTCTTCTTCTGCTCAAGTTCTTTCTGCATCTTACCTCCGTGTCGATGGAACTTCTTAGTTGGTGAAAATTCTCCAAACTTGTGTCCCACCATTTCTTCGGCGATAAGTACTTCGATGTGCTCTCGTCCGTTGTGAATACCGAACGTGAATCCTACCATTTCTGGAGAGATAACAGATCCTCGCTTCCAGATCTTGATTACTCCAGTTTCACCTGGTTTTTTCCCAGCGACCTTTTTTAGGATACGTTCATCCACATTAGGCCCTTTATATAGGGATCGTGACATATTTATTTTTTATTGTTGGGTAAATACCGCGTGTAGTTAGTGTATGCATGCTAGATATGGCATGTATCACCGTCAGTGGCGGCTTGCAAGTGTGTCTATATAGCAAGAAAGTAACGGCTTTCTCTACCAACACAACTTACGACTTCGTTCTTTGCTGGTGCCAAGTACCGGTAGGTAGTTGGACGTGAGGTTGGAACTGCATAAACATACCAAATAAAGACATAAAGTCAATTGATTGTGCTACTCTTGGAGCAATGATCACTCCTTCTCACATGATTTATAGCTGGGCGATTGCCAAAGCTATCAAAGCTGCGCCTGATAAGCGGCGGACTCTGGCATTTGTAGCGGGTGGACTAGCGCCAGATCTACCGACCTATGCCTTTTTCTTTGTAAACACCTTCCTACTTGGTACATCACAACAGCTGATGTGGGACACACTGTATTTTGATTCTGCCTGGACACCGGTTATTACCCTCTCTCATTCACTGTTGATTTGGCCAGTAGTGCTACTGTTTGCAACAATGACCAAGTGCACACTGCTGCGTTTTTTCTCTATCTCAGTTTTGTTGCATATCAGCCTCGATTTTATGACACACCATGACGATGCGTACCGGCATTTTTGGCCACTGAGTGATTGGAAATTCTTGAGCCCTCTCTCCTACTACGATCCGCAGTACTACGGAAACTGGGTCAGTGCAATCGATACCATCGTAGTAATCGGGCTACTGATGTGGCTAACTACGGTGTATCCAAGCAAAAAAGCAAGAATTGGAATTGTTGCAGTAATTACTTTGTACGTTGCGACTGTAATTGCATCTTATTTAATCTGGTAATCCTGTATGGCAAAACCACGCGGAAGAGAGCACACAACCCTCACTGAAACTGCCTCACAGGTGGTAAAAGAGTTATACAAAATCCCCGGCATCAAAATGATCGCCCCAGGTGAAATCAGTACAGGGTCAAAGCGCGGAGGAAAACGATTTGTCACTGTCGTGAAAACAACCAGTGGTTGCGAGCTGATCATTACCGGACAAAGCGTGCAAAAGGTCGCCGTACATACAGACAATGTAGATGCCATTATTCCAGCACTGAAACAAACGAAAACACTGCAAGAATTCTCATTCAAGCAGCGTGATCGTAAACCTGGAGTCTGAATCCTAATCTAATTGTCTTTCAATTTCGTAAGCTTTTTCTTGAACCGTTCTTGAGTCCAAGTCCTCTAATCCTAATTCACTCAATTCAGCGGCCAATTCCTTGATCGCAGAATCAAGTTGCGGGTTGGGTCCCGGTACTGGATCTCTTGATAAAAGTACAACTTTTTTTGCCAACTCAACGGCCTGAACAGAAACCTCTACTGTTTCATTTGAATTTGGTACTGCTTCTGCCTTTCCCCACTTCTCCCGAATATTTTGAAACATATCTGTAAATTATAGTTCATCTAGAGCCTCCTCAATTAGATCTTCTGCTTCTTTCGCTAGATCTTCTGCCTCTTCCCAGTCTTCGTCATCTAGTGCATCTTCGGCATCATTGAGTAGGTCCTTAGCTTCATCAAGCAAATCTCGAGCATCTTCTGCTCCACGATCATCATCGTCTTCGGCGTCGTCTACTTCGTCGTCAGCATCCTTGTACTCTTCCCAGGCATCATCAACCGCGTCACGCGCGTCGTCTTCGTCTTCGTCTGATCCGCCGATTGAATCAATTGCTTGGTCAATTAGTTTTTCGGCTTTACTTGCAAGCGATGAGGCATCTTCCCAGTCTTGGTCATCGAGAGCTGCTTCTGCTCGCTTGATTTCGCGCTCTGCGTCATTGAGAAAGTCCTCAGCCTCATCAACGTCTTTCCCATCTTCGTCTGCTTCATCGATCTCTTCTTCAGCTTTTTTATACTCATCTTTGGCGTCTTCTACATCTCGGTCAGCGTCCTTTTCAGTCACAACATCGATTTCGTCTTTAGCGTCCTCGAGTATTTCTTCGGCATCTAGAGCATCACTTTTAGCCTGGCGGTATATACCGGCATCAAATGCATCCTCGGCATCATTTAGTAGATCTTTGGCGTCATCGAGCATGTCTTCTGCATCACCAATGTCAGCATTTTGATCATCTGCCTCGTCGATAAGCTCTTGTACATCTTCGTATAGATCCCACACATCATCTAAAACGTCCTCGGTTTCACTTTTTTCTGATTCTCCGCCGGCGTCCTCTAGCACATCTGTCGCATCATCAAGCGCTTCTTCTCCAATTTCAATTGCTTCATCAAAATCACCATTAAAGAATGCTAGCAGTGCCTCAAATAGATCAGCCCGCACGTCACTCAAATCATCTTCCAGTTCTGCCCGGTCTTCCTCATCATTTTCATCTTCAACTTGTTCTTCAGCATCAATTACCATGGAAACTGCATCTTCTAGGATGCGAGCTGCTTGATCTGACTCTTCGCTACCAGCTTCCACTGACACACCTGCCACAACTGGAGCTGGCATAGCTACTGGCTCTACCACCTCTGCAGCCAGTGTTTGCTGTTGTGCTTCTAGTTTTGCGACCACATCTAGCAGGTAGGCGGCTTGTGAGCCGGGCCCAAACACTCCGTTTGCTCCTGGCACGTTACGAGCTTCTTGCCATCGCAGCACGGCCGCCTCAGTCAACCCACCGTACATAGTAGTTTCGTTTCCAGCCGAACCTACCCCACTCTCTGCAACGGCAAACCCAGCTGTGTTTAGGAACATTTGCAGACAACGAACGTCTTCCCCATTATCACCTATACTTAGCGTGCGGCTAAATGCACATTCATTATTTGCTGAGGCTATAACCGGAGTTATTACTAGTACTACTGCTGCAAAAATAAATGTTCGAAATGAAATTGATTGAGTCATGATTAAAATACCTAATATCTAATATGGATACAGTATAACAGACAAAACAAAACCACCCGAGTGGTGGTTTGTTTTGTTAGTAGTTGTTATTAGCTACTGCTGCTTGGCCAGCATTTCTGCCAGGAGCGTCATGAGCACAATAATCTGTTTCTGTAGTTCCTCAATTTGAACAAGGATCAAAGCATCATTTGTACTACTAACTGCTAGGCTGACTGGTTGTGTAAACTCACTCGCCACATACCCTTCTACACCGTTGTCAAAGCGCACTTTGTGCCAGAAATATCCATCTTTCGCAATTGCATCCGATGTTAGTTGTACTCCAGTACTTCCAAGCGCCACCTGCTTAACCAACGCTCCACCAGGCGTCAACCGTACATTTAGATTGCTGGTTGAACGCACTCGTGTTTCTTTTGCTACGGGTGCAGGATTTGTACCTGGTTTTTTATCTGATCCTACTGTACTAGGCGTATTAGAACTAGTTTCTTTGACAGTGTCTTCTACACCATTATTGTCCGAGCCACCAGAAGAACTTGATCCACCGCCGCCTGCACTGCCTGAATTTTGACCTCCTGAGCTACCCCCGGTCGAACCTGTAGTACTTGGTGTTGGTGTTGGGG
>CAYGTV010000007.1:0-13387 GCA_964353135.1 uncultured Candidatus Saccharibacteria bacterium
GTAGATCTTGTGCGTCACTGTTGATCGCAATAAATTCTACCCCCTTCACTTTCGACTCCATCATGTAGTTGACGGCGTTGTTTCCTGAACCACCGGCTCCTACCACTCGGATTCGTGCGAATGACTCCACGTCTGCTGTAATTTGTTCCATACGACTAGTTTCTATATTTGTAGAAAGATACCCACCCATGCGCATCTGTCTTTGATAATGTACCTATAATACATTGGTATATAAAACCTGTCACCATCTTGATTAAATCGAGAATCGTGTGATTGTAATATTGAAAATTTGTTACAAAATATAGCTATTTTTAGCCTGGTCACTATGGAAGGAATTGGCTGAGCCAAGAAAGGATAGTTCGGCGACTTTTTTTAACTACGCCGATAGCACTAGTTTCTTCGCTGTCACTCGCGCCCCACATACACAGTCCGTAGGCAACAGCCCATGATGAATCTTTTAGTTTAGAGGTTCTGCCGATATCCAGAGTAGCGATCCGGGCTGGTAGGGCTAGTATCCTTTTTGCCGTTTCGACTACCTGAGTGTTGCTAGCCCCACCTCCCGTGAGCACCACGCCGGCTGGTAGTAATCCATCACGTTTAATCTTTTTTAGATGGAGATCGATCATGCCAAAAATAGTGGTGAGACGCTCCTCGACAATTTCGTCAAGGCGCTTTTTAGAAAAGGTTGCACTACTCATGCCACCGCGTTTTATTTTTTCTGCTTCTTCGAGCGGAACCCGTAGCCCTAGTGCAATGTCATTTGTAATGTCATTTGATCCAGTAGGGAAGATTTGCATTGAGATAGGAGTCATATCCTCAAACACCACGATTGAGGTAGTTTCGGCACCAATGTTTGCAAGCAAGCAGCCAGCTCGTTTTTGAGCCTTGTTTAACATCACAAAACTGGCCGCTAGTGGGGAAGCGATGACATCCTCAACATATACACCGAGACCTTCGACGGCTGAAATTAGGTCGTTGACGTGCTGTTCGTAGGTGGTGATAAACAGGCTGTCTACCTCTAGTTTCGTACCCTTGTGGCCCTGTGGCCTCCCAAGCACTTCTCGTCCGTCTATGCTGTACCGCAGAGGGATACTGTGTAGGATGCGACGGTTGGGGAGTTGATCAACCACACGCTCTTCACTGTCCTGCATCACTTTTTCCAGGTCCGATGAGACGATTTCAGAATCTGCGCGAGCAGGGATGATTTCTCCGCGAGCGTACATTTCCTCAAGCCCAATACTTCCGATGCCGACATGGGCTCGTTTGATGGTGACTCCAGAGCTTTTTTCTGCCTGAGCAATGGCACTCTTGATACTACGAGCTACTTCAGCTTCGTGGATGATATAGCCATTTTTTAATCCCCGACTTTCGCTTAGCCCGGTACCAATTATTTCTGGACGGGGTGGTTTACCGTCTGGATTACTTTTAGCCAGGCGAGCAACTGCCACTTTTACGTGGTAGGTTCCAACATCAATTCCGGTAATAATTTTATCAGCCATAGGTGTTTTCTATTTTACCTTAGATTGAAGTGCTTGATCCATTTTTGTTCGAGTTTCTCCATCTGGTTACCATGATCAAGTCCTTTGAGGTGTAGACACCCGTGGATAAATAAAAAACCGACATAGCCACGAGGGGAGAGATTGTACTTTGCAGCTTCAGTGGCAGCTACCTGCGGACAGATAAAAATTTCACCCGTCTTTTGGTCCAGAGGAAAAGAAAGGACGTTGGGGGAGTAGGTTTTGTTTCGGTATTGCTTGTTTAACATAGCGGCTCGAGTTTTCCCGATAAACACCAAAGACAGTCCATAGCGCTTACCAAGGATTGTATCAGCCATTGCAGCGTAACTGTGACGCGGGTATGACTTCACTGTTGAAGTGATTGAGAGTGACATTCTATTTAGTATACCGCATAACAAAACAGCCCCGAAGGGCTGTTTTGTGGTTATCGTCGTCCTCGTCCTCGGTGTTCTTGGATTTTTCCTTCCTTTACGAGCTTGTCGTAGTTTTCAGCTTTTTCTAGTTTTTCTAGTTTAGCAGCTCGCCTGACGTTTTGACTCTTGATTCGATTAAAGTACCGTCCTCCTCGGACTTTTGGTACGATTCCAGCACCTTGCATTCGCTTGGTAAACCTGCGAATTACGTTCGCACTAGATTCGTTGTTATTTTTTTCTACTTCAACATTGATTGCCATATATGCGCACTAGATTAGCATAATGGTAGGGAAGTGCAAGGTCTTTTCACAAGAGAGAACAAAACAAAACAGCACTAAAACCCAGATGGTCTTAGTGCTGTTTTGTGGTCTAGGGTTACCTCATCGTCTCAACACCGCTTCGTCGTTTTAGTTTGCGGATCAAGGTGTCTTGTGAGACATACTCCTGATTACGGGCAACCATATCTCGTAAAATGACAGTCCCTTCCACAAATTCTTTTTGTCCAACGATGATGGTGTAGTTGACCCCTCGCTCTTCGGCATCACGCAGCTGGGCTGATAGCGAGTCACTAGTGAGGTCGTGTAGGACAGGGATACCGGCGGCCTTGAGTGAGTCAACTAGTAGCAGACTGCGGACCTTTGGTCCAAACCCGAGCTGTACGACGTACACTGAGGGTTTTTGGGTTGGTGTGCGTGGGTTACGGGCTGGGGCCTTACTTTTATTTAATGTGATGACTACTCCAGCTGATGGTGTTCTGGTTTCGGTGTTTCGTCCTGCAAATTCATCAAACCGTCCTCCGCGGGCGGTGATAGGAGCTTCCTCGTCATCAGTGTGGATATCAAGCGCAAAAATGGCGTCCGAATAGCACTCGTGGTGCCCGATCATTTTTGAGTCAATTTCGTACGGAGTTTCACTCATGTCTAAATACTCGATGATCTCTCGGAAGTGTTTTCGGCTACCATCACTGAGGTACTCAAGTGGATTAGGACTGCTGTATGCCAGGGCGTGTTCTTCGTCAAGCAGGCTTTGTAATGCTAGTAGAGGGTGCTCTTTCATTGCTTCACGAGCATTTTCGGGCATAGTATCGATCCGTTTCCGCAAATAGTTTCCTAACTCACGACTGTATCGTGTAACCGAATCGCTACACCCAAGTGAGTTGATTTTCACTGTGTGGTCGGCGTAGCCTAGGTCAGTAGCCACACCGCGTGCCACCTGGATCAGAATCGCTTCGGCGATACTTTTTTGGACGTTAAATATATGAAATGACACGGCTGACTCACCAGTACGGGGGACTTGATGAGTGTTGAACAGTAGGACAGGTTTCTCTTCAAGTGCATGGAACTTTTCATCACAGTAGGTTGCAATAGCGGAGCTGAGGAGACCCTGCTGGGCATCGATTCGCTTGTTGGTCCCTGTAACCGTATGGGGCGCTTTTTTGTCACAAGCTTTACACTCGGGGGCCTTTTTGATCTGGTCAGCTGTTTTGAATCCAAAATGTTCGGCGGTGTTGGCTGCTACTTTAAGGAAATCAGTTGGTGTGTGTGTCATAAAGCTCAAAATAATGTTATTAAATTGTCCTATTGAATAATGGCGCCTGTGGTCTCGACTTTACCTGGCAAGAGATCTATTGCTTGGGGTGGGAATAGCCGTGCCCAAGCGCGTCCGATGATGCGCTCTTTTTGCAGGACACCCCACACTCGTGAGTCAGAGCTCTGGTCACGATTATCGCCCATTACAAAGTACTCTCGGGGTCCGAGCACCTCGGTCATCGGTGCTGCGATAGCCATAGATTTGATATATGGCTCGTCGAGGATGAGGCCGTTGGGGTACTCAGGGTTTGTGATGATCACCTCAGCGTCCTCTATAGTGACGGTGTCACCAGGGAGTCCAATGACTCGTTTGATAAAGAATTTAGATGGGTCACGTGGGTAGCGGAAAATGACCACGTCTCCACGGGCCGGATCATTAAAATAATATGAAACTTGGTCAACGATCAGGTACTGACCGTTTTCAAATGTGTTATCCATCGATGCTCCGGACACAATAAATGGTTGAGCGATAAACATCCGGATGGGCACAACGATAATAATTGCCAGAATTGCAAAGCGGACAATTTCTGCCAGTGGATGCTCAGTTTTTTGTTCGGCTGGCTTGGTGGTCTTAGACACAGCCTCAGCGTTACTGGTAACTGTGTCTTTTGTCTCGATTTGATCCGGTGATGAACTCATACGTTACGACCATTATACTCGATTTTTACCCTGGCTCCAAACTTTAGATTTGAGGTTATTTTGTAAGGCTAAAACACCAGGTTAGTGACATTACAACTCGACGACTTCGCTCCAAGCATGGCCGCTGCAGATGTTTCCCAATAATGCCACTAACCTGGTGTTTTCTGGTATGCTTATCTAAATGAAATACGTAGTCCCCTTAGGAAATCCCGGTGACCGTTACAAAGATACTCGACACAACGTCGGGTGGCTTGCTATGGATCATGTAATTGGTAGCCACAGTTGGCCTGGTTTAATTGAGGATAAACAAATGAGTGGACGATCGACTGGTGGGCGAGTAGGGGCTGAGCCGGTTGCGATACTGTACCCAGACACATATATGAATAACTCTGGTGCAGCTGTGCTAAAGTTTGTGCCCAAAAACGAAATGGCTGATCTGATTGTGTTACATGACGAGATCGACCTACCGTTTGGAGAGATCAAGATAAGTCATGGCCGGGGAGCAGGGGGGAACAACGGTGTGAAGTCGATTATTGAAAAAACTGGATCAAAAGAGTTTGTGCGGATTCGGATTGGGATTGCGCCAACTAGCTTTTGGACCGGAAAGGTTAAACGACCCGCTGGAGGTGGGCCGCTGGAGCGATTCGTGTTGAAACCGTTTACTCCAAGTGAGCGTAAAGAACTCCCAGAACTGTTTGAAAAAGTAGACGCTGCTCTGCAAACTATCGTAGAAAAGGGGGTTGAGGCGGCGATGAATCAATATAATTAAAAAATTCACCCCCGACTCTTGCAAGCCGAGGGTGGTGAGTGGTGTTCAGGCAACATGCCTGAGTGGGAACGAGCTGACTAACAGTTGTCAGCCTGGTGTTTCTATTTCTTTCGACGCCTAGGTTTGTGGCGACAGCTGTCTTTCCAGGTCACCATCCATATTGGGACGGCATGCCAGAGAAGTAATCCTATACCTGCCAGACCTAAGATCAGGGCAAATTCTTGTTGGGTCATCGCTGATCCCTTTCTTTATATAAACAGGTGGAGCCCCCACAAATTCATATGTAAGTATTTAATCACATTTACGACAAAAGTCAATCAAAAAAGCACACCGGCCGGTGTGCTTTTTTGATTATTTCTGGCCGCTATTACGCTGCTTTTGCTTCGTTGTATGACAGAGTCATTTTTTGTTCGTTTGGTTCAAAGAGGGTGATCTTGAACTTCTGAACGCCACCAAGTGAAAGAGTGTTTTTCAGGTTCTCTTCAGTTTCAAATTCAGAAACGTGTACGAGTCCGGCTACTCCTTCTTCGATTGATGCTAGTGCACCGTGCTTGTTGTACTTGATGACTACACCGTTAACGATGTCGCCCTTCTTGTACTTCTTGCTGGCAAGTACCCATGGGTTTTCCTTGAGTTGCTTGATAGATAGTGAGATCTTGTCGTCTTTTACTTCGATCACTTTTACACTTACTTTGTCGCCAACTTTGTAGAGTGCTTTGGTGTCTTCGACTAGTCCCCAGTCTAGTTCAGAAATGTGAACAAGTCCTTCTAGTCCTGGTTCTAGTTTTACAAATACTCCAAAGTCTACTGCACCAGTCACTTCACCTTCGATGACGTTGCCAACTTCGTAGTTGTTTACCTTTTCACCTTTTTCTTCTTTGTCTTGTAGACCCTTTTCAGAGAAGATTAGTTTGTGTTCTTTTTGGTCTGCTGTGATCATTACGACTGATAGGTTGGTGCCTACTAGTTCGTTGAGCGCAGTGAGGATCTTATCCTTGTCTCCATCTGATACCCGTGGGTAGTTTTCAGTTGAAAGCTGTGAGGCTGGAAGGAAACCATAGATCCCTTGCCATTCGATGATAAGTCCACCTTTGTTTGCTTCTTTAACTTCCAGTGACAGGATCGTTCCATTTTTCACTGCTGCTTCGGCGTCTGACCAGATGAGGGCTTGTCGAGCTTCTTTGAGAGAGAGTTCGATGTGACCATCTTCGTTTTCACTCATGACTACTTTGGCTTCGATACTGTCTCCGACTCCTACTTTACGCAAGATGTCTCGGGCGTTCATGTATTCCTTTCCGTAGATGATACCGGTCCCGATTTGTGGGATGTCAATGTATACTCGCGCTCGTCCGATGGCTGATACAGTTCCGGCCACTACGTCACCTTCACTTGGGAGTGTCTTCACCGCTTCGATGTAGCCACTCATGATTCCAGCTGGTGCTGGGGTAGCGGTTGCAGTAGCTGCTGCAGCTGGCTTTTCGTCAGATTTTCCAAATCCAAACATATTATTTTTTGTTTTAAATCCGACGACACGCGTCCGCGCAACTGCTGCTCTGGCCATTGTCCGTGAGCGCGGGGTTTAACGTGTGTCGCTAGAATTGATAATTACCTAAAAGGTGCGACAAATATAGCATGTAAAAGGGAATTGTCGAGGAAATTTGGTATAAAAAACGCCGCAGCATAAGCCGAGGCGAATATGAATTAATGAGCAGTGGTCGCTCACCCAGTCAATTCTGACAAACTACAGTAGTATTATTCTCAAATACCCCCACCGCTATTTGTTTTCATGACTAGGCGAGCTCCCACGCGTGCTGGCTTCCTCAGCCGCTGCGGCGCAAACTCAAAGTTGAGCTGCTACGAGGGCGTTAACAATCGGTTGACTCCGGATTTAAGTACATCAAGCGATTGTACTGGGTCAGCCGTGCACAGGTTGAGTGCTCTGGTGGCTTTTTACACACCAGGTGAGAAAAAGTTGAGCAGACAACTTGGCAACTATACGTTCTTATGTATTTTTGTCAAGATGGTACAGCTTTTGTGTTTGATGCGGTATACTACCTCCACTATGGTTATTTCATATCACGGTGGGCAATCCTTTAAGGTAAGTTTTGGCGATACCACCCTCGCCTTTAATCCAGCAAGTAAAACTTCTAAATTAGCCGATGCAGCCAAATACGGCGCTGACGCTGCTTTTGTCACGCTCTGGCACAAGGATTTTAACGGTGTTGACCAGGTTGCACACGGTGCCAAGCAGCCGTTTGTTGCAGATACTCCAGGCGAATATGAAATTGGTTCAGTGGTAGCTCGTGGGTTTGGGGTAAAAACTACCTACGACAAAGAAGAAGTCTTCAATACTATTTTCCAAGTTCGGCTCGAAGAAATGAACATGGTGTTTCTTGGTGCTATCTCTGATCCTGAAATTGATCCAAAAATCCTTGGGGAACTAGGTGATATCGACATACTGTTTGTACCAATTGGGGGTGGGGATGTGTTAGAGGTGCCACAGGCGGCAAAACTGGCAAATAAACTAGAGGCAAAACTCGTTATTCCGATGCATTACGATGATGCCGCGCTCAAAACCTTTCTCAAGGAAGAGAGCAAGGATGGACTTAAACCGCTAGATAAACTAACTATAAAAAGAAAAGACGTCTCAGCAATGGAGGGAGAAGTAGTTATACTTGGCAGTTAATTACCCGCTACATGTTGATTCGCTTCTTTAGTTCTGTCCGCAAAAAACCAAAGGAGGTCCGAGATCAGTATGCGTTTTGGATCGCCCTTACTGTTACAGGACTGGTCGCTATTCCGTGGTTTTTTGGATTACCGACGCAACTGACGTCGAGTTCATCTGAGGTTGCGTCAGAACCACTTTTTTCTAGTTTTCTAAATGAAGCTGGTGGACGGTTTTCAGAAGTGACAGAATCAATTAGCGAGATCCGTAATCCAGAACTAGATACTCTGTACAGTAGTAGTAGCGCCACCACAACCGAAGTTGATGTGAGTTTTAGGGACAATGATCCCGCTCCTGCAACTACAACAACCAACCAACCTGCTCCCGTACGAGAAGTTCGAATTGCCACAACCAGCGCTTCTACCACTCAGTAGATTTGTGATAAGATAGTAGAAATTTTGTTTATCCGTAATTACCCGTAATACCTATGCCGAAAAAGACAGTCAAGGAAGAAGAAAACAAACCAATACACGACAACATCATCCCGCAAGGGATTGTGGCGGAAATGGAGACAGCGTACCTCGACTATGCGATGTCGGTGATTACCTCGCGAGCGCTGCCAGACGTTCGAGATGGTCTGAAGCCTGTGCACCGTCGTATCCTATATAGTATGCGACTCAATGGATTGACTTCGACTGCCAAATTCAAAAAATCTGCGACTGTAGTAGGAGACGTTCTAGGGTCCTTCCACCCTCATGGTGACACGGCTGTGTATGAATCAATGGTTAAGCTAGCTCAAAATTTCACCACTCGGTACCCACTGGTAATCGGACAAGGAAACTTTGGTTCTATCGACGGCGACTCGGCAGCGGCGTACCGATACACCGAGGCAAAAATGTCAAAATTATCTGAGGAACTATTGCGTGACTTAGAAAAAGACACCGTCGACTGGCGACCTAACTTTGACGGTACAAAAAAAGAACCAACGGTTCTGCCTGCTGCAGCACCCAACCTGCTCTTGATGGGTGGGTTAGGGATTGCGGTTGGGATGGCGACCAACATCCCACCACACAACCTACGAGAATTAGTGGCGGCTACTCATCACCTAATTGATAATCCAAACGCAACCACAGATGACCTATTGCAGCATGTGCAAGGGCCAGATTTCCCTATGGGGGCAATTGCTTACGATAAAAAAGCCATCGCGCAGGCATACGCCAATGGTCGTGGTGGTGTCGTCGTGCGAGGAGAAGCGGAAATTGTAGAAGACAAACGTGGAGCCTTTGCCATTATTATTACCTCCATTCCGTATCGAGTGAACAAGGCTGACATGCAGGAAAAGATCGCGAACCTGGTGCGCGAGAAAAAGATCGAAGGGATCCGAGAAATGCGCGACGAATCAACAGATGATATACGGGTAGTAATCGAACTAAAAGCCGGCGCTCAGCCACAGACCGTTTTAAATAAGCTATATAAACACACCCAACTAGAAGACACCTTCCACTACAACATGGTGGCGCTGGTTGATGGTGTTCCACAAACGCTGTCACTTAAAGCGATCCTTCAGGAATATATCAAGCACCGAGAAGAAGTCATCAGAAGGCGAACCCAGTTTGACCTCAATAAAGCCAAAGACCGTGAGCACATTTTGCTGGGGCTCAAAAAAGCGCTTGATCATATCGACAAGATCATCAAACTGATCCGAGCAGCCAAGGACGTCCCGACTGCTCACGCAGCTTTGATGAAAGAATTCAAATTCTCAGTCATCCAGGCACAGGCAATTCTCGACATGCGGTTGCAAAAACTAGCTGGGCTTGAACGAAAGAAAATCGAAGACGAACTAGCCGAGGTACAGGCGCTGATCAAAAAGCTGGACGCAATTCTGAAATCCAAAGCCAAGATGATGAAGATCGTCAAAGACGAGATGCAAGAAGTAGCAGATAAATTTGGAGATGATCGTCGAACAAAAATCGTCAAAGGCGGGGTCCGTCAAATGAACCCAGAGGACTTGATTCCAGACGAAGAGTCAGTGCTGGTGCTAACCAAGGGTGGCTACGTCAAGCGAACCAATCCAGCTGAATACAAAGTTCAAAAACGAGGAGGGGTTGGTGTGGTTGATCTCAACACCAAAGAAGAAGACATCGTCACAACACTACTGACGACATCTTCACACAGCGACCTACTATTTTTCACTGACGCTGGAAAGGTGTATCAGTCTAAAATGTACGAAATCCCAGAAGGACGCCGAGCGACCAAAGGGAAGTCAATCATGAACTTTCTCCCACTCACAGCCGAGGAACATGTCACATCAGTACTAGCGGTCCGCAAAGAGGACTGGGAAGGTGACTGGAGTTTGATGATGGTGACTCGAGATGGTATCGCAAAAAAATCTGACGCGGCTGCGTTCAAAGACGTACGGCGGTCTGGTTTGATTGCGATTACTCTCAAAGATGGTGACCGACTGATTGCGGCCAAGTTTGTCGGCGAAGGTGACCAGGTGTCACTGATTACAAAACAAGGACAGGCAATCCGATTTGAGGAATCAGATGTCCGACAAATGGGCCGAACAGCTGCCGGAGTGACAGCCATGAAACTCTCAGGCAAGGATCAAATTATGTCAGCAGATGTGTTGAAAAAAGACTCGACTGATCGAGAGATTCTCGTAGTGACCGAAAACGGTTTTGGAAAAACTACTCCAGCCAAAGAATATAAAGTCCAAAAACGAGGGGGCAGTGGAATTAAAACCGTAAAGGTAACTGCTAAAACTGGTCCAGTTGTCCGCGGATTAATCATCACAGGTGAAGAGCGAGAAGAGGGTGAGCTGGTGATCATGAGTAAGAAAGGCCAGGTGATCAAACTGCCACTGAAACAAGTTCCAGCCCTCAAGCGCGACACCCAAGGAGTGAAAGTAATGAAGATGCGCGCAGGGGATTCTATTGCAAGCGTCGTCTTCGTCTAAATTTCTTCCAGAAATAGCGCATCTGCACAGGTTTCGCATGGTGCACTCGTCACCGTGCACGTGCACGACTCCTCGCGTACCACACTCCAACCAGCACATCTACATCTATTTCTGAAAGAAATTACGGCTCCTTCACAAAATCACTAAGCGCCTCGAACTAAATGATTTGTGAAAGTTTTGCAGTTGTAGTAGTCAATTTGAAACACAAAAAGCAGCCCGAGGGCTGTTTTTTTTGTACCGATAAATGAAAAGACCCCGCAAGGCGTTGCCTTTTCGGAGTCTCAGTTGTTGCAAGATCCAGTTATCGAGATAGTAACATTGTCACCACCTCGCACTGTCAGACTGCAGTCCCCAGTTGTGATTTCCGGAGTTTCGCAATTTTCGATTAACTCAACTTTGAGAATTTCGCAAACTGCTTCGTCGCCCGGGAAGATTTCTCCATTTACAATCCTGCAAGGACTGTTAATGATTGGGGTGGTCACTAACGCGGAAAACTCTCCGTTTTGAATGTAAGAGACTTGATCAGCCCCATCCATGTAAGTGAACCCTTGACCTTCTAGACATATTGTCCCAGCTTGCAAAGGGGAAGTTCCCAGGAGTAGTAGTAAAAGAGCGCGCATGTTTCGGTTTCCTCTCGTTTCTGTTGCTTATATTATACATAAAAACTTACAAAAGTCAATAATTAGTTTTTGATACACAAAAGCAACCGTTGGCTGCTTTTGTGTCATGTATACTATAGACATGAGATTTGTAGTCCCGTCTATTGTAGTGTCACAGTTTCACCTGCGCGAAGGCGATGTGGTGGCTGATTTTGGTGCTGGAAGTGGTTTTTTTATTGATGTCTTGAGCAAATCAGTCGGACTCGAAGGCCGTGTGTATGCACTTGATATCCAAAAAACGTTAGTTGAGAAAGTTGGTGCCATGGTTCAGTCACAAGGGTTACAGAACGTCGACACTAAATGGTGTGACTTTGAAGCAGCTGAGGGTAGTCGGTTGCAGACTAGTGAACTTGACGCTGCAATTGTAGTCAATACCTTGTATCAAGTTGAGAACAAGTCAGCCTTTTTGCATGAAGTGCACCGGACATTACGTACCGGAGGAAAACTGTTAGTTATCGATTGGACTGATACTGAAACGGGTATGGGGCCGAATGCTGAACATCTGATTACCCAAGCAGACTGTGTGGCTTTGTGTGAGTCACACGGCTTTGTGCTTGATCGTGATTTCCCAGCTGGAGAGCATCATTATGGGTTAGCCTTTAGAAAAGCTTAACGTATGAAACTACGACCATTTGAATTAGCATTGGTGATTATCTTTATCGTCTTGGGATTGGCTGCGTTGGCATTGCTCTCAGGTTATGACCGGAGCTCTAGTGCGCCCGATGGAGCAGCAATTAGTGGTCCGGTGCAGATTTGGGGCACTATGCCAGGCAGCGGTGTGACAAACATGATTAGTTCACTGTCAGAGCAATATGAATCCTACCGAAATGTATCTTATGTCTATATTCCGTCGGCTGAATTTGATCAACGTTTAGTAAATGCTTTGGCTGATGGGGCTGGTCCAGACATCATTCTTACGTCACACGAACAACTGGTTGATATGCGCAGGCGTATAGCGCCTTACAGTTATGAAACTGTTCCGCTGCGTGACATCCGTGATACGTACGTGGAGGGGGCTCAGATATTTGCTTTGAACGATGGTCTGTATGCTTTGCCGATAGCGGTTGACCCGTTGGTGATGTACTGGAACCGGGATATCCTCGCTACCAACGGTTTCTTGACTCCACCACGAACCTGGGAAGAAATGCTAAATGTGCAATTTGACGCCCTGATCGAGCGTGACTTTAGTCGCAACATCAACCGGGCAGTGGTGGCGATGGGTGAGTTCAATAACGTCCGTAATGCCTTTGGGATTATGTCGATGCTACTGATTCAGGGAGGGTCGGTTGGAGTGGTCGAGGCGGATCGAGGCTACGAAATCCGCCTGCAGAACTCACTGGTTGGAACTGGCAATCCTTTGCGAACGGTAGTTGACTTTTACACCAGGTTCAGTCAACCAGCGAACTCGTTTTACTCTTGGAACCGCTCACTACCTCAGGACCGAGCAGCGTTTGTGAGTGAGGATCTGGCGTTTTACTTTGGCTACGCTAGTGAAGCTCGTGAAATCGAGAGGCTGAACCCAAATCTTAACTTTGATATTGCTGAAGTGCCGCAGGGCGCTGCCTCGTCAGTTCGTCGCACGTACGGCAAGTTTTACGGACTGTCTCTGCTACGAAGTACCGATAATGCCAGCGGTGCGTACACCGTAATGGCCCAACTCAACAACACAACTAGGGCGGCCGCCATTGCTGTTGACTCGGGACTTGCACCTGCTAGTCGTCAGGCGATCGCTGCTGGTAGCAACGATACCTATGGTCGAGTGTCATTTTCTTCAGCTGGGATTGCGTATGGCTGGTTGAGTCCGAACGCACAACAGACCGAACAAACCTTTGCTACGATGACTAGCGATGTGAACGAAAATCGCCGCAGCCTCGATCAGGCGATCAGTGATGGATTAGAACGTTTGGAGCAGTCGTATTAGGGTATACTTTGTGTATGAAGTCATTGTATCTAGTAGCTATCCTTATACTTGTATCTTTACCGACTACAGTAGTTTTTGCGCAGTGGGAAGAGCGTGGTAGAGATCTGCCTGCTCAAGAGAGTCAAGGGCTCCAGTATTCACTCGAAAGTCCACTCGATCGAGATATTATATCTATCGAAAGTCTCTTAACCACCATCCTCAATGTTCTCCTTGTCATCGCCGTCCCGATCATTGTTTTCTTTATCATCTTTGCCGG
>CAYGTV010000007.1:13487-35186 GCA_964353135.1 uncultured Candidatus Saccharibacteria bacterium
TTTACCTATGTCACTGCCCAAGGAAATCCAGAAAAAGTAAAACTGGCGTCTCGCTCACTCATGTACGGAATTATCGGCGGTGTTATTATTTTAGGATCATCAGCCATTATGGCTATTATTAGCAACCTAGTTGAAGCATTTTAATTTACATTTATGGACACGCCTACTACATACTCTGGACTCATTGGTTTTTTTATTGATTTCATTAACCTCCTCATCCCAGCAATCTTTGCCATCATTTTTGCTTACATGATTTGGAAGATCCTCGACTCGTGGGTGCTGCATGCTGGCGACCCGGCCAAGGTGGCCGAGGGGCGAGTGTTTGCTGTTACAGCAGTACTGGTACTGGTACTTATGTTTAGTTTTTGGGGGATTATAGCCCTAGTTAGGACTTCGTTCCTTGGTGCATAATTGTGTACAAATGCAAATTTCTATAGTATAGTACTCTTATTATCGTTAACGCTTACCCTATGTACAAGGTATTTACATTATTCGTAGCAGCCCTGATTCCAGGGTTCGCTTCAGCCCAAGGAATCGCTCAGTCTTCTGACGCTGGTCCATTTCAGGACTTGCTAATCAACATTCTTGATTTCTCAAACGACGTTCTGATCCCGTTTATTATTGGTATTGGATTTCTATTCTTTGTCTGGGGTATCTTCAAATTCTTCATCTTTGGTGGAGCAAACGAAGAGGCCAAAGAATCGGGCAAAAGTCTGATCATCTGGGCAACTATCGGATTTGTGATGATTATCATCTTCTGGGGAGTGGTCAACCTACTTTCGGAAAGTACCGGACTAGCTAATGGCGAGCTCCAAAACATTCCATCAATCGACGTTCCATAGAGTAAAAACAGTGTACAAGTTTGCTTGTGCACTGTTTTGCTAAACAGATATAATGAAAGAAGTATAATATTACTAATAGAAATACATATGATCAATACATTAAAGTTATTTATTACTAGTACCGCGTTATCGCTATTGCCTCTCATGGCATCAGCTCAAGTTATTGCTCCAGAAGGTGGGGCGTTTGGGACCTTGCTACGTAACATCCTTGGTTTTACAAACACAATCATTATCCCATTCATCCTCGGAATCGGATTCCTTGTGTTTGTCTGGGGAATGTTCAAATTCTTCATCTATGGTGGAGCCGACGAGGATGCAAAAGCTAGTGGAAAGAGTCTCATGGTCTACGCGACGCTTGGGTTTGTACTCATCATTGTATTCTGGGGAGTAGTTAACTTGGTGGCTACTAGTACTGGTCTCGACGAAGGAACTGCCGCAACAGCCCCAACCTATAATCCATTTTAATTAGTAATTATTTACCTTATGTTTGAAAAACTTACAAAACTCGCCGTCTCGGCATCACTTTTTGCCTTACCGTTTGTGGTTAGCGCTCAAGGCTTAGCGCAAGACGCATCTGGGGGAGACTTTGGTGAGTTGCTGGCTGAGTTACTTGATCTAGCCAACACCCTTCTTATCCCATTCATCCTCGGAATCGGATTCCTTGTGTTTGTCTGGGGAATGTTCAAATTCTTCATCTATGGTGGAGCCGACGAGGATGCAAAAGCTAGTGGAAAGAGTCTCATGGTCTACGCGACGCTTGGGTTTGTACTCATCATTGTATTCTGGGGAGTAGTTAACTTGGTGGCTACTAGTACTGGTCTTAACCGTGATGCTGGTGACGCTGGTTTGGGCAACATCAACAACGTTGTTTTACCGACACCATAGTGGAGCTAGTGTGTTACAGCAAAGCCTCGCCGCATCGGTGGGGTTTTGTTAATATCAAAGCTCTAACAATCTGACTACAGGTATACTAACTGTATATGGATTCATCTACTGATCTGGCGTACAGTTTTGTGCAGACATTTAATAGTGTAATTTTATTTCCAACTATAGCGCTGCTGTCAGCCGTCGCGCTGTTGGTGTTTATGTATGGGTGTTTCTTGTATATCGTCCGCGCAGCTGACCCTGCAGCCAGGGCACAAGGTGTCAAACACATCACTTGGGGAATCCTCGGCACGGTGGTCATGCTTTCAGCTTATACCATACTAAACATTGCCGCCGGAACGTTTGGGTTGCAAGATGAGTTAATTGACGCTAATGAAGGGAGAGCAGTTAATCCTATTCCAACCTCAGGAATAGAAAGTGCAAATTAGCAAAGAAAAAGGCCGTAGCGTGAAAGCAACGGCCTTTTCGGTTTTCTTAGGAAGGATATAAACACTAGACTGGTCCGATGTACTTCCAAGTGAGAAGCATGTCAGTTTGTCTGTACCGTTCGTTATATTTACACCAACGGTTGGCACTCACCCCGGTACGACCAGGTTCAGCTGTCTTCCATTCGCCTTCATAGAACTGTTCATGGGTGACTATGTCTGACCCCCATGAGTCAGTCACCGTCCAGTCTCCTGGAGTTTGCAGTTCATACCAAACGTCCATATCTGCAGAGCAGTCAGGAACGTTGATACTGTCAGGCGACCCTACTGGTTTGCCGCGACGTTCTGCAGCCAAGCGAGCTTCGGCGTTGATACGGACAATCTCTGCCCGTACACGAGCCTCTGCTGCAGCTTCGGCCTCTGCTGCAGCCACTAGCAAGCTAGCGGCAGCAACAGCAGCCTTGGCTTGCTGCTCCACTGGTGTGTCCACCAGTGGAGTGGCCATAGCGACTGATTCCCAGGTATCCGCAAGATCCTCTTTAAAATCTTGCGGAACTGCACCCCAGGCCAACCAGTAGATCATCGCGAATGCAATGACAACTGCCGGCATGCCTACAATAGCTTTGATCGTCTTCGATGTTTTGAACACAATCAGAGCTACATAGAGCAAGAACAGAACAGCAATAATGCTGCCAACACGCTTCCAGTCAATCCCGTTTAGAATCGTTTGGAATGGTGTACCGCTGTCGTTGGCAAGTTTAAGCCAATTCTCTCGGTTTGTCGCACCGATTTGGAACATGCGTCCCACTTCAGTGTCCCCAAAGAGACCGTTCAGACCTGCCAAGATCAAGACCCTCACAACAATCACAATCATTGCAATTGCAAATGCGTAGCCTAGAAATTTAGACCATTTGGCGTCGTCTTCCCGCATTGCCCAAAAGCCGTAGCCCGTGAAGATTGCAGTAGAGACGATCGCGACATTGATCCACGACCAGTTAGTGCTGATCCAGGTCCATAATCCTGAAACCCAGCCAAAACTAGTCTGGTTGATTAGGCTGGTGAGAAACATAATCGTAACGATGGCTGTAACACCAAACAGTGGCCATACTGGCACGACTGCTCGAATGGTACGCACTCGCCATGCGGTCAACGATGTGACAAGTCCGACGATGGTCATAGCAGCCAGTACTGATACCCAGCTGCCACCGCCCCAACCGAAAGGAGATGGTATTCCAAGTCGGTTGAAGATTGCGATGCTCAGGATAAGTAAAGATATCCCGAGCACGCTTGTTAAAGCAAGGGTGATCCACCCCCGCAAACCCATGGTATTCATGCGTTATTCTCCTGGAGTTTTGTTTGGGTGCAGAAAACCTGCTAGTTGGGCAACAGGATTGCTGCCCAGACCAAGGACGATAGTCCCTTTCCGTTCAGCTAATGCTAGCTCAGCTGCCTCGCGCCCACCTGGACCAGCGATACTTTCAGCATATTTTGCAGCCACGAGAGCTGCAGTGTCTGCTTCTATCAGTTCAGCTTCACGCTCAGCCCTTTCAATCTCAGCACGCAATGAAGCATTTTCGATATCTTTGGGCAGTGTGATGTCTGTGATAGATGTGCCCTCGCCGTGTGCACCATATGCGTCGAGCAACTCGTGTCGCTCTTCGTATACGGTAAGAGTTTCAACCATACCGACCTTGAACTTCGTTCTTGGTCCAGGACGAAACGCTTTGTAAGCACGAGTGTTAGCATCTTCCACAAAAGCCTCTTTGTCCTCATCAGTGATGTGTTCAAATGGGCTAGATTTGCGAAAGATGATCGCACCAGTTATGCTTCGGATTAGGTCTCCACGACGTGCAAACTCGCTATCACGCGCTGCTTTCAAGAAAGCCAGTTCACACCCAGCCAATAGGCTGGGGTACAGTGTTCGAACCAAGTTGGCGTCCCTCGCTTTTAGGGTCGAGACACCAATTCGAATCGAAGCACGCAGCCGACCAATCACAGTTCCAAGTGGGTTGTCTGCCCCTTGCCATGCGATTGGATTGTCGACACTGATGATGTCTTCGACATCAACTTCAACTGGGATGAGGTCAGATGCTTGCACATTGACACGTTCCTGAAGTGTGCGACGACCAGCAAAGACATAGCCAAATTCTTCCTGAGGTCGGAAGAATCCACGCTCTTCGTAGCCAATGATACGACCTTCGTCATCAACAATTTCAACTTTGGTTTTTGATACTGGAGCGTTAGACACACCAATAAACAACCACCATGGCACCATAGCAGCACCTTCAGTTAAATAGATCCACTTGATACGCGACTGACCAAAGATCAGAATCGCCATGAAGTTGGTCGGGACCGGCAGCATCCGTTCATCGTTAGTTGGAGAACGTTTCTGACCTTGAGCGGCGGGAGAGAGGAGTAATAGTGCACTAAGCACCAAGGTCCATATCAACCAAAACCCAATAATCAACCCGTCAAAGATCGTTGTTGCTTTGATGACCCAGTACACCAACCATGTTACAGGGATTGAGAATACTTGAGATGTGATCAGCGCAAGCGTGGTGGTAATGAGTACCGACCAAACAAGGCCAATTGCCAGTGGGCGACTTTTGAAATCTCGAGTCTTAAAGCGAAACGATCGTAGTGAGTGAAATTTCATACTCACCCAGGTCATAGTTGATTGAACAACAAGACCTATTTGTACGAGTGCTACACCAATCTTTGCGTGTGCATTTTTGGCCCACGTAGTGATTTTTGTTTTGATAGACATTGAATGTCCTTCCTAAATTTTCAAAGAGCTGCTTTTGCAGCTCTAAATGAGTTGCAAAAGTGGGGCAGCTAGACCGCCCCGATTCATCAACTATAATAGCATGAAATTTGACAAAAGTCAATGTTGTGGCATGGATTTTGACGCTCTGTGGCAAATCAGGCGAGTCCAAGTACTTTGCATTTTAGTTCGCCTGACGGTATGCTTTTGACTATGGAAACTGCCAGTATGACTACTGCTCACTCAACTCGACCAATTCCCATCAGTCGGGCTGAAAAACGTCGTTTGGCTGAGGCTGATACGCGAGAGCGTGTCACGCTGTCTTTCTATCGGTATGTACGGATTGTTGATCCTGAAGCGTTTAAAACGCTACTAACAGAGAAATGGGGTGCGCTCGACTGTATGGGGCGTATTTATGTCGCCAGTGAAGGAATTAACGCTCAAATGAACGTTCCAAAGGAAAACTGGGATAAGTTTGATGCGTGGGTGAAATCGCAGCCAGAACTACGTGGTGTGCCGTATAAAATAGCGGTTGAAGAAGGGGATAAACCTTCGTTTTATAAACTCACCGTTAAAGTGAAAGACAAGATTGTGGCTGATGGACTAGATGATGATTCGTTTGATGTCACGAATGTAGGGGAGTACCTCACTGCAGCAGAAATGAATGATTATATCGACGATCCAGACGCCATTGTAGTTGATATGCGTAATAACTATGAATCTGAAGTTGGGCACTTTGAAGGAGCAATTACTCCAAATGTGGAGACATTTCGAGACGAACTAAAGGTAACTCCAGAAATCCTACGTATTCACAAAAACAAGAAAATTGCGCTGTACTGCACAGGTGGGATTCGCTGTGAGAAAGCCAGCGCGTGGCTCAAACACAATGGCTTTGAGAATGTTAAACACCTCAAGGGTGGAATCATTGACTATGCGCACCAGGTAGAGCAACAAGGGCTCGAAAACAAGTTCAAAGGCAAGAACTTTGTGTTTGATGAACGGCTAGGTGAACGAGTAGGCAATGAGGTTATTTCTACCTGTCACATTTGCAAGTCAGAACCAAGCGATATGCACCATCACTGCCCAAGTCCGATTTGTTTTGGGTTATTTATTGGGTGCGACAAGTGTATCGAGAAGCGAAATGGCTACTGTTCAAACAAGTGTCGAGTGTTTGACAGTGTGCCAGAGAAACAAAAGAAAACTCTGATTCGTTTATATAATGATCATATCCAAAAGAAGCGGAAGTTTAAGAAGGTAAGAGTGAGGTAGGGGGTGTCTATGTATCATGAATGATACACAGACTTTCTGATTCCTAGAAAAATAACTTATCATATATGATAAGTTATTTTTCTAGGAGAGGACTTGGTCACCTTTGCATCAGTACTTTGTTCGTCTTACGACTCCAAACTACTGTGCGACGCGACCCCGACGCTCGAATCGTCTTCACTTCGTTTTGGTCGATATACTCGCTCTTCTCAAGTCCTCACGTAATTGCTCCCAGCAATTACTTCCTGGACACAATAAGAAAGCTCCCCAAAGGGAGCTTTCTTATTGTGCCCAGGAGAGGACTTGAACCTCCACAGATTGCTCTACTAGATCCTAAGTCTAGCGCGTCTACCAATTTCGCCACCTGGGCATGTATGCAATTGTGCCCGAGAGTATAACAGAGAATGTTATGCGATGCTAGTCCAAAGCGGTGGTAGCATCAGGAGATACTACCACCGCTTTGGGCTTGAGGTTAAATATTTTGTTGTGAGTTGGTTCAAGGGGTCTCGGTTCCTGTGGTTACAAGTCGTATCTATAATTTTCGTTACACTCAATTCTAGCTAACGCTCGCGACCCTTGAAGAGTGACTCAATGTCACTCTTCAACAACTGTTCACCTCCTTGAGAAAGGGAGGTGAACATGTCTCCGTCTCGCACAAAGGCACGGAACTGAAACTGTTCAGTTCCTAAAGTTCTTTGAACTTTACCTTTGTGCGCCCTCAAGGGCTCGAACCTTGGACCGTCTCCTTAAGAGGGAGCTGCTCTACCAACTGAGCTAAGGGCGCATCTATCTTTGTGCGCAGAGTGTACCTTATTGGGATGAGCAAATCAACAGCATTACTGGGTTTGAAACATCGGACGGTAGGACTCTGCTGTTGCTACACAAGTTGGTTGATAGTGCATAGGCATTTCTGTGCATACGATAAGTGCTTGGTCGACTGAGGCAGTTTGATTGACCGTGATTCCAATTATTCCACTTAGACACGCTTCCTTTTTACCTAGTGATCCGGCCAAGTCACACAGACGTATGACTTCACTTAAATCATTTTGGTTCCTCTTGGCCGCTTCTGCTCCTGCTCCACGTAGGCAGGCATAAGATTCTTTTAGTGGCAGTTGGTTGCACTGCTCTATTGTCTCCTTGTGAGTGTAGTCCATATTTTGGGTTAGGTATGAGGAAACGTAGAACAGGCAATCTGATTTGCCGACGCTTGTTTCCTCGCAACTTAGTAATGGGTTCTTATAATTAATGAAAGAAGATTCTTCCGCCAGAACTTCATTATTAAATAGCTCCATGAATACCCCATTGTTGCAGTAATTTGTCATCTCGTAAGAAGCCAGTTGGCCACAAGAATCGAGTGCTTTTGTTAGGTTTCCACCATGTTGGTACATAAATCCGTGTCCAACACCGTGGTAGCATTGCCAGCTGTCGAATTGCCTCCCTGATGCTGCATAACTATCGCACAGGGTATCAATTCCTAGTGCCTCATCGTTTTTTGACTCAAAGTAAGCTTCAAATAAACCATGAATGTATCCTGAATTGCAGTAGTCAGTCTGGTGTTTGATTGCTTCCGAGAAATCTCCGTAGACCAAGTAAGCTTCTTTTCCAATTTCATGTAGCAAATCGTGACATTGAGCAGCAATGGACTCGTCAGTATTTGAGAGGTTAATCAATTGTTGGATTGCCGTGGATGCGCTGAGCGTGCTAACAGTTAGTACGAGTTCTCCTCGAATGCGGTCATAAACGTCTTTATCTAATTGCGGTGATTCGATGAGTTCTATAGGTTGATGAGCCGTTCTCTTTACTGAAAAAAAGGTATACAAGGACTGTATTACACGTTGGATAGTCTGTTTCCAAAAAGAGACTTCTTCTGCTTGGATTTCATGTACAAAAATATTTCCCCCAAGATGAGATCGCAAGTGGTCGTGGTATGTATGGTTGCCAGCCTTCTCAAAAGTAAAAGACCATGATTCTCCTGGGGCGATACCTCGGCAGGCATCAAAGGTCTGATACTTATAGTTTGTTGCACAATGGGTGTCCATTGTTGTATTGGAGTAATGTGAATGGGTCGGATGCGAATCTGAAGCTGGCCAGTGAACAGCTTCACCCACGTTTTTAAAAACAACTGTAGTGTGAGGTTCTATTCGAATAGCTTTGGGAGTGAACCCTGATTCGTCCATTGTGACGGTAACAATTTCTTGGAGTTCGTGGGCAACAATTGTAGTAGGGGAAATTACAGAGACAAAGCAGATACATACAAGAAATATGTAGTATTTTGAAATGTTCAGCATATTGTGCCGGGAGCGGGAATCGAACCCGCACGAGTTGCCTCACAGCAGTTTAAGTGCTGCGTGTCTACCAATTTCACCATCCCGGCATTGGTACACCCACTAAAGTGAGTTTGAGTCCTGGGCGGGAGTCGAACCCGCGCATGTCGGTTTTGCAAACCGAAGCGTTAACCACTTCGCCACCAGGACAGCACTACACACGCTATTTCGTGTATAATTGAAACACTACTTTAGCATGTAACGACGAGTTATGAAATACGAAGCAATTAAGAAGTCGGCCATCTATACATTCATCATGGTGACGGTGGCAATGACACTTTTGGGGGTCTTTGCAATCTGGTTTCCAGAGATTGAAGATGTGGTTGGAAAAGCCTTTGCAACCATTTTGGTGGTTGGGTTTGGTTGTATTACTATTGCATATTCAGCTAGTCTGCTTGAACCAAAAGAAGAAAAACCAGAGCCGTTACCGTCGTTTGCAAAACCGACACCGGTGCCGCCAGCAAGTCACATTGCAAAAGATTAGTTTAAATATACAAGATAAATAGTATGAAATTAGAATCATTACGAACGAGTAAAAAAGCTCGATTATACGTTATTGGAGGATTACTCGTCATCGTCGCGGTACTAGCATTTTTGTTTGAAAGTCTTCGGTGGTGGATGTTTGGTGTAGGGGTCTTGCTGCTGGCTGCGTTTGGTCTGGAGGCGACTGAAACTGATATCGATCTAGGGACACTAATGGAAACTGGTTCAGTAGAAGAGTCGCAAATCGAGCGTGACTCAGAAGGGAATCTAGCGACTGATGAAGAAGGTGGATTCTTGACTCGAGTATTTCGTGATATGGAAGGAAACGAAGTGCCAGAGGGAACAGTCGGAGCAAAATACGCCGACGAGTACAACTGTGATGATTTTGCCACTCAGCCAGAGGCTCAGCGCTTCTTTGAAAACGCAGGCGGGCTCGCTAACGATGTGAACCGATTAGACGGAAACAAAGATGGCGTGGCTTGTCAGGCATTGCCGGCGAGTTAGTCCCCACAGAAATAAACCAAAGACCGGCGCATAATGCGCCGGTCTTTACTTTATCTTCCTGGTTTTGTGTGGTGGAGGAGTAAAGAAATGTTATTTGGGAGATTAATGATGAAATTACTGTGTCATGCTGCACATCGGATTCCTCTCGACGATGCAACTGGTGGGTTTTACGAAACAGCCGCTGCAGCTGTCGTGAAGTTAACTTCGTTCCTAACAGAGTTTGCTCCAAGCCATCTCGAGGTGATAGATACCTTTGAGTGCAAAGTAGATCACTTCACGGAAGGTGTCGGTCCTGTCTTTGTTCTAAATTTGGTTTTAGATCGCTCAGCAACCGAGGTTAGACTCACTTGGAAGCAGATTTTTCGTAAGGTGCGAAATCCAACAGCGGATGAAGTGGTGCTGACTTTTACGACTATCGGAGCAGAGATGGGTAGCAGCACCAGATACGCTGGCTCACTTCTTGCAAGCGGTATCTCTGATTTGGTTAAATACAGCGAAGAGATGTCTAGAGACCGAAAAGACCTACTGCAGCGAATCCGCAGTATGCAGTAACTTAAAAAGCGGGTCCACACGGACCCGCTTTTTACTATTCCTTCTCGGCAGCTTTATTCTCTCTAGCAATCTCTTTAACCAGTTCATCCATATGTTGTCGGTGTTTTTCGCCGGCGTCGTACATGAATTCTAGGTGGGGGATATGCTTCATGCGGCCGTGCTTTTTAAAGTAGTCCCGCATGTGTTTGGCGTTACGCTTGAGGAAAATCATCGCGTCGCCCTCACGGCCGTCTGGAATAGTCGTGACAAATACAATCACGCTTTTCCAGTCTTTTGATAAGTCAACTCGAGTAACTGTAATTAGTGGATCGGTGTTGGCTTCTTGTTGAATAAACCGGGCAGCCAGCTCGGTGATTATTCCTGCAAATCGAACGTGTTTATCTGATCCAGCCATATATATTATGTAACCACTAGGTCAAACGGTTTTAGGTAATCTCCAGCGGTGATTTCCGTTTTGGTTTCAAGCTGCATACCAAATTCACCCTCATTAACTTCTTTCACATCAGACTTTGCTTGCTGCAGGTTCTTGATGACCCCTTTTCCAATCTCAATGTCACGACGGAGGATCTGGACAGACTGTCCTAGTTTGATTACACCCTCGTCAATCCGGCCACCCATCACGTGGGTGTTTTTCTGTACACTGAAGTGCTTGAGGATTTTGACCAGACCAGTTACGACTTCTTCTTTTTTGGTTGGAGTACGTTCGTTTAGCGCTTCGGTTAGCCAGTCGGCTAGTTCGTAGATGATGTCAAACGTTTTGATCTCTACGTTGATCCGCTCTGCTACATCCTCCGCCGCGCGATCAATCTTGACGTTGAACCCAACTACAATCGCGTTGGCTGTTGCTCCGACATTTTGTACATCTTGGGCTGTGATGTTTCCAACTCCAGTGGCAACAACTTTGACGATAATACGATCAGTCTCGAATTTTTCTAGCTCGTGTTCGATGGCTTCAATTGTTCCTAGGGCATCTGCTTTGATAAGGACTGGTACAACTGGCAGCTTTGGCTGTCGTTTGATGGTTTGATCAACCGGGATTGCGTTGGCAGTTTCAGTAGTCATTGCCTCGGCTTCTTTTTTGCTTGAGACGGTTATAAAATCTGCGCCCGCTACTGGAATATCATTAAAACCAACGATTCGAATTGGCGCCGAGAGGGACGCTTCGCGGATGTTTTTACCTTCGCTGTCCTCCATGATGCGTACTGGTGAGTAGGCTGTACCTGACACGACAAAGTCACCACTTTTGAGGGTTCCTTCAGTGACAATTAGTGTGGCTGTGTTTCCTCGCTTTGGATCAGCTAGACCTTCGATGACCTTACCTGACGCTGGAGCATTGGTGTCACCGGTTAGTTCAGCCAAGTCAGCGGTCAGGATCACAAGATCGAGTAGTTCGTCGATGCCAGTTCCGGCTTTCGCACTGATGCCAACCCACGGGATGTCGCCACCCATTCCTTCGATATAGATTTCGTTTTCGATCAAGCTGGCTTGAGTTTTCTGGATATTTGCTCCTGGTTTGTCGATCTTATTTATCGCTACTACAAAAGGGATGCCTGCCGCTTTGATTGACTCAAGCGCTTCGAGTGTTTGTGGCTTTACACCATCTTCAGCCGACACCATCAAAATTGCCACATCAGCCACATCAGCTCCACGGAGGCGCATTTTTTGGAAAGCCGAGTGTCCAGGTGTATCAAGGAAGGTGATGTGTTCATCAGCTCCTTCGCTAGTAGTGTGAGGGACGACATACGCTGAAAGGTGTTGAGTGATACCACCGGCTTCACCGTCTACAACGTTACTTTTACGGATTGTATCAAGAAGAGTTGATTTACCATGGTCAATATGACCCATAACCACCACCACTGGTGGTCGCTTGATTACGTTTGCTGCTGCTGTTTTTTGTTTTTTGGCCATAGTGATGTGTGATAATTGAGCGCCACAAAAATGGAGGGACGTCAAAGCTGTTAAAAGTGATGGGAGTATACCAGAAAAGGCTTGGTTTTTAAAGGGTTTATGGTATAGAGTAGTGACATATGAGTAACGCACGTGTGTATTTAGATTGGGCAGCAGCCACACCGCTACTGCCGGCTGTAAAAGAAGCGATGGTTCCGTATCTAACGGAGTTTTTTGGAAACCCAAGTGCTATCCACGCAGAGGGACAGGTGACTCGAAATGCAGTAGAAGATGCTCGGCAGACTATCGCCAGTGCAGTCCAGGTCCGGCCTGAATTCATCACGTTTACCAGTGGTGGAACCGAAGGAAACAATTTAGCGATTTTTGGTGTAGTTGAATCTTTGGCCAAAGCCGGTCGAGCATATGAATCTATGTCGGTAATTACAACCAAGATCGAACACCCGTCAGTTGGAGAAACGTGTGCTGCGCTCAGTCGACGTGGGGTGCAGGTTCTATACGTTGCCGTTACAGAAACAGGCAAGATCGATTTAGATCATTTGCGGACATTGCTAGATGAATCTGTTGTCCTGGTTTCAACAGCCTTGATCAATAGTGAAATAGGAACAGTTCAACCAGTGCACGCTATTCGTAAAATTCTAAAAACCGCGGAGGAAAAATCTGGGACTAAAGTGTTGTTTCATTTGGATGCCGCACAAGCCCCGCTATGGGTTAACTGTCAGTTCGACAGCTTGTCCGCTGACTTTGTAACGCTCGATGCTGCAAAGTGTTGTGGCCCCAAAGGAGTGGGCGTTCTCATTAGAAGCCGGCGAGTCGACATTGTGCCCGCAGTGTACGGTGGTGGACAGGAAAGCGGTTTGCGACCTGGGACAGAAAACGTGGCGGGGATTGTTGGAGCGGCGGTAGCAATCAAGCATGCACAAGAAGACTATCAGGCGCGAATGGAGTCAGTTTCAGCTATCCGTGATCACGCAATCGAACATATGCAGGCAGAACTGCCGCGACTTTTGTTTAATGGAGCTAACGGGGAAGATCGAGTGGCAAACAATATCAATATTTCTATCCCAGGGCTCGACACCGAATTTGCTGCGGTGGTGCTGGATAAACACGGATTTGCGGTCTCAACCAAATCAGCTTGTAGTGGAGCGGGCGGGGGAGCGAGCACTGTGGTTCTAGAAACCACAGCTGACCCCGCCCGCGCCAGCTCAACCCTCCGTATCACCCTCGGTCCAGACACAACCCTTGAGCAGCTCCAATCCCTCACAACAGTCCTTAGGCAGCATGTTGAGCAAATGAGTCAGTATTGACTTTAGTTTAGCTTACCGTATAAATAGTCCTGTAGTAGTAAGCAAGGAGGCTGTAATGGCAAAACGAAGGACCGTAGCTGAGTTGGAAGAAATCATCGCCAACAAAAATGCAGATATCGCAGCACTGTACAAGCAGCAAGATGAATCAGTGAAGCAAAATGAAAGAGTTTGGGATGAATGGAATAAAGGTCTGAATCGCATTGCTGAGCTCGAGCTTCTCCTCGAGCTTGAGCGAAAACAAAAAGAATCTGCCTTGCAAAAGATTGCTGCAAATCAAGCAAAAGACAAGGAAGAGTTAATTGCATTACGCGCCAAACATTCAGAGCTTTGGCGGGCATTTTCTCACCAAACTTCAGCCTTTGCTTCAAAATAGTCAAAGGCCCGGAATCCGCCGGGCTTTTTCTTTTACCTTTACTCTCACCCCAATTTATTGCAATATACATAGATACGGGGCGTACTACTCAATGTAACTGATTTTCCTGCATAACTGACCCGCACGCCCGACTGAGTTCCCGTATAATGAGACTAATACACTTGAAACATGCCTAATTTCCACAATTTTACCACCAAAGCCAAAGAAGCTATCCGTAAGGCACATGAACTCGCAATTGAGCGTGGTCAAAACCACGTTTCGCCTGTTCATTTGCTGACAGCACTGGCAATGCAAGACGAATCAGCGGTGATCGCAATCCTTGATCGGCTTGATATCGACATCATTGCCTTTACCGATCTACTCCTAGAAGCGCTTGAGATGCCTGATATGACTAGCAATGTATCGCAGTCATACCAGCTATACCTGACACCAGAGCTAGCCAAAGCGCTGGAGTTTTCTGGTACGTTTGCCGAATCCCTTGGCGATAGTTACGTAGGAGTCGAGCACCTCTTTGTCGCGGCGCTTGAGAACCCAGGTCCAGCGATAGAGATCATGCAGCGAACTGGAGTCAAAAAGAAAATGGTTGAAAACACCATCACCGAGCTACGAGAAAACGACATCAGTGATGCGACTGCTCCTAAAACCTATCGTTCGCTAGCCAAATACACTCGCAACTTGACTAAATTGGCGATGGAAAACAAAATCGACCCAGTGATCGGGCGAGATGTTGAAATTGCTCGAGTAATCCAGATTCTCTCACGTCGAACGAAAAACAACCCAGTTCTGATCGGAAATGCCGGGACTGGAAAAACTGCGATTGCAGAAGGTCTTGCTCAGCAAATTGCCCTTGGACAAGTGCCAGCCAGTGTGAAAGAAAAGGAAATTCTCTCGCTTGACCTTGGACTACTAGTCGCTGGAACCAAGTTCCGCGGAGAATTTGAAGAACGACTCAAGGCCGTTATGAAAGAAGTGGAGGGCGCTAACGGCCGAATCATCTTATTTATCGACGAGCTACATACAATTGTGGGTGCTGGACAGGCGGATGGTTCGATGGACGCGAGCAACATGATCAAGCCAGCACTCGCTCGAGGTGAAATGCGAGTGATCGGTGCAACCACGCTCCAGGAATACCAAAAACACATTGAAAAAGACCCGGCTTTGACTCGACGGTTCCAACCAGTGTATGTAAACGAACCAAGTCACGACGATGCGGTGGCAATTTTGCGTGGACTAGCAGAGAAATACGAACTATTTCACGGGGTACGGATTACCGACGATGCGATCCTAGCGGCTGTTGATCTATCGAGCCGATACATCACCGATCGATTCCTACCAGACAAAGCGGTCGACCTGATCGACGAGGCAGCCTCAGCACTTAAAATCTCACTCGAGAACAAGCCAGATGAACTCGTAGAAACCGACCGGCAAATCAGACGGCTCGAAATCGAGCGAGAGGCCTTGAACAAGGAACTGGAGATCACCAAAGATACAGCCAAGGTAAAAGCTCGTCTCAAAGACATCGAATCAGAAATCGGTGAGTTCAAGGAAACTACCTCTAACCTAGAGACTAAATGGAATAACGAGCGAGAAACACTCGACCAGATTGGTTCATATAAAAAACAGCTAGAAGAGCTGCGAATGGATGCTGACAACGCTGAGGCGGCAGCTGATCTAACAAAAGCCGCTGAAATCCGCTACGACAAAATCCCTGGAATTGAAAAGGATCTGACTGTTAAACAAAACCGTCTCAAGAAGCTACAGCGAACACGTCAATTGTTACGAGAAGAAGTGACAGAAGAAGATATAGCTGGTGTGGTGGCGCGGTGGACTGGGATTCCGGTGTCGCGGATGCTAGAAGCTGAGGTCAAGAAGTTAGCTCGAATGGAAGAAGAATTGAAAGAAAAAGTAGTGGGACAAGACCATGCGGTAGAACTAGTTACTAATGCGATAAAACGAGCACGAGCAGGGATCAGTGATCCTAACCGACCGATTGGTTCGTTCTTGTTTTTGGGACCAACTGGAGTTGGAAAAACAGAACTCACTAAAGCGCTGGCTGAATTTATGTTCAATGATCCAGAAGCTCTATTGCGGATCGATATGTCAGAATACATGGAAGGGCACAGTGTTTCTAAAATGATCGGTTCACCTCCTGGATACATTGGGCACGATGACCATGGCGGATTGACTGAACAGGTCAGACGAAGGCCATACAGTGTGATTCTGCTTGATGAGATTGAAAAGGCAAACTCAGAGGTGTTCAATATCCTCTTGCAGGTGTTGGATTCTGGTCACCTCACCGACGCCAAGGGTCGTAAGGTAAACTTTAAAAACACTGTCATCATCATGACGTCAAACATCGGAGCCGAGCATATCGACCGAATGTCGACGTTTGGTTTTGCGGATGATCATGGTGACGCTGCGCAGTTTGTACAGGCAAAGGATAAGGTAATGGACAGTCTCAAATCACACTTCCGACCAGAATTCCTCAACCGACTGGATGAAATCATCACCTTTGACTTGCTGACACCAGAGGTAATAGGTGACATTGTGAAAATCCAAGTTGAGGACGTGGTTGAGCGACTCGAGAAGAAAGAAATTAAACTAACTCTCAGCAAAGAAGTCTACGAATACTTGGCAAAAGAAGGGTACGACGCCCGCTATGGAGCCCGACCACTCAAGCGATTAATCCAGAGTAAGATCCTCACTCCCGTAGCCAACAACATGGTTGGAGAAGGCATGGTGCAAGGTGGAACGGTCAAGGTAACAATGAAAAAAGGCAAGGTGAACGCCAAAGGCGGAGAGGGTGCCCTGGGGTATGAGCTCGATTTCGACATCAAGAAAAAGGGGAGGACAAACCTAAAAAAGAAACCAGCAGCAAAGACGATGACCAAGAAAAAGGTGGCAGTGGCAGCGTAAAGAAACACAAAACAGCCCAGGAGGGCTGTTTTGTTTTGTGCGCCGGACAAGATTCGAACTTGTGAAGGCTGAGCCAGCAGATTTACAGTCTGCCCCGTTTGACCGCTTCGGTACCGACGCGCACGTTACGTTATGTGGTTGTCCTAAAACGACTGTTTCAGGTTGCACCAAAATACCATATAGCAACCAATTTACCAAGCACACTATGCTAGGATTATGCTAATGAATACTAGGCGAGTAATCTTTTCTCTAGCTGCAGTGCTATTGGTTGTGCCGATGTTTGTATTTGCTCAGGGATTGGTGCCGTGTGGGTTAGACAGTCAGGAAGGAACGATCAACAGTCAGTGTCAAACCTGTCACGCAGTTAGTTTGATCAATACTGTGAGTAGTTGGTTGGTTGGGGTGTTGAGTATCGCCGCAGCAATTATGTTTGTGATTGCCGGGTTTCGGATTGTGACTGCACAAGGGAACCCAAGCACAATGAAAGCGGCTAAGGATATGATTGTAAATGTAGCAATTGGGTTTATGATCGTTCTGGCAGCTTGGCTGGCAATCGACCTCTTGATGAGAACTTTGCTAGATGACTCTAGTGGTGAGATAGGACCTTGGAACAGAATTGCGTGTGTATCTCAGCCTGCTGCAACGACTGTGCCAGGTAGGGTTGTGATAACCCGAGACGCACAAAGATGCGTATCTGTTGATGACTGCGCTGCGCAAGCTCAAGCTTGTGAATCTGGCCCGCGGCAAGGATCAGCAGCTGTCACTGGTGCGGGCGCAAACCTTGAGGTGACTTGTACATACAATACGTTCCAGCCTACCGAAGGCGATGGGGCTTTGGTAACTGCCGGTGGTCGAGGAGAAGCTTTGTGTGCGGCTGATAACCCTAACTGTAATCAAGCCTTTCTCGCTTCATTAGGACTTACCGAGACACAAGCAACTGTGATGTCTTGTATTGCCGTAACAGAGAATGGTGGAGGAGCTTCTGGCTGTAGTGGTACAGGTCCGTGTGGTACATTCCAAATTACTAGAACTAACTGGAGAGCATACACCGAAGGAGCGAACGCTGACTACCCTGAATGTGCCGCATCAAATTTTGGGGGCAATCTTACTGCTGCCCAAAACAATGGTCCGTGTAATGCTAGAGTAATGACATCGATGGTTCGAGATAATGGTTATCAGCCGTGGACTGGTGCCAATACAAACCCAAATGACAATGTCCCAGACGGGCCGTGGAATCGCTACGCTCGTGGATGTGTTAATACGCATAGTAACGCTGCTGATTCCACCTATAGGGCGTTTTAAGTTGTATACTATAAAATAGATTATGAAAAAAATACTATACTTTGGAATACTACTACTGACCTTGCTTGTGGCTTTTGTGTCGCTCACAGGCCGAGGTCAAACTGAACCTACAGTAGTTGACTCTTGGGCTGATTTTCCAATCGAACCAATTAATACAGATACTCAGGCAAAAACTCTTGAATTAAAAAGTGCAAATGGTGGGCTTACGGTAAGGAATTTCTTCAACGATCCTCGAACATTTCCAGATACAGTCAACCAAGGGTACTACCAGCTTGGATATTTTGTAGACCCCACTTCACCAGATGCTGCCAATGTGCCATTTTATATTGAGTTCACATCAACCACGCAGCATTTTATAGTTTCACTACAGCAAGAAGACATAGCGGATGCAAGACAGCAAGCTGAACAGTTTTTACTTCAGCACTTGGATGTAACCGAATCTGAATTGTGCAGCTTGAGCTATACAGTGACTGTGCCTGTACGATATAATTCTCCATATACTGGACAAAACTTAGACTTTAGCTTTTGTCCCGGAGCGGTTCAGTTGCAATAAATATGAAATTTCTCCCAGCAACATTTTTACTACTGATTATCTTAGCTTCTGTAAGTCTGCCTGAAATGGCTACAGCTCAGGGGTTGGCAGGAGGGGTGTGTGAGGGGACTGAGTGCTCCTCGTGTGACATTGTGGTCATAGCTAACAATTTCATCTCTTGGCTGATAGGTGCTGTGATGGTTTTGTTTGCAGTGTTGATGGTGATCGCTGGATTTGGTTTGGTTACTTCTCAAGGAAACCCTGATGCACTCAATACAGCGAAAAGTAAGTTCACCAATGCTATCATCGGACTCATTATCGTTCTGTCAGCATGGATACTGGTTGACACTATAATGCGCACCTTGGTAGGGAATAATGGGGTTATAACCGGATATGGACCATGGTCAGAGATTGAGTGCGCAACTCAAACCGCCACTACTGTTGTGTCTCGTAATGTTGGGATAGAAAGTTTTGGATCGACAGTTACTTCAGCTGCTGAGTCATGTGATGCTACTCCGGATGGTGCTCGAATCCTATGTGACGCGCAAATCGCTGCTTGTGATGGTAACGCAATTGTAGATAGAAGTAATAGTCGTAACCATACGGTAAGCTGTGAACGACCAGTTGGAATTCGTGATTCTGGGACAACTAATACCATCTGTGATGCTGGTCCTAGTGGTGACCGGGTGTTATGTACTGCTCAAGAAGCGTCCTGTTCTGCAACGGGTGGTACTCCAGTGGTTAATACAAGTAATCCAAGTAGCTTTTCGGTTGATTGTCTACCAGCAACACCTACAGATGCCTGTGACACCTCTCAATTGACGCAGATTAGAATGTTTGGTCGCAATGTGAGTGTTCATCAAAGTATTGCCGCTCAATTTAGTGAAATTAGCGCTGAATGGAGTAGGCGAGGAGGAGATTCTTTTTACCCAATTCGTTCTGTTGGTACATATAACTGTCGTCGGATCACTGGAGGATCCGGCTACTCGGTCCATGCTTACGGCTATGCAGTTGATATAAATCCGCCACAAAACGGGTACATTAGGCCTCGCCCGGCAGCTGGTTGCCCAACAGATATGCCTGCCGAGTTCAGGCAGCTGTTCCTTAGTCGAGGGTTTGGTTGGGGAGGTAACTGGAGAAGCGCTTGCGACGCGATGCACTTTAGTGCTGCTTCAAACGAAGGAGGTTTTATTAGAGTTAGGTAACATTTGAATTATGACATTACTTAGAACAATTTTGATTTTTGGAATACTTATTTTTTTGGTATCAATATGGTTTTTGTTGACTAACAGTGAAATTGATGATGTGCAAACACCTGTAGACCAAGTAGATAGTCAACAAATTGGTCAGGACATAAATAATCAACAAGATTATACACCCATTCTGAATCCCAGTGCTCGTGAATTTGAGTTCAGGGAGTTTGCGGAGACTCCAGATGGTTATGCTGTTGAGAGAATTCCAAGCTCGGGGCTAGTAAACTCTGTAATTTCGTCAAACCCCTCTAACTCATTTGAACAGGTACTAAGCGAATTATATCTGGATACATTTTTACAATTTGAATGTGTTGTACCAGGTAGACCAAGTGAGCGAGCGTTGATGGTGACAACAAGGCCAGATCAAAATGGTAATGATACAACTGCACGACAAGCTGTTTTGCAATGGGAGCCATTTATGGCTCGTGACGTAGGTGTTGCATTATATCCAAATCTACAAGATTCCGACTTTAATGACACAATTTTGGATTTTTCTGATGTTGGAAATGACCAGCTGGCTGCGCAATTTACGGTCAACGGAAGCGCTCGAAGTATTTACTACGGTTGGGTTCTTAATTTTGTCGTTTTTGCCACCTCAAAAAATTGTCTTACGACTGCAATTAATGACATATATGCGCCACAGAGTCACTAAGTAGCAGTCGAGTAAGAAACCTGGCTTTCAGAACTGTATGGGGAGCGGGAGTATATTAAATCGAGTATACAAATGTTGCAGGAGTTGGTTGTGTAGAAAGACGAAAGCCACCGAAGCGACATTTCGCTGGTGGCTTGGAATATGCTACCAAGTTTTGGTGACACAAGAGTTTTCTGTTACGACCCCGTTAACTTCGTTGTAACGGCAATCTACAGAGCTACCAGAACAGGCAGCAAGGGTGGCGATGACGACAAGGCAAAGACCGATTTTCATTTCTGTTCTCCTGGGTTAACTGGCTTTATAATAGCATTAAATATCAGTTTTGTCAATAAAGATGATTGTATGGAGTTCTGAAACGACGAGTGGGGTAAACGAAAAAACACTGCGTTAACAGTGTTTTTTTCGCATGGCGGGCCCACGAGGACTCGGTCTCCTTTGCATCAGTATTTTGTTCTACCTGCGGTCTCCAAAATACTGTGCGACGCGACCCCGACGCTCAAATCGTCCTCGCTCTGCTCCGGGCGATATATTCGCTCTTTTCTCGCCCTCGTGGTCCGAGCAAAGTAAAAGCCAACTAAAAGTTGACTTTTACTTCACTAGCGGGTCCACGAGGACTCGAACCCCGGACGTCGGTTTTGGAAACCGATGTTTTACCACTAAACTATAGACCCTTAAAAAGTTTGGGAAACTTTTTAAGTTGAGTGCAATACGCACTCCAACGATCGAAAAAAAGCGTATACTCGCTGGTGTCGAATGCGGTCTTATTAGAACGCTCGTTGTGGTCCATATAGTAGGCGAAAGCCGCCAAAAAGGCAACTTACTTGTCCGCTAACAAGTCGTCGATTGTTTGCAAAACGTTGTCCGTTTCGGTTGGCTTTACCCAGTGGATTTGTTCATCTTTACGTAACCAAGTCAGTTGGCGCTTGGCGTACTGCCAGTTTTTTTCTTCAAATCTGTCTACAAATTCAGTTTCGTTGAGTTCGCCATCAATCAATTGCAGCATGAGGGTGTATTCAAACCCGATTTCTTGGAAACGAACACGGGTCACACCTTCATCAAGTAGTTGTAGTACTTCGGCTTTAAAACCACCGGCAAGCCATTGTGAGGCGCGTGCTCGGAAACGTGCACGCAGCTCTTCTTTTTCACGACTGATGCCAAAAATAAGCCACTCATAGTCTGATTCAACTGGTTCTACTGGTGGTACCGATCCGAGAGTTTCAATAATCTCGAGCGATCTAATTAGTCTGCGACGATTATAGGGGTCGACGTTGTTGGCTCGTCTAGCGTCTTTTGTCTGGAGTAATTCTAGTAATTCTTCGTTAGAATATTTTTCTAGTTTTGATCGTAATTCCCGGTCAGGCTCAACTGTTGCGGCCTGCATCTTGCCACGCAACAGGTCCAGGTAGAAAAAGGT
>CAYGTV010000008.1:0-25806 GCA_964353135.1 uncultured Candidatus Saccharibacteria bacterium
TGAATTGATCTATAAGCGAGTTAAAGAAGCGTTAGAAAAGGAAAATATTTTATGAAAAACAAATTTGTAGTTTTGTTACATGGTCCGATGGGTTCCGGAAAGACAACTGTTTCTAAAGCGATCAATGAATTAATTATGTCGTCAGCACGGGTTGCCCTGCCAGACGTGCGGCGATTTGTGTCTGGAAATCACCTAGAGGGTGGGGAGCTTGCTCGGAAAGTGATGCTGGCCATGACCGAGTCATATCTACAAAATGAGGTCTCGGTAGTAATTGATGTTGTCTGCAAAGCTGAATATATAGACGAATGTAAACAGTTGGCACATAAATATGGCTATATATTTCTCCCATACTATATCTTTGCTGATTCAGAGGTTCGATGGAGTCGGGTGTGCGCTCGTACTGTAGAAATGATGGGTGTTGAAGAATTGCCAGAGTCAAAGATCGAGGAGTTGAGACCGATTTTTGCCCATAACCAGGATTTCTACGATGCTCTGACTGGAGAGCTTGGTGAGCACTTGGACAGCACGGCGATGTCAGTTGATGAAATTATTACTAAAATTAAGAGTGCCGTTTAGCAGAGGTCGTGAGATAGCTTGAAAGAAACCAACCTACTCAACGTCATAGTAGGTATGAACTACTGGATGAGAAAAATCGGAGACGCGGCAGTAATGCTGGTTTTATTGGCGCTTTTGTTTTGGGTGGTATTTCCATCGTATGTAAAAGCGGCTGGGCCTGATGTGGCTGGCTGGGTACCGTGGTGGACTGATGATGATGGTATCGAAGCAGTCACTGATCGGCTCGATGAGGTAGATATTATCTATCCATTTATATATGAAGTAGAAGGCCTGGGAGATATCGTTGCTAAAGTCGATGTTGAAGATGGGGTGTGGGAAGACCTACTCGACGAGGCAGATGATGAGCGGGTAGAAGTCATCCCGACCATTGCTTGGTTTGATGGTGAAGCAATTCACGCCACCTTATCTGACTCTCGTCAGCGCAAGCAACTAGTTCAAGATATTGAAGATCTCGTCGACGATAATAATTTTGATGGAATTAATATCGACTTTGAACAAAAATTGTCAGAAACCATTGATTATTTTTCACTCTTTTTAAAAGAACTTGACCGAGCACTGGGACGCGACCTGCTGACGTGTGCTATCGAAGCCCGGATGAGACCAGAACATCGGTGGCGGGTAGTACCTAATGAAATCAATTATGCTAACGACTACAAAGCGATCAATAAACACTGTGACCTGGTAGAGCTAATGACCTACGACCAGCAACGAGCTGATATCTATTTCAATGAGCAGCGCCGAGGCTTGCCGTACAACCCAGTAGCAGATATCGACTGGGTAGAGCACGTGCTGGAATTTGCGCTGGAAGACATTGATGCTGACAAAATCTTGTTGGGTATTCCAACCTACGGCCGCGCATATGACGTGACCGTAGCATCAGAGTGGTACCGAGACTATACACCGGTAGCGTCTGTCGACCACTCACGCGCGGTAGTCCTAGCAAACGATATTTATAACGTCCCAATTGGACGCACCGCTGGTGGGGAAGCAGTCATCACCTATTTCCCAGAGGATTCTGTTTGGAAGATATTTAACCAGCTACCAACCCCAGCTGGAACACCGCCAGGTTACGAAGCAGCTGCCAAGGCGCTATTAGTTGCAACCGTGGCTGACATAGAAATCCCTGTACGAATGCTGACCTGGGGAGATGCCAAGGCAGCTTCGGATAAGATTGATCTAGCCGAGGAATACGACCTCAAAGGGGTAGTATTTTTCAAATTTGACGACGAGGAAGACGAAGACATCTGGAAGCTATTTTAAGCAAAAATAAGTGGTTTTGGTATACTCGTTTGTATGTATCGCAAAGCTTTACTTGTTCCATATAACTCGAAAGGAGAAATCTTTATCCAAGACCGTACGGACTACAAACCTCCCCCGTGGGGTTTGTTTGGTGGGAGTATAGAAGAAGGCGAAACACCGCTTGAGGCAGTAATAAGAGAAACCAAGGAAGAGTTAGACCTCGATATAGCAGCTAATGATCTCGTATATATGGGGCAACTTGATATGGTCTATGAGAAAGTTCACTGTGAGCGATATTTCTACTTATATAAAACTAATCAAGCAGAATTCACTGTTCTAGAAGGTGCTGGTGGGGAATGGGCCTCTTTTGCAGAGGTTGGTTCGTTGTTTAAAAAGGAGGACAATCTAGAGGGAATCATTCAGCTAATAGAAAAATTTTCATGAAATACCTCGACACCCATGCTCACCTAAACCTTACTCAATTCGACGCAGATCGATCTGATGTATTTTCAAAGTGTCAGGCAGCAGGAGTGGGAGTGATTAACGTTGGGACACGAAAGGAAACTAGTCAGTTGGCGGTTGATCTGGCTAACCAGTATCCAGACACCTGGGCGATTGTTGGGGTGCATCCGTGCAGTGTGGTTGATGTAGACCCAGACGATCATGGTGCCAAAGAAGCAGAACCAGTGTTTGACTATGATTTCTACAAACCACTCGCAGCCAACCCAAAAACAGTTGGAGTCGGTGAGTGTGGATTTGATTACTGTCACAACCCTGAGGACACCTACGAACTGCAGCGGGAAATGTTCCTCGACCAGATCGAGTTAGCAAACGAGGTCGGCAAACCGCTGATGTTACACCTGCGTAATGATCCAAAAGGAGGTCAGCGTGATGCGTACGACGATGCACTAGAAATCTTGAAAACTGAAGCCAAGGTGGCTGGAAATGCACACTTTTATGCTGGCACCATCGACCAAGCCAAAGCCTTTTTTGATATCGGCTACACTATCTCGTTTACTGGGGTAGTGACGTTCAAGGCTTCAAAACCAGGTATCCAAGACTACCTTGACGTAGTGAAATATGCGCCACTGGACATGATCCACGGTGAAACAGACTGCCCGTATGTCGCCCCAGTTCCACATCGCGGTCAGCGCTGCGAACCTTGGATGGTCCAAGAGGTGTATAAAACAATCGCACAGATAAAGGACGAGGATGAGGAGAAGGTGCGCGAGCAGTTGCTTGAGAATGCAAAAAAGCTATACAAGCTCAACTAGTTTTGGTATCCTCAGATTAGAAATCGAAAGGGTAAAAAAAGATGCATTCTCTCCAGAACTGGCAGCGATGCCTTGAAATATACAATCTGTGGCAATTAGATTTTATTGCCAGTAAACCAGGTATGTATCTGTGGATGCATACGGAAACAAAAAAGCTCGCTTGGGGTGACCCAGCAAAAGATGTAGCCAACGGTGGTCAACTCGATGCTTGTCGTCGGTTTAAACGGCTGCATGGATTCGAATACGGTAAATTCTTTGGGGTTAGTATTCCGACCCAATTTCCTGAGATTGATCGTTGTGACTGGATTCAACATCGATTCGACATAGTAGGTATTGATTCCTTTACTCTACGTGAAGATGAGTCAATATCATGTGATTGTTTGCGCCCAGCCGGACACGACGGTCCTCATTTGATCAAAAAACTGGATCGGATTGGTGGTCAATATGTCATTTGGGAAAAAGACATATGTGATTTTGGTACATGTCCTGACTGTGACAGTGAAGATCCTGAAGATGACTGTTTGGTATATGGGGTTGTACCAAAAGAGCATGCGAATAAGCTGATAAATAGCCGAACATACAAGTGATACAAAATGCCGGCGCTAGCGCCGGCATTTATAAATTTCAGGACTAGATTAGTCGAAGATTTCTAGGAGATATTTGTTAATCTCACGCTGGTCTCGAGTGTAGAATGTTTCGTCTGAATCTCGATCCAGGTCACGAGCTAGGTCACGTCCGACAAAACGCCAGTGCCACGGTTCGTAGACATAAAAATTGTTACCCTCAGGATAGGACAGGATGAAGCCGTATTTATGGGCGTTTTCCTGTAGCCAGGCAAAGGCCTCAGTCTCGCCAAAGCTGGTGTATGTGCCGCCGATACTTTCAACGGTCAGGTCCACTGTGGTACCTAGTTGGTGTTCAGAGAACCCTTGATCAGCAGAAAAGGCATTTGCCCCAGTGCCATACACCTGGGTAAATTGACCTTTGAGCTCGTTTTGTTCATCAAAACTTCGGTAGGCTGAAATAATTTTTAGATCAATATCGTCACGCTTAGCAGCATCAAACATACGTTCCAAAAAACGCATTGCATCACCATGGAAATACTGGTCTCCTTTACCTTCTAAAATATACTTGTCATCAATTTCTTTGAGTCGAGACGGCACGTAGTTTTCGTTCAGGAAGGATACTTTTGAGTATTTGATCAATAGCTCCTCGTCGATATCCTGTAGTTTTTCAAATTCATCTAACGAGCCGGCCAGATCCATGATCTGGTCTTCAAATTCTTCATTTCGATCCAGCTCGTCTTCGTAGTCTTCTAGGAGTTCTTCCAGATCGTTTTTCAGGTTACCTAGGTCAGACTCGAGGGAAGCGATTGTGCTTTCTGCTGTCTGTAGAGCGATCAGTTGATCGTTAAATCGCTGGTCTTGATTAGCAAGCGCATTGTTTTGATCCAATACTCGCATACCAAGGTAGCCAGTGGTAACTAAACCTATTCCAGCAGTTGCTGCCAGTATATATGTGGTTGGTCCAGATTTGTGTACCATAAAGTTAGCCTAGTATATCACGTCAGAATCTATTGCCGATAGAGTGTATATATGGTACATTCCTCGGGCACTTTAGCAATATAAATTCTAAGACGATATGTCAAAAGAAAACATGCCAGCCGCTGATGCAGCTCACTACGAGCTCGCATTCCACGTACTTCCAACAGTGGCTGAAGGGGAAGTAGCCGATGTATTTGCATCACTCAAGTCAGTAATTGAAAAAGCTGGCGGAACATTTACAACAGAAGAAGCGCCAAAGCGATTCGACCTAGCCTACGAAGTAATCAAATACCTCGAAGGACGAAACCGAAAATTCACTAGTGCGTACTTTGGATGGGTTCGATTTACCCTAGAGCCAGGTCAACTAGAGGAGATTATGGAAGTGGTAGAAGGAGAAAACCGACTACTACGACACCTACTAATCCGACTAACAAAAATGGAAGAAGCAAATCCATTTATGTTCCACGAAGCCCTACAGGCTGACCAGGTAGCAGAAGAAGTCGACGAAGAAGAAAAAGAGGAGGAAACTACTGAAGAAGACAAAGAGGATGGCGAAGAAGCGACAGAAGAGGTAAAATAGGGTATCAACTCTATTACTTAACTAGATTTCTTCTATGTACTTGAACAAAGCAATGATTTACGGGAATCTCACCCGTGATCCAGAACTCAAAGCCCTGCCCAGTGGTATGAATGTATGTTCATTTTCACTTGCAACTAACCGAGTGTACAACGACCGTGATGGAAACCGACAAGAGGCAGCTGACTATCACAATATCGTTGTGTTTGGAAAACAGGCAGATAACTGCGCCAAATACCTAACCAAAGGCAGTGCAACCTACGTCGAAGGACGGCTGCAAACCCGAAGTTGGGATAAAGATGGTCAAAAGCAGTATCGTACCGAAGTTGTAGCTGATCGAGTACAGTTTGGTCCTAAAAATGCTGGTGGAGGCGAAGGTGGAGCCCCAGCTCCAACCAGCGGTAGCCAAAGCTCAGGAGCGCCAGCAGACGCGGACGAAGGGAAGGCTCCGGCGATGCCAGATTACCCAGAAGAGGAAATCAACCCAGAAGACATCCCATTTTAGTCAGTAAATTACTCGATAGCGGCGTTATCGCTTCGAGAAATAAAACTCGCTGGACCTCGCGTCCCACTCGTTTTATTTCCTCGTGATGCCTTGCTCTCAAATAATTTCCAAGCCTAAAATCTTGAAACCAGAAAATCTGAAACCAATCACAAACCTGAAACTTTATTAATCAAAGAAACACACTATGGAAACAGAAGTAAAACAAAGTGCTCCAGCCAACCACGTTGACTACAAAGACATCAACCGGCTCGACAAGAACGTAAACCCACACGCTCGAATGAACAGTCGAAAACGAACTGGCATGTCGGCCAAAGGGCAGCGAAACTTTGCCAAAGCAATCAAGCGGGCACGGTTTATGGCCTTGATGCCGTACATCCAACGTTAAACCACCAATAATAAGTCGTCTGCCGCGTTATCACTTCGAGAAATAAAACTCACTGGACTATCCGTCCCATTCGTTTTATTTCCTCGCGATGCCTTGCATCCAACTCATTCTAGCCGGTTTAATATCGAAATAGAGATAGTACACAAAAAAGCAACCAACAGTTTGCTTTTTTGTGTATTTTGTGCTTTAATATAGATTGGTTCATTGAAAGGTTTACATCATGTCAGTTACATGCATCTTGGCAGGTCCGCTTGTCGGTTTAATCGCTTGGATTCTGTCTTTCCATATCCTTGATGCAAGTTTGGGCAGTTCGCTGTTCGTTACTTGGCTTGCTGGGCTAGTGGCAGTAGTTGTGTGTGTTTTGAAAGAACTCACGCAAAAACCAAAAACGCCTGCAAAGAAAAATGAAGAAAAGGATGAGACTCAGCGGGTAATCCGCTTCGGCTAAATCAAAAGGCCCCGGGAAAATCCTGGGGCCTTTGTACGTCTGGTCATTAGGTGTTTATGCCTTCTCAACTCGCTCGGTGTACCAGCCACTCTCGGTGTTCACTGCCACGAGGTCACCAACATTGATGAATTGGGGGACTTGGATCATCAGTCCGGTCACCAAGATAGCCTCCTTAGTAGCACCCCCTGAGGTATTACCTTTAACCGCGTCAGTGGTTTCTTTTACTTTGAGCTCTACCTTGATTGGGATATTGATCGACATGATGGTGTCTTCGAACAATAGGGCCTCTACATCACTATTTTCAACGGTGTATTTCGCCATATCACCAACCACAGCAGCGTCGAGGGCAAACCGCTCTTTGGGGTTGTTAATCTCGCAGAACCACGATTCACCCCGGTTGGTGTATAGGTACTTGATCATCCGCTTTTCGAGGTACGCATCTTCGAGTACATCTGACTGGTGGAAGGTTCGCTCGATCACGTTTCCAGTCCGCAGGTTTTTCATCCGTACGTTGTTACTGGCCTTTTGCCGATCTTTTTTAGCGATACTATTTGATAGTACGAGATATGGGTCGCCGTCCATCGTGACAGTTTTTTTGACAGTAATTTCGTTGTAGGGGACTTTGGCCATAGGTTGTAGTTTAGTAATTAAATTCGACCGCAATACTAGCAAATTACAGCCCAAAAGGGAATATTTGTAACTTCTCAAGTTTGGTTTGAGTGCTAGTATACACAGACTATGTTAGGCCTCACGACCACCGATAACGCTGGAGAACTTTCTGACGAGGAAGTCTTATTGCGCAGCCAGAGTCAACCGTGGCTATTTAGGGTCCTGGTTGATCGCTACGAGGCTCCATTTATGCGCAAAGCTCGCTCAATAGTGTTTAACCCCCTCGATGCCGAGGAAATTGTCCAGGATGCTTTTACCAAGATTTACGTCCACGCGGACAAGTTCGAACCAGTCGACGGTGCCAAGTTCTCGTCCTGGGCATATCGAATCCTGATGAATACCGCCTTTACTCGCTACCAAAAACTAGTCAAAGAAGGGCAACGTTTTTACAACATTGACCCGGAATTTGAGCAATTTATTGGTGAACAAAAAAACCACAGTGGGTTTGAACACCAAAAAGATGGCATCGAGCGTGTCTTAGAACAGCTGCCAGGCCATTTTGCGTACGTACTGCGCCTCCACTACCTAGAGCGCTGGAGTCACCAAGCGATTGCTGAGCAAACCGGCGAGAACGTCGGTACGGTCAAAGCCCGCATCCACCGTGCCAAAGAGTCTTTCCGCAAGGCGAGTAAAGGGCAGGAAGCAGATTTGTTGTCGTAGAATAGCATTGACATAATATAGATTTATGTTACTATATAGACAGCAATAGAAAGGTGTACCCCATGTCACAAGACAATAAATCGTCGTTTTGGGGGGTTTTGGCCCTCCTCGTCCTCTTCTTCGTCTGTATGTTCGTATTCTGTCAACTTGCAGACTGGTTTCTTGAGAAGCAAATGGGACCATATTACTGGATGGAAGCCCCTATGGGTTTGATATATCCAGTTGTGACTTTTGTTCCATTTACTCTGGTTCTGATCATGTTGATTAGACGTGAAGATAAACGTCTCGCAGCTCAGACGAAAGCTGAATAAGAATCGACACAAGACATTGAGAACTAAAATCGACATAGTGGAGAAATCCGCTATGTCGATTCATTATTTATAATTTATATAGGATTCAAGTGCATGATATTATACGCCTCCTGGCAGTAACTTTTTCGCACTCCTGTTTGTAATACAAGATATGAAAATCATGCAATCCAAAATCATGCGTCGCATTTATATGAGCTACGCACTATCCTATACCGAGCAGCCACTGTTGTGGGTCGGATTGGTGCTGGGTGGGGCGGTGGCCCTACTAGGACGATTTACGCATGTAGCCAGTATTATCGACAACACTCTGGCGACGCCGCTGGGGGGAGTGCCGTCATATATGGTGCATTCGTTTACGTCGGCTATTGCTCGTGGTGAGCTTGGGACCGTTCTGGTGATCCTGACCATTGCCAGCATGTCGGCTGTAGTAGTGTGGCAGCTGTCCAGACTACGTTTTGGGGCGATGCTAAGGTCAGTGTAATACACAGCCTAAACATAAAACAGCGACCCATGTATGGGTCGCTGTTTTAAGTTTGGTTTATTTGTCCTCTTTGTCTTCTTTCATTGCTTTACGGATGTTTTTGAGCAATTCAGTCCGTAGTTTCTTGTCTCCCTTGAGAGTGGTTCGGGCTGCGTCATAGCCCCGACCTAGTTTAACGATAGTTGACTCGTCACCACCGGGAGGAGTGTAGCTGTAGCTAGCTCCGGCTTTTGCAACCATTTTAAATTTCTCACCAAGCGCTAGTAGTTCTCCTTCACTGCTGATACCCTCACCATAGATTAGGTCGAATTCAGTAGTTCTAAATGGGGAAGCGATCTTGTTTTTGACCACTTTGACTCGGTGGCGCCCACCGACTACCTCGTCACCTTTTTTGATTTGGGCAATGCGACGAATGTCGAGACGAACTGATGTATAGAATTTGAGTGCCTTTCCTCCTGGAGTAGTTTCCGGGTTACCAAACATCACCCCAACCTGCATACGGATTTGGTTGATGAAAATGACCACCGTTTTACTTTTGGCTACGATTCCAGTTAGTTTTCGCAGCGCCTGACTCATCAGTCGAGCCTGCTTTCCAACGTGGTGCGCACCCATTTCTCCTTCAATCTCGTCCCGAGGCGTCAGGGCAGCTACCGAGTCGATCACGATTACGTCCAGCTTGCCTGACCGAACGAGTGATTCAACGATCTCGAGTGCCTGCTCACCGTTGTCTGGCTGAGAGATAAGCAGCTCATCTAGTTTGACTCCTAGGTGTCCAGCATACACTGGGTCCATAGCGTGCTCCGCGTCAATAAATGCACAGATACCGCCTTCTTTTTGGGCTTCTGCGACGGTGTGTAGCGCTAGTGTTGTTTTACCAGAACTTTCTGGGCCATAGATTTCGATGATTCGTCCTCGGGGGAAGCCGCCGATACCCAAAGCGTCATCAAGCCCAATCGAACCAGTTGAAACTGATTCAACGTCGACGTGTTTGGTTTCATCAAGCGTCATGATCGAATCATCACCAAATTTGGTTTTGATACTTCGGAGTGTTTCTTGGATCTCGGTGCCGCTTTTATCCTTTTTACTTTCGGTAGTTTCTTTCGGAACAGTTTTTTTAACAGTAGTTTTTTTGGTTGCCATATGTCTCGGTATTAAGACTGAATAAATGATGCCGGTGTGTATACAAACGGGCGAGTGATGGTCGTAGTTCTGCCGTAGCGGTCTTCGGCCATCAGCGTGGTTATAGTATACCCGTTTTCTAGTATCACTGCAGCTGTGAATTGACCATTCCGGTCAGTGAAAATTGGTCGACCATTGAGCCAAAGGCGGGAGATGTTTGCTGCACTACCCGTCAAAGTGATATATCGAGTATTTTGCAGTGTCGACACTTCCTCGGTAAGGGTGATTTGAGGTCCGATGATCAGGAACCGGGCTTGATAGGAGATATACACCGCAGCAAACAGCAAACACACAAAGATCACCGATCCTTGCATTGCTGTCCTAAACGAAAACCAATCTCTCATGTGTATAGTTAGCGAATTAGGTCTCCTTCTTCGCCCATTGATTCACGTTCTTCTTGTTCTTCATCGCTACCACCCTGGGACAGGATTTCGCGCGGTCGTGAGCCATCAGCTGGCCCAATAACGCCTTTTTCCTCAAGTAAATCCATCAGCCGGGCTGCTCGTGAGTATCCAACCCGTAGTTTACGCTGTAGGTACGACGTGGAAGCTTTGCCGGCTTCGATGACGGCAATCCGAGCGTCGTCATATAGATCGTCTTCAACATCGTCATTACCCGTGAGTGAACTAAATAGGGCATCTGCGCTGTCGCCAGTTTGCTCATCTAGGTCTAGCTGGTCCAGCATGTCAGCATCTTGTTTCTTGAGGTAGTCAACCACTTTTTTGATTTCTTCTTCAGATACAAAGGCTGACTGCAGACGAATCGGTCGTGGGTTATCTGATGACAAGTAGAGCATGTCACCTTGACCGAGTAATTGTTCTGCTCCCACCTGGTCAATAATCGTCCGAGAGTCGACCTGAGAAGCCACCGCCATAGCAACCCGAGTAGGGACGTTGGCCTTGATGGTACCGGTAATAACGTTTACTGATGGTCGCTGGGTCGCCAGGATGAGGTGGATACCAATCGCCCGGGACATTTGTGCTAGACGAACGATCATACCTTCTAATTCCCGTGGGTAGGCTTGCATGAGGTCGTTTAACTCGTCGAGAATGATCACGATGTACGGGAGTGCCTCTGGCAGGCTGTCACGGGTTTCTTGGTCCTCACCATCTTCAACCCAAGCTGCCTTGGCCGGCCCATAGACATTTTTATGGTATGACGCGATGTTTTGTACACTTTCAGACTGCAGGATGTCATACCGTCGTTCCATTTCTTTTACCGCCCAGCCCAGTGCCCGGATGGCTTTTTTGGCGTCGGTGATCACCGGGGTTAGTAGGTGAGGTACTTTGTTATATAGTGTCAGTTCCACTCGTTTAGGGTCAACCAGGATGAATCGTAGCTGTTCTGGCGAGTTACGCATCAACAGAGAAATGATGATGTTCTGGATGGTGACAGACTTTCCAGATCCGGTGGTACCAGCGATCAATCCATGGGGCATCTTGGCAATGTTAGAAAAATGAGCATGACCGGTCACGTCTTTCCCAAGCGCCACAATCAGTGGATGAGGCGAGTCAGCGTACTCGGGTGTCGCCAGCATTGACGCCAGTCCAACAGTTGCCCGGACTTCGTTTGGTACCTCGATCCCCACCAAGGCTTTCCCGGGAATCGGGGCTTCAATTCGGATTGAGCTGGCTTTCAGCGCCAACTGCAGCTCTTGTCGCAACCCGGCAATTTTAGCGATCCGGACCCCTTGCGCTGGTTTGAGGGAATACCGGCTGACTGTCGGTCCACTTTCAACCGCATCCATTTCCACACTGATCCCAAAGTCCCGCAGTGTCCGTTTGATCGTATTGGCGTTAGCTTTGACGTCGCCAATTTGAGCCTTGCCTTTTTCTTTGTTTAAGAGCGAAAGTGGAGGAGGGGTGTAGGTACCCTTAAAGTGTTTGACCACAATTTCTCCAGCTGGCGCCGCCTTGCTAACCGATGCGGCCACTTTCTGTTTCATGGCTGCTAGACCGCTTGCCGGGGCGGGTTGCCCGTCTTCGTCCTCCTCATCATCAAGGGGTAGATCAAGCGGCACATCAAGCGCCTCGATATCACTATCGTCATCAACCGGTTCTTTGGGTGCTCGCTTGGGTAGACGCAGCCCAGTGTTGAATAGTAAAAAGAAAGAGATCAGTACCACCCCGGTGGTGAGGATGCCGGCCAAGGTGCCTCCAAACAGCACCGTCAACGGTTCAGAGAACAACCACCCAATCCAGCCACCCAACTCGACCTCATATAAATGTAGGGCACCCAGTAGCGAAACAAACAGCAACCCGGTCCCAAGTTTTTTGGCGCCACTTATTTTTTGGTCTGACTCTCGGGGGTTCAGGAGTACAAATATATAGACCACACATATAAATGGTGCCAGCCACGCCCCTGCGCCAAACATGGCTCGCAGGGCAATCGCGGTGTACTCACCAACTGGACCAGCACTCGAGACCAATGAAAGCAAAAAGAATAAACCTATCACCCCAAACAAAACTGCCGCAATCGCTTGCTTTGCGTGAGGGGACAGATCATCAAATCGGGGTGCTCGTTCAACGTTTGCTTTGGTGGGTTTTTTCTTTTTGGCGGCCATGGTTAGTCATCAGTAATCAGTAGTAATAATGAATATATTTTATCACGTTACCTAGACAGACCACATAAGACAAAAGACTTGCAAAGTTCCAAAATGTCCTTATAGTGAATAGTACAAGGACAACTTATCAGAGACGTAACAGACAGAAACATGCAGCACAAAACGGACAACGTCATAGACATTAAAAGACTCTCAGAAGATGTCGAATACTACAACAATGTCTTTAAGAAGATTGAGAAGATAGTATCGGTTGTATTTTATATATTATCTTTCACAGACACAAAAGACAGAAACGATAATCTGTCTCAGACACTCCAGGCTGTGTCTTTCAAAGTGCACGAACTGTCTCTAGAGACACTCCAAGCTCTACCGGATACTGTTACAGACAAACTGCTCCAAGTCCGCCACCAACTGTTGGCCCTGGATAGTACTGTCCGTGTCGCTGAAGCTGCCCGGATGGTAGCGCCTGATCTGGCTCAGCTGGTCACCGAGCAAATCGATGGGGTACAGCGACACCTTTCAAACCACTACCTACAAAACACCGGACTTTCGATCAAAGACCTGCATACAGTGGCCGTTACAGCCGACAGTCCTGCCGGCAACTCAACCAGAAAAGCTGCGACCCCACGGCGGCGTGGACAGCAGCGTGTCCAGGTACCAGCCGGGGACATTAGTTCAGATGCCTACATGGTCTATAGTCAACTAACGGACAGGGCGGAACGAATAAAGACAGTCCTAGAAGCTAAACCTCAAGCGACAATCAAAGACGTTGCAGAAATCATCACGGACGTCAGCGAAAAGACAATCCAGCGAGAACTAAATAGTCTCATAGAGAAAGGACAAGTGTTACGTGAAGGAGAACGGCGTTGGTCTAGATACTCCGTACTAAAAGACTAGTATACTAAACTGTTCTACAGAGTTAGTCTAAGAGACCTCTAATACACAAAACGGTGTCCCTAATTAGGGACACCGTTTTGTGTATCGAGCAGACCAGCCCCAGGTGTAGTTTTCCCACTAGTAGATACGGCTATAGGGTACCCTTTGACATGACTGGAAATGTGTATCGCTATGGATTGGGATGTAAAGCTTTGAGTACCTGATCGTCATATACAACAGACCCAACACTTGTTTTTCATTCTTTTATTTTGTGCTGATGTGACACCTGTTCACAGCAAAACACTTTACTATTAAACGAATGTTGCTATAGTGTGAGGTATGCGCTCTGGCGCTTTTTTCTTAAGGAAGAAAGACTGGCCAAGCGGAGGTAATTGAAAACGTTGCAGGCTTTGTTCTCAACCACATATCAATTAAAAACTCACTGCATTTCTGCTTTTCCCTAACTGACTGCATGACTGAAACTCAGACTGAAATTACAGCCGGTCTGTCACCCTCGGGTGGCAGGTTTGGTGATATGAGCAATTGGACTGATACTCCAATTGTGAATATGAATTAATTCATATTATTAGATATCAGGTACTCAGGTTTTATAAACTTGGGTACCAAACGTCACTAACGACGTAACTATTAAACAAATTATGACGACTATCGTAAAAGATACTGCTTCAAAGTTCGCTGTTGCGGCTGTTGCAGTAGCAATGATCTTCTCTGCCTATGCACCAGCTGCACAAGCGCAGACTACAGAAGATCTACAACAAATGATTAACGACCTTCTTGCACAAGTTGCTGGCCTACAGTCACAACTAGGTGGAGGATCTGATGTTTCTGCACCAGCAGGAGCACCAGGAGTATGCCCATACACATGGACACGAGACCTGTCACAAGGTTCAGAAGGAGCTGACGTAATGAAACTACAACAGTTTCTAAACTCTTACCCAGACCTACGAGTAGCTGCTACAGGAGCAGGTTCAATGGGAATGGAAACAATGTACTACGGACCAGCAACAGCTGCCGCAGTATCAAAGATGCAAGTAATGTTCCGAGCGGAAGTACTAACACCTAACGGTCTAGTAAATCCAACAGGATACTTTGGTGCTTCATCACGATCTAAAGCTAACGATCTATGTATCGCTGACACTACAACTGGTGGAGGAGACATGGACGAAGACATGGACGAAGAAGATGATTCTTCAGACATGACTCTAGGAGGTGAAGGAACTCTTGTAACATTCGAAATCGACGACGAAGAAACAGAAGTTTCTGAAGGAGCTGATGACGAAGTAGTTATGGTTCTGACACTAGAAGCAGAAAACGGAGATATTGAACTTTCACGAATGACATTTGCTCTAACTGAAGGTACAGACGCTCCAGCTAACGAAGAACAAGACCCATGGGACGTGTTCACAGAAGTTTCACTTTGGGTTGATGGCGACAAAGTTGCTTCATTCGAAGCTGACGATGAAGACGAATACCTAAACGAAGACGCTGGAACATTCCGATTCTCAAACATCGACCTATTCCTAGGTGAAGATGAAGAAACTGAAGTTCTAGTTGCTGTTTCAGTAATGAACTCAGTTGACGGTTCAGATGTAACTGATGGTGCTGACTGGGCTATCGAACCACTAGAAGTTCGATACTTTGACGCTGACGGTGTTGCTTCAACAGAAACTGCTGTAGATGAAATGGAAACAAATGATGACGCTGTTCCTTCTACTGATGAATCAGTAGAATTCGACATCGAAGAAGCAGGAACTGATGACCGAGCTGACATTGAGTCAAACTCAAGTAACCCAGATTCAGCTACTCTACTAGTTGACGAAGACACTGATGATTCAGATGAGTACGTAGTACACATCTTTGACATCGAAGTTGACCGAGACTCTTCAGACCTAGAAGTTGGTGACGCATTTGTTGATGTAACAATCACAAACGCAAACCCAGCTGCAGCAATCGCTGGTGGACAAGAAGATGTGATCGACTCAATCTTCATGACAATCGACGGTGTAACAATCGAAGGTGAAGCTACAACAGGTGGAGCTGACGATGAAGACGATGCAATCGCACTTAACGGTGGAACAACTACAGTTGAATACCGATTTGAGTTCGATCAAGACGTAACACTAGAAACTGATGAGGACTACGAAGTGGAAATTTCAGTAGTATTCAAAGGACAAGACGGTGAATACGTAAACGGTGTAACTATCGAAACTGATGTTGATGGTTCAACATGGGAAGTAGAAGGTGTTGAAAACGATGATGAGCTACAAGGTTCTGACTCAAGTGAAGTTCACACACTTGCTACAGTAGTACCAGTTATCACTGACACAGAATTCACAGTTGTACGAAGTGAAGATGGTCTCTCAGGAACTATCTCATTCGAATTCAACGTTGAAGCTGACGGTGAAAACGACGTAACACTAGCATTCGGAGACGTTACAGACGTTGACGGAGCTGCTGACGACGTACGATTCGATATCACAGGAGGTGACCTTGGAGCAAACGCAACTGCGTCAATCTCTAAGATCTCTGGTGATGCTACAGCAAACGGAACAACAGGATGGACTATCGCTGATGGTGACGACGCAACATTCGTTATCGACGTGGTATTCGATGCTGCTTCTGCAACTGGAGCCTACCGAGTGTACATGGATACAATCGGAGGTGTTGAAATCGACGAAACTTCAACTGCTCTAAACATCTAGTCTCTAGATCAAAGAACAGACTGAAATAAGTCAAACAAAAAGCCCCGCAAGGGGCTTTTTGTGTACCCATTAAAAAAACATCAAAAACAGCGCGCCGATAGGCGCGCTGTTTTTAGTTCCGAAGACTGGAATCCTGGGAAATGGATGAAAATCTGTCAGATTGGTCTGTTATACTGAAATTATGACAAACTTGCAGTTCGGTCGACTGGTTCGACCACTGGCAGGCAGCTGCCACTCTCTCATACTCACATTTGCTTTTGTAACCGCCATTTTGGCGCTTTTTTATTCCCCGATCGTAGCCTCAGCTCAAGAAAGCTGTGGAAATATCCTCATTGAAAGGTTTGGTGAAACAGAGGTGTTTCCAATTAGTGATTGTAATGACCCTTTCCAAGAGATAGACGGTGATCTGATTTCTGAAGTAAGACAAACGATTAATGGTGAACTTCTACTACCTGAGGCATCAGTGGTTATTTCAGAGGTTCGAACATTAGATATACAAAGCAGTATCACTTTTACGGATCAACCTGAAAATGTATTTGTTTATTCATCGTTGTATCGAATGGTCGGTGAAGACTATGTTTTAGTTTCTGATCCATTCAATCAAGATTTACTGATCGATAATGTTGAGCCTGGTAAGTATGTGTTGATGACGGAGGTTGAAGGGGTTCCTGTCGTCGGCTATAACTCTAATTGGTTACACAAAATAAAGTCATTCATCATCCCAACCGCTCATGCGCAATTTGCAGATTTTGCTATTGAACGAGTTGCGACACCGTTTACAGTGGTCCTGGAAGAACCGGAGCCAACTGGTGCATCCAGCGTACTGTTCCTGCCAGGGATTCAAGCGAGTCGGTTGTATAAAGATGGTTTACTTGGTACGGAAGATCAAGTCTGGGAACCAAACTTTAATGAAGATGTTGCTGACTTAGAATTTGATGACAGTTTTCAGAGTGTAAATAATGTCTACACAAGGGATGTAATTGATTCAGTAGATGTTTTATTCGGATTAGTATCGGTTGCAGATATTTATAAGAATTTTTTAACAACGTTTACGGCTTTGGAACATAATGGACAGATAGTAGAATTTCTACCCTTCGCCTATGATTGGCGATATGATGTTTTTCATGTCGCTACTCAAGACGTTGCGTACCCAAACAATGAAATTAAACGATTAAAGGAAGAAATTGAACGAATGTCAGTTGGTTCTAAAAATGGGAAGGTTACCATTGTTGCTCACTCAAACGGTGGGTTAGTTCTCAAGGCTCTATTTGATAGCTATCCAGAACAAAACTTTAGAGAAAAAATTGATAAGGTAGTTATGGTCGGCACACCACAAATTGGTGCGCCAAAAGCAATTGCTTCATTACTACATGGGTATGACCAAGGTACACCATTTCAGCTAAAAATTAATACTCAAACTGTACGTCGAATTTCGTTGAATCTTCCTAGCGCGTATGGACTACTGCCATCAGACGAGTACTTAACAAGCGGAGCAGCTCCAACAGTCTTCTTTGATTCATCAGAAAGTACGAGCCAGTTCCGTGAACAGTACGGTAATGCCATCAACGGTTCGGCAGAGCTAGATGCGTTCTTATTGGGTCAAGAAGGTCGAGATAATGCGGATACTATCGAAGCCGCCGCTATAGTCAATGAAACTTTGCTACAAAACGCAGGCGAACAAGCAGATATACTAAATTCATTAATCATTCCGTCAGAAATTGAATTCTATTCTATTGTTGGAACCGGAAAAGAAACGGAAGTGGCGTTTGAGTACCGTGGGTTTGAGGAGAGAATTTGCACTCAAGAATTGTTTACTGAAGTCTGTGAGACAGAGGTATTTTACAAGCCAGTTCCAATCCTGAGTCTTGATGGTGACGGTACAGTACCAGCTGTGTCAGCATCATATGACGGTATCGTTCATTATGTAGATATAAGAGACACGCCGTATGACCACAAAAACCTTACCGAGTACGACGAAATCCTTGAATTCATAGAAACAGTTGTGTTGGATGAAGAGTTGACTGTCAACAATACTAAGCCAGTCTATTCCAGTGATCAATTACTCATTGGTATTCACTCGCCAATGGAAATTTTGGTAACTGATGCAGAGGGTAATCGGTTAGGTGTTATGGGTGAAAATATTCTTACTGATATTCCTAATTCATCGTATCGGGAACTGGCAGGTAGCAAGTATGTTACTGTTCCAGTAGATACAGACGTAGAAATAGTGTTTACTGGAAAAGCAAACGGTGGAGCAACTGTTACAATAGATGAGTTTAATAAGGACGGACAAGTAGTGCAAGCTGTGGTACCTATTCCAGTCGTTTCACCAACTACTCGCAGTAGTTTGAGTATTAATAATTCTAAAGTTTCAAACCTTGAAACTGATGTTGATGGGGATGGAGTTATTGACGAAATTCGTACTCCAAATGGTGAGTTGATAATTGTTGACAATCCTGAATTTACCTACAGTGAACTACTAACAATTATCGCTAAAATTGATAATCGTTTTGCAAAACGTTTTCTCACTCGTGTAGCTGAGCGAGCAGAGAAGTTTGGGCAGAAGAGTCAGGTTAACTCACGTTTTGAAAAGGTAGAGTTTCAACTTCTAAAGTTATTAGAGAAATCAACTAAAAGATTTGAGCGGCGCGGTATTATTGAAAGTGATTTAGCTGAGGAAGTGCTAATTATTATTAGTGCTATTAAAAAATAAGTGTGTAGTTTATGTTAGGAATAATTCAATATCCATGGTGGCTTGAACCCCTTTTGTTACTTGTACTGGTAGCACCGATAGTAATTAGTTACTTGGTTTATAAGCACGGTAACAGGCTGGGAAAATTTCGTATGCCGGTAGTCATTCTTATACTTGTCTTAAGTTACGCCTCTATGTTTATTGCGTCCTAATTTATGTTAGGAGGAGTTGAAGTACCACTATGGGCTGTTGCGTTAGGTGTGTTTGTATGGACATTGCCAATATTTCTTGCTATTACAATCATTATTTGGGGTGGAAAGCTAGGCAAGTATAAGTTTTTATTTGCAGCTATAGCATTTGTTGGAGGATATATACTGCTAAACAGTTAACTGAATGTTGACCTTGCGATACTTGGCATAACTATAGTCTCACGGTGCCGGAAGAGAGAGAAGCTTTAAATATCTGAGTAGATTCTAGTGTTGGATGTTATACTCATATTTATGTTCAACAAAACCTTTTACAAGTTCCTCTTTAGTTTTGTCGGTGTGGTGTCGACAGTGTTGTTAATTATTCTGGCTCTGGGCGTGGTTGGGGTACAATAGATACATATATGATCAGAGTTTCTGAACAGTATTTTTGGAGTGTGGTGTTTTCAGTGTTTTTCTTGATCCTGGTGGTTATGGGGGCAATCATCCTCGAAACCGAGGCCCGCATTGCGTGGGTTGATCTGACGACCTTTGATTACATCATTATGTTGCTGGCCTCGTGGCGGCTTACTCGACTGTTTGTGTACGACAGCATCACCAGGTTCCTGCGGGAGCAATTCATGGACGTGATCAAGGTCGGCAGGGGGTACAAGCTGCAAACTCCTAAAAACGGTCCAAGGCGTCTGCTAACTGAACTGTTTGCCTGCCCATGGTGTACCAGTGTCTGGACTAGTGCGTTTGTAGTATTTACTTATATGTTGACCGAGTACGCGGTGTTCCCATTTGCGCTGCTGGGTATGTCGGCAGTTGTCTCAGTCCTACAGATTGGCACCAACCTGCTCGGGCACAACGCGGAGCGGGCTAAAAACCAGAGTGAACTGCTGTAGGTACAGTACAAAAGGCCAGCGCTAGCGCTGGCCTTTTCTTTTCTATAACTTCTGTTATACTCTCACGCAACAGGCTCATGACAGTTGGTCTATTCTCGCAAAGGAGAGTAGGTAATGTCGCACTTGCGACGCCAGCCGAGGTCCATCTCTTATTTGATTTGGGGTCGAAGCCTTAGGCAGTAATGCCTTGGGTCTGTTTTATATCAAGTAATCCATACTTTACAATGGCAATTACAAAAGCAAAGAAGGAAACAATTCTCGAACGGCTCGACAGTGTAAAAACTGACGCGGCTTCAATCGTGTTTGTGAAGTTCAACGGTATGCCGGTGACTGACTCAACAGCGATGCGCGCAGATCTGCGTGATCGTGGGGTACAGTACTTTGTAGCCAAGAAAACTCTGATGAAACGAGCCTTTGACGGCACGTTCGAAGGAGTGCTTCCAGAACTCGAAGGAGAAATTGCAGTAGCGTACAGTACTGACGCAATCGCGCCAGCACAGTCAATCAAAGAATACGCCGGAAAATACAAAAACAATCTAGCGATTGTTGGAGGTGTATTCCAAGGAGTATACAAAGATGCTGCAGAAATGACTGAAATCGCCTCAATCCCAGCCCTACCAGTGCTGCGAGGAATGTTTGTCAACGTTATCAACTCACCAATCCAAGGTCTTGTACTAGGATTGAACGCTATCGCCGACAAAAAGTCAGCATAGGTAACTGAATAGAAATATGTCAGAAGAAACAAAAGACGAAACAGTAGTAGCCGAAGAAGCAGTGGTTGAAGAAACCGCGGCTCCTGAAGCAGCTGTCGAAGAAGTAAAAGAAGAAGCATCAGCATCTGATGTTGATGAATCAGTTGAAGTGCCAGCGGAATTCGTTGCACTGATTGAACAAGTAGAAAAAATGACTGTTCTAGAACTTCACTCACTTGTGAAAGTACTAGAAAAGCGATTTGGTGTATCAGCGTCTGCAGTAGCAGTAGCTGGACCGGCAGCTGGCGGAGACGCTGGTGAAGAACAATCAGAGTTCACAGTTGAACTAACTGAAGCTGGAGCGCAGAAAATTGCTGTTATCAAGGCAGTTAAAGCGGCTCTTGGTCTAGGACTAAAAGAAGCTAAAGAACTAGTTGATGGAGCACCAGCAGAAGTAAAAGCTGGAATGAAGAAAGACGACGCCGAAGCACTAAAGGCTGAACTAGAAGCAGCTGGAGCAAAGGTTACTCTCAAGTAAGCGAGGGTCGCGGGCAAGTGTACTTTCAAGTGAGTGAACAAATTAAAAAACTATTTTTATTTTTGAACGAACGAAGAAAGGAGGTTGAACCTACTTGCACATGACCGAGCGAACGCAGAGTGCAAGCTATGCTTACACTTAAATATATTTCGTAAGAAATTCATTAAGAAAAAGCACTGACGAAAGTCTGTGCTTTTTCGTTCCTTCACGTTATTTTTTTCGGTTACTCAGGGGTCTCAACATATACATCATAAAATGTTTTGCTGTCACTATTGGTACATGTTTGCAGTTTTTTTGTATGTTCGCTCCTACTTTCTTCGGTGTAGTAATCATTTATGTAGACAAATGATCTATTTAGTTGATCAATTTTTGCAACCTTACCCTTAGATAACATGCCTTCTATTCCCATAGCATTTCTTTCTATTGAATACACTGTATTATCTTGCTCGATTCGAATGATGCTATTTTCCCCACACACAAAATTTACCGCGCTCGGTACTGCAAATTCTAGGTTAGCTTCCTCAATAGCACTCTTTCGTTGTTGCATTCCTACTATAGGTAGGAGTAGTTCCAGCACAATGAATAAGATCAACAGAATAATCATGAATCTAGAATATGACCACTTTGATTCAAGATTCTTTTTATTGTGCTGAAATACTTTTATAAAATATCCAACTAATGCAATAATACCAATCAAACTTAAAATTCCTACTCCCCCCACAAACATCAAAAAAATTGGTCCAAAATATGAAATAGCCGGTACGATGTCACATATTGCTGCGCTACCAAAGTCGTTACCGTTATACGTATTGCATACACCCTGTGGTATTAAAATTGTATAGGTTACATGCCTACAAAGTGACAAAAATAGAATGGGTAATAATGTTATTCCTGAAACAATAATTAATTTTTTTGTTGTTTTCATTACTAAATTATACTACCTGAGCTCTCTGTTGAAAGATAACTGATTACATAGACCCGGCACGTGTGTACGCGCTAGCTACACCGCCGGGTCTTTTTGTGTCGGGCAATACCTTTACAAATATCTATTTCTGTGCTATAATGTATATACAAAGTCAAGGACAAAAAAAGAGTGAGGCAGAACAAATGGAACTTTCAAATGAAGAGCAGACAGGGTGGGCACTTAGCCTATCCTTAGTGATTATTGTGGTTGCAGGAATCTTCCTGTTTCCACCAGCTGAAACAAGTAAAGGTGTGTCGTCAGCAGCACCAGAAGGTGGTTTGACAGAATTAGTTCTTGGAGTGGGTACATTTTTACTCGGCGCAGCTGCGAGCTAAGCCGAGTAAAATAAAAAGCCAGGTAGATACTGCATCTCCTGGCTTTTTGCCTGCTAGTGGTGCTATAGTTGAACTAGGGTAGGAGGAGGTGTTCTATGGATTGGAGAAATCTTTGGACGGTTACTGCGGTGTTTTTGGTTGTCATTTGGACTGCGATCTTTTCGGCAAATGACAATGCTAGGTCCACTGTCTCGGTCAATACAACCATGATTCACCCTAGTTCAGCGAGTGGGTTTAATGGTGGAGGTGAAATCACTGGTTCTCTAATAATATTGACTACGTTTGAGGCTCTGCGTTGTGTTGAAAAAAGGCTCAAAAGATGTGGAAACCAATAAGACCCGGCGATGTTATCTCCGGGTCTTACTCTGTATATATCGTTACAACACTACGCGTTTTCTCTGTCCAGCGGCAGAAAGCTGATTGCGTGATATACTCCACATACTAATTTCTGTATGGCAGTCGATCCCTTAGCAATTCTGTTTGGTAACGCAGCACGCGTAAAACTACTACGCTTTTTCCTATTTAACCCCTCAAAAGAATTCCTGTTTGACGACATCAGCAAGCGTGCGCGCCTGGTTCGACGAACCGCCCGCACTGAAATCAGCTCACTTGAAAAAGCGGGAGTGATCAAACAAAAGACTATATATATTGAACAGCCTGGTCACACTAAAAAAAGCAAAGCAGTAGGGTATGCGCTGAACAAAGATTTTCCTGAACTACAAGCACTACAGACATTTTTGTTCGAAACGGCTCCAATCGATGGCAAGAACCTGCTCAAGCATTTGCGTACGGCTGGGACTCTAGATTTTGTTGGTATTAGTGGAGTGTTTGTGCGTGACTTTGAACAGCGAGTAGATGTAATCCTAGCGATGAAGAAATTTTCGCAGTCGAAAATTGAGAAAGCCATCCGAGGACTCGAATCAGAAATCGGGATTGAGGTGCGGTTTGCAGCGATGTCATCAGAAGACCTGCTATACCGAGTGGGAATGTACGATAAATTGACTCGTGATTTCTTTGACTACAATCACCAAGTGTTAGTTGACCGTATAGGCGTCAAAAACGAAGTGATGACCAACAATCGTCGAGGGTAACTACACCATACGTACTCTGAAAAACTAGGTTATACTTATGGTACGGTAAATGTATTACTGGTTTAACCTAAAAAATATATGGGATACGATCTATTTGGTTCGTTAGAACAATCGATGGGAGCACTATGGTTTGACATTATGCAATTTATGCCGCAACTGCTAATCGCTATTTTAGTACTGGTTGTAGGATGGATTGTTGGAGGAATGCTCGGAGGTCTAGTCGCAAAAGGATTTAAAACACTTAAGCTCGATCAAGCGCTTGATCGGGCAGGAGTTGATGATTTATCAGAGCGAGCAGGCTACGCGTTTAAGCCAAGTCAGTTCGCTGGATCACTTGTGAAGTGGTTTGTTGTTCTCGTATTTGCAATTGTTGCCTTTGATATCTTGGGACTCAACCAAGTAACGGTATTTGCACGAGAAGTCGTACTAGGGTACTTGCCTCAAGTATTTGCTGCAGCACTGATTCTATTTGTTGGAGTACTGGTAGCACAGCTAGCTAAGGACCTCATCATGGGGGCGCTACGCGGCGCGGGCAGCAAGAACGTTGAAATGTACGGAAAGCTAACGTACGCGCTTGTGATTGCATTTTCAATCATGGCGGTACTTAACCAGCTACAGATTGCAGATGAACTAGTAGAAATTCTCTTTATGGGAATTGTGTTCGCACTATCACTGGGAGCTGGACTAGCATTTGGTTTAGGTGGTCGTGACGCAGCAGGGAAATACATCAACAGTATGACTGGATCAAAATCTGATCACAGCAGTCACTAGAAGGTTCATAAGAGAAGAAGAAAAAGGCGGTCAGAATCTATGATTCTGACCGCCTTTTTCATGGCTTCTGTCACTGTGTACAGACTGTGCATAACTACCACTAAATTGTCCAGAGTAGATGCTTGACTTTATTTTCCTTTCCTATAGAATGGCCAGCACGTAACTATGAGTTTCAACCGAAAAGCCACGTCGTAGCATTGAAAACTTTACCGTTTTCTGCCGCGACAAGTCGCGGCTTTTCTTTTGAAACTGGGGGTAGTGCGAGTCCAATTTGACAGATCTTACGAACGAGAGTCGCGCGAGGAAAAGTGCGAACACATCTGTGTTCATACTTTTCCTCGCATGACCGAGAGAGTGTGATCTGTATGCTTTGCATACAGATCAGGCAATCCTAATTCGTGTAGTGAGAGTTGCCTGGCAGGGTCAGGTAATCGCATATCCAGAAGTAAAACAACGAGAGTGCTCGCACACTCGTTGGGGCCGATAAGACCCACTTCGAAAAGTCCTGGGGAATCGACGCCCCAGGCAACCGCTGTGTGTTTGCTTCTTTACGGAAATCAGACACACAGCAAAGGTAGGTTTGTCGGGTTAGATCAAATGAAGTCTGTAGCGGACTTTGGGTCTTTTCGTCCCCGACAAATCGAAAACACAAACGTCGTGAGCTTCGAGGATGAAGTTCGTTAAGGTTGAGGGGAGGCACATTTCTGTGAATTGTGTGTAAAGGTTTTAGGTCAAGAAGGCACATGGCGCTTGAGACCGACGATGAACCATAAATCCTAGGAACGGTATGATGGTGACTTAGTCACTTGAAGGTGAAATCCTTCGCCTCCCAGCCAGTTTCCCGAATGTGAAATTTACATTCGGGCCATCCTCGAAGCTCACGACACGTCCGGAGTATGTATCTCCGGACAGCCAACTGACAGCCAGTTAAACGGTACCGTCAGTTGGTAACACTCAAAAATTGTACAGCGGTGTACAGCGTTCCCTACGGGAACGAAGGGTGTATGGTGGATACCTTGGCTTCAAGAAGCGATGAAAGACGTGATATGGCTGCGATAAGATTCGGTAAGGTGCCAAATAACCTTTGACCCGGATATTTCTGAATGGGGAAACCCTCCTACTATCAGTAGGAACCTGTGTATGCAGGAGCAAACCTAGGGAAGTGAAACATCTCAGTACCTAGAGGAATAGAAAGCAATATTGGAACTTCCTTTCTGGACAGATGCTTGCATCATGTTCAGGGACTAGTTCCTGAACAGTGGTGCTTGCGCCATTATGTTCAGGAAGGAGGTTCTTGCGATTCCCCGAGTAGCGGCGAGCGAAACGGGAACAGCCCAAACCATACGTATTTATATGTGTGGGGTTGTAGGGTACAGTCGGCATTTAGTTGCGCAGAGTTACAAAAGTGTAATATAGGAAAACGAGTTGGGAAGCTCGACCCCAGAAGGTAATAGTCCTGTATTCGAAATGTTACACACTCTGTTGATTGTATTCCTGAGTAGCGCGGGACATGAATAGCCCGTGTGAATCTACCAGAACTAACTGGAAAGGCTAAATATTCTTGGAGACCGATAGTGAACTAGTACCGTGAGGGAAAGGTGAAAAGAACCCCGGAGAGGG
>CAYGTV010000009.1:0-19139 GCA_964353135.1 uncultured Candidatus Saccharibacteria bacterium
CCGTCGTAGCCTTGGTAAGCCGTTACCTTACCAACAAGCTGATAGACCGCAGGCCGTTCCTAAAGCGATAAATCTTTACCCCGAAGGGACCATCAAGTATTATTCTGCCTTTCGACAGGTTATCCCTGACTTTAGGGTACGTACCTACGTGTTCCTACCTCGTCTGCCATGAATCTAAATTCATTCGACTTGCATGCCTCATCCACGCCGCCAGCATTCATCCTGAGCTAGGATCAAACTCTAATTTAAGACAGGTACTGAATCTAAAAGATTCTTGTATCTGCGGTACCAAACATGATGCGCGTATTTGTACTTCTTGGTTCGCGCGTTTGATACCTATTTTCCTATTAGGATAAGACAAAAGAAAAAATCTCTTGTCTTGGTTGCTCGCTTATTTCTGTGGAAGAAATAAGCGTTATTGCTGTGATGCATGTTGTCTTTACAAAACCTGATTTAGCATTGGAGTTCCTACTTCTAGTGATTTTTCTTTTGAGGGAAAAATCAAGAAGTAAATTCACAATACATCTTTCAGATGTTTGTTCATTCAACATACTTACATCCATAGTATGGGACTATGAATGTAATCTATTCAATTTTCAAAAAACAATTACTGGACCGGATTACCTCCGTTCGACAGAAAGCAGAGCTTCCTGTCCGCGCTCACTCGATCATACAAATAGATGCAAGCATCAATTTGTGCGACTCTCACTTGCTCGACAGTGGCGCCATTATACAGACCTCAAATAAAATTGCAAGCACTTACCCTTGATATATTTTCTTACCTGTCCGCCAAAGATTCCTCGATAGAAAAATCATTGGCGACAGCACTCTTGTCCAAACAAAATCAGTAAAAATTGTACCATCGGACATAGAAAAAGGCCCCCGAAATCGAGGGCCTTTTGTACGCGACTTGGTCGCGAATTTATTGAATGATCATTCTGCCTCTGCGGCGCAAGTTGGCTTTCTTGCAACAAACCCTGTTCCTGGAATAGAGACCCATTCGCAGTTGTTGTAAAGACTGATGCTTTGACGATCGGAGATCGTGTGCCGCATACCTTCAATTTCAACAACGATTGGTTTCATGATTGAACCTACAGGAACTCTCGTCTGCATCCAGCTGGACATCATATGCCATTCTGAATCGCAGGTTGGGCTCCAAACGTAATCAGACTGTTCACGATTGTACCGTGCGGCGCGAGCTTCCAACTGACCATACTCTTGGTTGGTAGTCGGGGAACGACCATACGTTAGGTTGTTTCCACCCACCGTAGATACGCCCCGTAGTTCGCAGATGCGCAGCACCTCCATACCAAAGTCACGAGGGTTTTTACCCCGCTCGGCCAAAATGGCTTCAAATTCTGATTGCGTGAGAATGCCGTCAGCATGGGCTGCAGGGCTGAAACTGAAGAGCAAAAGAGCAAGTGCTAAAATTCTTACCATATGTGATACCTCCTATCGGTTTGGTGGTGGTGAATTTGTAAATGAAATACTGACATACTTATTATGTTTTGTCAATAAAAAAGCCCCCACCAACCCGAAGGTTGATGGAAGCTTTGTTTGTCGTTGGTCGCTGTCAGTTACTTGACTACGACGTCAACCACTGTGCTCTGATTTGAAATAGCGTTGTTGACGGTCTGATTTGCGCCGTCACGCACGCCGTCGGCCAGAATGGCTGCGCCACCCAACGTAGCAAAAGCCGCCAGCAGAGCATCGCAATCACCGATCGAAATGACTGTGCCTGAAGCAATGTGCGTCAGATAGCGATCGCCGTGTACGTGCTCGAACTGGCTCAGCATCATGACCATATCGTCGGGCATCCCGAGACATTCCTTCATCCAGGCGGCCGCGAAGACGGTGTGGACTTCGTGGCCAGCGACGAAGACGGGCTGAAGCTCTTCGGTGAAACCACCAGGAGTCATTGAGCAAGCTGCAAGGCCCAGTGTGGCAGCAGTCGTCAATCCGAGAACAGCTTTTTTGGTAAGATCGAACATGATATTTCCTCCTCGGGAAATGTTGGTTGTGGTTTTCTGTACCCAACTAAAGGTTTGGGATGGCAGTAACGTATCACACATGTGATACTTTGTCAATAGAAAAAGGCCCCCTACTTGAGGGGGCCTTTCAACGCTTTCGCGTCTGGCTTTAGCTGTTGTTGGCAGCACCGACAGAGACGCGGACGATTGTGTCGACACCGGCTGCTGCCGACTTGCGGCCCAGATCGACTGCGTTCATGTGCTGCGCTGCTGCGGCACCGCCTTCACCGCGCGCGGAGTCGTAGAAGGCTGTGTCAGTGGCTTCGCCACGAACGACCAGTTCACCGTCCTGCGATGCAACCACGCGACCACCAACACCGATCGAATCGATCAGAATGTCAGCATCGGAAGAAGCAGTGGCCGGCTTGCGGCTGGCGTCTGCTACGATCGAGCCTTCGGCACCCAGCTGAGTGACCATTGTCATGCCGTCGCGGGCAAAACCGAAGCCGCCCGATTTCACACGGACTTCGTATTCGCCGGTCGCGCGTGGGCTGGTGTTGGTATACGCATCGGTGTTGACAGTTGCATCCGCTGCCGTGATGCAAGCTGCGCTGCTGCAGTTTGTGCTGCCGCCGCCGTTGGCAGTAATGTCAACGGATGCATCACGTGTTGGCTGAGCAAAACCCCAGCCACCTGCGAGTGCAGGGCCAGACAACATCATTACTGCAACCAGTGCAGACAGAGCATGTTTCATATTCATCGAAAGATCCTTTTTTTGAGTCGGTAACTACCGCTTTTCGTTTGCTTGTATCGCTAGTCATCCCGAAATTGGGTAGCGACGGTTTGCCCGATTAGCCTCTGGCGTCCTCGGATGGCAATAAGCTAGCATGATACAAAAATTTGTCAACCCCTTAACGGGGAGACTGGCGGTGCAATTTCTCATACTGCAATCAGCCAGATCAGCACGGGGGGGGGCGATTATTCAGGTACGTGTCACATGTTTCTACCGCTAGTGATGAGCTTCTGCTAATAGGCAGTAAAAAGCGCCCTCCATTACAGGGGGCGCTTTTGGTTTGGGGCCGTCGGCTTGATTAGTTGCCGACGGGGTCCCCTTTTTCTGGGCCGGTGTACGTCTGGTTGGTGACCGGACGTGGCGGCAGGGGGCTGTACTGCACGCACAGGTCGCCTGAGTCAAGAGCCCAGACAACGTATGGCGCTATCGCCATGATTGCCACAGCTTCGCCATTTTCGACGTCCACCCGCTTGTTGCGGTGGCCTTCTATCACCAGCTGGTGCAGGAGGGTGCCCTAGACACCTACTCGCATATACCGGCAATTCGCCGCGTGCTAGAATCATCTTTATGAATACTGGCGCTGCTGTCCAAATATTTTACGAGTTTGCGCCACTCGTGACTTTTTTTATCGCTGGGCAATTACTCCCCTTTTACGGTGCAGTATTTGCATTGCTGGTAGCTACTGTAATAAGTATCATCATTGCTTGGACGTACCATAAACGCATACCTATCATGCCCCTTCTCTCTGGCGGTTTGACGCTGGTGACCGGTACACTGACCCTGTATTTTAACCAACCGGACGCAATTATATTTGCAGACACGATTTATTTCTGGGGTCTAGCACTGGCTATCGCACTGGGGTTCCGGCAGCAAAAACATGTGCTGGAGCATATGTTTGATAAGACATTTGCAATAAGCAAAGCCGGCTGGACTCGGCTATCATGGCGCTGGTTGGTGGTTTTGATTCTAGCTGGATTCGCCAATGAATACGTCCGGATCATGATGACCCCAGAGTTCTGGATCGACTATCGGTTTACCAAAATCATGATCATTGCCGCGTTTTCCTTCTACCAATTCACCCTCGCCCGGCGGTACCGAATCGAGGGGGAAGCCAATGCTTGGGGTCTGCGTCTATAGCTAGTATGAATCGAGCTCTGCTCCAAATTCTTCCATAAAGGCGTCGAACTCAGCTTGCTGTTCGGGGGTTAGTTCTGCTTGCTGTTCCATCAGTTGGAGGTCAGCCTCAGTGTCTGTCATCTGTTCCCAATCGAAATTCTCGAGACCTACTTCGTTTATGTACGTAGCTAACCCAAGACTAGCCAGACCAACAAATATCAAGAATGCTACAGCACCCAACCATCCAAGGGCTGGATAGGCACCACTTGGCGGTACCGTTGCCACCGACTGTTGCTTGAGAGCGGTGTATAAACCAGCCGCAAAGTATACCCCTAGTAGTGAAGCAAAAGCGGTTAGGACGGAGTCAAAGACTGACACAGTAATCCCTTCTATTCCACTACCAAGGGTTCCAAGCGCAGTAGATAGCAATGTAGCAATAACTCCAAACAAGATGCTTAAACCAAGGAGGATCAAAATAAACATCGCAAATCGTGAAAGGATGTCCCAGAAATTCCCCGTTACCAGTTCTCGACTACGTTGCAAGGCTGACATGCCGCGAGTATCTTCGTCGATAAACGCATACATCGCGAACGCAATATAGAAACTGACGATAACGCCAGGAATAATCAGAAGCACGAACCCTCCAAACGCAACACAAAATGATAACGTTGCAATCCAAAGCCATGGCCATACGTTGCTAGTGGCCCAATTCCAACTACCAGTCAGCGAGGCTTCACCTGACCTATGAGTCATGAGCGCTGTGTGCGCAAGTGTTAGTTGGAGCAAAAATTGTACAAATAGAATTGCTAAGAATCCCACTGCCAGACCGATCCCAGTCAAAATACCCATCGGCAACCACCCTTGCTCTAGTGCGACAGCAAAACTATTGACTAGAAAAGTTGGGACGGCTAGTAAGGCAAGTAGGTCAAGCCTTGATAGTGCAAACCCCCACGCTTGTTTAAATAGAGCTGTAGCGCTGGGTAGTTCAACTGCCGACACACCAGGCACGGGCGATACAGTAGCGTTATATACCATTGTGATTGTGCTATCGTCGTATCCAGCTTCTTTTAATTCTGCTGTAATTTGCTCTTGACTGTGTCCAAGCTCAATTCGTTCTTGGACAGCTTGCTTTAGTTCTGGTGACATATGTGTTGTATTTATACTATATAGGATAGCATATTTTGCTATTTGGTTTGGGCGCGGTAACATATGACTCATATGCCAACAACCGAAACCATCATCATGTCAGTCGGCGGGTCACTGATCGTTCCTGGAGACATTGATACTGCTTTTCTTGCTTCACTTAAGGATTTTGTTACTGATCAGACGACCAACCATGGTCGTCGTTTTATTATGATCGCTGGTGGAGGTCGGACTGCGCGTAACTACCAAGTTGCGGCTGGCGCGGTGACTGACCTGACCTCTGATGACCTCGACTGGATGGGGATCCATGCAACCCGGCTCAATGGACATTTACTACGAACTATCTTTCGAGATATCGCCCATCCAGAAATGATCACCAACCCAGACGATGTCCAAGACATCACCGGAGCACCAAAGGTAATCATCGCCTCGGGCTATCGACCAGGCTGCTCGACTGATTTGCGCGCTGTGCAAATCGCTACATTAGTTGGTGCTACCAAAGTCATCAACCTATCAAATATTGATTACGTGTACACAGCCGACCCGCGAACCAATCCAGACGCGGTAAAAATTGAGACTAGTAGTTGGGCTGATTTTCGGGCGCTTATACCTGCTGACTGGGACCCGGGTATGTCTGCCCCATTTGACCCTATCGCAGCCAAAAAAGCCGATGAATCAGGGATTGAGGTGGCAATCATCAATGGCCTCAAGCCCGAAGCCTTGGGTAATTACCTCGCGGGCGAAGAATTTATAGGGACACTTATTTCATAGGCAATCTAGAATAAAACAAAACGGCGCCTGTAGGCGCCGTTTTGTTTTGTTATCCTCTCTCTAACGTTTGCAACCATGCGTCTACTTTTGAGTAAAGTTCTGTAATCGTACCGTCATTCATAATCACGTGGTCTGCCGCCTTTATAACAGCGTTAATATTTGGCTTCCCCTCCCCTTTTCCTTTCTCCTCTCTCTCGATAGAAGCTAAAAATTCTTCAAATGTGACGTTGTCCTTTTCTCCTTCCTGGCGAAGTTGAGAACGCTCATAGCGGACGCGAGGATCAACATCTAACGCTAAAATTATTCCACCAAGACTACGTACGTATTCTGCCTCACTCTCACGATGAATAGATTCTAAAATATAATCCTCAACTCCATCAACCTGAGCCTGTCGATGCATTAGTTCCAAAATTCCGCCTGAATATTGATCAGATAGCTCGTCTGCTAATTGTGACATATGAAGCCGGTCTTCAGGCAATTCTCGTTCTTTAAGAATTTGAATCAAACGACCGGAAACAGAATAATGAGCAAACCCGTTTTCCTTGAGGCGCTCGACCACTGTGCCCTTTCCTGCCCCCAGTGTTCCAGCAATCCCAATGATCATAATTAGATTGATTTGATAGTTTGAGTTGAATCAACGTCTACTCCACGCCATTTTGCGTAGGCGACTACTAGTGGTGATGCAATACAGATTGATGAATAGGTACCAGCGATTACTCCGGCTAGTAGCACAAGGGCGAAGGTTTCAGTGACATCACCTCCGATAAAATACAACGCAACTAATGAAACCATTGTGGTCAGGGAGGTGTTGATTGAACGAGCCATAGATTCGTCTACCGCTGTTTGAACTAGTTCGGCATACGGTTTGTTCAGCGTGTAGGTCACTTCTTCCATCATCACACCAACCTCTTCTCGTTCGATTTTATGTTCGGTTCGGTTGGCTACTAGCTGTTCTCGTACCCGGTCAAAAATAACGATAGTGTCGTTAACCGAGTACCCCAGCACAGCCAATAAAGCCATAACAAACAACACATCTACCTCAGCCCCTACAAGCGTCCCCAGGACTGCCATCACAGCCGTTGGAACCAAGATGTCGTGCATAAGTACCAAAATGGTGATTCCACCATAGGTCCACGATCGAACTGGTGTTCCAATCCCGGCAAACGCATAGGCTACGTATAAAATAATCACGAGCAGCACTGCCCCAATCGCCCACACTGCCTTGTCGCGTAGTTCTTGTCCGATCACTGGCCCAATCGAAGTAAAGCGGCTCACCTCTGCGTCGCTACCCAATCGAGTGACAGCTTCTTGCAGATTTACTCGCTCGCTCTCGTTCAAGTCTTTGGTTCGGATCAAGTACGCGTCACGGCCTGCTTCATCTACTGAAGCTCGAACCGATGAACCTTCTAGTCCCAAATCAGCGACCACTGTCTCGAGTGATTCTTTTTGTGGTGCGACTCCATATGATACTTCGGTAAGCGAACCACCGGTAAAATCGATCCCAAAGCGCAGACCCAACACAGCGACAATAGCAATCGCAGTTACTACCACTGCACCAGCAATCCCTAGATATACTTTACGATTTGAAATAATATTTGTAGTCATACTTATTTGTTTAGACCATTACCGAGTAAAAATGACCACACTGTCTTATCTGATTGTTTAATGTCTGGTAGTGTCACCAGTAGTGTCCTTGTAACAACCAAGGCCGAGAACATCGATACGATAACCCCGAGTCCAAACACCAAAGCAAATCCTTTCACCAATGATGTCCCAAACCAGAATAAAATGATCGCAGAGAGCAAGCTGGTGATGTTACCGTCGCGGATCGCGCTCCAAGCCCGAGTGAATCCAGTGCGAGCGGCTTCACGACTGCCAACCCCTGACTTGAACTCTTCTTTCATTCGTTCAAACACGAGCACATTGGCATCAACCGCCATACCAAGTGAGAGGATGAATCCAGCTAGACCAGCGGCGGTGAGAGTCACCGGGATGTACTGGAAGAGAGCCAACATGATAGTGATGTACGACACGAGCGCAATACCAGCAACCAGTCCCGGCAGTCGGTACCAAAGGAGCATAAACGCGATCACTAAAGAGAACCCTAGTACCCCTGCCTGCATCCCTTTTTGCAGTACTTCTTCACCGAGTGAGGCACCAATAGTTTGAGTACTTTGCAGTTCGATTGGCACCGGAAGTGCACCAAAGTTGAGGTTTTGGGCTAGATTTTTAACTTCATCAGCGGTAAATGATCCACTCACGACCGCTCGGCCGCCAGTGATTGCTTCATTGATGACCGGAGCAGAAAGTAGCTCTCCATCGAGGAAAATACCCAGCTGTGTACCGACGTTGTCACGCGTGATTTGAGCAAACAAATCTCCTCCCTCAGCGGTAAAGGTGATATTTAAATATGGGGAGGTATTAAACCCTGACCCTTGAGTGTTTTGCGGCAGCACCGCTTCAGCTCGCTCGAAAAATCGTCCAGTCAGACCGGTGTCTCTAAATGGCGGCTCGTTGGAAATTGCCTCACCATCAATAGTTACGTCACCAATCACAGCACCTGAACTACTGCTACTTGAGCCCATCAGTGAACTGAGGCTCTCGATAGTCGCTTGTTGCTGAACATCCAACTCAGCATCGTACAATTTGAATTCAAGTAGCGGCGTACGTCCAATTTCTGCAACTGCCTGGCTAACATCGGTCACCCCTGGCAACTCAACCACCAAACGCTCTACTGGTTCACCAGTAACAAAACTACTACTTTCTACCTGAACGATGGGTTCGGACACACCAAACACGTTGACCCGACGCTCGATGACGTCTCGTAGTACATTCATCAGTTCCCCCACTTCCATTGGGTCGATCTTTGAAACGTCGGCCTCGTACACGAGGTGAGAACCACCAGCCAGGTCAAGTCCGAGTTTAAATGGATGAGTAGGTTCACTTCCGGTTGTATTTCCGTATACAAAGAAACCGAGCCAAATGATAGCTGCCAGAACAGCTGCTGCTCGAAATAAGCGGATAAATGATTGGGTACCAGTACTGGCGGTTACTTCCGTTTTTTCAGACATAAATTACCAGTATTTATATCACGGCAAGCTACCCGGCGCTATTGACTACCGCGTGCGAGCATCACTACATTTTTAAGTAAATACGCAATTGTGATTGGGCCAATGCCGCCAGGGACTGGAGTAAGCAACGCTGCTACGGATTCAGCGTCTGGATGCACATCACCAACGAGCACCCCGCCGTCTTCGCTGGTGCCGGCATCAAACAGAATCACCCCTTCTTGGACCATGTCAGGTTTGATGAAATGAGCCTGACCAATACCGCTAATGATAATGTCGGCGGTTTTAAGTGAAGACTGATCGAGCGTGCCGTCTTCATATACCCGGACGCGAGCACCCTTTTTTCGTGCATACCGCGCAGCTGGCTTGCCAACCAGTGTCCCCTGCCCTAGAACCACCACACGTTTGTTTTTCCATTCTACTTCGTGCAGCTTTGAGATCTCGTCAATTGCGCCCACTACTGGTGGCAGTACGCGATCGCGTTTTTCTCCATAGCCAAATACGTCTGGGTCTTTGCCGATTGGCACAGCTCGCAGAACTACTTCCTTGTCGATATGCTCTGGCAGCGGTAACTGTACAACCACGCCGTTACTCTCTTGAGCATATTTAAAAACCGTGGACGCTACTTGTTCGGTGGTAGAATCGACTGGAAGTTCTATAATCTGCAAGGTTACACCCACTGCCTCTGCTCGCCGCTTCTTCATCTCGAGGTATTTCTTGGTTTCAAAATTAGGCGCACAGGTAATGGCTGCCATAGTAACGGGACGTCCAATAGCCTCGACATCAGTTTTCACCTGGTCAAGTATTTCGGCTGCAATTGATTTTCCATCGATTAACATATGCGCGAGTGTAGCATAAAAAATGCCCCAGGCGCACTAGTGCGCCTGGGGCATTTATCATTTAAAACCGCCGGTGAATTTGTGTCCACGCTTGGGCATACGAGGCTGTTTACCTGGCCGCTTGGGGTGCTGGTTGAGCTGATGATGGATCGGCATGGAAGAAATATCAGACAAGTGATCAGGAGCTTCGTAAGTCCATGGATCATGTAAGTCGAACCGTAGCCGGTCAAGTGCATCATTGGCAGCAAATAATAGGTCGAGTGATGTAAGGTCATGCAGATCAATCACATCAATCGTATCAACCATGCCGACCTGTTGACGCAGGTCTTCTGCTGTAAAACCAATATCAACCTGATCTAAGTCAGTAATCATCAGCGCCTGACATCCACCAAAGTCAATTGATTCGTAATGGTCAGGTGATGACGACTTAATGCCTTCTCTGAGATTTCGAATGTTCAAATCAGGTCCAAACATGACCATGTCTACATTCAAATCGTTGTCTCTCAGTGCCGACACCAAAGCTGGTGTCAGTCTACCGCTTTCCAAAAGTAGAACTTTTGGTTTCACTACGTCATTCATTACTCTTCTCCCTATGAGTTCTGGCCAGAACTATACCAACTTTTTCTATAAAATCAACCTTGCTTTGGTCGCTTCATTCCATCGGGCACGAATGACTCGTAGCGGCCGTCGGTGTATCTGAAGGCGTCTTTGCTGGTGTACTTGCACTCATAAATCTGCGCGAGTTTCATACCACTCATGACTACTGGGTACGAGTAAAAGCGCCATGATCCGGGGCAGGTTGGGATTCGTCCGCGGGTGGTGTGCCAGAAAAACCAAAAAGCTAAGCGAGCCATCCAAGGTTGGATTGGGAGGATTTTCTTCCCTACTGCTTCAGCCATATCGGGTGCTAGTACAGGTTCACTCACTGGAGTGATGTTAAACACACTATAGTCCCAAGCGTAGGTATCAAACGCCAAGGTGGTGACAATATCGTTCACGTCGTCTTCGTGAATAAATTGCCGTACCCAACCTTTGGTGGCAGGTACAAACGAAGTCAGCGTCGTGATGATCCGATTTACAATCCCACCCTTGAGGTTTCCTTGTAGGGCTGACTGTAGTCCAAACCGAATGCGCATAAAGCGGCCACGGGGACCGGTGACAGCGGCAGGACGCACGATTGATACCTGCGGCACAGGTTTGCCGGACGCTTTGGCAGCGTCGAACTTTTCTTTCAGTAACTCTTCTGTGACTTTCTTTTCCTTGGCATAGATGTAGTCGTCATCGCGAAAACCTTCGGCTTCGGTAAACAAGTGTTCTAGCTGATTATCAGCCCGAGCCGAGTAGGATGACGCTGTCGAGAAATAAATCAGGCGCGAAACTGACGGAGCCTGCAAAGCAAAATCAAACACCTTGCCTGAGCCGTCGACATTCCAGCGCCACTGTTCACCTGACTGACCGTACATCGCGCGGATTTGCCAGGCGGTGTGAATTACCACGTCAGGGTTGTGTTTCGCCACCATTTCTTGCCACCCATCGTCGGCCATATTAGCTTGGATGTAGGTTACCTTGGGAATGGTAGCATGCCACTCACTCTGAGGTTCTTTATCAAGCGCAATAATCGACGTAACGTCGTTCCGTTTACTCAGTTGGTCGCAGAGCATCTCCCCCACGTACCCAATCCCGATAATAAAAATAGTTTTGCCTGTCGGTGAGTTTTCCATAATTGTCGGTCAGTATAACAAATCTCAGCCGAACAAGGTAACAGTACTACTACAATGTGATCTTGATTCCAAACCGACTGAGGACTGTTTTGAGAGTTCGCAGTGCAATGGCGACGTCGAGCATCAGTGACCGATTTTTAACGTAGTATAGATCGTATGAAAGACGTTCTTTGGATTCGATGAGTGACTGCGGGCTGATGTTGTCTGCCATGTAATGCTGGTGTGTCTGCGCCCAGCCCGTCACACCCGGTTTTACAAAATTGCGGACATTGTAATACGGGATCTCGGCCGACAATCGATCGCCTAAGCCCTTGATGTCATTACGTGGGCCGATGAGGGACATGTCACCTTTTAATATCGTCCAGACTTGTGGGATCTCGTCGACACTTAATTTGCGCAATACATTACCTACCCTGGTAACACGATTCCCTTCAACCGCATCTTCCTTGGTCCAGGTTGCGCTCGCTGATCGGTTTTCAGTCATGGTGCGAATTTTATAAACTGTTACCGGTTTGTTTTGCTGACCGATGCGTTCTTGCGAAATAAACAAAGGTCCATTGTCGCCATCAATTCGCATCGCGATGTAGATGAACGGCAAAATAATCATAAAAACAAGGCCCAAAACAAGACTTCCCACAACATCAATCATTCGCTTGGCCAAATCATACGTAAGACTTTTCGACTGTGACACATGGGCAATAAACCAATCGTAACGGAGGGCAGAAAGCGGTATCTTGTCAAAGGTGTCCTCGTAGACTTTATAGAAATCGAGAAATGTCAGTTGAAACGTAATGAACGATAGGTCAAATATTTTTGGCAATACCTTTTCAATATACTCACCGTTTGGATTAGCGACGATAATACTAATGCCTTCTTTCTCTATCAAAGCCAGTAGTTTTTCCTCAAAATCAGGAATCTTTTTAGCTGTTGCTTCGTCAATAATCCTTACAAAACTGTAATTATAACGATCATTGTGGTTGATCTCGTCAACCAGCTCGATGGCTTCTGGGCCATCAGCAATCAAGATTGCCTTGTGCTGTGTTCGGGGAGAGATTTTGTTAAATAACACTAATCGCCAGTACGTAAACAAAGCCACTGAAACAAAGAGGTAGATAGCCAAGTTGGTCTTTGGCGCGATTGAGAATGGGACAATCAAAAAGATGAGGGCTGCAACCAAAATATTTACCACCTGGGTGTTTAGGATACGACTAAACAAAAGTGATTTTAGGAACACTGTATGTTTATCGTAGAGTCCTGACATATAAAAAATCAGTAGCCAGATAGAGGTTAGTAGTAAAAACGGACCAAAGTGCGATGAGAGCTGGTCAAGTGATGGAAATGAGAGGTAGCGCACAAACAGCGTCAGCCACAGCGAGATCATAAATACCGCGATATCGCCTACAACTAGTACCAGTAATTCTCTTGTCCGTTCTCCCATAGTAGTTATTTCTGTACATCTATCGTACGTAAAATAAGTAGAAAAAGCAACGCAATTGACGTACTATACGATAAATGCAGCGTAAAAAAGTATTATTTCTTATTACTAAGTCTAATTGGGGAGAAAACGAGAACTGCTTCTCGTTTTCTCCGGTCCTGAATAAAGTGAAGGAACAGTCGTTGTCGAGCTGTGCGAGACAGACTGTAGGAGGTCCGACCCAATTGCTCGACAATTTATTCTCACTTTCATACTATGATGTCTCAAATTAAAAGAAAGAAAGTATTGTTCCTCATCACTAAGAGCAATTGTGAGCTGAAAAAGCGCGGGGCGCTGTTTCAGAAGTACGACCCAATTAACTCAAACCTAGTAACACGAGCAGTATGACTGAATTAAATCGAACTAAAGTTCTATTCCTTATTACTAAATCTAATTGGGGCGGAGCCCAGCGGTATGTGTATGATTTGGCGAGCAATCTCGACCAGTCACAATTTGAACCCGTAGTTATCACTGGCGGTTCAGGTGAGCTGACCGACAAACTAGGAGCGGTGGGAATCAGAACCATAACGTTGCAAACCCTCCAACGTGACATATCTGTCACCAAAGAGGTTGGGTTTATGCGTGAATTATGGAGCGTTATTCGCACAGAGAAGCCAGACGTGTTGCATGTAAACAGCTCTAAAGCTGGTGGAGTTGGGTGTTTTGTCGGTCGGTTAGCACGCGTGCCCCGAGTAATTTTTACCGCTCATGGTTGGGCGTTTAACGAGGATCGACCGCTATGGCAAAAATTCATCATCAAAAAATTGCACTGGTGGACAGTTATGTTTTCCCACCATACTATTGCGGTCTCGAACGCGATTGTGACCCAGATGAATTGGCCGCTTGCGCAACGTCGGATGACAGTCATTAACCCTGGTCGAACCATTCCAGAATTCCAAAGCCGCCTGACTGCCAGGACGACTATTGCACTCACTCACCCACCGCTTGCCTCATACACAGCTGATGTATGGGTGTGCATCCTGGCTGAACTACACCCAATCAAGCAGCATGAGATGTTGTTTGCAGTCATCCAGCGCGTGGTACATGACTTTAAAAACGTCCGGCTGGTGTGTATTGGCGATGGTGAATTGCGAGACCATCTAACAACCTACATCGCAGAGCATCAATTAGAACGACATATATTTTTAGTCGGTCATGTCCACGAGGCTGCCGCTACCCTCAAAGCAGCTGATTTGTTTGTACTGCCATCAAGATCAGAATCATACGGCTATGTATTGCATGAAGCTGGTCTGGCACGAGTGCCAATTATCGCGGCCAACGTGGGTGGAATCACTGATATTATTTCAGACGAGAGTGCGGGGACCTTGATTGATCCAACTGACCCAGCCTCACTTGAGGCGACACTGCGTGATTTCTTGCGGGTACCACACACATATAATGAAAAAACTCAGATCCTGCAAAGCAAACTAGGCAAAAGAACCGTCGCAAACATGACCGCTCAGACGGTAGCGGTCTACACTAATAGTTAGCCTAGCGGGGTGTCAGCAAACTGCTCCCGAGTGATTGATGTGTATCGTCGCATCCCCATGACCATTCCAAGTGCAATGAACTCGGTCAACAAATGCGAACCACCGTAGCTTAAAAATGGCACCGTTGTTCCAGTCACCGGAAGTAGGCCGATGTTCATACCGATATGAACAAAAAAATGCGAAATAAATAGAAATGCTACCCCAACCGCAAACAGTCGCTCAAAGTTGGTCGCTGCGGCTTTGGCGTGAGCTAGTAGGCGCCATATCACCGCTCCAAACAACATAAACAATAAGAACACACCGACCAGTCCCCACTCTTCGGCAAAGGCGGCGAAAATAAAGTCAGTTTCGTATTCAGGTAAAAATTGGAATTTGGATTGGGTACCGTATCCGATACCACGACCAAGCAGCTGGCCAGAACCAATGGCAACCGTCGACTGATACGCATTGTATCCAGCCCCCTGAATGTCAGAGAGTGGATCAAGAAACGTGGCAATGCGGTCCTTTTGATAATCGAAAAATACAAACTGCCACATCATTCCAAATGTCACAGCTCCTAATACAAATACCGTAGCCAGATGTCTCAATTTAATCCCGGCTACCAACACCATCCCCAGCCATACAAAAAATAAAATAATAGCTGACCCAAAGTCGGGTTGAATAAATACCAAACCAAAGACTAAAAGCGCGTAGACACCCGAAATAATAATGTGCCTAAAATCACCTATCAGTTCGTGTCGTTTGGCAAAATACTTGGCCAACACAATAATCAGCACTAGTTTAGCAGGGTCAGACGGCTGAATGGAAAAGAATCCGAGGTCAAACCGACTTTGCGCCCCGAGGGTCACCTCACCAACAATCAAGACAAGGAGTAGTAACCCAACAATCGCTACGTACAGTGCAAACGCCGTATTTCCCGCCCTCAAAAACCGGTAATCCGGCACCATAGCGGCCATCATACCAACGACAGCCAAGCTGATCCACAACATCTGTCGGTTGAAAAATGTATTTTCACCGACGTGGGTGTACATAGTGATGAGGCCAAGCAGAGAAAGGACTAGTGCAGCACTAAAAAGTGCAATATCAAACCCTCCAAATAATGTCCGCATGAGCTGCATGGGTACATAATACGCCAGCAGCTACGGGCTGTCCAAAAAACCTACGTCCCTTCCCCTACCACCATCTGCGTCAATATCTCAGTCAAAATGGCAATCAGTTTCAAAAGGATATCAATCACTTGTTGCTTCTGTTCATCTGGTAGAGCTTTCAATTCTTCTGGTGAAAGGTTGAGGATGGCGATACCTTCTGAGGAGATGACGGTTCGGTCGGTTGATTCTTTTGTTGGCTCGACATCGACATAGTCACTCTGTCGGGCTCCAACTCGGGTTCCGCTTGAACCACCTGAACCTGCCGCAACCTGGACCACTTGTGCAATCACCGAAACTGATGACGATATTGGAGTGTCAGTTCGAGGATTGTCAGTGTTGCCGTCTGACCACCGCACAAACTCAAACCCGTCATTGGGCACCACGGTGACTGGAGTACCAGGTGTACCACTGGCAACAGTTTGATTGCCGTCTCCAGTGAGTGATGCATTAACTGTGGTGCCGTAGGTGAGTTCAAAGGCTGCAAGTGAGCCGCCATCGGTGATCTTCCAGGCATTACCATTGGTGAGGGTGTCACGGGCCGCTTGAGCGGTTGAGAAGTACTGGGTAAGTGAACCGCGAGGACCGGTATTTCCAACTGAACCAAGCGTAATAGCAGTTGGTATAGGAGAGTTTTCTGACCAGCTAGTTAGAGTATCTGAATAGTTCACAGCGCTGATAGATGTATCAACAAGAATACTAGACATGTTGGTTACATTCGAAATATCAAAACTACCTAACGACTGATCGAATAGAGCTGCATACCCAAACATCGTATTCATATTGGTGACACTTGAGGTATCAAACGTGTCGACTGGCTGGTTAAAAGATTCGGCTACATAAAACATATACGCCATGTTTTCCACGTTAGAAGTATCCCAATTATCTAAAGGTTGATTGAATTCAGAAGCATAGCCAAACATCGAATTTGTGGTAGTAGCACTTGAAGTATCCCAATCATTAAGGGGCTGATTGAATGATTGAGCTCCATTGAACGTGTTTGAAAAATCACTAACGTTCGAAACATCCCAGTTGTCTAGCGGTTGGTCAAAAATGTTGTTGTTATCAAACAGCGATCTCATATTGGTAATATTTAAAACATTCCAATGGTTAATCGATTGATTAAAAGAAGTGAAAGAAAATGTACCACTCATATCTATGGCGACACTTAGGTCAGGAGCTTCAACTGTAGGAACACTTGTAAAGTTACTTGCTTGTCTAAACATGTTTCTCATCGTTGGTAACGGATCGTCACCCCACTGTTCAACTGACAAGAGTTTTGCTTGATCGCCAGTAGCATTAGCAACAAACGGGCTACCTAAAAAGAAATCGGGTTTATCAACTCGATAAATACCAGGAGCGGGAAAAGTGATGGTGTTAGCGAAGAAGCCAATTGTGGTAGTACCATTAATACTTGAGCTGGCCGTATCCTCCCAATACACTTCTAGTGCGGGACCTTGGTTGTTGTATTGAATAGACACCTGGTTATTGGCAGACGAACCGGGTAGTGTCGTATCCCATGTCGTACTAAACGAGCCAGGAATCTGAGCATTTGCTGCACTAGGTAGGAAAAAAACCGCCATCACAAATAAAGCCCCAACCCACAATCGAGTGTTTACCAACATATCGGACAATTATACCATGCGGCGATTTCTGACTTATGCACATCACAAACTAGTTATAAGCAATGTGTGTTAGGTTAACGTAGCGGTGCAAAAGTGACAGGTGGCTTGGCTAGGACCTCGATTTTGGTTGGGCCGACCTCACATAGTGAGTCCGTGATGGAAGCATAGATACGACCGAGATCTGCTCGGGATGGTGCGAGATATGCCTGACCTGGACTGCTAGCGATAGAGCGGATGAATTCTGCGTCTACATTTTGCCCTAGCCCAATGACGTATACATCAGCTCCACTGGTGATCAGTGACCGAGCAGCAGTCTGAGCGGCTGTTATGGCTTCCTCTGTCCCTCCAGCAGTTGGGAGGCCGTCGGTGAGCAGCACAAACGCCCGGCGAGCGTCGGCGCTATGTCGCTCCGAAGATAACTCTAATGCAGCCAGGGTAAAGGCTGCGGCAGTGTTAGTCTGACCTGTTTCTTCGCCTGGATCGATCGTCAGATCAGATACTAGGTCGACGACTGTTTCGTGTTGATCGGTAAGTGTCTGCACCAAAGAACCCTCGGTGGCGAACGTAACCACCCCTACCCGGTCAACCGGTTGTAATCCGCCTATAAATGTACTAGCGGCCGCTAGAGCGTCTGTCACTGGCTGTGGGGGTGTGTCCTGGTCGTTATTCATACTTCCTGACAAATCGATACCCATCATGACGCTGGTTGGAATCGAGCAACTCCGGACAGTTTTTGCGATGGTGTTTGGCCAGGTAAAGACGATATCCTCTGCAGTGCGAGAAAAGAAGGTTTCGACAAACGTTTGCGAGGTGGCAACTGCTTTTCCTTCGTCATTAAAAATAGTCGCTACTACTTCAACATCACGGATTGTGTCCAGGCTAGTATTTTCAATTTTTGCCTCAAGCCGTGGCCTGGTATCAACCTGTAATAAATTGAGGTCGGTGGTCCGCAACTGGTTTACAATTGACGATCCCGGGAGCCAATCCTGCACCTCTCCTAATGTGAGTTCAACATCGGTAATTGCTTGCCCATCGGTAAACACTCGCCCTTCGAACAATGGATACACACTGTTTGGCGGCAGTTCAGTTGTGCCACTTCGCCTGGCGACCTCTACTCCGTCACTCAGGAAAGAAAATGTGTATGGGAGCACCGGTGTGCCGATCGTTTGGTTACGGTTTTCGACGTATGCGACAGCGTTATACTGTCCAGGTGTGATTTCAAATCCTTCAGCCCAGACGATGTTTGGTTTCATTACCTGACTGGACGGAACCCGCACACAAGGTCCACCAGCGTCTACCTCTACCTCTGAGCCGTTGAGAATACCATCAAAGCAGTTGGGCAGCTGGTAGAAGCTCGTGTAGTACACGAGAACACCCACTAGCGCCCAAAAGCTAGCAAAGCCAGTTCCATATATCATTCGGCGCCAAAAGGCCCACCAGCGAAAGTTTTCCATTACTGAGTATTGTAACAGACCATACATAAAAAGAACGGCGGTCCTTGCGGACCGCCGTTCTTTCAAAAAAAAATCCTTAAAGTTGGCGCCTACCTACTCTCCCCATTGCTGAGTACCATCGGTGGTAGAAGGCTTAACTTCCGTGTTCGGAATGAGAACGGGTGGACCCCTTCCCCCAAAGCACCAACTTTAAAGATTCTTTATTATTTTAAATCGCATATCCATAGTTTGTTTGTAAACTGGTTAGAGGCGGTCAATGGAACTGGCGAGAAAATTAACTCAGCATAATCATTCCAATGACCGGAGGCAACTTTCTACCACGAAAATGGGTAGCCATGAGACCTCTAATCAGTTCACAAACTTAACGTCATTTCTTCAACACAAACACACTCAAAAATTGTACAGCGATGTCCAACGTTCCCTACGGGACATACGTCCAATTAGTACACCTCGGCTGAATGTATTGCTACACTTACACCTAGTGCCTATCAACCCGATCATCTCTCGGGGGACTTAATGAATTCTAATCT
>CAYGTV010000010.1:0-18888 GCA_964353135.1 uncultured Candidatus Saccharibacteria bacterium
AATTTAACCCGTGGTCTAGGTGCGGGAGGTAATCCTGAAATGGGACGACGAGCAGCCGAAGAAACGCGAGAAGAAATCAACAATGCCATCAAGGGGTCAGACATGATCTTTATCACTGGTGGTATGGGTGGTGGAACTGGAACTGGAGCTGCACCAGTAGTTGCGAAAATCGCTCGTGAAAGTGGCGCACTAACCGTTGGAGTAGTTACCAAACCATTCCTCTTTGAAGGACAACAGCGAATGCGTCTTGCCCTTGAAGGTATCGAGGAGTTGAAACAAGAAGTGGATGCACTCATCACAATCCCCAACGATCGACTACTTGCAATCGTCGACAAAGACACAACTGTCAAAGCTGCATTTTCAATGTGTGATGATATTTTGAAGCAAGCTGTCGAAGGCATCTCTGATCTGATCACCATGCCTGGTATCATCAACGTTGACTTTGCCGACATTCGTTCTGTTATGGAAAATGCCGGATCAGCGCTGATGGGGGTTGGAATTAGTTCTGGTGAAAATCGAGCGGAAGAAGCAGCCCGCCTAGCAATCAATTCTCCTCTACTCGAGGTTTCGATTACTGGAGCTAAAGGAGTACTGTTTGCCATCGCAGGTGGTGAGGACCTAGGAATGCTCGAGATCCAAGAAGCAGCCCGAGTGATTACCGAAGCAATCGACCCACAAGCTCGGGTGATCTTTGGAGCAATTCGAGATGAGAAACTGAAAAAGAACGAATTAAAAGTAACCGTTATTGCAACTGGCTTCCCAGAAGAAACTATCGATAACGCTAACTCTGCGTACATAGCTAGACAAGCATCACCTAGAACCGAAACGAAACCTGACACGGTCGCTGACGACACCCCAGCTGACTCAGGGCGCGGAAGAATCTTTAACTCACTACCTTCTACTGCCAAAAAAACTGAGCAAGAGAAAACTACACCCGAACCAACAAAACCCACCCCTCCAAAACGAGACCCAAAACCAGTCGATCAGGCAGATGATATGGATGATGATGATTGGGGCGCCGTACCTGCGTTCCTTCGACGTTCGAAGCTTAAGTAGACCCTGACTAGCTGCTTAACTTCACGGTTACCTAATCATCTATCAAAGTGAGCTCTAGGCTTTTGCGGTAGCACAAGCTCTGTTTTACACTCAACTGAAACAATTTCCCAAATTGTTTCAGGGGCGCCGTCCCAGATGTGTCGAAAAAATCTGAAGTGACATGTAATATCTAAAGTCTTCATAAAGTCGAAAGAAAATAACTTATCATATATGATAAGTTATTTTCTTTTACAATAATCACGCCAATGCGGCTTTTTGTGTGCCGGCAATCCATGGTATCCTATGGCAACTTAACTATTTATACTGTTTGCCATGTACGATTTGATCATTATCGGTGGAGGTCCAGCTGGAACAGCGGCTGGTGTTTACGCCTCACGAAAGCAACTCAAAACCCTTTTTATTACGTCTGAATGGGGTGGACAAAGTACCGTCTCGCCAGATATTCAGAACTGGATTGGCTCGCCATCTATTTCAGGCACTCAGTTAGCAAAAGATCTCGAAGCTCACTTGCGTACCTATGCTGATGGTTGGGTTGATATCAAAGATAAAACCTACGTTACAAACATCGAGAAAACAGATGACGGCCACAAGGTTCATTTCGGTGAAGAATCAGCTGAAGCAAAAGCTGTCTTGATCGCAACTGGATCAAAGCGTCGCCGCCTAGACGTACCAGGGGCGGACGAACTCGAGCACAAAGGACTCACCTATTGTGCTTCATGCGACGGACCAATTTTCGCCGGGCAAGACGTAGCGGTCATCGGTGGCGGTAACGCGGCGTTTGAAACTGCTGCCCAGCTACTGGCATACACCAAAAGCGTTACCTTGCTCAACCGAGGTGAATCATACAAAGCTGACCCAGTAACGGTTGAAAAAGTACTCGCTCACCCCAACATGACAGGGATCACTGGTGCTATGACGACCAAGGTAGATGGCGGCAAGTTCGTTTCAGGCTTGGTATATGAAAAAGATAGTAAAGAAATCGAGCTCCCAGTTACAGGTATCTTTATGGAAATCGGTATGATCCCCAACACAGACTACGTCGGTGACGCCGTGGCCCTGGACGACTACGGTCGTATCGAGATCGACCCCTGGACCCAAAAAACAACCACTCCTGGCATCTGGGCAGCTGGTGACTGCACCAACATCAAATATCACCAAAACAACATCTCGGCCGGCGACGCAGTCAAGGCTCTCGAAGACATCTACGTGACCCTCAAGGCTAAATAAACAATGAATGACCAGGACTACAAAGTAAGTGTGTACAGCTCTAAATTAGGGATACCACTTAATTTTGTGGTGCATACCCATATTGTGACTGAACATGCAGGTGTTCAAAACCGATATGATGTTTTCGCACCATTTGCATTAGCAGGAGTAGAATCATACAGCGGAGTAATTTACAAGAATCTACTCCCAGCTGACATGGGATTTTTACTCTGGTTTCGTAAGAAAAAATGGTGGCGTGTTGATGCAGGACACAAGCGCTGGGGAACCAGAATAGTATCTGGGTGCGCTGGTAACAACGGAAGTGCAGCTCATACTTTATATAAACTGATCGAAGATGACCACCTTATCATCTACCCCTACAAAGAACTATCTCAGTATAAAATGGTAGCTGGTCCCAACAGCAACACGTTTGTGCAATGGGTCGTAGACCTAGTACCAGAATGTGATCTGTCACTACCTTGGAATGCTTGGGGTAAGGGGTACCGACAAACATAAACAATATTCACTTATCAGAATTTGCCCACAGGCAGAACAAATTCTGATCTACGCTCGCGATAGTCTTTACACTCGTTTGCTCACGCAAAAGCGCCCCCTCCAGGGCGCTTTTGCTTTGTACAACGTAGAGCTTGACCGATACCCTTTGCTCGTAGCCTCGAGCTTAGTATTTTGAAATACTCACCACGAATATCGGTCTATTACTAGGGTATCTCTATGCAAGGTCAAGGTCAACACGTGGTAAAACAAGGCTCATTTCAGAAAATGTGTATAACCATGTGGATAGCTATTGTATAACTGTGGGTATTACCCCTGTGAATAAACGAGGAAAAGTCTTAGTGAGATCGCTCGACACCGACCTTTGTTGCAGCAATTTTCAACTGATCCATCAGTTCTGTGTAGTACACCACCCCTGCATCTGACACCCGCTTGAGCGCTGTGTGCCCCATCGCTTCCCCCGCTCCAGCGATTAGTTGCCAGTGTACAATCGCTCCACCCACAAAAAAACTCATCCACTCTAGTACTTCTGCCGCATCATCCCAATCATCTCCCACATACATCTCTCCCATGGATGTGATCTTGGTGGCTGTCTTTTCTACTTTGGGCATCAGGATGTTGGTGGTACCCGCCTCATCACACAGTGACTGTAGAGCGGTTTTTTGTGAAGCAGCAGTCTTTACAACTGCCCCCGCCATGCCTCCAAGGAGTTCCTTCATTACCGTTTCATTAGCCTGATATGTGACTTCAAGCACCGAGGCAAACGCACACGCTTCCCCGATTTTCTTAGTGATTTTTTCGTTCATATATACCAGTATACCATCGTACCCAAGATACGTGAAAAATGACTGGATTTTTCTGAGTCATTTGGTATAGTAGGCGCACTCAATTTTGAGTACCAAGTTTGCAAGCAAACAAGGTCCCATCGTCTAGTGGGTATGGAATGAAAAACGGGTAGTTTTTCATCCGGTTGTGACGAAAGAACAAATCATCGATATTTATGAGATAATAGGTGGCCAGGTTTTCAAAACCGAAACATCAACAAGAACACATGACTGTGTTTGACCAAACACAAAAACGGTCCCATCGTCTAATGGTTAGGACGCCAGGTTTTCATCCTGGAAATCGGAGTTCGATTCTCCGTGGGATCACATCGGCATTAAAGAAACACACTCAGCAAATGCTGGGTGTGTTTCTTTAATAGTATGCAAACAGTTTTGCATACGTGCCGATGTGATGGGCGGAGACATGTTTTTCATTCATTCCTTAGAATGAAAAACGGTCGAGCCGGGGTCGCGAGCGTTAGCTAGAATTGAGTGTAACGAAAATTATAGGTTACGACATGTGACCACACAACATCCATCCTCAAGCAGAAGCGGCGGGGTCGAGTAACACAATATCTTCGAGGCTCATGCCGAAGAAAATATTGATGTGAAGGTGACCAATTCTCCGTGAACGACTAAACTAAATCTGCTTAAACTCCTTTTTTGCCACCTTGATATCAGCCAGTAATTCAAGTGCATGGTTAGCTGGATCGACTTTTGGATACACTTTTGCAATCTTCCCTTCAGGATTAATCAGATAAGAAATACGAGCTGTCCCACGGACTGGTTTGCCATACATCTGCTTCTCGACCAGTGCTCCATACTTATCGATGGTGGCCATAGTTTCGTCAGCCAATAGTGTAAACGGCAGGTTGTATTTCTCGGCGAATTTCTTGTGAGATTTAGGGGTATCTTTACTCAAACCAAATACCGTCACACCTAGACGCCTGAAATCTCCATACACCTCTGCAATCGCGCAGGCTTCTTTGGTACAACCTGGGGTATCATCTTTTGGGTAGATATACACCAACACCCACTTTCCGACATAATCTTTAAGTGTCTGCTTTTTCTCATCTTGATCTAGAAGCGCAAAGGCTGGGGCTTTTCGTCCGACTTGTAGCATGGCGTATTGTTATGAAAGTAAAATTAATAATTCAGTATAGCAAGGTAAGTAATTTTGTTACAATACCCCCATGCCCAACCAACCCCACAACCGACTCATCCATACCATCTCTCTTACTTGTAACCGGGTCGGAGACGGGCTGGTTGACCCAAAACTCGTACTAGCTTGGCTGCTTACCAGCCTGGGTGCTGGCGCAGTCTGGATTGGACTGCTGGTCCCCTTACGTGAAGCGGGCGCCCTGCTCCCCCAGTTATTCACCGCCAGTCGACTGCGCTTTGTCCGCGTACGAAAATGGTGGTGGGTATTTGGAGCTGCGGTACAAGCGATCGCAGTCGCTTTGATGGTTGTAACCGCCCTGACGCTCACTGGCGCAGCTGCTGGTGCTGCCATTGCGACTCTGGTAGGAGTCTTTGCTGTCGCCCGCAGTATTTCGTCTGTTAGTTATAAAGACGTGCTTGGTAAAACCGTAGAAAAATCCAGGCGGGGTGAAGTATCAGGTACCGCCTCTTCGATTGCGGCTGGGGGTATCTTGGTGTTTGGATTAATCCTGATGTTTGGAGTGATTGATTACAGCGTAGTGGTACTAGGTGCCCTGTCCATTGCCAGCGTCATGTGGGTCCTGGCCGCCTTCACTTTTGCTCGCCTCATTGAACAACCAAGTGTCATTACCGCCACCCGGGAAGAGAGTGCCACTAAATTATATCTACATTATCTCAAAACTGACCGCGAGCTACAAAAATTCCTCGTCGTCCGCGGCTTATTAATCGCAACTGCAATCACCCCACCTTTTTTACTATTACTGGCCGACGCAGCAGCGGGTAGTTTTGTTACACAACTGGGGGCACTGGTGGTCGCATCGTCGCTGGCAGGGTTTGTGTCTGGTCGACTATGGGGCAAGCTGACAGACCGGTCAACGGCGCTGGTTTTGGCCTTAACAGGAATCGTAACCAGTCTGACGCTGGTTGGTGCGGTGGCGGCTGCTAGCAGCTCTCTGTACGAGACTGCTTGGTTCTTACCCTTTATTCTCTTTATGATTATGATGATGTACCACGGGGTCAAGATTGGCCGCGACATCCACCTCGTCAATATCGCTAACGAAAACACCCGAGCAGGCTACACCGCTGTTTCAAACACCATCATTGGTGTACTTATGCTATTCACCGGTGGACTGGGGATTATTGCTGAGTTGACCAGCGTCAGCATTACTCTACTAGTCCTAGCTGGGATGAGTATGGCCGGTGGACTGCTGGCGTTTAGGTTAAAAACCTAGCTGCTATACTCAAAACATATGCAATACCTTCACACCATGGTTCGAGTCACTGATCTCGACGCTTCACTAGACTTTTACTGCAACAAACTTGGACTCGTTGAGACTAACCGAATAGAAAATGAGTCGGGTAGATTTACTTTGGTGTTTCTAGCTGCACCAGGAGACCAACCGCAAGCCTCCGAAAATAAATCACCACTACTGGAACTAACCTATAACTGGCCAAGCGAGGACGAAGAAAGCGAGGTGTATACCGGTGGACGCAATTTTGGTCACCTCGCATTTCGAGTCGATAACATTTATGACACCTGCCAAACGCTGATGGAGGCTGGAGTGACTATCAACCGTCCACCACGAGATGGTCACATGGCGTTTGTAAAATCACCAGATAACATTTCAATAGAACTATTACAAACTGGTGACAACCTACCAACAAAAGAACCTTGGGCAAGCATGTCTAACGAGGGAGAGTGGTAGAATACTGACAATATGAACCTACAAGACATTCTGCAAGACCTAGAATACTCTGAAACCGAGATTCAAGTAATCAAACAAAGTTTGCGCAACCTGTCGTACCTTCACCGTCGTAAAATCTATGAACTACTAACTACATTTCCAGAGTTCAAGGAAACATTTTTTAACTCGCTACTGGCTGTCAGCAAAGTTGATCGAGACGGTACCGATGACGCAGCTGATGAGATTGGTGACGTGTACGAGGAAATGCTTAACGCTATGAACGTATGATCGAGCAATTTCAACAACCAAACAATACGCCAGAACGTTCTGGCGATGCGGTAGAGCAGGCCAACGTACTTCTAGAACACCACTGCGACAACATTGCCGAAAACCCCAGTGAGCGAAGTTGGGCTGGATTGTTTTTAGCTGCCTCGCTTTTAGCAGCCACTGAAGGTAAAGCTCAGGAGGCCGGTACTTCTGAAAACTTTTTTGATGCTAACTACTCAACGTTTACTGAGCGCGAATACACCCCTGGATTTTATGAGTTGTTGTATTCTTCTAGTGATTACACTGAATTCACAAAGAATATATCAGAGCACTACAGCGACGCACCGGTTGAAGAACAAATTGAATTAGTACGACAGCTCGGTGGTCGGCTAGGCCAACTATACGACCAGGATTTACTTGAATCTGGAGAACATACAGAAATTTCGGCAGAAGAGATGTTCCAAAATCTAAAAGCTGGCGAAGCGGCAGGTATTTGCGGCCCTATACACAACTTTACACGAAAGGTTTTTGAAGAAATGGGAATTGAATCCTGGAACTATGCAGGAGTAATCGGTAACGCAGACCGTCCCGGTGGACCTGAGGGGCACATTATCACTGGTGCAGTCGTTACTATCAATGATCGAGAAGAAATACTGTGGCAAAACTACGGTCAAATTATCATGACTGGAACTGACCGGTATAAAGAAAGTTTAGGAGTGTATGAGTACCACCAATCAGCAGCTGTACTACCCGGCACCATTGTTGGTTCGGCCGAATCGCTGATCCGTTCTCATACACAAGAAACAATCAATGAACTATTGGGACAAGATTCTGCCACACCCGGTTTTGAATTTGTACCAAAAGAATCGGGGATCGAATACACCATTACACCAGAACAAACCCAAGTCACACTCAAAGCAGGAATGATGTATGTACGATTTGGAGAATTCAATAACCATAATGCAGACATATACAGACCACTTGAAGAGGCACAATATATAGGTGTAGGCGCTAGAGGAACCATCGGTGATGAAGAGAGTTCATATCTCAGAGCACAAGCCGAAATAGGCAAATTAAACATCACCACTACAAACGCAAATATTGACGAAAATTCAGCTGAATTTCTGGTTGCTCAACTAGCGTTTGAAGGTGCTTTAACCGGACGGACAAATCATGAGTGGGGAGAGCTGACACACCGAGTCCATGCATTTAGCAACCTTCAGTTCTCTGCTGACATGGAGTCAGTATCCAATCTACCTGAAAGCAACAACCTGCGCGCAGTTAACGAAAATCAATTAGGCTACACTGTATTTTTTGATCCAAATACGAATGATACAAATTTTTTTATCTCAGCAAACGTTGATTTTTCGGTCGGTATAAATGATGTAGAAAACCAAGATCCGTCTTTGTACGTAACCGGAAAAACTTTGTCTGCAGGTATGAGCGTCCGAGGCTACACAGGTAGTTTTTCTGTCACAGACGGTGAGCTAGCTGACAGCCTATCACTCGAAGGTGCATACATAGAAGGCAACCAACTACACTCACTAAGTATCGGTCGGACTCTAGAAAACCCAGACATCCCTGGTTACAACGCTCGAAAAACAGAATTGGAGTACAGTTTCCAACAAAATAACGCTGGTTTTTCTGTAGGAGTTATCAAAGAAGACGGTGAAAGCACTGACGTAAAAGCCTCAGTATCGTTTAGGTTTTAAATGAGATCGTCAAACCTTTACCAACCTTGAATTATTCAACTGTCACTGATTTCGCCAAGTTCCTTGGCCGATCAACATTCATCCCTTTTTCAGTTCCAATGTAGTATGCCAAAAGCTGTAAAGGAATCGAAGTAATAATTGGTTGCAAGATCGGATGTACTGACGGGATATACAGAACGTCATCTGCCACATGATGTATTTCATTATCTCCGTTAGTGGCGATGACGAGTGTTGGAGCAGACCTCGCTTTCACTTCTTCAATATTGGACACCATCTTTTCATACACGTCGTCTTGAGGTGCAATAGCGATCACAGGGAAATTCTCGTCAAGCAAAGCAATTGAACCGTGTTTGAGTTCCCCGCCGGCGTATGCCTCGGCATGGATGTAGGTTACTTCTTTTAGTTTGAGTGACCCTTCAAACGCCAACGGTGCGTGCAGTTTGCGGCCGATAAACATGGCGTTTTTGTAGTGAGCGTATTTTTTAGCCACTACTTGGACGTCAGTCACATCAACTAAATACTGCTCAATTATCTTTGGTAGTTCAACTAAACCACTAAGTATTTTCTTGGATTCTGCCTCATTTAGTGTTCCATTCTCTCGACCAATCAGCACAGTCAGCAATACCAGGACCGTTAACTGTGACAGACAAGCTTTTGTCGACGCTACTGCGATCTCTGGACCGGCGTGGTTATGCACCCCGGCGTCAGTCTCGCGGGCAATGGTCGAACCAACTGTGTTGACGATTCCAAGCGTAAGCAGACCCGCAGCTTTAGCTTTTCTTATTGACGCCAGAGTGTCAGCCGTTTCCCCTGACTGAGTAATAGCTAGCACAGCTGTGTTCCCTGTTTGTAAATTATTTTTATAGCGATACTCACTACCGAGTTCAACCTCAACCGGTATGCCAGCGTATTCTTCGAGCATATATCGTCCAACCTGTGCACCGTAGTACGCTGACCCACAGCCAACAATGACGAGTCGGTCTAGTTGTTTGATCTGATCTAACACCACCTCGAGCCCCCCCAGCTTCACCTTACCTTCACTGGCGACTATCCGCCCTCTGGTTGTATTTGTTATCACCTCGGCAGCTTCCATGATCTCTTTAAGCATGAAGTGCTCATACCCTTGTTTTTGTACTGACTCAATATCAAATGCAACTGTCTCTGGATTACGCTCAACAGTGGTACCGGCAATGGTGGTTATTTTGTAAGAATCGGCTTTCACCACTGCCATTTCACCGTCTTCTAGGTACACTACATTTTTAGTATACGGCAACAATGCCGATGGATCTGATGCGACATAATGCTCACCTTGCCCAACTCCTAGCACCACCGGACTCCCCATTCGCGCAACGACTACTTGGTCAGGGTTAGTCTCACTCGCAACCAGCAATCCATAGGTTCCCCGTACTCGTTTAAGTGCCTTTTGTACAGCATCTTTTAAATTACCTGAATACAATGACCCAATTAGCTGTGCTAATACCTCGGTATCGGTTTCAGAGGAAAATACAATCCCTTGCGCTAGTAAACCTTCTTTGATTTCGCGAAAGTTTTCAATGATTCCGTTATGGACAATCGCTATAGTCTCTGACGCCCCTGTGTGCGGATGAGCGTTTGCAACAGTCGGCGCACCATGAGTAGCCCAGCGGGTGTGAGCAATGCCGGTTGTACCTGCCAGATCGGACGGAACTTTCTCCGCCAAATTAGCAATTGGACCGACGGCTTTGATTGGCTTTTGTCCAACTACATATATCCCAGCAGAATCATATCCTCGATACTCAAGCGTCCTCAAACCATCTAGCAACAATGGTGCCACTTGTTTCTCTCCAACGTATCCAAAAATTCCACACATAGTAATTAAAAATTCTTATAGCGTATATGCTATATAGTACTACATGTTCATCGGAAAAGTTTTAGTGATTGTATTCGGGGCCACCCAACTTTTCCGCTAAAGCCAAAATAAAAGCGACTTCATGGTCGGGACCGAGTTCTTTAACATCTTTAGGAATTAAAAACTCGTTTTGTTTTGCGTACTGTTCTGCAGCACCAATATTCATGTTTATTTTCTCAACAAATTTTGAACCAATTAAACTAGCAACCTGACGTCATTTGCAATGAATTCAGAAACATAGCTTTGCATACCACCCATTTTTTCTTGGACACCTGTCACCCTTTCATCAACTGAAGCCATGGCCGACTCTGCTCCACGCTGCCACACTCTTGGATTTTCCTGTTTTGACATATCTATCTGTTACTTAAAAATGATTTATGCTAATATCTTACCACCTAGATACGTCCGGTTAGCTAAGCAAAGTAGCGGTTCGCAGTCGTCCCACGACCACTCACCATTTCCATTGCAGGGCCTATCGAACAAAATACGTCCGGTTAGCTCAGCTGGTAGAGCGCTACATTGACATTGTAGAGGTCACAAGTTCAAGTCTTGTATCGGACACCATGGAAGCCAAAATGAAAGATGTAGTCGTTATTTATCACGCTCAATGCCGAGATGGTTTTGCCTCAGCGTTTGCCGCTTGGAAAAAATTTGGAGATAACGCTACTTACATCCCCCAACGAACCCAGGTTGCAGTTTCAGACGAGTTTCGTGACAAAGAAATCTACGTCCTTGACTATGGACTGGAAGAAGATGTGCAACGGGCACTCCAGGAGGTAAACAAGAACGTCGTCGTGATTGACCACCACCCCGCTAGCGAAGCTGGGGTTACAGCGTTTCCTCAAAATATCTTTGACAAAAACCACTCTGGAGCAGTCCTTTCATGGCAATACTTCCATCCTGACACTCCAGTTCCTGAATTAATGTATTTTGTTGAAGACCACGATCTGTGGAAATTTGAGTTGCCCGATAACCGAGCATTTTGCTCTGCATTAAAAGGATATGATTTTGACTTCAAGAAATGGGATGATTTGCTTACCAAACTAGAAAACCCAGATTTTAGAGAAAAATTTATAGATAAAGGGCGAACTATTTCTGAATTTGAAGACCAGCTCGTTGAAAGCTTGTTACAGTATAAAGAGCGAGTTTTATTTGAAGGTCACGAAGTGTGGGCACTCAATGTAGCTCGAACATATCGTTCAATTCTTGGTCACCACCTAGCAAAAATGAATGCGGGAACAGACCAGCCAGAGATCGGGATTGTATACTACCGTAACCTAGGAGCAGTAAATATTTCATTACGAAGCAATGGTGATGCAAATGTACGAGTGCTAGCAGAGAAATACGGTGGTGGCGGACACGACAACGCGGCCAGCATCAAAGTTGATTCATTTGCAGATTTACCATTTACCTACCTATAGGCGGAAAAAAGGCGCGGATCGAAATCCGCACCTTTCTTTGTTACCATCACTGCTTTGAGCGATAGCGTTCATGTCGTCCGCTTGAGCAGCGTGGCTGGATCTTTCCGTCTGGATTCACTCGATTGTCAATCTCTCGAAAGAAAATCAACACTTCTTCGATTACAACATATCGAACAAATGCGTGACCCAAAGCCACATACGCCCACAACAACCGGAATGGCCATGTGACGCATACAGCAACAACTTCAATGAGTTTTGACATGATGTCCTCCTTTTCTGTTTCATAAACACCATACCACGATTTTACAAATGTTCAAATTACTCTATACTGCACCCTATGTTAATTCTCTCGATCGAGACTTCCTGTGACGAAACTGCCGTCAGCTTAATTAAAGCTGAGGGTGAATTTCCTGACGCTTCCTACGAGATCCTGGGTAATGGTTTATGGTCGCAGGTTGATGTTCACGCCGAATATGGCGGTGTATTTCCTGCACTAGCTAAACGTGAGCACGCTCGAACACTAGTCCCAATGCTACACGAAGCAGCCACCGAAGCAGACCTACTCGAAGACCACGGCGCTGATTTATCTGACGCCGACAAAACAAAAGTCCAAGAATTACTGGTACGCGAAGAAGGTCTGGCAGACGCCCTCATCGAATTTTTTAAAAACCATTCACTACCGAAAATTGACCTGATTGCGGTCACCAGTGGACCAGGACTCGCGCCTGCCCTATGGGTGGGAGTGAGTTTCGCCAAAGCTCTCGCACACATTACAGACACCAACGTCATCCCCGTCAACCACATGGAGGGTCATATCCTCGCGAGTATTTATGATGTAGAGCGTGACGATATGTTGAGCGACATCAACTTCCCTACCATTGCCCTCCTGATTTCAGGTGGTCACACCGAATTGATCAATATGAGAGACTGGGGTCAATACAACAAAATTGGCCAGACCCGGGACGATGCGGTTGGCGAAGCGTTTGATAAAGTTGCTCGACTACTTGGACTACCGTACCCAGGTGGACCACAAATCAGCAAACTAGCAGCCGACGCTCGCAAGCGAGTGCTACCAGAATACACCCCACTGCCTCGCCCAATGATCAATTCTGGTGATTTAGATTTTTCGTTTTCTGGGCTCAAAACTGCTGTTCGTTATGCAGTGGCGGACAAGGAATTAACTGACGATGAAAAAGCCGCTATTGCGCGTGATTTTGAAGACGCAGTAACAGAAGTGTTGCTAAAGAAGACCAGCACCGCAGTAGCGAACAACAACGCCCAGACCGTGATTGTAGGAGGCGGCGTGTCTGCTAACGGATTCATCAAACGAGCTTTCGAGTCCCATTTCCTGACCGAATTCCCAGACGTAACCGTTTACTTCCCTAGCCCCCACCTCGCGACCGACAACAGCGTCATGATTGCGCTGGCTGGCCACGCCCGCGCTGCTGGCGCCCTTTCACCATTTGGTGCCGAAGGAATCCAAGCTGACGGGAACAAGAGTTTGTAGTTGACAGACAGCAAAAAATTCACTAGAGTTCAAACTGAACGCACAAACACACATCTGGGAGGGTGGCATATGGAGCTACATGAACTTTGCGCATTTTTCAAAACTGGCAACGGGATAGTGGAAATCCAGGCAGTATCACAAGAAGCTGTACACACCTGGAACTTTCGCTGCCATGGGATGACACCACTTGGCTGGGAAAACAAATCAATCAAACTCAACGGAAGGTTTATCGGTCAAGTCATCCAAATAACCCAACAGGGAGACAGAGCGGTAGATATCACGTTCGACCGTGACCCGAACGCTACACAGCTTGCCCGGTTTATTGAAACTTGCGTAGCTAATTCCCTCAACCCCACATAACAAGCCGCCTACGCGAATGTACAAGCCGTTCGATGAGCGGCTTTTGCATTTCTACCTCCCTGTCACTTCTAGTATATCCATCGGTGAGATCGCTCCCACCCGTAGGATTTGCACTTCGTCACCGATACAACTCACCACTGTCGACGCAGTGCCACTGCGCGGGCCGTCGTCGATGATTTTAGTAATATAAGTAGCCTGGCCACCGAGCTGAATCAGGACGGACTCTGGTTTTTGCGCCGGCGCTTTGCCGTGCGCATTGGCGCTGGTACATGTCAAAGGTGCATCGTACAGTTTCATAAATTCAGCAACTGTTTGTTGTGCAACCAGATCAGGTGAAATCCTAAAACTAACACTGCCATCTGTACTGACGTGTTTCAGTCGATCATCAGCACACGGAAGCACAATAGTCATTGGTCCAGGTAAGAACCTGTCGATCAATTTCCGGGCGGTAGAATTTATTTCAGCGTACTGAGCAATATCAGCAGCCGAGCACACAAGACAACTCACAGCCTGAGTAGCTGGTCGACCTTTTATTTCCGCGAGTAGTTTAAGTGCATCAACGTCAAACGCATTAACCCCTAACGCATAAATGGTTTCTGTTGGATAGAGCCAGACTTCTTTCATGCAATAAGCATAGCAAGCCTACTTTAGAAATCCTATAGCTGTTTGCCTATGCAGTATTCCGTGATACTCTTTTTAAACTATGAGCGATCAAAAAGACCAGCAAAACCAAGGTGAATCCACTATTCCTGAGATATTCCTCAAGCCCTACGATCCAGTGTCACACGAATCGAGCATCTATAAACTGTGGGAAGATTCAGGGTTTTTTAACCCTGACAATTTGCCTGGTGAACGATCAGAGCAGTTCTCGATTGTGATGCCTCCACCAAACGCCAATGGGTCACTACACGCCGGTCACGCACTATTTGTAACTATTCAGGACATCATGATGCGGTTTGAGCGTATGCGTGGAAAAAAAACTGTTTGGTTCCCCGGTGCTGACCATGCTGGCTTTGAAACTCAGGTGGTGTACGAGAAGAAACTACAAAAAGAGGGGCGTTCACGATTCCAGATGACTGACGAGGAACTGTATAAAGAAATCTGGGACTTCACCCAAACCAACAAAGATTTCATGTTGAACCAGATCAAGGAACTGGGTGCTAGTTGTGACTGGTCGCGATTACTGTTTACCCTTGATGATCGAGTGGTTAATGTCGTCTACGACACCTTTAAAAAACTCGAGGAGGCCGAGCTGCTGTATCGTGGTGCTCGAATCGTGAACTGGTGCCCTAAACACCAAACTTCTCTTTCTAACCTAGAAGTTAATTACAACGAGCGCACCGACCCGTTTTACTATTTTCAATACGGACCATTTGTTATCGGAACCGCACGACCAGAAACAAAATTTGGCGACAAGTACGTCGTGATGCACCCTGACGACGAACGATATGCAGAGTATACCCATGGGCAGCAAATCGAGATCGAATGGATCAATGGACCGATCACTACAACTGTAATCAAAGACGAAGCCAGTGACCCAGAAATGGGCTCTGGGGTCATGACTATCACCCCCTGGCACTCTGGGGTCGACTTTGAAATCGCCAAGCGACACAACCTTGATTACGAGCAGATCATCGACTGGCGAGGAAAGCTGCTTCCAATAGCCGCCGAGTTTGAAGGAATGAACATTAGTGAAGCTAGGGCCAAGATCGTTGAGAAACTCGACGAGAAAGGACTACTGGTTAAAATTGATGACAAATACGAACACTCAGTTCCCTGCTGTTACAAGTGTGACCGAGAGATCGAACCACAAATCCGTGAGCAATGGTTTGTACATATGAAACCGTTAGCAGAACAAGCTGCCGCTGCGGTAGATGCTGGTGAACTATCGTTCACCACCGACCGTGACGAGCGTATTTTCCGGGACTGGATGAGCAAGATCGAGGACTGGAACATCTCGCGTCAGATCGCTTGGGGTATAAAAATTCCGGCCAAGGTATGTACCGTATGTCAGCACGGCATGGTCGATCTCGACGATACCATCACTATGTGTGCCAAGTGCGATGGTGCAGTAGTGCCAGATCCGGACACCTTTGACACCTGGTTCTCGTCTGGACAGTGGCCGCTGGCAGTGACTGACTTCCCTAACGGGAAAGATTTTACTGACTTCTACCCAACCTCAGTAATGGAAACTGGGAAAGATATTATTTTCTTTTGGGTATCACGAATGGTGATGCTAGGGTTATTCCAGACCGGCAAAAGTCCGTTTAGTAAAGTGTATCTGCATGGAATGGTACGAGACAAGCACGGCAAAAAGATGAGTAAAAGTAAAGGTAACGTGATCGCCCCCAGTGAAATCCAGGAGAAGTATGGAACAGATGCCTTGCGGATGGGACTAGTGGTAAACAACGCCCCTGGAACCGATATGAACCTAGACCCTGACAAAGTAAATGCCTACAAGAAGTTCGCCAACAAGCTCTGGAACATCACCCGATTTACACTGGACAACCTGGACGGACTAGATATGCTAACAACACTCACTGACTCTGACGCAGCCAACATTGAAAACGAACTACACAAAGCAGTATCTGAAATCACCACTCAAATCAGTAAAGATCGGTTTGACCTAGCGGCAGAAAAGCTCTACTCGTTTATCTGGGATTATTTCGCTAGCACACTGATTGAAGAATCAAAAGAACTACTGGCATCAGACGATGCTGCAACCCGAGCTTCACGACAGCGGCTACTGGCTGAATACCTGGTGACGTCACTCAAAATGCTGCATCCGTTTATGCCGTTTGTAACCGAGACTATCTGGCAGGAACTACCAAGTGAAATGAAGGACCAAGACATCCTGATGGTGGCCAGATGGCCAGGGATGTAGACTCTCCCCAGCAAAAGGCGCACAGACCAAAGGTCTGCGCGCCTTTTGCTACAATAGTAGTGAAATGGAATCAACGGTCTTTGCTATTGCCTTTGTTGCCGGACTTATCCCTGCCATCTTTTGGGTGTGGTTTTGGCTGCGCGAAGACAGCATCAAACCCGAGCCATACTTCCTGATTGCTATCACCTTTATCGCCGGCATGGCAGTGGTACCCATCGCCCTCCCCCTACAACGATGGGCTCTAGAACTATACCCAGACAGCAACGTGATGTTTACCTGGGTTGTGATCGAAGAACTTCTCAAATACGCAGTGGCCCTGGCGATAGTATTTTGGAATCGCGAAGTCGATGAACCTATCGACATGGTTATTTATCTCATCGTCATAGCGCTAGGGTTTGCGGCACTCGAAAATGCATTGTTTGTATTTAATCCACTGATGGTCGGGGACTACTTTAATTCTGCTTTGACTGGAGGGTTCCGCTTTTTGGGCGCGACACTACTGCATGTACTAGCATCAGGAACCATCGGTATGTTCCTAGCGTTTACCTATTACAAATCACGCTCCATACAAATGCTGTTTGGAACTATCGGGTTGTTCGTTGCCATTGTGTTGCATGCATTGTTTAACTTTTTTATAATGGGAGCAAGTGGAACTACCATTCTCGGTGTCTTCTTATTCGTTTGGATCGGCATTATTATCCTCTTCTTACTCTTTGAGCGTGTTAAAATGCTTGAAAGAAACCATAAACTTCACGCATAACTATTATGAAAAAACTATCATTTCTAGATCGCCTTACAGGCAACAATTCTGACGACCTCGATCGTGTTCTAAGTGACGATCACGAGTTTGGTGACGAAGATGATCTAGCGGTAGAAGAGCCGGAGTATGCTGATGACGATGAGTGGGATGAAGAACCGCTTGAAGCTCGCACTGCAGAGCCTCAAGATGGCGAGTTGCCAGTAGATATGTACCAGACTGATGACGAGATCATCATCCGAGCAATCGTGGCTGGGGTTGATCCGTCCGACCTAGAAATCAGCATCACTAGAGACATGGTGACGATACGTGGAACCCGTGAAGAATACCAAGAGGCTCGCGATGATGGGTATTTTCATCGGGAACTATTTTGGGGTTCATTCTCACGAACACTCCTGCTCCCAGAAGAAGTCGCGATCGACGAAAGTGACGCCAAGGAAAAGCACGGTATGCTCGAAATCAGACTACCAAAGCTCGATAAACACCGAAGTACGCAATTACGAGTCAAAAGCGGCGTGCATAAATAGAGAAAAGGCGCTCATCACAGAGCGCCTTTCTTCAAAGCGGAACTGATATTGGATTCAGAACGCGCTCTTTTTGACTGTGTCGTTGTAACTGGGTAGGATCGAGCTTAACGTAACAAGTTACCTCACCACCAGCTGTACGCACAAGCACAGCGAACAGTCTTCCAACTTGTGAAAATCCTATCAGCTCACCCACTAGTGTACCTGTATGAGAACCCATACTATCGGTGCGCTGAAATGATTCTCCAACAGAAAGTATAGAACCGTCCATTTATTTCCCTCCAAAAGAACAACATCCTGAGACAAAGTAAAAACTCTGCCCCAAGAGACAGAGTTTTTACGCAAACAAAAACACTATCTCCTACTGCAGAGTAGTGATAGTTGAGCAGAAACCGCTCCACGTCTGAATTGTTTTTGTGTGCTTCATGTTTTTGATTATAAACTTTTAGATACTGTGTGCAAGTCCGCTATGCACAAACTAGTCCTTAGGTAATCGTTTAAACCATTTTTTATTGAGCGCTTGTTCTAGATCAATACCTTCACTATCCGCAAATACCATTAAGAACCCAAGCACATCAGCGATCTCAAGCTCTAATTTTTCTTTAATTTCTTCTTTTGATTGTCCTTTTTGACGTCCACGATCAGTGAGCATTAGATATACTTGGAGACATTCTCCCCACTCTTCAGTTACTTTAAATGGAAAATAGTCTCGATCTACTTTTACCTCTGGGTATTCTTCACTGTACATACCCATAATTTGTTTAGCGTTAACTGTGAGCTCATGAAGTGTTTTAGACATATGTATGTTTTAGATTGTAACTGCAACCAACTGTCGACGCTGGAGCACTGCTCCAGAACCGACCATTGCAAAAAGTACGATGAGTATAGCAAAATATTTGGGAGCAGGCTCGTCCTGACGGTCGCAATGAATCGCTATGCTCTTCAGCGCCGCGGGACACGGCTCGACTGTTTTCATTCAGGGAATAAAAACATGTCTCCGCCGTTCGAGCCTGCACGTAACTGGCATTAGCCAGTTACTTCCCAAGCACAGATAACAAAACCGCCAAATGGCGGTTTTGTTATCTGTGCTTGGGAGCAGGCTCGAACTGCTGACCCTTCGAGC
>CAYGTV010000011.1:0-3322 GCA_964353135.1 uncultured Candidatus Saccharibacteria bacterium
GTAATTTAACATGATAGGGGTCTGGGCATGTTTTAAAGGCGATTGAAGGGGGTTTAGCCGATATGTTGTGTAACCGCCCCTCTAATTTTCCTTGGGTAGCGCCTTTTCTTGGTAAAAGAAAATAATTACTCGTTGGACGAGATTTAGAGTTATAGAACATCCCTAAAACGACCTAAATACTTACCACATACACCTAAACATGCACATAAAAAAAATAAAATTTATTCAAAAACGCAAGTCGTTGGACGAGTTTATTTTTAACAAGGTGCACTAAAGCATACCTATAATGAAACTAAAATAACTTAAAACACGTTTTCGGTCCAAAATGCACACAAAATAAAAAGTCTCAAAAACACAGGCGCTTTCCCGACCCAGAGGGGGGGTTCGAGTCGTTTTCCAATGTGGCGGGAGTACTGGAGTCAGTTTGCACAACACGTAGCCGCTTTTTGCTCTCCTTCGCAGTCGCATCTTCCAACTTCTTCTGTGCAGTCTCGTACATCTTCTGTGCAGTCTCGTACCTCTTCTCCGCATCTTTCAACTCCTTCTGTGCAGTTTCGTACTTTTTCACCAATTCAGTGTACTTTTCCCCCGAGGTATTGTAATCGTCAGAATTCTTTCTGTAATTTGCACGCTTCTTCTCGAACTCTGCACACTTCTTCTTGAACTCCTCCGAGACGTTGGCAGCCGGGCTCTTCATGGCCTTCAGTTTTTCCTTCATGGCCTTTAGGTTCTCGTCCTCCTTACGCAGTCGAAGACGCCAATCATCCAAGGCAGCGTACTCCTGATCCGCGCGAGCACTCAATTTTTTGACGTGCTCCTCCAAGAAAGTTTTGTCTCCCTCCGCCCAACTTTTTTCTTTGCGTGCACGGTCCACCGCAAAAGACGCAGAAACCTTTGACGCCAACGTTAAAGCGCAACTCTTGGAGTTCTCGTCCATCCATTCGCACGAGAGAAAGTGCAAAAGGTGGTCAAAGATCTTCCAGTCATCATCGTTAAGGTCGTTCAAGTCAGCAGCGTCAATGGTGGCGAATCCACTGCACTCGTTACTCGCAATCTGCTTCCAAGCCTCCCACTCAGAGTTGAAATCAACCCCGCTCTCCTTGGACAGCAGTGATTTTAACTCAGCCACCGAACGACGTTCCGAAGAACAGAACTTGTTTTTTCCGTCGGCATTAGACTCCCACTTGAAAATCAGCGGAAAAACGCCCTGAAGCACGCAAAGCACAACGCGCAACTTGTCGTCATCGTCCTCCTCATCGTCCTCCTCGTCCTCGTTTTTTTTTGGCTTCTCCCAACATTTGACCTCGTCGCCGTCGTCGTCGTCGTCTGGCTCTTCTTCGTGGCAGTCGTCGGGGCCCAAATCAAAAGGCTTACAAGGAGGCAACTTGCTCACACCAAAACTGCCGATCTTCTTGCCGTCGCGCAAATCACACAAAGCGCAATAGACTGCATATGCCGACACCCATGACAGCCCAAACGTAGAGTCATCTTTTGTGCCCAGCAACCGGCTCTTGTCGTCCGAAGACACCTTGACCACTTTGGACGCAGCACCCGAAAAGGTCGCCCGTAGCCCCAAAAAAAGAAACGTAAACCACCAAGGGCGGATCTCATCAATGGAAAACATCTAAATTAAAAAATTTAAAAATTTAAAAATTTAAAAAAAATATTTTGGTAAAAAAAGAATCCCGCACAAGTCAAAATTTTTTTGAAAAAATTTAAAAAAAATATTTTGGTAAAAAAAGAATCCCGCACTTTTTGTTTTAAATTTAAAAACAACAAAAAAACAAGTAAAACCTACGTTGCAAACTCTTCAGGGACAATTGTTTGTGTTTTTAAATTTGAAGATTTTGGGTTTTTGAATAAAAAAAATATTTTTCAAACTCCAAAACATCTTACTTGATAAATCTGAAAATTTTAAACATAAAAATCTTTCAGAAAATTTTTAAATTTCAGATTTTAAATAACTTTTTTTAATTTTTTAGACTAGTCAAAAACTTTTTATTTTTTCCAATTCATAAAATCATTTCTTCTAAAACCAAAAAACAAAAAACAATCAAAATGGCTAGAACAAAAAGAGCGCGTGAATGTCCTGACCCTCACCCCTCAGTTGGAGGTATTTGCCTCCCGAAAAAGGAGTCGACGCCGAAGCCCAACACGCAGGAGACACTCAAAGGCTCGAAGAAGTGCAAGGCAGCGGAGGAAAAGGCCGGTGCCGCAGAGGAAAAGGCCGGTGCCGCGGAGGCCAAGGCCGATGCCGCAGAGGAAAAGGAGGAGGCCAAGGCCGATGCCGATGCCGATGCCGCAGAGGAAAAGGAGGAGGCCAAGGCCGATGCCGATGCCGATGCCGCAGAGGAAAAGGTCAAGCATGAGCAGCCCTCCAGCGACGAAGACGACGATGACGAAGACGGCATCAACGAAGACGACATCAACGAAGACGACGGTGACAGCACTGACGAGTAAATTTAAAAATTGTTTTTTTTATTGTCAACTTGTACTCAGAAGTGGCTGACTTTTTCGAAATGTCCGTTTTTTTGAAAAGGTGCCTTAAACATCTTAACTCTTTTTGTACCATCCAAATTTAAGGTGGGTCATTTATGGTACACTTGCTAAATCATGTTAAAACCAAGTTAAAATAACTTGAAAATGGGTTAAAACAGAAATTGAAACGTCGTTTTAAAAACACCTTAAAACTCATTAAAACCACCCTAAAACACCTTTAAAACTTTATTGAACATTGACCCACCCCATTTTGAAAAGGTACCTTAAACATCTTAACTCTTTTTGTACCATCCAAAATCCAAGGTGGGTCATTTATGGTACACTTGCTAAATCAGGTTAGAACCGAGTTAAAATAACTTGAAAATGGGTTAAAACAGAAATTGAAAAGTTGTTTTAAAACACCTTAAAACTCTGTTAAAACCACCCTAAAACACCTTTAAAACTTTATTGAACATTGACCCACCTCATTTTGAAAAGGTGCCTTAAACATCTTAACTCTTTTTGTACCATCCAAATTTAAGGTGGGTCATTTATGGTACACTTGCTAAATCATGTTAAAACCAAGTTAAAATAACTTGAAAATGGGTTAAAACAGAAATTGAAACGTCGTTTTAAAAACACCTTAAAACTCATTAAAACCACCCTAAAACACCTTTAAAACTTTATTGAACATTGACCCACCCCATTTTGAAAAGGTACCTTAAACATCTTAACTCTTTTTGTACCATCCAAAATCCAAGGTGGGTCATTTATGGTACACTTGCTAAATCAGGTTAGAACCGAGTTAAAATAACTTGAAAATGGGTTAAAACAGAAATTGAAA